>NZ_SMOG01000015.1 GCF_004353895.1 Candidatus Syntrophosphaera thermopropionivorans | reverse complement strand
TTTGTTGGTGTTAATGGAGTTGGAAAAACTACCAGTATAGGAAAGTTAGCTCATAAATTTATTCAGCAGGGTAAAAAAGTTATGATAATAGCAGCAGATACTTTTCGTGCTGCGGCTATTGAACAATTAGCTATCTGGTCAGAACGAGCAGGTGCAACACTTATTAAATCACAACCTAATGCAGATCCTGCAGCAGTAGTTTATGATGGTATAGCTTCTGCTCTGGCTAAAGATTATGATGTAGTTCTAATAGATACAGCAGGACGACAACATACTCGGGAAAATCTGATGAAAGAACTCAGTAAAATTGACCGAACCATAAAAAAACTTATTCCTGAAGCGCCTCATCAGGTTCTTTTAGTAGTAGATGCAACAACTGGTCAAAATGCCATTTCTCAAGCAACAAACTTCAGTAAAGCTATTCCTTTAACTGGTATAGTCTTGGCAAAATATGATGGTACTGCTAAAGGAGGAATTATTTTCAATTTAAAGCATAATCTTAATCTACCAGTGCTATTTATTGGAGTAGGAGAAACTCTTGAAGACTTGGAACCCTTTGATATCAGAACTTTTATAGAGGCATTTTTTACTACCACGGAAGAGAATGAACAATCCGCTTAACTCATTGTTACTTGCCGATTAAAGAGTTATGTCAGTAGTAGAGCAAGATTTTATCCTTCAAGTTTATACGCGTTTACGAGATATTATATTCAGTAGCGAAAACCTAAAGAATAAGTTTCTGCTCTTACGCCAGCTTCTGGAATCAGTGTATAAGAAACTCAGTGAAGATAGTAATATGAGTTTTAGCGGTTTATTTGCTCGTATGAAATATATTCAGGAGCAACTGGAAATCCCATCAGAGATAGATTATCAGCTCAATCAACTCAGAATTTTATCCAATAAAGCTGCACATGAAGATGATTATCAACCTACTTCTAAAGAATGGCTAAGCTCAGTTTATGCAATAAATAAGTTTCTCCGATGGTTGAATCCAGAAATAGAAGATTCCGATATAGAAGACTATCTTAGCAAACATCAAGCTCAAGCTTTTCCTCCGCTTTCACCTCAAAAGAGAAAAGATTTACTCTGTATAGTGAAAAGTTGGGAAGTCCTGAAGAATAACAATCAAGATGCAGGTTTGAAGATAGTTGGAACACTGGAAGAGGGTATAGAGTGCACAATTTATTTGAATGATATGGAGGATGCAGGTAAAAAATGGAGCACCCTGGCAAAAGTACTCTGGCAATATTGCACTCTTAAATGTTTTCGTCTAACCCCCATTCAAGGAAGAGCACAAAATTATCAAAGTAATCCGACCACTCTGATAGTTTTAGAACCAGATTTTTTAATTGATACCAGTTATTTAGCAGAGTGTTTTACTAACAATGAGATGCATCCAGAGGACTATATCCTCAATCGGATGATTAGTGAACCTTCTTCAGAAAAACAGATTCAAGGAATCATTGTTAATAACATTCTGGATGAATTGATAAGAACACCAGATATGCCTTTTAAAGAATTATTCAAAAAAAGCCTGATTAAACAACCTATCTCTTTAGTCGCTTTAGGTAATAATACCGTTCTTAACATTTATCAAAACATACTTAGAATACACTTTCCTGCTTTAAAAGAATTTGCTGCATCCCTGAGAAATGTTCCTGTTCAACTGGAACTAAGCTTTTTCAATCCAGGTTATGGGTTACAAGGTCGGGTAGATATTCTTTATGAAAAAGATGGAAAAAGGCATATTGTGGAATTGAAAAGCGGTAAAGCTCATATATTTGATGTCTGGAAGAATAACAAGATGCAGGTGATAGCCTATAATATGATGCTAAAGAAAAGTGGCAGAAATCCTCTTGGTTATGCAAGTATTTTCTATTCTTCAGCTGGAGAAAATGCTCTTCGTCATATAAGTAGCGATATGGCTTTGGAACAAGAATTGATAATGTGTAGGAATCGTATTGTAGGTTTGATACATAATCTGGCAATAGACCCTATTCCTTTCTTTAATTGGTTAAAAGAGCAAAAAGTATCATCTGATAATAATTTTAGAGAAGCCAAACTGAGCAAGATTATAGAAACTCTTAAAAATCTGGAAGATTATGAATATGAATGGTTTCTGGAGCAGGTTCGTTTACTCTGTAGAGAAATATGGTTTGAAAAAACCGGGGGTTTAAATCAGAATAGCATTTTTGGTTATAATGCACTTTGGCAGGAAAGTGTTAATGCAAAGAAGCAACACTATCGGATACTAACCTCATTAAAACTGGAGAAAATTCAATTTAATGAACTCTGGTTTTCTATTCCAGATGAGGATATAATAACTGATTTCAGAATTGGTGATTTAGTTGTGCTATATCGTGAAAAAATGCGGGTTGAACAACAGGAAATTATCCGTGGAAAGATAAAATATATTGATAGAGAAAGGGTGAAAGTGCAATTAAATGGTGGCTGTAGAGAAATTGAAGACTCTAAATCCGATCTTTGGGCTATGGAACATGATATTATAGAAAGTGCTCTCTATGCACCCTTAAGTTCCATTTTTGACTTTTTGCAGGATAAAAGCGGAAAACGATCTCTCTTTCTGGGTATTCGTGAACCTAATGCAGGAATCTTTAATTCTTCTAAGCAAAAGAGCATAGATGATGTTGTGGATAGAATGTTTGCGGCAAAGGACTATTTTGTCGTTCAAGGACCTCCTGGAACTGGGAAAACTTCGGGATTACTCACTCAATATATTGAAAAAGTCTTTAGGGAAACAGAACATCATATTCTTATTCTAAGTTTCACAAATAGAGCAGTAGATGAGATTTGTTTAAACTTAAAGAAACATTCTATTCCTTTTATTCGCACGGGACAGTCGGAAACCATTAAGCAAGAATTATTAGAGCATTTGATAGCAGAGCAAGATTTTGACGAAATAGAAAAGATTATCAAAAGCAATCGCATCTGGGTTGCCACAGTTCAAAGTTGTAATGCCTGGTTGAATGATATGTTAAATATAGTTAAGATTGATGAATTGGTAATTGATGAGGCTTCTCAAATAATAGAAAATAATATCATCGGGATAATAACAAAAGTGGGTAAGACCATCCTGATAGGAGACCAGAATCAACTTCCACCCATTACTCTTCAGACTAAAGAAACTTTTAAATTTCGGAATCAGCAGCTAAAAAGCTTGTGCTATGATTACTATAATAAATCTATGATGGAACGCTTATTTCAAGTTTGCGAAACCAAGGGCTGGAATCATTCTATTACAATGCTTAATGAGCACTATAGAATGCATAATCAGATTGCCAGTTTAGTGCAGGAATATTACGCTAATGCTCTTATCCCAAAATTACCGCTACAACTGCAAGATCTCGTTCCTCAAGGAAATATTCTGGTTGATTCTCGTTTAGTCTGGATAGAATTTCCAATTTCAGAACATCTCTATTACGATTCTCTGCAAGTGCAATATATTATCCAGATTTTAAAAGTGTTCAAACAATATGGCATTATCCAGAATTATGATAAAGATGTTGGTATTGTAACTCCCTTCAGAGCAATGATACAGGCTATCTATAAAGAACTACCAATTGATTTGAGAGCTATTACAATAGATACTGTGGAACGCTTTCAGGGTTCGGAAAGAAAGAATATTATTATCAGCTTACCTTTGCATCATGCTAACGATTTAAGTCTTACAGAAGCTCTTTCCAGTGATGGAAAAGTGGACCGAAAACTTAATGTAGCTATAACCCGTGCTCAGGAACGTTTAATTATCCTGGGCTGTTCAAAATTGTGTCAAAAATCAAGACATTATAATAATCTCTTGCATAAAATCCAGTCTTCTGGAACAATGCTTAACTATCAAGAGCTATTCAAATTATAAGGAGAAAAAAATGAATAAACCTCAACCACCTAATCAGATTAATATTAAAATTGATGAAAATGTTGGTGAAGGAACTTATGCCAATTTCTTTGTAATAACCAATTCTGCATCAGAATTTATTATGGACTTTGGTCGTATACTTCCTGGACTACCAGATGCGCGTATTTATAGCAGAGTTATATGCACTCCTCAACATGCCAAACAATTCCTGAATCTTCTGCAAAAGAATATTGAAAGCTTTGAAAGTCAATATGGAGAAATCAAAGTTCAGGGTGTTCCTGAAAACAAACCAATAGGATTTAAGGCATAAGTTAGTAAACTGAACTTATCCTTAAATTGCAATCAAAATTTATTCTTAGAATAGTTGGTTAAAATAGTAGTATATTTTCCCTTTAAGATTATGAGTAGATAAAAAAATAGAAGGTTAATAAATTTAACCTTCTACTTTTTAATAGTACTGAGTTAATAACTCTTATCTTTCAAGCTACTGCTATAACTTCAGCAACTTCCGGGATTTCTTCTTTAATTATGCGTTCAATGCCCGCTTTTAAAGTCAATGTAGCCATTGGACATCCATTGCAAGCACCTTTAAGACGCAATTCAATGACATTATCTTCACGGATATTGACCAATTCTACATCACCACCATCAGCTTGAATTGATGGTCTGACACGATTTAGTATCTCTTCAATTTTTTCTCTTTCTATCATTGTATATTCCTTTTATAGGTATTTACTAACATTTTAATGCTAACCAGGTAAAAGCCAAATTAACTTTTTAGCTTCTCATTTGCTCCTAAAACTTGTAAGAAATGCCAAATGTAGCATTGGAAGTAGGACATCCTCCAATCTCCAAATGAATTCCTAAATTGTTGTTAAAATAATAACGACCCCCAATTTGACCAGTTAAAATAAGCATTGACTTATGGTCATCTTCATGTCCTTCATGACCAAGCCAAGCGTCTAAGCACAGACTAAGTCCAGCATAGAGGTCAGTATTGTGTGGCATAGAAAGAAGATTAACAAAATGGTAATTCCAGTTTCCATAGATATCAAACTTGTTACCGTGATCATAGAATGCTGTGGATAAACCTCCACCAACGGTAGAATTTTCATTCAACCCATAGTCCAATCCTACATAAATGGGAAAATGAGTATTGAAGAGGTCTGCACCCATATCTAACTGTTTTTGATGAGTTGCTACGGGAACTGCCAGGATTAAAGATGTTAGCATTAAGAGAGTCATAAGTAGAAAAGTTTTTTTCATAAGAGTCTCCTTTATCTGGAAGTTTATTATTTGAAATAAATTTATTGATATTGAATAATTGTCAAGGGAAAGCACTCAGGAAGCTGAAAATAATATAACTCTCAGCTTCCTGAGTAGATTTATTTTATTGATTTTCTATTTGTGGAACCTGATTCTTTTTCCCATTTTTTCTATTGTTTTCTTTCTGAATAACCAGATAATAAAAAGCAGGGATAATCACCAATGTCATAAAGGTTGCTACTAAAAGTCCACCGATGGTGACAATACCCATAGGTTTTCTAAGCTCTCTTCCTGCAGCTCCGATACCAATAGCCATAGGCAACATTCCGATAACGATAGATAATGTGCTCATAATGATAGGTTTAAGTTTGGCTTCACCTGCTTCCATTAGAGCATCATGAGGTGCAGCACCCTGTTTTCTACGCATATTAGCATAATCTAAAAGCAGGATAGCATTATTAACCACAACTCCAACCATCATAACCACACTCATCATAGAGACTATATTGAAGGTTTGATGTGTTATCAGAAGGGAAAGAATAACACCAATTAGAGCCAATGGAACAGTTCCCAGAATAAATAGTGGTTGTAAGAAGCTTTCCAGAATAGCAGCAAGCATCATATAAGTTAGCAAAACAGCCAGGAGAAAAGCCTGCAGCATAGCGACCACAGTTTCATTCAGCATCTTTGCACCACCACCCCAAACAATTTTATATCCAGAGGGGAAATTAAAGCCCTGAAGTTTTTCCTGAACTGCATTCATCACATCACCCATAGTTGCATCTTCTGCTATTTCTCCGGTGAAAACTATAGTTTTTGCTCTATCCCGGTGAATGATATTACTGGCACCTGGTTTAACTTCAATATCAGCCAACTGAGAAAGAAGATAGGGCTGTCCATTAATGAGTATCGTGAGATTCCTTATCTTATCCGGAGTATCCACTGCATCATCTGCAAGAGATATCTTAATATCATACTGATTATCTCCTTCATGATATTCTGTGGAGACCATACCTTCAACTGCGGCACGAAGAGATATGGCAAGGTCATAGACGGTGGCATTAACTGCAGACATCTGGTCTCGTTTAGGAATGATAGTTAATTCAGGTCTACCACCTCTACTACTGGTATCTAAATTCATTAGTCCAGGAGTATCTTTTATGAGCTCAGTTATCTGATTCTTCATTTGTTCCAAACGAGCATTATCTTGACCTTGCAGATAAAATTCCATACCCATACCCTGGCCCATAGCAGAACCTCCAGCGCTGACTACAATTTTTGCATTGGGTATATCTGCAAGTTCTATACTAAATATTTCTGCCAGTTGCTTAGCACTTTTCTTACGATCTGCTCTATCAACCAGTTTGATTCTTGCAGAAGCCAGGTTAGTTCCTGTATTAACGAATCCGGAAGAGCCCAGGTTAGTGATTATATGTTCTATTTCTTTATGATTAGCTAAACGTTGATGTACTATTTCTAATACATCTGCAGTCTGATCAAGGTTGTATCCTTCGGGTAATTCAACCGTTATAGACATTTCTCCCTGGTCTATTTCTGGAATAAATTCCAGTCCAATCACAGGCATTAAGGCTAA
This sequence comes from Candidatus Syntrophosphaera thermopropionivorans, assembly GCF_004353895.1. Classification (GTDB taxonomy): domain Bacteria; phylum Cloacimonadota; class Cloacimonadia; order Cloacimonadales; family Cloacimonadaceae; genus Syntrophosphaera; species Syntrophosphaera thermopropionivorans. The sequence continues at coordinate 32,056 of NZ_SMOG01000015.1, read as the reverse complement.
ACTTCCTACAACTAAAATTACGGATATGATGATGATATTCCGACTGTGTTTTTTAGAGCTTAGCACCGTACCCAGAAACTTCTTATATGAAGCTTCAAATTTGTCAAAGAGGTTATCAAACGCTATACCGAATTTATTCTTTTTCTCTTTACCCGTTAAAATACGAGATGCCAACATTGGAGTAACCGTGAAGGAAGTTATCAATGAAAATATAGTAGCAATGGTAACCGTGTAGGCAAATTCACGGAAGAACTGACCTACCAGACTTCCCATAGTTGCTACAGGCAAGAAGACTACGACATTGGTTAAGGTACTGGCTAAGACGGCAATGGCAATTTCAGCAGCTCCTCGTTTAGCAGCATCCCGAACAGGCATACCCTCATCTCTATGTCTAAAAATGTTTTCTATAACTACCACTGAGTTTGAAACCAGAATACCCACTGAAGTGGAGATACCGATTAGAGTCATCATATTGAAGCTGAAACCAGCAATCTGCATAAATACAAAGGTAGATATGATGGATATAGGCATAGAGAGTGCCACAATTAGGGTGGAACGTAAGTCATGCAGGAAAATTAAAAGTATCAGACCAGTGAAAAGAATTCCCAACCAGATATTGGTAAAGGTATCGCTAACGGTAGATTTAATAAAATCGGAAGTATCTCTAACAATATTGAGGCTAACACCAGCAGGAAGGTCTTCTTCTATTTCAGGGAGATTTTTTCTTACTTCATCTGATATAGTTACCACATTAGCATCAGAAGCATTGGTCAAAGAAATATGCACGATATTTTGGTCTAAAACCTTTTTAGGAACATCAAAATAGATTGCTCTGGTGCGAACATCTTCTGCACCATCTATAACATTAGCCAGGTCGCGAAGTTTTTTTATTCCTGTAGGAGTGGGGATATTGGCATTAGCAATTTCATCCAGACTTTCAAATTTACCCTTTAAACGAACAGAGTATTCTTGAGTGCCTCTTTGAAAGTTTCCTGCTGGCATATCCATATTTTGAGCAGCCAGAATTTGCATCAGTTGTGCCAGGGAGATTTTATTCTGAAATACTACTTGGTCATTTAACTGAACCTGTATTTGACGTTTATTTCCACCACTGAGGTCAACCTGAGCAACACCTTCTATCTGACCAAAACGGTCTTTTAGCTTAGTATCTGCCAGTTCATATAAAGCTTTTCCATCAAGATTTCCAGATAGAATAATATCCATAAAAGGGATAGCATTTATGTCCATTTTCTGGACAATAGGTTTCTGCAAGTCCGAAGGAAGGTCACGAATTATAGCATCAATTTTTTCCCTTATCTCTTGACTGGCAATATCCACATTTTTTTGCATTTTAAATGCAACCATCACAATGCTAACATTTTCCAGCGAATAAGATTGGATATAATCTATTAGACTTACGGTAGCTATAGCATCCTCAATCTTTTTAGTCACCTGCGTTTCAACTTCACTGGGTCCAGCACCAGGATAAACTGATTGGACGACTACATAGGGTATTTTTACATCTGGCATTAGATTCAAAGGCATAGAGAAATAGGCTAATACTCCAAATACAATGAATACAAATAACGCCATAGAGACCAGGACTGGTCTATCAACAGAAAGGTCGGATAGGAACATCTATCCCTCCTTACTCAATTACGCGAATTAACGCGTTTTCAGTTAACAGGTTAAGACCTTCAGTAATTAATTGCTCACCGGGTTCTAAACCAGAAACAACTTCAAATTGAAGTTGATTATCCAAACCTGTAGTTATCTCACGTTTAATAGCATGATTATTCTGATTAATCCAGACAAATTGCTTATCATTTTCGTTAACAACATACTCACGATTAACAACGATGCAATTAGGTTTTGTGAGAATTTGCAATTTTATCTGGGCAGTAGAACCGAAGCTTATACGTTGTCCATTGATGGGGAAAGTAACTTCTACGGGGATGGCTTTTTGATAAGGGTCTAAAGCGAGAGAGATATTACTGACCTTTCCGTTTAGTGTAATGTTTTCCCAAGTGGCAGTGGCAGGAGTGCCAATTTTCACTTTCATCGCATCTCTATCTGCAACCATCAATTTTGCTTTATATCCATTAGTTGATGAAACAGTGAAAAGATTTTGACCAGGATAACTTCGTTCACCTGGACTAACTGCAATATTGGTGATAATACCACTAATAGGAGCACGAACATTAATCATTTTATCACTGGCATCTAAATTAGCTTGAGCAACTTTATATTGGGTTTCAACATTATCCAGTTCCTGACGAGAAATTGCACCATTAGCATACAAATTGCGCATTCTTTCATATGCAGTTTTTGCAGCATTATAAGCAGTCAAAGCCTGTTCATATTGAGCAGTGGGTGTATTCCTGGGGAAAGTTACTATAATTTGTCCAGCAGAAACACGGTCACCAATCTTAGCATTAACAGAGCTAACTACTTCTGAAACTAAAGATTGCCCGTTTGATTCTTCTTTTCCACCGAGTGATGCATTATAACTCAATTCTTGAACGAAGGTTTCCAATTCAACAGTTTTCACTCTAACCGGAATACCTTGTTCTTTCTGAATCTGTTGTAAGGTCTTAAATTGTGATTGCTTTCTTCCGCAACCGGTCAATAAAAGAGCAATACTTAGTATTATGATTAAGAAATACTGTTTCTTCATTTTGTTTTACTCCATTTTAAAAATTCATACCTAAAGATTTTTGAAGCTCTCTGGTAGCAGAGATGACCTCATATATTGATTGAAAATATTGTAATTGTATAGCAGAGAGAGTGGTCTGAGCATCAAAAACTTCCAATTGGATACCAACCTGATTTTCATAACGCAATTGCGCAAGCTGCAAACTACGTTCTGCCATTTTCATATTTTCTTCCTGGACAAGATAGTTTTTTTCCGCATGTCTTAATTTCTGATAATTTTGGGTGATTTCCAAACGGATTAAATCTTCATATTTCTGTTCTTGATATTGAGATTGCCGATAGCCGGACTTGGCAGAATTAACTTTTGCTTTAGTGGCAAAACCATTAAAGAGAGGGAAAGATATGCCTAATCCTATGCTATAATTGGTTCCAAAATCATCACCTTCTATAGCATATTCATCAGCTTTAGTATAAAGAGCAGCACTTGCTTGAAGAGCAAGATTGGGAAAATATCCAGCTTGTTCAGTCTTCAATTGTAAATTTGCAACTTCAGTTCCCTTTTTTGCCATAGTCAGTTCAATTCTATTTTCCAAACCCTGAGTTAATGCCTCATCAAGAGTAATATCCAGTTTGGGTGGAAGAACAAGATTCCCTTCTGGGACAATGGTGGGGTCATTAACACCAATCTGAGTACGGAAAGCGGACAAGGCAAGATCTCGGGAATTCTGTGCTTGCATCAGTTGTGGCTCAAGTTTAGCAACTTCCAGACGAGCTCGCATAACATCAAAATCGGAGACCAGTCCTTCATTAGCAAAAGCTTCTACGCGAGCCAGATGATGTCTTGCTGTTTCCAGAGCTGCTTCCTGTACATTAACTAATTTATCAGCTAAAAGGCAGGAATAGAACATTTGAGTGGTCTTAAGTATTATATCCTGTTCTTTCAATTGATAATTTAGTTGCTGAATGTTACGATAAATATCAGCAGTCTTAATACTATAATTTAATTTCCCACCCGTAAAAAGTACCTGTTGCATCTGTAAAGAGAGAGCCATTGAACCCTCTTCCATTGGAGAGGAGGGAACTAAGGAATTTAGAGCACCAGACATTACATTGGCTAAATAATAATCATTAGAGCTGGCAGTGTCAGGGTCCAGTCCTAAGCTTAAATCTATGGGTGGAACAATGGCAGAATCGGGAAGATAGGTCTTATTTAAACTATAAGCACCTACAACATTGAGTTGAGGATAGATATTGGCACGCACTTGATAGTAAGTCTGGTTAGCTTTTTGTAAATCTTCTTTGGAAGACAATAAATCTTTATTATTTTGTTTTGCCAGAGAAATGCTTTCATCCAGACTTATTGACCAAAACATTGAGACTATCAAGCATAATGCTATAATAATACTAATGCGTTTCATTGGATTTTCCTTTTATTCACTTTTTTTCTTGTCCTTGGTTTTGCTGTATCCCGTTTAAGAATGCCATATAAAAGTAATTGAACCATTAAAACATGGTCTCTTTCCAAACGCTTCAAGATTCTGTTTTTATTATCTCCTTCATTCCAGTAATCTCCCATAATAAACCAATCATTAATCATCTCGCTAAAATGTTCAGAATTGATTTTTTCATTTATTATACCTTGTTTTTTCCCATAATTCATAATTTCAGCCAGAAGATTATTCATTCTTTGACGATATTCGTTTCTTTTAATTAATAAACTTGTAAAATAATCTGGGGGAATTTGTTGCATAGCATTTGCCAGAAGAGGCATATTCTGAAAGATGCAGGTTATTGGTAGGCTTAGAAAACAGGAGAGTTTATCTTCAAACTTTTCTGCTGCTTCTATAGCAGTGGTTAATTTATTAAAAAACTCTTCTGCTTTTTCTTCAATAGCTGCAATAAAAAGATTTTCTTTACTCGGGAAATAATAATAAATAGTAGATTTTGCTATATGTGCAGCCCGAGCAATTTCATCCACTGAGGTCTTAGCATAACCCCAACGATTAAATAATTCAATAGCTGAATCCAGTATTAGCTCTTTTTTATCTGATCCTGTATTCATTATACATACCTAATCCCTTTATTATTAATCAAATATGATATAGATGCTGAATCTAAATTTGAATTTCTGACCAAATTAGTTAGAATGGTCGAAAAGTCAAGAAATTTCTATTAGTTTTTTCACCATTGTTAAGCTCTAAAGCCTTTTATTATCAAGGTGAAAGGATATTTTCAATCTATCCAGAATACAATTTTCTTCAAAAAAAGCTCTAAGACTTATAAAATAAGATGAAAAATAAATAAGCAAAAATTGATTGTTAACTCAGAGTGAAATAAAATATTACAAAATATTTATCCCCTGTCTCCTCCTTGCCTTTCCCTTGGCCGTTTAGGTAAGAAAGTAACAGGAGAGAGCCAAGGGAGACTTAGTAAGGAGCTAAAATCTCAAGAATTACTTAGTAACTCCCTCTTTCCAGCAGATAATACATTTGCGAGGTTACATTATTTATCCTTAAAATAAAATGTGTAGCTTAATAGCTTTGGTTACCCATTTCTTGTTGAATAGAACGATAGATATCTTCGGGTGTATAATGAAGGATATCTTTCAGAGAATCAAACAGTGCATCAATCTGAGACATTTGTTTATATTGATAACCATAAGCCAGTGCAATGGCACCTAACTCTGGTTCATCAGGATGTCTTGCCATAATTTTTGCTAAGTATCTTGGAACGAGGTCCTGTCTATTTTCCATCACATATCTAAGCACATAAGCACGGTAAATGCTGATTTCGTCTCTATTTCCCCAAATATTATTTTCAATAAAAGCATCCAGCTTATCCAGTTCCCCTTTCTCAATGTAATAAGTCACATAGAATTCAGTTAAGCGAATGTCACTATCAATAAAGGCACGAGCCTTTTTTGCGTACTCTTCTGCCTTCTCAAATTGATGATTTTTAGCAAAATAAACGGCAGCACGAGAAAAACCAGAGCCATAATTCATCACTAACCGTTTCATATTATCGTCTTTATACACCTTTGGATCAAAGATGGAGTCATATTTATATACCTTATCAATATTGGTGAGAAGACGATCAATATCTATCTGTTCATTAACTGGGTCATAAGTAGCAACGACGCGAGAAACCATACCTTCATTACGCAGATAGTCATCAAATCCCACTCTTGACTCACAAGTAACAGCAAAGTAGATAGGTCTTTTACCAAAGTTATCCTTTAAAATTTGTATAACTGCAAAATCTGAACCTCTACGAGGATAAAACTCACCGGTAGTTTCACTTTTTTCAAAGTTTTCCCGATAATTAATGGTAAACTTCATTTTCCCTTCAGGGTCACCAGCATCAAAGGTAACCGAATCCTTCCACAATAATTTTTGAAAGCTGCCATAACGGTCATCCAGAGAATTAATCTCCTCTTCACTCCAATTGATAATAACTCCTTCCAGGTCTCTTAATTGACGGATATACCAAGAAGTATTGAGTAAAGAAAGATTCGCTACAGTAACATCTTTACGGATACCGCTACATTGTTGATTCTTATATTCCATAGCTCTTTTGATAGCTTCTTGAGATTCATCGGTGGGATAAACCTCGCGAGCTTGATGTACATAGGGTTCAGCATAAGGGTCTTTAACTGCTTGTGCATACCATAGCGGATAGGTATCATTATCTCCATTAGTGAAAATGATGGCATTCTCTTCCACAGAATTGAGGAAATTTACACCATAATACAGAGCTATTAACTCACGGGAACGATCATGTTCATAATATTGTGTTGCCATATTAAAGATTGGTAAAAATAGCATTATCGCAGCCATTACCACTCTTAAAACTTTATCTTTATCATTGTTGAATAATGAGACCAAACCCATAGCACCAATTCCTAGCCATATTGCCCACATATTATAAGCTGCGACAAAGAAATAATCCCGATCTCGCACTTCAGCACTGGAAAGATTCATCACAAAAACCATCAGCAATGAGGTGCAGAAAAAGATAGCCAGGAAATAGAAGAAACTGTGTTTATTCTTTTTACAGTGGAACACAGCTCCAAATAACCCCAGAAAGGCAACGAATAAACCTCCAAAAACATTTACTACTTGTGCTGGAATACCTGTTACTCGGTTAACAGAATCGGATTTGAACCATTGCCAGCCAAAATATCTGAGAAAATGATAACCTAATTGATGCTCAAAGAAATTTCCTCTTCGAGCAAACATAGATGTTACCTGTTCTGGTTTATATTGTCTTCTCTGGATATAATCATCAAATCTTTTAGGAGTGCTTGGATCCGCTAAATTAATAAAAGGACGATCTGCTGCTCTAATAGGAAGGTAGATATAAGAAGAAACTCCCAGAATAATAAGAGCAATAGCAAGCAGCCAAATCTTTTTATCCAGCACCTTATGTAAATCTATATACATCAGGACAATAATGCATAGAGCAAAACCCAGCTGGTCAAAAGAATCAATATTAAAAGCCTTTCCTATTTCTCCAAAAATCAGATAAGTGATAATTAAAGCTGCACCATAGCCAAAGAACTTATACCAAAAGGTTTTTTTAGTTGTAGCTTGTAAAAATATAGGATAGGTTACAATGAAAAGAATGGCAGGTGCAATCTGCAAAGCTGTTTGATGCACACAAAAACCAAGGAAGAATAAATATACAATCAAAAGGAGGTAGTTCTGTTTATTAAAATCTCGTGAATTTTGCACCCATTTCAAGGTTAGCCAGATTATGAGATTAATAAAGAAGACCAGACCAGCATAAACCTCAGCTTCTACTGCATTCATCCAGAAAGTATAGGAAAAAGCAGTATATAAAGCTGCAATCACACCAGCAAACATAGATTGCCAGGGTTTTATCTTAAACATACTGGTCAGTTGAACTGTGACCAGATAAGTGAACATTACTGCAAAAGCAGAAGCAAGACCTGAAATAAAAGCGGCTATTACAGCATGAGGGAAAATATTACCGAAGAGCGAAACTAACGCTTTTCCAAAAAGGATATAAAAAGGATTTCCAGGTGGATGTGGCACACCCAGAATACTGATACAGGTGGCATATTCTCCGGAATCCCAAAAGGATAAAGACCTTGCCTGAGTTAACATATAGATGATTAAAGCAAAAGCAAAGACAATCCAGGCAACAATGGTATTAGTTTTAGAAGGCACTAAAGCTTGAGGTCTGAGCAAAGTTTCATCAAAAGTGGGTGGTTTCTCTGGAACTTTATATTCTTTAACTGGCTTTTTCGCTGCAGTTGCAGAACTTTGTCTAAGCCGTTCTTTTATATCCTTTACATCAGATTTACTTTTAGCCATTTATCTATCTCCCTTTTAATCTTTTAAGCCAGCTTTGGCATAACTGGCAATGATTTGTTTTTGAGCGAAGAAGAAAATAATTAAGATAGGAAGTATACTAAAGGTAGAAGCAGCCATCAAAAGTGTTGTTTGAGTGGATGCTTCCTGACTGAAATAACTTAACCCCACCTGCAGAACTCGCAATTCGGGTCTATCTGTCATAACCAGGGGCCACATAAAACTATTCCAGCTACCGATTAAAGAAAAAACTGAAGCGGTGGCTATAACAGATTTAGAGAGAGGAAGCACAATTCTCCAGAGCATTCCAAAAATGCTACAACCATCAATTGCAGCAGCATCAAACAGTTCTTGCGGTAAGGATTTGAAATGTTGACGGAAAAGGAAAATGGTAAAAATATTAACGCACCAGGGAACTATCAGAGCTTGATAAGTGTCCAACCAGTTAAATTTATCCAGCAACATATATGAGGAAATAATATATATAGGTTCGGGCACCATCATCATACTTAAGAAGAGATAGAAGATAATATCTCTACCTTTAAATTCCATTCGGGCAAAAGCATAAGCAGCTAAAAAAGAGGTTATTAACACGCCTATCAGAGTTAAGAATGAGACAAATATGGTATTAGCAAAATAACGAGCAAAAGGCACTTTATTGAAAGCAGTAATATAATTATCCCAATGAAAACTGGGAACCTTCTTGATTAATCTAACCTGAGAAGAGGGCACACTCATATATTCAGGGTAATCTTTAGATATCTGAAGGTTCTCATCTAAGACATGAATAATACTGTTTTCTTCTTTTTGTTGGACCAGGATGATACGATGTTCTTTTCCATTTTCATCCCAGACATAATACTCTTCCTTAGGAATAAATACAGATTCATTTTTATTAAATTCTGCTTGCGACATTAAAGAGGTTGAAATCATCCAGATGAAGGGTAGAATCATAATAATTCCAAAGAATATCAGGAAAAGATAGACAATTGAATTACTGAAGATTTTATTCATCTTGCACCTCTAATAATTGACCTTACTTTCCAGGCGTCTTTGCATTAAAGTTAAACCAAGTATAACCACAAACAAAATTAGTGCTGCAGCACTGGCATATCCCATCTGAAGGTCATCAAATCCCTTCTCATAGATATAATAGACTATTAACTTAGTAGTCCCTAAGGGTCCACCTTTATCTGTCATCATATAGACTTGAGCAAAAGTCTGAAAACTCGTAATAGTCGTCATCAATAGAACATAGAAAGTGGTAGGTGAAATTAGTGGGACGGTTATTTTAAAGAATTGTTTCCATTTATTAGCACCATCAATTTCCGCTGCTTCATAATAGACCTTAGAGATGTTTTGCAATCCAGAAAGATAGATGATGGTATTATATCCCAGACTTTTCCATACGGTCATAATGATAATGGAAAAAAGAGCCAGCGAAGGACCTCCTAACCAGGAAGGAATAGAGACTCCCAAAGAATTGAATAATAAGGTGAAAATTCCTTTTGGTTCAGCTAACCATTTAAGAGGTTGAAAACCTAACCATTGAAGAAAGGCATTGGCTAAACCTCCTTCTTCTGCATAAATAATCTTCCAGACAATGGAAACAGCTACCAGAGAGGTCACATAAGGCATAAAATAGATGGTACGAAAGAAACCCTTTAGCCATTTTATCTGATTTAAAAGGACAGCAAAAATTAAAGGTATGATAATACTTAAGGGTACGGCAATAATTACAAGCCATACCGTATTCATCATAGATTGCCAGAATTCAGGGTCAACAAAAAGTTTATTGTAATTCTGGAATCCAATAAAATTACCAATACTGGTAATTCCAAAATCAAAGAAACTAATTACAAAGGACAATAAGATAGGAATGAAACGAAATAGAAGAAGTAATACTAAAGCTGGAAGGATATATAAATAAGGCTCATACTTATACTTAGTCTTCATCAGCTCATCCTCAAATGTTTAGCTAACCTTTTATTTTATTATAAGCTTCAATTCCTTCAGTGAGAATATGCATAGCCTTGCTCAAATCTTCCTGATTAAGAACATAGGCAAGACGCATTTCATTTAATCCCAAACCCGGAGTGGCATAAAAACCATCACCTGGAGCTCCCATCATAGTTGCTCCATCAATGCTAAATTCATCCAACATCCAGGTTACAAATTCTTCCACATTGTCCACAGGTAAAGTAGCTAAGATATAGAAAGCTCCCTGTGGCTTTACACATACTATATCAGGAATTTGCAAGAGTGCATTATAGGTTAAATCTCGTCTTGCTTCATATTCAGAAATCAAAGGATGAAAGTATTCATCCCCTAAATCTATACAAGCAAGCGCTGCAAGCTGGTCTACCGTTGGAGGACACAGTCTGGCTTGAGCAAATTTTAAGAGAGCACTCATTACTTCTTTATTCTTTGAAGCAATACATCCAATTCTGGCACCACAGGCACTATAACGCTTGGAGACACTATCAACTAAGATGGCATTTGCTTCCAGGTCGGGAACATTCATAATACTGGTATGTTTTAAACCTTCATAAATAAATTCCCTATAAACTTCATCTGATATTACGAATAGGTTATACTTTCTGGCAATTTCACCAATCATCATAACATCTTCTTCTGGGTAAACTGTTCCAGTTGGATTTCCAGGATTACAAATTAAAATGGCTTTAGTCTTTTTGGTGATGAATGATTCTATCACTTCTGCAGGAGGAAGTTGATAACCATTTTCTCCAACTGTTGTGATAGGTTTTAGATGTATTCCCGACATACTGGCAAAACCGTTATAATTAGTGTAAAAAGGTTCAGGAACAAGGATTTCTTCGCCAACTTCTGCTACTACCATCATAGCAAAAGTTATGGCTTCTGAACCGGCAGTAGTGACGATTATTTCATCCTCATTGAGGTTGATTCCATAACGAGAATAATATCTAACCAGTCCCTGTCGGTAAATATCCAAACCTTGAGAAGGACCATAAGCCAGGACTTTATCGGAAAAACTATGATAGGCATCAATCATAACCTGAGGAGTAGGAATATCTGGTTGTCCTATGTTCAAATGATAAACTTTCAAACCACGCTTCTTAGCTGCTTCAGCATGAGGCATCAATTTACGGATAGGAGATGCTTGAATCTCCATAGCTCGTTGAGATAGCTTCATTTATTCACCTCAATAAAGTTTTTTTCAAGTTTTATGCTAATGCAGGATTTGACAAGGAAAATTTTGCCTTCTATCCTTTCTCAGAATCCTGAGGATGAAAATAAGAATAAATTTTTTCTGCTGTTTTAGGACCAATTCCCTTTATAGAATTCAGTTTTTCAGGGCTGGCATTTTTTATTGCTTCCACAGAACCAAGTTCCTTTAAAAGCAAAAATTTGGTCTGTTCTCCAATGCCTGATATTTCTTCCAGTTCGCTGATTAAAGTTCTACGAGACCTGCGAGAACGATGAAAGGTAATAGCAAAACGATGTGCTTCATCTCGGATAGCAATTAACAATCTCAATGCAGAAGAAGACCTTGGCAAAGTTATAGATATTGAATTATTCGGGAGAAATATTTCTTCTATCCTTTTAGCCAGAGATATGATAGGTATATCTGGATAATTAGAATTATTTAAGACCTCCAGACAAGCATTAAGTTGTCCCTTGCCACCATCTATAATGAATAAGTCGGGTAGCATTTCAGGATTTTCTTCACATTCTTTTAAATAACGAGTTAGAGTTTCCTGAAGAGCTGCATAATCATTCTGCGTATCCAGAGTTTTTATTATGAAATGACGATAACTCTTCTTTTTAGGTTTTCCATTTTCAAAGAAGACAGCTGAAGCTACTGTATCCGTTCCTTGTATAGTAGAAATATCCAGACATACCATCTTTCTGGGTAATTTAGGAAGACCAAGTTTTTCTTTTAATTCTTGAATAGGATAGATGGTTCTATTAGCTTTGCGCAAATGTGCTAATTTATGTTCCTCCACTAGATGAAAAGCATTATTTTTTGCCATTGCCACCAGTTGGCTCTTTTCCCCTCGTTTAGGGATAGAAATGATTCCCTGTAACCATTCATTCAGTTCTTCCAGTTCAGAAGGTTCAAAAGGTAAAAGAATCTCGTCGGGCAATTCATCTCGGTTACTATAATATAATTTCAGGAAAGCAGCTAAAATTTCTTCAGGAGTGTTTTCTTCCACATTAGCCAGAGGATAGTCTTCTTTATTAATAATCATCCCATTAACAATACGCAGAACTACGCAGATGGCAATATTTTCTTCCTGATAAAAGCCTATAACATCAGTATTACGAGAATCTGGAGAATAAACCACCTGTCTTTTCTGGATATGTTCTATAGCCTGAATGCGGTCTCTTAATTTTGCTGCTTCTTCAAATTTTAGCTCTTCGGAAAGATTGTTCATCTCTGTTTTGAATTCCTCTAAAATTTCATCATGATGACCTTCTAAAAATCGCATCTGTCTCTTGACAATCTGCATATATTCTTCCTGAGAAATAGCACCAATGCAAGGAGCAGGACATTTCCCTAACTGATAATTGATGCAGGCTTTTTGATATTTAATTCTATCTGCAGGAATTTGACGAGAACAGGTTCTTACTGGAAAAATCCATTCCAGGTTTCTTAAGGTCATACGTAAGGATTTAGTATCGGTGAAAGGACCAAAATAGCGTGAACCATCTCTAACATAATCACGAGTGACAATAATTCTGGGGAAAGGTTCATTTAAAGTTATCTTTACAAAGGGATAACGTTTATCATCCTTAAGTAATACATTATATTTTGGTTTATAACGCTTTATTAAATTGGCTTCTAAGATAAAGGCATCCTGTTCCGTAGGTACAAGAATATAATCCAGATCAGCGATATATTTCAATAAATGTTCAGTCTTGATATCTTTATTAGTAGAACTAAAATAGGAAGTTACCCGATTCTTTAAAGATTTAGCTTTTCCAATATAGATTATTTCGTCCTCGGCATTTTTCCAAAGATAAATTCCAGGATGGTCTGGTAATAAAGGAAGTTTTTCCGCTATTTTTTCTGGAATTTTTTCCATAAATTAGTTCCTGCTTCCTTCAGGTAATCCAGTTTAAATAATAGTCCAAGAACATAGAATAATGCGATACTTGAGACAGAAAGAATGATGACTTTAATTATCAGCTTCCATAGTCCAGTAGCAACATAAAAGTGGTCAGTAATAATGAGGAAGATGAGCATAATTACACTAATTACAATTGTTTTTAGAACATTAGGGAAAATGCCGTGGAAATCAATATGAGGCATCTCTTTATGTATCAGTCTTAGTAAAATAACGAAATTAACCATTGCCGTTATAGAGGTAGCCAAAGCAAGTCCTCTATGCTGGAGAAATTGCATTAATATGAAGTTGAGCACTATATTTAGACAGACCATTCTAATAGCGATACGAACAGGAGTGCGAGTATCTTTATGTGCATAGAATAAAGGGGTTAAAGTCTGATTAAAGCTGAAAAAGATAAGACCTAAACTATAACAGATCAGAGCTTGAGTTGTCCAGAGAGTTGCTTTAGCATCAAAAGCACCACGTTGAAAAAGGATTTGCACCACATCTTTACCCAGTCCCATTAAAAGAACAGTAATTGGTAGCATCAGATAGGTGAGATTGAGCATTGCTATACGTAAGTTTTTTGAAAGTTCTGGATAATTATCGTAAGTAACCAATCTGGAATAAGTAGGTAATAAAACAGTTCCAGTGGAAATAGCAAACATTCCCAGTGGGAATTGAAACAATCTATAACCATATTCCAGAGCTGAAATACTTCCTACAGCAAGAAATGAAGCCATTAAAGAATCAGCCACAAGATTGAGTTCACGAACTCCAACTCCAACTAATGAGGGTAAAAACCTTTTCCATAAAGTAGTTAGAGCTTCACCTCCAAATTTAATCATTATTTTGAAAGGATACCCCAATTGTTTTAGATAAGGAAAGTTTATGATGGTCTGTAAAAAACCTCCTCCGAAAACACCAACAGCAGCCCAACGAACAAGGTCTTCGCCTTCAATATGAAAGACAAATCTCGGGATTACCATACTTAATATCATACCTAAATTCAGCAAAGCAGAGGATAAACCCGTCATAAAGAATTTGTCGTGAGAATTTAGTATGGCAATCATTGTGGAAGAAAGTCCAATCCAGAGAAGATAAGGGAACATTATTCTGGTCAGGATAACAGCTAATTTATAAGTTTTAGGGAGTAGACCAGGATAAAGTACTTTTACAATAGCTGGGGCAAAAATGATACCAATAATGGTTAGAATCAAGAGGAAAAATGTTAGTATGGAAAGCACTTGTAGAGCGAAATTAATCTGTTTTCTTTTCCCTTCTTTGATTCCAATTTCATTGTATAAAGGAACAAATGCAGCGGAAAGAGCACCTTCACCAAACATACTACGCAACAGATTTGGAATGCGATAACCAACTACAAAAGCGTCATTTAGATAGGTAGTCCCAAAACAGAAAGCCATAACCTGGTCACGGACTAGTCCCATAATCCTGCTAATCAGTATAGCAAAGGACATTACACTGATATTTTTGATTAATTTATTCTCCGCCATAGCTTCAGGGACGGAAAAGATTATTTAATTGGAAATAGAGATTTTGTTGTATGAGCTGAAGATTAACATTGCCACGGATTTTACGGATATAATCCTGCATCAGCAATACAAAATCCAGCACTTTATCAGTTAATTCTGCACTATTCTGGATGGGAATTTTTGCTCTTGCCTCAATAAGAAAATCCTTCTTATCAATATTTACTACCTGTTCTTCAGCAGATTCTATCAAATCCAGGTCTCCAACAAACATACAAAGATAGCGAATAATCTCAATAAGATTTTCTGCATTATATTTTTGTAAATTAGCCTGTAAAGAACGATAGTAAGCTAAATCATTACCTTCAAGAGCCATTTGCATAATTTCAAAAGCTCTTTCACGAAGTTTTGATGATTCTCCTTGAACCAAATGTATGGCATATTTAACGCTTCCATCTGCTATTTGGGAGACTATTCTTGCTGTCCTTGGAGAAGTGTTAAAATCATCTATCAATATCTGAGCAATCACATTAGGGTCCACAGGTTGAAAATGTATAGGTTGACAGCGTGAAACTATTGTAGGTAGTAACTGAGAAGGATTATTAGTAGTTAAAATTATAACAGTTGATTCGGGAGGTTCTTCCAGAGTTTTAAGAAAAGCATTTGCCGTTTCTATATTCATTAAATCTGCATCTTCAATAATACAAATCCGGTATTTGGCTTCATAACTGCTGATATTTAAGCGTTTAATCAGCCAGGAAATACTTTCCTTACGAATCATAATATTAGAACTGAACCGATAGTCTTCCCAGGGTGTTTCTATTTTATTACGGATGTAACCTTCATATTCCTTACGATATTCATCATTTTTTATCTCACCCTCTGGAGTTAATTGAAGATTGGGAGTAGGGAAAAGATAAAGTAAATCAGGATGTTCAAAATTAAGAAATTTATGACAGGAACTACAAACTCCACAGGGACGGAATTCTTTGTTAGCCAAACAATTTAGAGCCATACCAAAGTATAAGGCAGTAGTGAATTTTCCCACTCCTTCTATTCCATGAAAAAGATAGGCTTGGGCTATGTGTTCATTTTCTATAGCTTGAAAAAGAATTTTTAAAGCTCTGCTTTGACCTCTTATTTTTTGGAATAAACTCTGTTCTTGCATTTTAACAAAGCTGGAAAAACCTTAAATCCAGGAAATCTTTTTTGCTTCAGTATCCTCATTAGAACTGCGTTCAAAAAGTTTATTAACATAGGGACTTTCAAATTCCTCTGCTAAAATATCATAGATTAAAACATCGTGATATTTACCTGCCATAAAGAGATAATTACGACGACGTCCAGCTAACTTAAAACCAACTTTTTCATAACAACGAATGGCTCTTTTGTTGAATGCATAAACTTCCAGACTTATATTATTTAAATTTAGAACATTAAAACCATAATCTAATATAAGTCTGGTTGCTTCTGTACCTATGCCTTGACTCCAGTATGACTTGTCTCCTATAAAAATACCAAATTGACCGTGACGATGTACTTCACTTGTTCCAAAAAGACTGCAATTACCAATTGCCTTATTCGTGTTCTTCTCTATAATTGCAAAACTTATGCTTTCTTCCATTAACTTTTTTAAAGCTTCTTTTTCTTTTTCTATATCATAAATAGTAGTGGAAAACAAGACAAACTGACCTATCTCCATATCATTGACCCATTGTGTATAAAGCTCTACATCATCTAAAGAAATGGGGGAAAGGTAACATTTTTCTCCGCTCATTTTTCTAAAATACTTCATTTTGTTCTCCTTTATTATTTTATTGGTTAGGATTGCTTATTCTTCAAATGATTTAAACTACTTAATAAGCACTATCTGTCAAGATAAATCCGTAACTTATTTAATAAAATAAAGATGAGGATTTGAAATGACTGTTCCAGGAAAGTTCAGTGGTAAAATATTAAACCAGAAAAAAGTTAGACATTGAAAGCTGAAACTTTGATCCAGATTGCAGACCTAAAGAAAATGTAAAACCTATATCTAACTGATGTCCACTTTCGGACATAAGCTGGACATGAGTTGGACATAAGCTGGACATAAGTTAGTCATAAGCAGAATACAAGTTAGTCATAAGCAGGACATAAGTTAATCATTATATACCAAGAAGTTAGAAGTATGAGTGCTATTTTTAGCTAATTAATGTTTGAAAGTGAGACAAAAAAGGGATTTTTAAAATTAATAAGGCTTATTTCATAAAAATTCAAAAATAAGCATATTATATTTTAAGTATAATGTAATATGAATAATGATAATTATTTAATAATCAATATATTATAATTATATTAACTTGGCTAAGAAAGAGTCAAATGATTTTATTTGACAAATCAAAGCCTAAGAAAATTGCTGAAAGATAGCAAGGAGTAACTTTGAAGAGCAAAATAATTATAAAAGGTGCCAGCGAGCACAATTTAAAAAATATAAATTTAGAAATTCCGAGAGATAAACTTGTTGTATTTACAGGTATCTCAGGTTCAGGAAAGTCATCTTTGGCTTTTGATACCCTTTACGCTGAAGGACAACGCAGATATGTGGAATCTTTATCTGCTTATGCCCGACAGTTTTTGGGTCAAATGGAGAAGCCTAAAGTTGATTACATTGAAGGTTTATCACCAGCTATTGCCATTCAGCAAAAAACAGCCAGTAAGAATCCTCGTTCCACTGTGGGAACCGTTACCGAGATATATGATTATCTAAGGGTTTTATATGCCCGGGTAGGTAAACAATATTGTCATATTTGTGGTAATCCTGTTGGAGCTCAAACTATTGATCAGATGACAGCTCATTTAATGCAGAATCCAGAGAAAACTAAAATACAGATACTTGCCCCCTTAGTGCAATCCCGTAAAGGAGAACATAAAGAGATATTAGATGATTTAAGACAACAGGGATTCGTTCGTGTTTTAATCAATGGTCAATTGCGTAATCTGGAAGAAAATATCGTTTTGGATAAAAAAAGTAAACATAATATAGATGTAGTTATAGATAGAATAGTGATAAAACCCGGTATTGAATCAAGATTACGAGATTCTCTGGAACTTGCTTTAAAATTAACTGAAGGTGTGGTTAAAGTTGATTTTCCTGATGAAGGTGATACTCTCATAATGTCTGCTACCAATTCCTGTCCGCATTGTAATATTGGATTTGAAGAATTAACACCGCAACATTTTTCCTTCAATAGTCCGATTGGTGCTTGTCCTGAATGTAATGGACTGGGTTATAAACTTGAATTTGACCCTGATTTAGTAGTTCCATATCCAGAAAGGAGTATTCGTGAAGGTGCTGTTGCTCCTTGGGGAAGTCTGGAAAATAAAATAGATACCTGGACAGGAAGAACTATACAGAATCTGGCTAATTATTATAATTTTTCCCTGGATACACCATGGTATAAGCTTCCGGAATGGGTGAAATCTCTTATTCTCTATGGTTCAAAGGGTAAAAGATTCAGGATGGAATGGCAAAACAAAAATGGACATGGTGTCTATAATATGCGATTTGAAGGAGTTATTAATACCCTGGATAGAAGAATGAGAGAGACCACATCTGAAGATGCCAGAAGATATTATTTGCAATTTATAAGCGATAAACCCTGTCCAGAATGCGGTGGTAAAAAGCTGAAAGCAAGTTCTTTAGCTGTAAAAGTGGGTGACAAAAATATTGCGGAAATCACGGCTATGAGTGTTCATGAAGCTTTTAATTTTTTCAATAATCTAAAATTAAAGGGTAATGAACAAATCATAGCTTCAGAAATCCTAAAAGAGTTGCGAAATCGTCTCGGATTCTTACAAAGTGTGGGTTTGCATTATCTCACCTTGGATAGAAGGTCTCCAACCCTTTCTGGAGGTGAAAGTCAACGTATTAAACTTGCCAGTCAAATAGGCAATCAGCTTGTAGGTGTGATGTATATTCTGGATGAGCCAAGTATAGGTCTCCATCAAAGAGATAATTCTATGCTTTTGCAGATGCTCTGTCAATTGCGTGATCTGGGTAACACCGTCATTGTAGTAGAACATGATGAAGAAACCATTCGCACGGCTGATATGATTGTTGATTTTGGTCCTAAAGCTGGTATTTATGGTGGAGAAATTGTGGCCACGGGAACGGTTAAAGATATCATAAATAGTAATTGTTCTTTAACTGGAGATTACCTGGCAGGAAGAAAGAGCATTCCCATTCCCAAAGTAAGGATTCCTGCTGAACAGGGATACCTTTCTATTAAAGGTGCAAAACATAACAACCTTAAAGATATAGATGTGGATATTCCTCTTGGATTATTTGTTTGTGTAACGGGTGTTTCTGGAAGCGGGAAAAGTTCATTAATCAATCAAACTCTTTATCCTTATTTGCATAACTACTTTTACCACACCAGTCATAAAGTTGGGAAGGTAGATACTATTGAAGGAATAGAAAATATAGATAAGATTATCAGTATTGACCAGCAACCTATAGGAAGAACTCCTCGTTCCAATCCGAGCACCTATGTTAAGGTATTTGATCCTATTCGGATGCTATTTAGTCAGTTACCAGCATCTAAAATGCGAGGTTACAGTGCAGGACGCTTTTCTTTTAATGTTAAAGGTGGAAGATGTGAAGCTTGTGAAGGTGCAGGTGTTAAACAGATAGAAATGCATTTTATGCCCGACATCTATGTAACTTGTGAAGCCTGTAAAGGTAAAAGGTATAATCAAGAAACTCTCTCTATTCGCTATAAAGGGAAGAATATCGCTGAAGTTCTGGATATGGATGTTCAGGAAGCTTATGAATTTTTCCAGAATATTCCAGCTATTCGCAATAAGCTTCAAACTTTGATGGAAGTAGGTCTGGATTATATTAAATTAGGACAACCTTCAACCACCCTTTCTGGAGGAGAAGCTCAAAGAATAAAGCTTTCCCGTGAATTGAGTAAAGTGAGCACAGGGAAAACTTTGTATTTACTGGATGAACCTACGACAGGTCTTCATTTTGATGATATAAACCGTCTTCTGCAAGTATTAAAAAAACTGGTTAAAATGGGAAATACGGTAATAGTTATTGAACATAATATGGATGTGATAAAAAGTGCTGATTGGGTGATTGATTTAGGTCCAGAAGGAGGAGATGAAGGTGGTTATCTTGTAGCTGAAGGTACTCCAGAACAGATAATGAAGAATAAGAATTCATATACCGGGCAATTTTTAAAACAGCATTACGGAAGAGCAAAAATTGAAAAACCAGATATAAGCCGAAAACCAGCAAAAAAGATAGTAAAAAAGGCAATTTAATCATTTTATGGCAGAAATTCAATTTCGGTATCAGCCACCAACTTCAGGAAAACATTTAGTAGGTTTAGCAGGAGATTTTACCGGATGGGAAATCCTGGATATGAATGAAGTAGGTGGAGTCTATTTCTTAAATTTACATATTGATGAGGGAAGATATTGCTATAAATTTATAGTTGATGGAAACTGGATTCCCGATCCAGATAATCCTTTAACAGAACCAGACCCCTTTGGGGGTTTCAATTCTGTCCTCATTGTTCAAGAGACCATTCCTTCTCGTTTCAGCTGGGAAGAGATAATACAAGATTTAAGCTTGCTGGATGAGCGAAAGGGATATTATGTTGACCTTAATCGTATATCAGATGAGCAATATGAATTACGATTTAACTGGTTTCCCTCTTTACCTGCTGATTTGATAGCTCTCATAGATGGGGTATCTTTTCCCTTGTACAGGTTAGGAATCACAGGAAATCAAGAGGTTTTCCATTGTCTTTTCACCTGTCCACGAACCTTCTGTAATATAAAAATAAAGATACAAGGAGCAGATAATATTCTTTTCTGGGGTGCTGAAGGATTTTCTTTTCAGGAAGATGGAGTTACTCCTTATTTATTAGAGCTCTCAAATTATCCTATCTTTTCTGTGCCAGAATGGGTATCACATAGCGTTATCTATCAAATTTTCCCAGACCGTTTCTGCAATGGGGACCCCTCCAATGATCCAGATTTTAGTGAGGATTATTATAAGGATTGTAGAACACCTCCTCCCCCAGGGGAATATTTACCAGCTCATGCGGAATATTTTCACCTGGTGGAAGATTGGTATGATATTAGCTATTTGAAACAGAGTCCCTGGCTACCTGAAGGGAAACCTGATTGGTGGTGTTTTTATGGAGGAGATATTGAAGGAGTTCGTCAAAAATTGCCTTATCTAAAAGACCTGGGGGTTAATCTGCTTTATTTTAATCCGCTATGGCAAGCCAAATCCAATCATAAATATGATGCGGCAGATTTCAAGAAAGTTGATCCCCATTTTGCTACGGAAGATGAAATGAAAGCTTTCGTTAAGGAAGCCCATCAGAATGGTATGAAAATCATCTTAGATGTAGCTTTTAATCATACAGGAGAAGCATTCTGGGCTTTTCGTGATGTGGTAGAAAAGGGTCCAAATTCTCCTTACTGGCTCTGGTATGACTGGTATAAATGGCCTCTTCCTAATCCGCTTCCTCCGGATTTTAATCCTCGGGAATATTATCAATGCTGGTGGGGAATAAAAGATATGCCCGACTTAAATTATGACCTCAGTCGTCCTCATCCTGCGGAAAACTATGTGCGTGATATCAATAAAGCCGTTCCAAATCGTTCTTTGGTAAATCATATTCTGGAATGTGTCCAGTGGTGGCTGATGAATATTGATATAGATGGTTTTAGACTGGATATTCCTAATGAAGTCCCTTACTGGTTCTGGGAACTTTTTAGACAGGAAGTAAGAGCAATGAAACCTGATGCCTGGCTCGTTGGAGAAATCTGGCATAGCGGTAAAGGATGGGTAAATCATCATTACTTTGATTCTGTGATGAACTATGCCTATTTCAAAGATCCTGTGCTGGAATTCTTTATTCTTGGAATCTGCGATAAAAAGAATTTCTGCGCAAGAATTGAAAACGGCTTAGCACAATATCCTATTCAAGGTATAAAAGCAATGATGAATCTTCTGGGAAGTCATGATACCATCAGAATTCTGGAACTGGCAAAAGGCGATGTCTCCAAAGTTAAATTAGCATTACTTTTCCAGATGACCTTTATTGGAGCACCACATATCTATTATGGTGATGAAATTGCTATGCTTGGTGGAAAAGACCCAGATAATCGTCGTCCTTTCAACTGGAAATGGGAAGAAGATTCTGTAGCTGTTGACCTGAGAAACTATTATAAAAATCTTATTCAACTTAGATTATCCCATCCTCTTTTAATGGATGGAGAATTTAGCTTTCTTCCTGCTCCAGAAGGATTGCTTGCCTGGAGAAGATATGATGAAAACCATAAAATTGATATAGTATTAAATTATGGAAAGGAAAATAACCACTTGGAATCTATATCCGCTTCAAAAATTATTTTCACTGAAGGGAAAGTGGATCATAACGATAATTCTTTAATGCTTTATCCTAATTCTGCTATAGTATATATATCATAAGAAAATCAATATCTAAAATGATATTTTATGAAGGAAACTGTATAATAGTTTGTAAAACAATTAAATAATGAGATTTGATTTGACATTAAAGTTCAAGGAAAGATAAAGGATAGATAGGTGAATAAATGGAAGGAAAAATTCTACTTTGTGTGACTGGTGGAATAGCAGCTTATAAAGCTATTGACCTGGCAAGTCAATTGACAAAATCAGGATTTGAAGTTAAAACTGCAATGACTAAAAATGCTCTGAAATTTGTGTCTGCTTTAAACTTTTCTGCCATAACCAATCAAAGTGTTCATACTGACCTGTTTGAAGATTCTGACCCCATTCCTCATATACATCTGGCTGATTGGGCAGATTTAACTGTGGTAGCACCCGCCACAGCTAATATTATTGCTAAAGCTGCTCAAGGTATAGGGGATGATTTAGTTTCTACCATACTATTATCTCAACCAAAACCTGTCCTTTATGTTCCTGCTATGAATGTCCATATCTATGAACATCCTGCTACACAAAATAATCTTAAAATACTTAAGGATAGAGGCAATTATATATTAGAACCTGAAACTGGTTTACTTGCTTGTGGCTATGAAGGTAAGGGTAAATATCCCCCTAATGAGGAAGTTATTTATGCTATTCGTTGCTATTTAAAATATCCTGCTGATTTAACTGGAAAAAAGGTCTTAGTTACTGCAGGAGCAACAGCTGAACCAATAGACCCTATGCGAATGATTACGAATAAATCCAGCGGGAAAATGGGACTTTCTATAGCTCGTGCTTTTGCACTTAGAGGGGCAGAAGTTACTTTGATATATGGCATTATGTCCGAATCTATTCCTTACTATATCAAGAAAAGTATCTTTGCTCCAACGGCAAAATTAATGTATGATGCGGTGATGGAACATTCTAAAGACTATAATATCATCGTTCAATGTGCGGCAGTTTCAGATTATAAACCAGTCAAACCATCCACTCAGAAACTTAAGAAAAGTGGTAACTTCAATCTGGAATTGGTTGCTACTCCAGATATTCTGGAACATCTGGGGAAAATTAAGCCTAAAAAGCAGAAGTTAGTTGGTTTTGCCGCAGAATCGGAGCACATTCTGGAAAATGCACGAGAAAAGCTTGTGAAAAAGAATCTTGACCTCATCTGTGCTAATAATCTGGAAACTGCTGGAAAAGATGAAACCACCCTTAACTTAATTCGTGCAGGCACAACAAAAGCTACTAAATCTGTACAACTGACAGGGAATAAGTTTGATGTTGCACTACAGTTAGTAGAATATATCGTAAACTTATGAAAAATAAATTAACTATACTAACAGGAGCTAACGGACAAGTAGGAAGTTTTATTGCGCATCAATTAGCCGAAAAGAATGAATCTTTATTATTACTTTACCATAAGAATTTCAATCGGATAGAGGATTTAACTAATAAAGAAAAAGTGATGCTTATATCCTGCAATCTGGAAAAGTTAGAAGATGTTAACACTGCTATTCATTATGCTGCAGACAACTTAGCTGCAGTACCTGCTTTTCTCATTCATACGGCAGCAATTCGTAGTTATGATGCTATGCCTCTGGCTCAAACTAATCCGGAAACATTTAAAGAAGTGCTCAATTCCAACTTAGAAATGGCATATAATGTGCTCAGAACCTGTCTTCCTTTTATGTTACAAGAGAGATTTGGCAGAATTGTAATGTTTGGTTCCAATGTAGTTCAGACTGGACTTTATCGTGGTTCTGCTTATGCTGCTGCCAAGGCTGCTATAGTCAATTTAGTGAAATCTATTGCTTTGGAAACGGCATCTGCTAATGTTCTTATCAATGCAATATCACCTGCACCGGTTCAAACGGTTTTAGAAGAGGAATATACAGGGGATTATCTTGCTTTCCGTAAGCGCTATTTTGAAGAGTTTCGTCAGATGAGTCCGACGGGAAAACTGGTCTCAAAAGAAGAAATATGGCTATTCTGCAACTTATTATTAAGTGAGAAACTGGAGAATTTTACAGGCAAAGATATTATCATAGACGGCGGTTTTTCAGCTATTCAACAAATAAAGGGGAGTGAAATTCAGTGAAAGTCAAACCTCGCTTTTATCTACTACTTATAATATGCCTCTTTTCCACCTCCTTGTTTGCTTTGCCTTTTCAGGATGGTGAAAAGCTTACTTTCAGCGTTAAATATGGAATAATTAAAGCTGGAACAGCTACTTTTGAAGCTAAATCTTCAACTTACCAAAATAGACCGGTCTGGCGTTTATGTATTAATGCTCAGACTTATCCTTTTTTTGATGTAGTTTACAAAATCCGAGACAAAATTGAATCTTGGTGGGATAAAGAAACTTTATTGCCCCATAAATCATCCAAGCAATTACATGAAGGGAAGTACCAGCAATACCGAATACATTACTTTGACCAGGTAAATAAAAAAACCACATATATGAAATGGAGTTACAAAGAAGAAAAATGGAAAACTGAAGAGAAAAATCTTCCATTTGAAACTCAGGATATAGTAAGTTCTTTTTATGAATTGAGGAATCGCTCATTAAAGCCAGGGGATAAACCAAAACTCTATGTTACAACTGATGGAAAGTCTGTAGTTACAACCGTGAAAGTTTTGAGAAGAGAAAAAGTTTCTTCTATATTTGGTGATGTAAATTGTTTGGTTTTAGAACCAGATATGAAATCAGAAGGTATCTTTAAGGGTTCAAGTAAGCTTTTAATCTGGGTAACTGATGATGCTTATAAGATTCCCGTTAAGGTTGAAAGTTCAGTCTCTATTGGCACTTTCGTAGTTCAGTTAGAAGATGCTCAGAATGTCCCTTATAAAATTAAGAAATCCAATTGATGGTTGACCTTTTAGATTTAAATAGTTATGATTATTATTTACCACAGGAATTGATAGCTCAATATCCTTTAAAAGACCGTAGTTCTTCAAGATTGATGCATATTGATAGGAAGACAGGCACAATCTCTCATCTTTATTTCCGGGATTTAGTGGATTTATTAGCTCCGGGTGAAGTGTTAGTTATAAATAATAGCAAAGTTATTCCTGCTCGTTTATTTGGTTATAAAGATAATGGTACAAAGATTGAGATTTTGCTTTTGAATCATCTGGATGGTTCAAAATGGAAATGTATGGTTCATCCAGGTAAACGATTGAAAAGAGAACAAGTATTAAGGTTTTCTCCTCAGCTGGAAGGATGGGTTTCACTTCCTGATGAAGATGGTTTACGAGTGATTGAATTCAATAATCCGGATACTTACTGGAATGAGATTGAGCGTATCGGACATATACCTTTACCTCCATACATTAAAAGAGAAGATAAGGCAGAAGACCGCCAAACTTATCAGACTGTGTATGCGGAAGAAGCAGGTTCAGTTGCAGCACCTACTGCTGGTTTCCATTTTACAGAAGAGATGCTTTCTCAATTGAAAGAAAAAGGCATTAAGATAGTTAATATCATCTTGCATATAGGAATGGGCACTTTTGTCCCTATTAAAACTCAAAGAATTGACCAGCATAAGATGCATAGTGAATTTTGCACCATTCCAGAAGAAACGGCTAATGTTATTAATAAAGCAAAATTAGAAGGACGAAGAGTTATTGCCGTGGGCAGTACATCTATTCGGACTCTGGAAAGTTTCTGGAATAATGGCACTTTGATGAGCGGTTCTAAATGGACAGATATATTTATTTATCCAGGTAAGAACATCCAAGTAGCAGATGCTTTAATAACCAATTTTCACCTACCTAAATCAACCTTATTGATGATGGTCTCTGCTTTTGCTGGTTATGAATTGACCCGTAAAGCTTATGAAATTGCTGTTCAAGAACATTATCGTTTCTTTAGCTATGGGGATGCGATGTATATATCATGAAAACTAAACTGTTATATCCGCTACTGGATAACACTATGAACGAATACCAGAGACTAACTCAATTCTGTACAGGGACTCATCAATGGATTATTCGTGCCAGGGAACAAAAAGAGGGAAGAGGAAGAGAAGACAGATTCTGGTATTCCCCTGAAGGTGGACTATGGATGACTTTTGATATTTATTATGATGATTTTATTCCTACTTTTCCTCTTTTCATTGCCTATTGTCTTCATTCACTTTTATTAGAGCTTTTCCCCTTAGAAAACTTATCTATCAAATGGCCTAACGATATTATGTGGAAGGATAAAAAATTGGGAGGGATTCTCTGTGAGCATAATGAGTCAGAAAAGAAATATATAATAGGTTTGGGATTGAATACTAATGTCAGTCAAGACGCTATTGATGGAAAACTTGATATAGTGACACTATCCTCGTTAATAGGTTTTCCCGTCTCTAATGAATACCTATCAGATTTAATAATTGCTAATATTTATAAAAAGAAAGACTTACTTAAGAATCCTAAATTTTATCTTAATTATATTAATTTATGGCTATATGGCTTGAATCAACTTGCTCAAGTTCAACTTGATAATAAAATCGTAACGGGTATAAATATTGGAGTAGCTGAGGATGGGACTTTGTTATTAAAAGATAGAGAAGGTGATATCCATAAAATCAATTATGGCAGTTTAAACTATATACCCGATTTATGATAGCACTTTTACTTGACATTTATACCTTTATCAAATCAAAGGAATGAAAAGGATAATTTTCCAGGAGGAATGATGAAAAAGTGGATGATAATAGTCCTTGCGGTTTCGCTGGTTCTTATATCCTGTGCCAGCAATAAGAAAGAAGTTCAACCAGAACAGGTCCAGAAAGCAGAAATAACAACCAAGATTGCTATCTTGCCCTTGAAAGCTCTGGATAGTTCAAGTCGTTACATTACTAAAATTTTGACCGTTCGTGACCTTGAACTGACCTTTAACAAGTATCCTAATTACACTCTATTAAATATGAATGAGACGGCAGCGGTATATAACGAGTCCGGCAACTTAGATGTGGAAGATATAGAAAAAGAGGAACTTGATAATCTGGCAAAACAATTAGGCGCAGATGTTGTAATTATCGCTACTGTTAGTGAAACCAGAACTGATATATTCAATATTTCCATGCGAATGTATAGCACTGTATCCACTGACCTTAAACAGATAAGTTTTAATGTGGGTAAGGAAAAGACTGCCCGTTGGAAAGCACTGGAAGAGTATATGATGAAGGAACTGGATGATTTTGTTTCCAACGAAATTGATAAGCTGTTCAATATCGCTGCTAATCACTTTAATAATGGCAATTATACTACTGCAGAACAAATTTTAAAACAGGTTATAGCTTTAAAACCTGAAAAAGTTGATGCTTACTATTTTCTCGGTAATACCTATATAAAATTAGAGAAAATTGAATTAGCTGAACAAAACTTCCAGAAAGCTTTAGAGATAGATCCACAACATCAAGCCAGCCTTATAGCTCTAATTGATCTCTATGATAAAACCAATCAACCTATGAAAAGGATTCCATTAATGGAAAGGATTGCGGAAGAAAGTCGGGATGCTGAAACCTGGTTTGCTGTAGGAAATCTCTACAATCAAATTGGCAACAAAGAAAAAGCTAAAGAATCATACCGTAAAGCTCTGGCTATCGATCCTGAGTTCACTGGAGCTATTGTAAATTTATCTATTATTCTTTTTGATGAAGGAAGTTATAATGAGGCTATACCTTACCTGGAAAAAGCCTTTGAAAAAGCTCCAGACAATACTTTTATAGCTGCGCGTTTAGCTACTGCTTATCAGAGAAGTGGAAGAACTCAGGAAGCCATTGATAAATATGAGAATGTGTTGGCTAAGGATCCCAATAATATTCAAGCTTATCTCAATCTGATTAGTATATATAGAAGTAACGGGAACAACACTAAGGCCATTGAAAAGATAAATGCTTTGAAGAAAGTTGCTCCAGATAATCCTTATTCCTATCTTAATCTTGCTGCCATTTATCTGGAACAGGGTAAACTAAATGATGCAGAAACAAATGCCAATATTACTATTAGTAAAGACCCTACCCTTTACCAACCTTACATAATTCTTTCTTCTGTCTATCAGAGTAGAGGTGCAGAGTCTTACAATAAATACATTGATTTAGACCGTCAGGCTTCAAGAGCGGTTGGAAAGAAAGCTTTAGACCTTAAAAAGCAACGAGACACTGCCAAGACTACGGCAATAAATCATTATAATAAGGCATTAAACTATCTGCAGACTGCTCGTAATTACACTGATGACCCTGAAGTTTTAAGTGATATCAATAGTCGTATCGCATATATTAATCAGCTACTTGCACAATTCTAAGAACATTCTGATTATATAGCATAATATAATAAGCGCCTGATAAGAATCAGGCGCTTATTTCTTTTATGGAGTTTTTCTTATGAATTTCTTTACTTAAAAGCTTCCATACCAGAAAAGTCTCTTTCTGGATTAAAACTTTGAAGAATATGTAAATCACTTTCCGTTAGTTCATCAAGACAGATACGTGTAATCAATTCTCCCAAACCAGGTCCCAGCATAAAACCCTGTCCACACATTCCTATAGCATTGATAAGATTATCACCTGATTTTCCTACAATGGGGAAGCCATCGGGAGTCATAGGATATTGACCTCTCCAGGTTCTACGAACTCTTAGACTATGTAATCTTGGATATACTTCCAGCATTCTTTTGGTGCACATAGGTAAAAAGACAGAAGTACTTCTGTTATCAATACCTGTTATTGGTGGTTTAGGTGTGATACAAAAAACTATCTGTCCTTCATTATTTTGATAGAAATAAAAGTTTTCAGAACCAGGACGAATTCGCATATCAACTACCATAGGACCCATAAATCTGGCTACGGGTTCTGTTATTCCTGCTTCATGATTTTCAGGTTGAACCGGAAGATTAAGTCCTGCCATAGCAGCTATTTCTTTTCCATAATTTCCTGCTGCATTAATTACCATTCCTGTAGAATAAGTCCCTTTATCTGTTATAACTTTTTCTATTTTGCTCTGACTCATATCAAAACCTATAACCTTTTCCCTGAACCGATATTGAACTTTAGCTTCCAGAGAATGAAAATAATAAGCCGAACCTAAAAGTAGGGGAGAGCAACTACCATCTTCAGGAGAATAAGTGGAACCTCTCAGTCCTTCTTTATTTATTCCAGGGACAAGTTCATTATATTCTTCAGGACTAACCCAGGTGATATTTAAGCCATAGCTATGTTGAACCTTCATCAAGTCCTTTAAAGTCTTTTCATCTTCTTCAGTATAAGCGGGATAACTATAACCATTGCTCATCCAGCCAATATCATCACCCCAGGTTTCTTTCCAGGTCTTCATTATTTCAATGGAGCGCTTGCAAACATTGATTTTTCCATAATCACTATGCGTGGCACGAACTCCACCTATAGCTTTTTTATTATTTTGCTGACCTGGTGCACTTTCTCCATCTATAACCAACACTTTTTGTTTTTGTAAAGCTAGATTTAAAGCTGTGGGAACTCCTATAGAGCCTGCTCCAATTATTATTACATCATATATATTATCCATTTTCAGTCTCCATCAGGAAATTTTTCTAAGGGAACTTCAATGAAAAGAGGGCGTTTGGTATTAGGAACAACCTTTTCTATTGGTATGCCTTCTTCCCTTAAAAGTTGTAAGATTAAGTTCTCACAAGTTTTTGCACCACAGGGACCCATTCCTGCACGAGTTATTGCTTTAATCTGATTAAGATTGGTTACTCCAGAGTGTATCAGTTTACGAATATCACCAGCTTTAACTCTTTCACATAAACATATCATCGCCTCATCTGGCATTTTATCAGGGATCACAGGTTCTGGAAGAGGTTCACTTACTTCTTTAGCCTGAATACGAAATGATGCTATTTTGCGGGCAATGGCTTTAGGAACCTGCACTTTAATCAATTGAGTGTGCCGTTTTTTTACATCTATTACCGATATGATAGTATAGAAGCCCAGAGAATTGCCTTCTATATCCATTAATTCAATCTCTTCTCCTTCGGATTTAGGGATATTGAAGACTTCATAGGGCATTGTCACAAGGGGATTTTCTTTATCTTTTCTGTAATCTACCAGAGTTATAGCAAGTCCAGGACAGATAAGAACACATTTATAGCAACCAATACAGTTTCCCGAATACACAGGAAGAGACATCAAACCACCATCTTCTGTATGAATAGAATTGGTAGGACAGACCGTCGTGCAGGGATTGCATGGAATCTCCTGAATACAATGTATTACGGGGAAAACTCCTGTCTCTGGAAGGTCTTTCTGATAATCTTTTATTGCTCCAGGATGGGACTTCAAGACTTCAGCTTTAGCATACCATTCGGAAGGAATGGCTTCAACTTCATCTTTTCCACATTCTTTAGCTATAGTAAGTCCGGCAATTTTTCCATTGAACATTGCTGAAGATGCTTCTGCAATTTCTTGAGCATCTCCTGCTGCAAAAACCTGAATTCCCGCTTCTTTAGCTTCTTCAGTGAATTCTGAAAGGGAATTCAATCCAACTGCAATCAGGAGTGTGTCGCAAGCAAAGCTTTTTTCCGTGCCTGAAATAGGATGTAATTTGCTATCTACTTCTGCAATAGTAATTCTTTCTACCGTCTCTTTACCTTCAGCATTGATGATAGTATGCGAAGTGTAAATAGGAACTCCCAATCTTTTCAATTTGTCCGAATGAACCTTATATCCTCCACATTGAGGCATAGCTTCAGCTAATCCAACGACATTAATTCCAGCTTGTAAAGCATGATATCCTGCAATTAAACCAACATTCCCTCCACCAATAATGAAAAGTCTATTCGTTGGACGAACCAGGTCTCTATTTACCAGAGTCTGAAAAGCTCCTGCACCATAGATACGGGCAAGATTATTACCCGGAAAGCGTAAGAACTTTTCTCGCGCTCCAGCTGCATTTAAAATGATGCGCGGAGTGACAAGTTTATATACTCCATCTTTTAAAATTCCCACTTTCTTGTCGCTAAAAACAAATAGGGCAGTGCTATTAAGCCAGACTTTAACAGAGGAATATTGCTGGAGTTCTTGAGCTAATAATTTCCCAATATCAATGCCTCTAATTCCAGCATTGCTATCTTCTTCACTACCAAAGAATTTATGAGTTTGCAACACAAGCTTGCCACCAAGTGCTTGTTTATCATCAATCAACAGAGTATCAATATTATATTTGCCCAATTCTATCGCAGCAGAAAGTCCTGCAGGACCACCTCCAATAATAAGAACCTCTACTTCCAATTTTTCCAGGGGAGGAAATTTGGGTATAAAAGGAGTTTCGGGAAGTTCAGGAAGTCCTTCTAAAGAACGAACTTCCATCCCGGAAGTGACAGCTGTCATACAGGATTTGACCGCCACACCATCTGCTATAACGGTACATTTAGCACATTGTCCATTAGCACAAAAAATTCCTTGAGCGCTGCCATCTTTATGATGATGTCCAAAAACATTTATCCCATTTGCAATTAGTGCCGAGGAAATCATCTCTCCTTTTTTTGCTAAAAGGGGTTCACCATTCCAGCTAAATAAAACATCCTCTCTTTCTTCTATCGGAAGAATGGGATGCTTTAATATACGGTGATTTTCCATAATATGAGAGAAAACTCCTTTTTTGTTTTATTTTTTTAAATCCAAAACTTTAAAAACCCACTTATGTCAAGCAAAAGCTGAAGAGAAAAAGCTTTGATATGAGTAAATAATACTTCTTCTTCCTCTATTCTTTCTATCTTTTAAAAAACATTTTCCTTCCCTTCCTATTTATTCCCAGCTTTTCTTTAGCTTATGTCCAGCTTATGTCCACTTTCGGACATAAGCTGGACATCAGTTGGACGTAAGCTGGACATTACCTGTGCATTAACACGTGAGATGTAGCCAATTTAAAGAAAAAGTATTATCCCAATAGAAAATCTACTTTATCATTATTTTAAAATTGAATATTATCCAATGATATAATGGAAACAAAATATCATATTATCAG
>NZ_SMOG01000014.1 GCF_004353895.1 Candidatus Syntrophosphaera thermopropionivorans | reverse complement strand
TTGGCATTCTTCTATAATCTTGCAATGAGCATGGTTGTATATTGGACCATATATCTGATATCTCATTTACGCATTGAGCTGAAGCATGATTAAAATGAAAAATTATTACCTCCATATTTTTCGTGGTGTCTTAATTATTTTATGTATGATATTGGTGGTAATGCTTTTCAAATTACAGGTAGTAAAAGGAAGCTATTATCAACGCATTGCCGAAAGCAATTTTGTGCGTATCCGTCGTATTCCTGCTACGCGAGGAGAAATATACGATAGTAAATATCGTCCTATCGTTACTAATATCCCTTCTTACAATTTATATCTCACCAGCGGTAAAATATCCGATATGAATGCTCTTTCCTCTTTTTTAGCATATAACTTTAACATTGATGCAGAGGAATTGCGCAAGATGGTTTTTGAACAGCGTTTTAAGACCTATGAAGAGATATTAATTCTGGATAATATATCTTATGAGACAGTTATAAAGCTTTCAGAGAAGGTTAGTGATTTCCCCGAGCTTAGTTTTCGTAGTGGCACAACCCGCAACTATCTATATCCAAATCATTTTTGTGGTTATGTTGGAAGAATAGACGCAAAGGAATATGAACGCTACAAAGATGAGGATTACTCTCTCAATGCATATATTGGAAAGAACGGATTGGAACGCTATTATGAGGTCTTATTGAGGGGTAAAGATGGTAAAGAGATTATTCAGGTGGATGCTCAGGGCAGAAGCTTAGAACTCTTTAAGGATAATATATTTCTTCCACCTCAAAATGGGCTGAGCCTCATTTTAACTATTGATAATGAATTGCAGAGTTATGCTAATGAAATCTTCCCCCAAGGTGCAAAAGGTTGTATTATTGTAACCGATGTGAAAACTGGAGGGATTTTAGCTTATATAAGTAAACCAGATTATGACCCTAATCTCTTTATGCAAAAAATCACACCAGAGGTCTGGGCAAGTTTAAACACTCCAGCTAAACCCTTACTGGATAGAGTCATTAATGCAACTTATCCTCCGGGTTCAGTTTTTAAACCTGTGATGGGAACACTTGGCTTAGAAAAAGGTGTGATTGATAGAAACACCCATTTAGCAGCTTGCAGAGGTGGACTACAGATTGGAAATCGTTTCTTTCGTTGCTGGTTTGCAGCTGGACATGGTTCTTTAAGCATAGTAGATGCATTCAAGGTTTCTTGTGATGTCTTTTTCTATGATTTGATTAATCATATGGAGCTGGATGAAGTTTATGCACATACCAGAGCTTGTGGATTAACAGATAAAACTGGAATTGATTTACCTAACGAACGAAGTGGCTTTTTCCCAGATACCAAATATTACAAGAAAAGAATAGGAAGAGTTACAGGATTGAGTGGATACAAAGCTAATCTTGCCATTGGACAGGGTGAAGTACTTTGTACTCCTATGGAAATAAACACTTTCTATGCTGCTATTGCACGAGGTGGACTCTGGTTGCAACCTCATCTGTTAAATAGAACTATGGGAACAGCACGTATAAACCGGGAACAAATAGAACCATTGAAAAGTTACCGAATGCCCTGGTCCGCAAACACTCAACAAATTATAAAAGAAGGTTTATGGGCTGTTACAAATGCACCGGGAGGAACTGCCAGAGCTATTAATGTGCCAGGTGCAACCACCTATGGTAAAACCGGTTCGGCTGAAAATTATATGGGAAAACTAACTCATGCCTGGTTTACTGGTTTTATTGAGACAGATAAACCGGGCATTGTGGTTACTGTCTTCTTAGAAAATGCCGGTGGAGGTGGAGCAGTTGCAGCTCCTATAGCTAATAAAATTTTTAATTATTATATGGGCAATATTGAAAGAATTGAGAGAACTGCACCTATACCACCCCAATTCCTAACTGCAGAAGAGCAAGAAGCTGAATTTGGGATGGAGATGGAAACTTCCTCTACCACAGAAATTTCTGTACCTACACCAGAATTACCGTTGACAGAAAATCATCCTGAATCCAATCCTTAAACTTTAAAGAATATGATTAATAAAAAGAAATTTGATTTTGTTCTGGCTGGCTATTTGATTGCTCTTATAGCTCTGGGATGTATTGTAATCTTTTCTGCTTCTACAACTACCATAGGTGGATACACAAACACTCAAAATTACTGGTGGAAACAGGCTATTTTTGCGGTGATATCCTTATTGGCAGTCTATCTACTCCTAAAGATTCCAATGTCTATATTTGAATTGTTGATAGTGCCAGCTTATATATTAAATATTCTGGCTTTGATTTTGGTCCTCTTTACACCTCCTGTAAATGGTGCTCATCGCTGGTTTTCTTTCTTAGGAATTAATTATCAACCTTCAGAAAGTGCAAAACTTCTGACCATTCTGGTGGTAGCGAGAGCAATCTCACAAGATAATATGACAGAAATAAAACAGATATTTATCGCACTGGGATTAACTGTACTACCGGCTTTACTTATCTTAATTGAACCCGATTTTGGTTCTACTTTAGTCTTTTTCTTCAGTTTACTGGCAATGTTGATTGCCGCTGAATTACCCCTTTACTATATCTTACTACTGATTTCACCAGTTATTAGTATCATCACTTCTTTCTGGTGGATAGCTATTATCATCTGGATTATAGTATTGGTATATCTATTATTACGTGCCAGACTTTCCTGGATTACTATCTCCATTGCATCCATTCTTAATGTCTTTCTGGCACTTATAACGCCAGTGTTCTGGAATGGATTAAAAGATTATCAGCAACAGCGTATTTTGTCTTTTTTTAATCCTATGGCAGACCCTTTAGGTGCAGGATATCAGATTATCCAGGCAAAAATTGCTGTCGGAAGTGGTTCTATCTTTGGAAAGGGATGGCTTGAGGGAACTCAGAAGAATATGCATTTTTTGCCTGAACATCACACTGATTTCATATTCAGCGTGATAGGAGAAGAATTTGGCTTTATCGGAAGTTTGGTGTTACTGGGACTATTCTTCCTCTTCTTCCATAGACTTATAAACGATATTGGACAAATCCAGGTTCGTGAACGTCGTATTGCCGCTGCTGGTATTTTTGCTTATCTTTTATTTCAGACCTTTATCAATATCGGTATGAACATTGGACTCATTCCTGCCACGGGAATTCCTTTGCCTTTTATCAGTTACGGTGGCTCTAACTTACTTTTTAGTACCCTGGCAGTAGGGGTTGTATTAAAATATCTAAATGAGAGAGGGTTAATGAAATGAAAAAGATTTTATTTTTTGGATTGTTACTAATTGGAATGGCTTTAACTTTTACTTCTTGCTTTGTCCATTCCAGTCTTATGTATTTTGAAAAAGATACTGAAGGCTTACCAAATCTACTATCTAATCCAGGATTTAACGCTTATTCACTGGACCCCAGGGAATCTTTAAAAGGATGGTCCGTGCTAATTGAACCTGCTGACCAAGAACAAACTCCACCAAATATCGTATTTATTGATGGGGAACGCGCTTTACATGGTAGTAGCTCCTTGCGAATTGATGCTTCTCCTTACAAAGTAAGCATCATCTCAGACCCCTTTAAAGTGAACCGTTATGGCGGATATTATGTCCGTTGTTATACCTGTTCTTCAGAACCGAAAGGACCACAAATTAATTTGCGTATGCTCACTTTTAAGGCTGATGGCTCTATTGATAAAAAGTTTAAAGATAATATTCAAAGCAAAAATGAATGGGATAAAATGTCAATTAGCGCAGGATTTTTAAGTCCCGGTGTTTCTTTTGGTAGAGTTATCATAGAAATCCCACCATTTACTCAGGGTTCAGTGTGGCTTGATGATGCTGGTTGTTGGGAAGTGCATCACTTCAAAATTGATTGATGAGAATTATAATCCAGCGAGTAAACGAAGCGAAGGTGCTGGTAGAACAGCAATTAGTGGCTCACATCAAAAACGGACTTCTACTTTTAGTCGGTTTTGGTAAAGATGATGACGCTGCTAAAATACCTTTAGCTAAAAAGAAAGTGCTGGAACTACGTATCTTTCACGATGAAAATAATAAAATGAACCTCTCAGTTAAAGATATTGGTGGCAGTCTATTACTTGTCCCACAATTCACTCTTTATGCCGATTGTAGACGCGGAAGAAGACCGGATTTTACCGCTGCAGCTCCACCTGTTCTCGCTGAAAATCTGTTCAACCAATTTACAGAATCAATTAAAGAAACTGGTATTAATGTTCAAACTGGTGTTTTTGGCGCTCATATGGAAGTGGCATTAGTAAATGATGGTCCAGTTACTATTTTTATGGAATTCTAAAATATTAATTTCAACTGGGATAATGATATTTGATTTAATTAATTTTGAAGACAATTTTTTCAGAGACCCAAAATGCCTAACTCCTCCCTCTCTTACCCCTATCTGCTCCTTATCTCCGGGGATAGGAAGTTAAAAAGATAGAGCTAAGGAAGAGCTAAGAGAGAACCCAAAACCCCTGAATATATTAATAAATAAATAATTTAAATGATATAATTGATGTTATTTAATATATAGTTAAGAAATGGAATTATCTGTAGTAATAAAGTTTAACTTCCGTATTCTCTGCTTTTTCACTGATAGTAAAATAACCCTTCCCCTTAGCGTCAAAAGCAACTGCTTCACCCTGTTCTTCCAGCTCATAAGGCAAAATTTTAGGTTTGGTCATTAATGCCTCTATCACCGTTTTATTGGGTCTTCTTTTATAGCGGTAGATTTGATTATAAGTTTTCACAAGAATATAATCTCCGGAGGGAGAAAAATCTGCTGCAACAACCCATTTATAGGAAAGAGTACCAATTAGACGGGCAGTATTGACCTCAGTAAAAGATTGTGGATAAGATAGTTGATAGATTTTAGCTGGATTATCTCTTTTACTGATAATATAGATATCTCCTGTTTTAGGGTCAACCATTAGCGCTTCCGCATCGCGAGGTCCATCTTCATAGACAAATTCTATTTTCTGTATATTATGGACAAGGATTAAAGTATCCTTAATCTCTGGTTCTTCAAAGCGATAAATAAAGGAAGAAGAATGCGATGAATTATTATCTCCAATATCTCCGACATACACATAAGGTTTTTTGTCTTTGGGGTCATAACAAGTAGCAATATCTTCCCAATCGCGGTTTTCAATTCCTTTCAGGATAATCTTTGCTGGCATAAGCCCTATTTGATTGAGCACATAAACTGCTGCTTCACCACCGGAATCGTTGTGAGTGTAAAGTATTCCCGGATATTTCAGGCTCGAAGCTATTCCAGAAGCTTCATTTATTTCGGCTTCTTCCACCAGATAGGAATGCACTGATTTTCCATTAAGAAAAACGCAACTAAATATCAGGAGGCTTATTAGAAGCAGGATTAATATGGGAGAGGTTTTTTGATTACTCATAAATTAACTCTTTCATAAGGAGAAGAGGAAGAATCATAATTCAGTGAATTGATGTCTTCCCACAGGGGTTCACCCGCATCTATATTATCTCCAGCTTGAAAGTTTAAGGATACTTTGCCGGGTAAAGAAATAGTGCAACTTCCTGAACCGGTAACCATTCCGATAAGATTTCCCGTAGTGAAATCAGGTTCTGAGAACCAGTAAGGTTTTTTGAAATTCAAGCGAATGTAGGCTTTTCCAGCAGGTGTTTCAAATTGGACAACCCCGTTTTCTAAATAAGCAGAGGAATGTGGACTGCGAAATTCCACCCGGTCAAAAAGACTTTTCCTTATATTTATTAAAGTGTTATCATCAATTCTTCTGATATAGGCTATTTTCCCCTGCACAGGTGAAACTATAGCATTCTCTGGAGGAATTGGTATACGCTGACGATAACGATAACAAAGTCCAACAATAATGTAGGCTGCAATTGCCAGAATAGCAATTATTAGTGCTACATCGTAGTATAAACGATTATTATTAGGAAAAATAGAATTCATTATAATAGCCAGAACAAGAATAATAAGAGCTGGAATTTGACTTCTGAATTGAGCGAATTTTATTCGTCTTAAGTGATTAACATCGGTTAAAAGGTATTTATCTGTCTTATGAACCATTCCTTTACTCTCTTTCCTTAAAAAATTTATTCAATTCTGCTAACTCAAACTACTTTATTTTGCTCTGGTCCAGGTTTCGGTATGACCCATAAAAGATACACCTATATATTTACGTAGTTTCATAGTATTAGGCCCAGTTAATTCTACTTTTGCTGAATAGGTGTTTCCTGTGGCATAATCATAGAAGGTGCCATTTTCATATTTATTTTCACCTGCAGGAACTAACCCTTTGATGATAACCAAATCCATCAGAGGACGAGAACGAAGATTGGGATCTGGATTTTTGATATCCATCCTGGGTTTACCATTTTCCATAGGTTCTTTTAGCCAGATAATCTTACCACAATAATAATCTGTATAAGGCTGGTAAATCTGCACCTTTGCAGTTTTATCCGGGTCATGCCAGTATCCTTCAATGCTATAAACCTGGGCAACAAGCATTACAGGTAGAAACATTGCCACCGCAGTAAGAGATAAAATCAATTTTTTCATTTTACACTCCCTGCTTATCTTTACTTCATAGTTTAGATAATCCCGCAGCGTTTATAAATAAAATCAACATTTCTGAGATATCTCTCATAATTAAAGATATCCTTAATTTCTGCTTCAGGCAAGAGAGAAGTTATCCTGCTATCTGCTAACACATACTCCTTGAAGTCTTTACCGGTATTGGCACATTCCATCGCATCGGATTGAACTATAGTATAAGCTACCTCACGAGAAAGTCCTTTCTGAACCAGATGCAAAAGCACCGCCTGAGAAAATACCAGACCATGAGTAAGTTCCATATTGGCTTTCATATTCTCTGTATATACTACCAAGTTGCTGATTAAACTGCAACATTTAGAAAGCATATAATGCACTAAGATGCAGGAATCGGGCAAGATAATGCGTTCTACGGAAGAATGAGAAATATCTCTTTCATGCCAGAGGGGAATATTTTCCAGAGCGGCAATTAGATTAGAACGAAGCACTCGTGACAATCCACAAAGTTGTTCACTTACGATAGGATTGCGTTTATGTGGCATAGCGGAAGAGCCTTTTTGTCCTGGAGAGAAATTTTCTTCCACTTCTTGAACCTCAGTTCGTTGCAAATGTCTTATTTCCAGAGCAATTTTTTCTATCAATGCACCGATAAGTGCAAGTTCAGCTAAGAAATAGGCATACAGGTCTCTTTGAATTACCTGAGTAGAAATATTTACTGGTTTTAAATCCAGATACTTACAGGCTAATTCTTCCACCCGGGGGTCTATATGAGCAAAATTCCCCACAGCCCCACTGAATTGTCCTACAGCTACGGTATCAATCGCATTTTGTAGGCGTTGTACATTTCTTTGTGCTTCATCATACCAGAGAGCGAATTTCAATCCAAAACAAGTGGGTTCAGCATGAATCCCATGAGAACGACCCATACATAAAGTTCTGCGATGTTCTCTTGCTTTTAATTTTAAAGTTTCTGCCAGACGAAGTAATTCGGTTAAAATCAACTCACCTGAACGCTTTAATTGCAAAGCTGTAGCAGTATCCAGCACATCAGAAGAGGTCAATCCGTAATGAATCCAGCGAGCAGGTTCACCTACATATTCTGCCACATTGGTCAAAAAAGCGATAACATCGTGATGCGTGACCGCTTCAATCTCATCTATACGCTCACTATTAAAATCCGCTTTTTCGGCAATAATTTCCCAATCAGCATCTGGAATAATATCCAGTTCATGCATGGCACGAGCCGCTGCTAATTCTACTTCTAACCAGCACTCATATCGGTTCTCTTGAGTCCAAATATGCTCCATTTCAGGTAAGCTATAACGTTTAATCATCAATTACTCCAGTAAACTTTTAAACATTTGTTTCCAATCTTCTGGTAATTCCACTTTTGGATTTGGAGGAAGAGGTTCTATTTGTGCGTTTCCATAACTAATAGAATCAATCAATAATAATAGATAGGTATTTTCACTGATAGCCAATTTTACCTTATCGGGATCACCTTGAGAATTACGATTGATATTTATTTCCATTCCGGATTTGGGTTCAATTATTTTTTCCAGTTGCATAGCTGAGTTGAATTTTAGCTGTAAGCCTTCCAGGTTTAATTCCTGGTGATTGATTATAGAATCGGCATAAGCCGTAAAAAGCGAATCCCTATCAATATCATAAATCGGCAACTTTTCAGGAA
Organism: Candidatus Syntrophosphaera thermopropionivorans; assembly: GCF_004353895.1. GTDB lineage: Bacteria > Cloacimonadota > Cloacimonadia > Cloacimonadales > Cloacimonadaceae > Syntrophosphaera > Syntrophosphaera thermopropionivorans. The sequence continues at coordinate 32,158 of NZ_SMOG01000014.1, read as the reverse complement.
AGATTGGCATTTGAGCCAGGATTTCTATTTTAGGAAATTGAGGACATTGAATAGCGAGATAATCACTATAATAGACAGAAATTAAAGGTTCTGGATTTGCTGCCAGCACACCACCAGATAGGATATCAAAACGCATAGCCTCAGGTGTTTTAGAAAGGACAAACATTCTCCTCATAGTGAGACCTGAATTAGTTAATTGCACCACACCCTGTGCTTCAAAATTTTGCCATCTCTCCCATTCAGTTCTCAATAACTGAGTCTTGTCTACAGGTTGCATACTGGCACAGGAGACCACTGTAAGTAAAACTATAGTTAAGCTAAATAATAATCCAGGATGTTTCATAAAGCTACCTCCGGTTTTTTACGGTAAAGTGTCCATATTCCAATAGCAGCTGCTATAATCATTATCACACTAAGAATCTGACCGATGGTCATAAAACCGAGAAAATATCCAATTTTATCATAGATTTCCAGGTCATCCGGCACCCTGATGAATTCTATAAGAAAACGGAAGATGCCATATAGACCGATAAAAGACCAAAAGACCAATCCCTCCTTTTTAGTTTTTTTAAGAAGAATATAAGAGAGCACTCCGAGGACTATACCTTCAAAGAAGAGTTCATATAACTGAGTTGGATGACGAGGTAAAGGTCCAGCATCAGGGAAAACCATACCCCAGGGTAAATTTGTTACCTTCCCCCATAGTTCTCCATTAATAAAATTACCTAATCGCCCCAATCCTAACCCAACTGCCACCATAGGCATAGCACAATCAGCAACTGAATAGAAAGGAATTTTTTGCCTGCGCATATAAATCAGACAGGCTATAATAACTCCCAGAGCACCTCCATGAAAACTCATCCCTCCTTCCCAGACATAAAGAATTTCCACCGGATGCCTTAGGTAATAGGGTAGATTATAAAAAAGCACATAGCCCAATCTACCACCTAAAATAACTCCGAGCATAATGGAAAAGATAATTCCATCATATTGGTCTCGGGTGATTTTAACTTTTCTATATTTTAGTAATTTCCATAGAAAAATATATCCCAGTATAAAACTCAAAACATAGAAGAATCCATACCAGCGAATGGAGAAATTGATTCCACCAATAGTAAAATGAGCCATCACCGGATCAATATTAGGATAAGGTAGCATTACTTTGCCCCACGAGTTATTTCATCCAGCTTCTTAACTATTAAATCTGCTGCCTCTTCTGGTGAAACCACATATTTTTCGGTTTTCTTTTCATGTTTGGGAGTAAAGATTTTAATAACTTGAGTGGGTGAGCCATTCAATCCAATTTCCTTTTCATCCAGTCCCAGGTCATCTGCGTTCCAAACGGTCAATGGCACGCTTCTGGCATTACGCTTTCCTCTAAGAGATGGCAAACGAGGAGTGTTTATTTCTTTAACAACAGATATGACAGCTGGCAATTTCAATTTTAATTGGTCGGAGCCATCTTCCATTAACCTTTGAAGTGTGATGGTTCCTTCATTAACCTCATCTATCTTCCGCACAAAACAACATTGACAGATATCCAGATGAGATGCAATACCTGGTCCTACCTGACCGGTGTCTCCATCTATAGCTTGCTGTCCAGTAAAAATAAGGTCATAGTCACCGATTTTTTTAATAGCAGTCGCCAGAGTCAAACTGGTAGCTAAGGTATCTGCTCCAGCAAAACGACGGTCTGAAAGTAAAATTATATTATCTACTCCAACTGCCACAGTTTCTCTTAAAGTTTCCTCCGCTTGATTAGGTCCCATACAAATAGCTGTAACCATACCACCATATCTTTCTTTCATTCTAACCGCTTCTTCCACTGCATAAGCATCAAAGGGATTAAGAATGCTTTCCACTCCTTCTCTAATGAGAGTGTTCGTTACGGGGTCAATTTTAATCTCTGTAGTATTGGGCACCTGTTTTACGCAAACTATAATATTCATAACTCTCAACCTTGATAAAATTCTTTGATAGCCTCAACCACATAGGACTTTTGCGCATCCGTCAGTTCTGGATAGATGGGAAGAGATAACACACTTTGTGATGCTTTTTCTGCCATAGGAAAATCACCTTTTTTGTAACCTAATTCGGCAAAACATTCCTGAAGATGAAGAGGTAAAGGATAATATATAGCACATCCTATTTCTTTTCCCTTTAGATGATGAATTAACGCATCCCTGTTTTCACAATAGATAGTGTATTGATTATAGATAGAAACGGCAGAAGGATGGATATAAGGCGTCTTAACCTGTGGAATATCTGCCAGCTGTTCATCATAAAATGCTGCATTAGCCCGACGACCTTCACTCCATTGACTGAGATAATCCAGTTTAACACCTAAGACAGCAGCTTGAATCGTATCCAGCCTGCTGTTTAAACCAACCCATTTATGATAATATTTAGGATTTTCTCCATGAACTCTTAATTGACGCAGTTTGAGTGCCAATTCTTCATCATTAGTTAAGCACATCCCACCATCACCCATAGCACCAAGATTTTTACTTGGAAAGAAAGATAAAGTTCCAACATCACCAAAGGAGCAACTCATTTTGCCATCCCAAGTGCAACCAATACCTTGAGCATTATCTTCTATCACTTTCAAATTATATTTTTCTGCTATCTCCATAATCCGAGTCATATCACAAGCTTGACCAAAAAGATGAACTGGCATAATGGCACGAGTTTTATCCGTGATAGCTGCTTCAAGCTTTTCCACATCAAGATTAAAGGTGCCGGGATTAATATCTACGAACCGAGGTTTTGCTCCATTTCGCCAAATGGAAGATGCAGTAGCGAAAAAGGTAAAAGGAGTGGTTATTACTTCATCATCAGCACCAATTCCTGTAGCTTGAACGGCAAGAACCAGTGCATCTGTTCCTGAGGCGCATCCTATAGCATATTTAATACCTAAATAGTTCGCCATCTTATCTTCAAATTCTTTCACCTGATGACCAAGAATAAAGTCATTTTCAGCAATAACTTCGTCAATCGCGGCTTTTACTTTAGACATAATTGGTTCGTATTGTGCCTGCAGATCTAACAATGGTACTTTCAATTTTATTCTCCTTTAATTAGCGAGGGTATGAATGCCCAATATTATTGTCATTATTTGTGTGGTAATCAACATTATATCTTTAAATCGGGTCCAAGCATCGTATTCCGTTTTAGCTGCCACAAAAACTGTATCCCCTGGATATAAAACTGTCTTAGAAGAAGGTCTAACCCAGTTTCCACTTTGTGCATCTATAATCCGAACACCATTAAAACTCTTATTATTTGTGTAGCCACCAGCTGATTTAACATAATAATCCCAGGTTTTCCCTTCCACCCAGGGGATTAATCCAGGATTAACCACCTGACCAGTTACAGCTACCATATCCATTTTAAGAGGAACATAAAGATAATCTCCATCCTGCAGGACAGGATTGCATTCACTACCTTTAGATTCCCAGGTGCGAGAAACATCTATGCTATATCTGCCCGGAAATTGACGCAGACGATTCTGTAAATAGTGGTATTCTATAATAGACATTTGGGTTATATCCATTTTCTTGAGCCGTTCAAATTCAGGGTCTACTTTCTCGGTATTGGGAAGATTTGCATAAATGGCGTTTCTCAGGTCTCCTCTGGAATTAGGTCCCCCACATAGTAGCAATATATCATAGAGTGTGGTGTTATCACCAATATAATACTTACCTGGTGATTTGACATTTCCTTCTACAATAATATTCCAGCCTCTTCTATATTCCGTATCACGATTAATAGTTATGCGGTCATAAGGATAGATTATAATATCTTCTGGTTTGTGCGTTCGCAAATCCACAGTAATCAAATCAAAATCTTTTAAATTCTCCTTATAACGATAGATATTAACTATCTTCCTGTCTGCACTCAAGGTAAAGCCTTGGGCAAGATTTAATAGGTCTGAAAGTCTGTCTCCTGCAATATATTCATATTCACCAGGATAATACACCTCTCCTACTATAGTAACCGTGGTATGAACAGCACCTACATTTATCACATCTCCATCTCGCAGAATAGGATTTTGCTCTAAATCACCCATCCGGACAAATTTCATATAATCATAAGTCTTTGTTTCTTTGCCTCTTGTTAATTTAACACTCCTTAGAGCTTGAAAATTTAAAAATAAGGAATCTTTAGGGGAGACCGATTTTTCCTCAGAGGTATAAAGCCTCGGTATATAGGTAGGTCCTTTTTCAAGGATTATAGGAGAGGGAGTTCCAGCTAATTTTAAGGCATCTGAAAGACGACTAATAGAGGAAAGTTGATAAGTTCCCGGAGAATCTACAAAACCAGTCACATTAACAGAAATTAAGCTTGTTGGAGCGTAAGTTGTGGGTACCTGAGCGGCGATAAAAACACTCAGACTAAGTAGAATAATACAAATAACTTTACTTTTCATAATACTCAATCATTCTACGGATAATATCATCCAGACTGTATTTTGGTTCATAACCGATATATTCTTTAACTTTGTCTAGACAAGGCATACGGTTCATCATATCCTCAAATCCTTCTTCAAATGCTTCTTCATAACTCATATATTCAATCCTGGATTTACTATCGCACATCTCCTTCACTTTTTTAGCCAGGTCTTCTATTGAAATGGATTCAGTTGTCCCTACATTGAATATCTCTCCTACACATTTAGGAGTATTCATCAATTTTATAAAAGCACCCACCACATCGGATACATCGGCAAAACAACGAGTCTGCTTTCCTGTACCATACACCACAATAGGTTGATCCAGCAAGGCAGCTTTGATGAATTTGGGAAGCACCATTCCATATTGACCAGTTTGACGAGGTCCCACGGTATTAAAACATCTAACAATCACCACGGGCAGTCTTTTCTCCCGAAAATAAGCCAGAGCCATAAATTCATCAATAGCCTTACTACAACTATATCCCCAGCGACTTATACGAGTAGGTCCAAGAAGGCGGTCATCATCCTCATGAAAAGGAACCTTATCACTTTTCCCATAAATCTCTGAAGTTGAAGTTATAAGGACTTTTGCTTTATATTTATTAGCCAGTTCCAGAACATTCTCTGTTCCCAGGATATTTGTTCGCAATGAAAGTAATGGATTCTCTATAATATATTTCACGCCTACAGCAGCAGCTAAATGATAAACTTGGTCTACCCCCTCCATCAATTTTTCCATTAATTCCCGATTCAGGATGCTACCAATGGTGTAATGAAAGTTACCATTGGCTTTAATGGATTCTATATTTTCCAGACGACCAGTAGATAAATTGTCTACCACCACCACCTGATTTCCTTCTTCTACCAGTCTTTCAGCTAAGTGCGAACCAATAAAACCCGCACCGCCTGTTATCAGAATCTTCATAACTTCTCCAATAATTAGCAGTTAGCAAGTTAAATCAATATTTCTATATCTTTTACTTACAAACTATAATCTACTATTTTGTCAATAAAAAAGACTTTGGGAATCTTAACTTATTTCTTCTCCATCTAATTCTGAAGTTTTATCACTTTTTCTTTGAGAATGATGAATTTTTCGGTAAACTTTATAATTGTGCACCACAGTAATTAAAAAAACGATATTTGCCACACTGAGAATGACATTTAAACTGAAGGTATCCTTTTTCGCATAATGCCCAAATAAAATTCCTATTATAAGAATTAAGACAGTTTTATAGGTTATAATACCTTTAGTTACTCCTAATTTGCGGAAAACCCAGCGAGCCAGTGGATTCATTTCCCGGTGATGTTTGTCAGGATACAGTACTTTCCAGGTGGAATGACCATCCAGGATATTTAAAATTACAAAGATAATGAACTGTAGAATCAGCAAGTTTAAGCGAGAAAAAAGATGAATAAAACTCGCTTTCATATTAATTAAGATAGAAAAATGGGGCTTAAAGAAAGTCTATCAGGCATTTTTTAGTCTATCTGAGACGAAGGACTCTATTTGCGAAGCAAGAGTTTCACTTTCCTGAAGCAGATTCATAGCCCGATTATTAATGTCTTCTTTAAAAGCTTCATCTTTAATTTGCGGAAGGTTAATCAAGATATTATAATTAGCAGCTTTTGCGGCAGTTAAGGCAGTAAGAGCAGCAGTTCCTGCATCAGAAAGGGCATTCATATTTCCCACTTTGGCAACTTCATCAGCCAATTTTAAAGCTTGAAGAGCTATTTCCAGGGTGTGTAAAGGCACCAGGATAGCCTGTTTCGTTGCTTCTTCTATCTTTTGTTCTCTTAGCGCAATCTCTTCCTCTGTCTTTTTAGGCAACCGACTTGCATCCATCATAGCATTGAAAGCATCGGTATCTTCATCTATTAATTGTATAGCCTGAAGTTTGATATCCTGTGCTTGAGGCGCAATTTCACGCACTTGGTTTTGCACGGATTCATAACCTTTTTTATTTATAGTAAGATTAGATACCATAGCAGTTAAGGCAGCAGAAAGAGCGGCACAAAAAGCAGCAACACTACCACCTCCAGGAGCTGGAGTATCCGTGGAAAGTAAATCAGCAAAAGATTCCAGACTCATTGCACTGAGTCTATCCTTCTTGGCAATAGCATATTCTATCACTTTTTTATCCAGGTCAAAAGGTGTAAGTTCTGCTAAACCCATAGATTGGATTGCCGTCTCCATAATCATTCTTTCTGGAAGACCAGTGCTCTCCCCCATTCTTTCCAGATAGAACTTACCTGCATTAACCATAGCTGCCTTAGGAATTAAACCCACAAGTTCACTTCCAGTAACCACAATACCTCTTTCTGATGCGAGTTCACGCACTTTTTCCAGCACTATATGAGGAGGTGTGATTTTATAATTAGTCAGATTAATACTAATCTGCGCTCTTTTATAGCTTTCAATATACCATCCAACCGCTTTGCAATGTTGAAACAGCCCTGGGATAATGACTTTATTACCCTGTTCGTCCTTTATAATACGGCCCTTCTCATCTTTGGCAGGTCTTCCGCTTTCTCTGATGATAGCTGCCAGTTCACTGGCTTTTCTTTTGTCTCTGGTATTAAGATTAATATTATATGCAATCAGGAATTCTCTTGCTCCAATAGCAGTAGCGCCGGACTTAGCATTAAAGATATGAGGTCCAAAATCAGGTTTCCAGGCAGGATCCTTAGCTTTTTCTGGTAACGCTTCATATTCTCCAGCCCGGATATTAGAAAGATTACGCCATTCTTCCTTAGTGGCAGCATATTCATAAAGATATACAGGAATTCCTAATTCTTCACCTACTCTTTTCCCCAGACGACGAGCATATTCCACGCATTCTTCCATTGTCATATCAGAGATAGGAATGAAAGGACAGACATCGGTTGCTCCCATACGAGGATGTTCACCATGATGTTTACTCATATCAATAAGTTCACTTGCTTTTTTGATAGCTTGAAATGCAGCTTCTAAAACTGCTTCTGGTTCACCTGCCATCGTAAAAACAGTGCGATTAGTGTCTGCTCCTGGATCAACATCCAGAAGAACCACATTTTTAACTGATTTGATAGCATTAGCTATAGCATCAATAACACTCTGGTCTCTTCCTTCACTGAAATTTGGAACACATTCCATCAGTTTCATACATTACCTCGGGGTTTAATTCTATGTATTTTTACTTTCAGTATTTTCCTATCAGTTACCTGTAACACCTGAATTCTATAACCCTCAATGTTAATTATTTGTCCTTGATGAGGGATTTTGGCAAGACGGTCAAGAATTAATCCTGCTACTGTTTGATAGTCTCCTTCCGGTAGCTGGATATTATATTCATCAGCTAAACGGTCAATTTCCATATCTCCAGGAACTAACCAGGTGTCCGGAGTTAATTGTTCAACTTCTTCAATTTCTTCTTCTTCATCATACTCATCAGCAATTTCACCAACAATCTCTTCCAGTATATCTTCCATCGTCACAATTCCAGAAGTGCCACCATAAGCATCCACTACTATAGCAATACTACGGTGATATTTTTGCATTTGCCTTAAAAGAACACTTAGATTAATGTTTTCTGGAGTAAAGAAAGGTTTATGGGTCAATTCACTCACAGTTATATCAGGTGAGCATTCCTTTTTGAGAAAATCATATATTATAAGGATTCCTACAATATCATCAATATCTTTACCATAAACGGGATAGCGGGTAAAACCTTCTTCCCGAGCAATTTCTATTGCTTCAGAAACAGTTGCTGTGGCTGGAATAGCTACCAATTCGGTGCGCGGAACCATTATATCTTTAGCTACCTGTTCAGTAAAATCCAGGGCATCTTCAATCATTTCTATCTGAGGTTCTTCAGAGGCATCAGCTTCCGTCACCGAAAGTAAATAGGTTAAATCGTCCTTGGTTAAATAATTAAAACTATTTCCTTCCGTAATTTTAAGTATATTACGTAGACGAGTGTTCATCCAGGAAACACAAGTAACCAGCGGTTTTAAAATAGCGTAGACTCCTCGCATAAAAGGAGCTACCGCTGGGACTAATACATCAGGATATTCTCTAAACAAAGTTTTAGGGACTACTTCACAAAAAATAAGAACAATAGCTCCAACAATTAATGAGGTGTATCTTGCATTAAAACTTACGATATATCTATCTACTACATAAGTAGCAAGTGATGCAAAAAGAATGTTTACAATATTATTGCCTAAGAGAGTGGTACCTAAAACCTTATCAGGTTGCCTAACCATAGCCAAAAGTTTAGCTGCTGATTTATCTTTCTTCGCTTTACTTTCCAGTTCCAGCTGATTTATAGAAATAACACCATTTTCAAAACCAGCAAATAGAAAAGAAAATAGCATCAAGACAAGAAAAATCAGGCACCAGAGTATGATTTGTAAAATAGACATTTATTCTTTCACTTTTTCATTTCGCCAGGCTAATCTTAAGGCTTGAATAAAATCATCAATCTCACCATTCATAAAAGATTCCAGGTCGTAGCTTGTCAAGTTAATTCTATGGTCGGTAACACGGGATTGAGGAAAATTGTAGGTACGGATTTTAGCAGAACGGTCTCCTGTCCCTACTTGAGCTTTACGAGAACGGGCAATTTCCTGTTCTTGACGACTGATTTCTGCATCCAGAAGTCTGGACCTAAGCACTTTCAATGCTTTAGCCTTATTCTTAATCTGGGATTTTTCATCCTGACAGGTGACTACTATTCCAGTGGGAATATGGGTTATCCTTACTGCAGAATCAGTGGTGTTGACACTCTGACCACCATGTCCAGTGCTTCTATATACATCTATCCGCAAATCTTTTTCATCTATATCTATATCAATATCTTCAGCTTCGGGTAAAACTGCTACGGTAACAGCTGAGGTATGAATTCTGCCATTGGACTCAGTTACAGGTATACGTTGAACTCTATGAACACCACTTTCAAATCGCATATGACCATATACATCATCCCCAGTAAGCAGAAAAACAATCTCTTTGTAGCCACCCAATTCTGTTTCATTAGCACTCAATACCTGGATTTGCCAACCTTTCTTTTCTGCGTAGTAGCTATACATTCGGAAAAGGTCAGCGGCAAAAAGAGCAGCTTCTTCACCTCCAGTTCCAGCTCTGATTTCTACAATAGCATTTTTATGGTCATTCGGATCTTGAGGAATCAGCAATTCTCTGATTTTTTCTTCACTTGCTTGAAATTTATTTTTCAGCTCTTCCAATTCCTCTTTAGCCAGAGCTTCCAATTCTGGGTCAGATTCTGTTTGCAAGAAACTATTCGTATCTGCAATTTGTTTTTCCAGTTTTTGATAGTTGTCCCATTCAGAGCAAATCTCTTCCAGCTCTTTATATCGTCTACGCAAGGCTTTATAGCGATTAGTATCGTTTATTATAGAAGGATCTGAGAGAGTTTTTTGAAGTTCTTCCAGTTCCTTTTTATAACTATTAAGTTTTTCTTCAGGTAACATCTTGAATTATTTGAACATTGTGTCCATCAAGGTCCATTCCCAGTGCCGCTTTCATTGCCACCAACCCTACTTCAATCATAGAATCATCTGGAGGCTGAGTTGTAATCTTCTGTAAAGCCATACCTGGAACGGTCAAAATCTTTACCAGTGGATGATTTATATTTTTTCCGCTGAACTTCAAGATTTCGTAACTTACTCCGCCTATTAAAGGCAATAAAATAACTATGTGATAGGCTAATCTGGTGGCTAAAGGAATCTTGCCATGAATAATAAAAGCAGATACAAGAGTGTCCGCAAGGGAAAAAATTATAATGGAAAGAAGCAGGACAAAGAAAATAAAGCTGGTCCCACAACGAGGATGAATAGTTGAATTTGCCTGAATCTGTGGAATTTCCAGAGGAATGCCTTTTTCATAGGCATTAACATTTTTATGTTCTGCACCATGGTATTGAAAGATACGATGGATATCTTTCATTTTACTTATTAGCCAGATATATACCACAAAGAAAACTGCTCTCATAACACCAGCAAAGAGATTGAAGAAGAAATTCTGTCTGGAAAAACCTACTAAATCTGCAAGCCAGTAAGGAAGCCAGCCAAATAAGAGAAAAGCAAGAGCAAAGGCAATCACATAGCTAAAAAGATTTTCCAATTGCTGAACTGTTTTTGATTTTTCTGTGGAGGCTTTTGCTGGATTGGGGGCATTTTCTTTTAGGTCCAGCTCTGCTCTATTTGCCGAAAGCGTTATGGTCTTCATTCCTATAATGAGCATTTCTATCAGAGAGACAAAACCACGAATAATGGGTAGACCAAGAAAAGTTCCTTTTTTAGCTTTAGTTTCGAAATGTTCTCTAAACAATTCAATAGTCCCATCTTTTCTACGAATAGCAGTAGCTATTACATCGGGTCCTCTCATCATCACACCTTCAATAACTGCTTGTCCACCGACACTGATTTCCTTCTTTTGCTCCATATAAATCCTTAATAATATCTAATCTGGATACAAAAACGCCATTTCTCCAGCTCTTATTTGCAGCGAAATGGCGTTATAGTAGTTTGTTAACTATTTTTCGTCTGTTTTCAGATTGTATTTTTTAATAAATTTTTCAACTCGTCCTGCCCTATCCACTATCTTTTGTTTTCCAGTGTAGAAAGGATGGCATTTGTTGCATATTTCTACCTGTAAATCACCCTTAGTTGAACGAGTCTGAAAAGTATTGCCACAAACACAATGTACAGTAGCAATATCGTATTTGGGATGAATTCCCTTTTTCATCTATCTTACTCCTTAATATTAAAACGATATTATTGAAACCAAATTTTTCACTTATACATAATTGTCAAACGCTTTATCTCTTTTATCTGGATTATTTATACCTTCCACTTTTTCCATAATTTTCAGGACGGCATTCATTAAAGCATTAGCAGAATCTTTTTTATTATAAAAATAGATATAAGGTTTGCCTTCATCGGCAGATTTTGAAATATCGGGGTCTATCTCCAGTTCAGCAAGAATATCCAGAGAATATTCAAATACCAAGTCTTCCAATTGATTACCGGTGAATATTTGAGTAGTTTTGCCACAATGAGGACAGCGGAAATATTTCATATTCTCTACCAAACCAAGGATGGGGACATTCAATTTCTCAGCAAAATCAACTGTCTTTTTCACATCCAAAATGGCTAAATCCTGAGGAGTAGTAACAATCACAACTCCATCCACTTTATTTAAGGTCTGAATCACGGTTAAAGGTTCATCACCGGTGCCGGGAGGACAATCTACAATCAAATAATCAAGCTCTTTCCATTCAAAATCACTGAAGAATTGTCGGATTAGCGCCAGTTTCATTGGACCTCTCCAGATAACTGCTGTACTTTCCGAATCAAGAATAGAAGCTAAAGTTAGAACATAGAGGTTGGAAAGGACAGGAATGGGAGTTGGTTTGCCACTTTCCTGGTCAATGGGAATAGGTTTCCCTTCAATATTAGTTAACTTAGCAATGGAAGGACCGTGAATATCTACATCAAGCAAACCGACGGTTTTCCCCTGTAAAGCCAATCCATAAGCGAGATTTGTGGCAATAAAGCTTTTACCTACTCCACCTTTACCACTTAAAACAACTATCCTATGATGGATTTTTGCCAGATTAGCTTGAATCTCTTTTTCCTGATTTGCTTCCATTAGTTACCCGATTCTTCCTCTTCTGCTAGTTGCTGGTCAATCCATTGAATAATTCTTTCCAGATGTTTTTTAGCTTTCAGAAGTTTTTCTTTGGAGATTTGAGAACAGCATTCATAGTAGGGAGCAAAATGCTGCCCATAGTGATGATGGTGGTGTTCTTTATGGTGTTCAAAATCTCCTTCTTCACATTTACAATAATCTTCATCTCTCTGATGGTTATAATAATGATGACCATAACAGCAATGCTGATGAGGATGATTAAAGTGGCTATGATGGTGTCCGCAACAGCAACAATAGTCATCATAGCAATGATGCTCATTATGACAGCACATTTTTTCCTCCTGAATTTTTTCTATTTATGATAATATAATCAATTTTAGCTTATTTTCCCACTGCTATGCTGACCATTTTTCCAGGAATCACAATAATCTTTTTAATTTCCTGATTAGATATATGGCGTTTTACATTTTCAACTTCCAGAGCAAGTTTTTTAAGCTCTTCTTCACTAATATCTGGGTCAACTTCTATCTTCCCTCTAAGTTTTCCATTCACTTGAATTACATAGGTAATTTTATCCAGTTCAAGAAAGCGTTCACTATATTCTGGTAAGCCAGATTCATGAAGAAGCTTTTCATTTCCTAATTTCTGCCAGAGTTCCTCAGCTATATGAGGAGCAAAAGGATAAATCAAAGGGGGAAAAACAATACAGGCTTGTGCAAAAACTGCCTGTTCATTATCTGAAAGTTCATTCACCTCTTTAATAGCCAGACAGTTATTGAGATGTTCCATAACAGCTGCAATAGCAGTATTGAATTGCATTCTATCCAGGCAATCTTCTCTCCATTTCTTGATAGTTTTATGCATGCTATAAATCAGGTTCCGCATCTTTGTGGATATTTGAGTGTAGTCAGGTTCAATCTTTGCTCCTTTTTGGATAAGGTCCAGATTCTCATCTATCAATCTCCAAATCCTATTCAAAAAGCGGAAAGCACCCATAATACCTTCATCACTCCATTCAACATCTTTATCTGGAGGAGAGGCAAACAACAAGAAAACTCTGAGAGTATCTGCTCCATAACGGTCAATAATATAATTGGGATCTACCACATTGCCTTTTGATTTGCTCATCTTAGCACCATCTTTTAGCACCATCCCTTGTGTGAGCAAACGAAGAAAAGGTTCATCATATTTTAGCCAGCCCAGGTCACGCATAAATTTACAGATGAAACGTGCATAAAGAAGATGCATACAGGCATGTTCTATTCCGCCAATATACTGGTCTACGGGAAGCCAGAAATTGGCTTTATCCGGATCAAAAGGTCTTTTATCATTATGAGGATCCGTATAACGTGCATAATACCAAGAACTATCCACAAAGGTGTCCATAGTATCGGTTTCCCTTCTGGCATCGGCTCCACATTGGGGACATTTTACATTATACCATTCTGGAACTGAAAGTAAAGGATTGCGTGTGGTCTTGCCAACTTGAACATTATCGGGTAGAAGTACGGGCAAATCTTCATCGGGAACAAGAACAATACCACAATTGGGACAATAAATAATGGGAATAGGATTCCCCCAGTACCGTTGACGGGATATACACCAATCTCTTAATCTATAAGCAGAGGTAATCTTTCCATATCCCTTTTCTTCCAGAAACTTAGAAATAGCTATTTTAGCTTCTTCACTATACATTCCATCAAAAGGAGCAGAATTAACCATAATGCCTGGCTCTATATAGGCATTTTCCATTGTTTCTAAATTAAGTGTTCGTTCGGGATTCTGTATCACCAATTTTATGGGAATACCATATTTACGGGCAAATTCAAAATCTCTTTCATCGTGAGCAGGAACAGCCATCACTGCCCCTGTTCCATAATCCATAACCACATAATTAGTTACCCAGATTTGAATTTTCTCTCCATTCAAAGGATTGAGACAGTAGCGACCTGAAAACATTCCTTCTTTAATTGTATCAACAGCTTCCCGGGAAATTTTATCTTCATTTATAACTCGTTCACAAAATTCCTTCAAAGCCCGATTTTCTGGCTCTTCTTTAAGCCATTTTTGCACCAACGGATGTTCCGGAGGAAGTGCCATAAAAGTGACTCCATAAACCGTATCAGGACGAGTGGTGAAAACCTGAATGGAGTCAGTTCCATCTTCCAGAGGAAAATCTATTAGAGTACCTTCACTTTTACCTATCCAATTCTTCTGCATAGTTATAACTCTTTCGGGCCAATCAATCACCTTACTAAAATCTAAAAGCTCTTCGGCATAAGCAGTGATACGGAAAAACCATTGCTCCTGCTCTTTTTGAGTAACCGGATTATGACATCGCCAGCAGGTTCCATTCACTACTTGTTCATTTGCAAGTATGGTCTGACAATTTGCACACCAGTTTTGCCAGGATTTTTTCCGATAGACCAATCCTTTTTCATACAATTTCTTAAAAAGATACTGTCCCCACACATAATAATCCGGACGGCAGGTGCTAATTTCTCTTTCCCAATCAAGACCAAAGCCAAGAGAATCAAATTGACGATGCATCGCTTGTATGTTTTCTTCCGTGGTTATGCGTGGATGAGAATTATGCTCTATGGCATAATTTTCCGCTGGCATCCCAAAAGAATCAAATCCCATAGGTTGTAGCACCGCATAACCATCCATCATTTTTAACCTTGCGATAGCATCACTTATGGCATAATTGGAAACATGACCGCAATGTAAAATTCCTGATGGATAAGGAAACATAGAAAGGACATAATATTTTGGTTGGGAAGGGAAATCTTCAGGATGAAAGATTCCTTTCTCACGCCAGATTTTTTGCCATTTAGGTTCTATCTTGGAAAAGGGATATTCCATTTAAGAGTCTCCATAGGTTCAAAACAAATGAATGTTTTAAACTTTAAATATATTTTCTTATCATTTATTTCTTATCTATTCATTCTGTCAAGTTCAAAGCTTATTTGATGATTTATTAAACCTAACCTTAATCTGTTATTAATTATATAGTTAGTATGCTATTGCGGAACTTCATAGACAAGAACTTCTACCACCGCATAAAGGGATGCGAGACGTCTCCGTATTGCAAAGCCATAAGGCTTTTTCTTAAAAAGGGTAATAACTTCTTAAGCTTTCATGAATTATGGAATTTATTCATAGTATCTTTAAATTATTTGTATTTTATATTAAAAAGCTCCTGCGGAGCTTTGTAGCCGAAGTTATACACCCACCCATTTTTACAAAATCTTCATGAAAGTTGAAAAAATGATATAGGCACTACTATTAGGGAAAAATATAAGTTAAAAGTAATGTAGCTTTAAATCTTTAAGTTTTTTCTTAAAAATATAGCTGATAAAGCTTGAACTTTTCGATAAATATAAAAATAATGTACTGATTATGTGGAGTTTATGTCCACTTTCGGATATAAGCTGGACATAAGCTGGACATAAGCTGGACATAACCTGGACATAAATTAATCATAAATAAAAAAGAGGCGAAAGAAAAAAGAACAAATAATATTTAAAGATAAAGATATTAAGTAAAAGTAAAAAAATAGAGATGCCAAATGTCCAACTTTCACAAAGTCATAAGTCTTTTCTTCTATATATCAAAATCTTATTAAAAGACAAATAATAGTAACTGTAATTGTAATTTTTGAACTTTATACTATTATCTTTTAAAAAGCTCCGGCTGGGCTTAATAGATAAGGACTTCTACCCCCTACCTATCTTATTACTCCTAACTAAACACTCCTATGCATATTACTCCTATGCCTACTAATCCATCTTAAAAAGTTATTAAACATATTTTTAGTATAAAGAATAAGAACTTACTCAAAATAATAAAACTACCATAAACACATTCATTATGCTTCAGTATATAGAATCAAAAATTTTTCTTGCCTTATTCTGTAAATCAGGAAAAATGATTTTTTAAGAAAAGTAGATTATTTAATAAATAAAACAGGATAGAATTAGTCCTATCTCTGAAAAAGAAGGAGTTTCAAATGAAACGAAATCTAATAGTTATAGCATTAATATTGCTGAGCACGGTTATTCTTTTCGCTCAACCTTATGCTCAGACCATTTTCTTTAGCGAATATGTGGAAGGTTCTTCCTATAATAAAGCTCTGGAAATTTTTAATGGTACTGGCGCTCCAGTTGATCTTTCTCAATATACCATAAAACTGGCATCAAATGGTCAAACCTGGAGCACTTCAAACTATTTAACTCCCACAGCGATTCTGCAACATAATGATGTATTTGTAATAGCTCATCCTCAAGCCAGTGCTGCCATTCTCAGTGTTGCTGATGTGACTTCAAATGTAGTAAATTATAATGGTAATGATTGTGTAGGACTTTTTTTAGGGACTACTTTGATTGATATCATTGGTATATATCAGAATGATCCCGGAACGAATTCTGGATGGAATGTTGCTGGTGTTCCCGCTGCCACACTGAATCACACATTAATCCGTAAGCCGACTGTTATTCAAGGTAATACAGATTGGACTATCTCTGCTGGAACTAATGAAGATGATAGTGAATGGATAGTTCATCCTCAAGATTATATAACGGATCTGGGAATGCATACCTTCACACCAGGTGGTGGTGATATAACTGCTCCTCCTGTCTTCAATCCTTCTGGAGGGATTTATACCTCTCCAGTCACTGTCACCATAACCTGTGCCACACCCAATGCCAGCATTTATTATACTATGGATGGAAGTGTTCCAACTCCTTCATCAACTCTCTATACAGCACCCATCACTATCTCAGTCACAACCACATTAAAAGCCATTGCTATAGCTCCAGGAATGAGTAATAGCTCTGTCACCACTGCTATATACACCTTTCCTTTGACCGTTCCCAATTTAAGTACACTCCGTTCACAACCAGCAGATGGTGTAACAGTATATCAAGTTACCGGAGAAGTAATTTTAACCTTCCAGCAAAGCTTTCGTAATCAGAAATATGTACAGGATGATGATGCGGGAATCCTTATTGATGATAATAATGGCGTGATAACTACTACTTATAATATAGGTGATGGGATAACTGGTTTAACTGGAAAAATTAGTGAGTATGGAGGGATGCTACAATTTGTTCCTGTGGTTAATGCTGGTCCTGCCACTTCTACAAACAATCTCATCGTCCCAATAATTGCCACTTATCAGCAATTGATAGATGATTTAGATACTTTTGAATCCAGAGTAGTCAAAGTTTTGAGTGTTAATTTTACTAATCCCAGTGGTAACTTTGCCAATGGAACAGTCTATCCAACCAGCGATCCCACTGCTTCCTATAACATTAGAACCACTTTTTACGATGTGGATTACATAAATACTCCAATTCCAACTACTACCAAAGATATAACCGGTATTCCTAATTCAAGGACAGAGGGAGATTATTTCACTCCCAGAAGCTTAAGCGATTTTTCTGATCCTGCTGGACCTGTTGCTGCTCCTGTGTTCAGTCACCCTTCAGGATACTACTGGGAAAGTTTCTTTCTAACTATAACCTGTTCCAATCCCAATGCTAATATATATTATACCTTAGATGGAAGCACACCAAATCTTAATTCAACACTATACACAGCTCCCCTAACCATTTCCAGCACTACAACGGTTAAGGCAATAGCCTATATAAGTCCTGCTGAATATTCTGCCGTCACTTCTGCCACCTATACTTTCCCAGTGATGGTAAACAATCTCGCTGCTTTACGTCAATCACCTTTAAATGGACTATATCGTTTGACTGGCGAAGTTTTAGTTACTTTCACTCAAAGCTATCGTCATCAAAAATTTGTGCAGGATTCCACTGCTGGTATCTTGATTGATGATAACAATGGAATTATAACTACTGTTTATCAAATCGGAGATGGAATCAATCATCTAACAGGAACATTAACCGAATTTGGAGGTATGCTGGAATTAGTCCCTGTAGTAGATCCCGGTACACCCAGTTCTACTGGAAATACAATCACTCCCATAGACATTGATATACTCCAGTTTCTGGATGATTTTGAGACCTATGAATCCAGATTGGTAAGAATCTCTGACATTAGATTTTTTGAACCGACCGGAACTTTTGCTAATGGGCTTGCCTATTTATTGATAGATGCAACAGGCGATAATACTGCCTTCTTCCGTACCACATTTTATGATGTGGATTACATTGGCTTGCCGGTCTATTCCTATTTATTAAATATTGTGGGAATCCCCAATTCCCGCACAGATGGAAACTATTATACTGCAAGATATAAAGCTGATTTCCAGATATCGGAGCCCTTGCCTCCTTTAGTATTTACTCATACTATATTAACTCCAAGTGCCCTTGAAATCACGGTCGGATTTGAGACTGAAGCCAATGTTGTTCTTCCAGAAGGTTTAACTGGCTATAAGATTTATCGTGATAATGAAGTAGTTCATACAGCACCAGCGTCAATGATGATAACCTGGCAGGATATTTCTATTCCTCTGGGAACTCATATCTATTACGCCACAGCACTTTATGGAAATGTAGAAAGTGATACTACTTCCTCTTTCACTTTCATTGTTTCAGGTATTAATGATAATCCTCCCCTAACACCTCATACCTACCTTGGTCAAAACTATCCCAATCCTTTCAATCCCAGCACTGAAATCCATTTCTCACTTGCAGAACCTGGAAAAGTGATTATAGATATTTATAATCAGAAAGGCGAATTAGTACGTAATCTGTTAAATGGTAATTTTACAGCTGGAAATAATAAAGTTTTCTGGGATGGTTTAGATAATCAGGGGAAAATTGTAAGTAGCGGAGTATATTATTATAGAATGCGAAATGGTGCTTATTCCAGCACTCGTAAAATGTTGTTACTAAAATAAGGAGACAGTAATCTAATGAAAGCTATTATAAAACGTTGGGGGTTATTTTTAGCGATTAACTTCCTTGTCTTGCTGGTATTAGGAATAATACTTCAGCTTTTAAGAATTAATCCCAATAACGTAATATCGTTATTAAT
This sequence comes from Candidatus Syntrophosphaera thermopropionivorans, assembly GCF_004353895.1. Classification (GTDB taxonomy): domain Bacteria; phylum Cloacimonadota; class Cloacimonadia; order Cloacimonadales; family Cloacimonadaceae; genus Syntrophosphaera; species Syntrophosphaera thermopropionivorans. The sequence goes on along the minus strand of NZ_SMOG01000014.1, from coordinate 13,037 downwards.
TTATTGTGCCATATTCGGTTTTGCTGGTTCATTTATCTCGTTATTCCTTAGTAAACCTATGGCAAAATCGTCTTATCGGATAACACCGATAACTCGTCAAAATGCCACAGGAAAAGCACTTGCGTTGTATGAGATGATAGAACAGATGGCTGCCTATAAACACATCAAAATGCCTGAGGTAGGAATTTATCCTTCACCAGATAACAATGCTTTTGCCACAGGAGCCTCTCGTAATAATTCTTTGATTGCTTTTTCCAGTGGAATAATGGAGAACCTGAATATTGACGAACTGGGTGCAGTCGCAGGTCATGAAATGACTCATATCACTGAAGGAGATATGGTCACTACGACGCTTTTGATGGGGACTATAAATACTTTTGTCATTTTTATCTCCCATCTTCTGGCTATAATTCTAAGTGGTGGAAGAAATAGAGAACAAGGCTTTGGAAGAGGAACTCAGTTCTTTTTTGCTATCTTGATACAGAATATTCTGATGATTTTTGCCAATATTGCCATTTGTGCTTACTCTCGTCATCGTGAGTATGTTGCTGATGCAGGATCTGCCAGATTAACCTCTCCTGTTCAGATGATGATAGCTCTGGAAAAGATTAGCAATAAATTCGTGCCACCTACAAAAAAAGATGCTTATACTATTGCCAAAATCAACTATAAAGGATCCGCCACGCTTTTTTCCACTCATCCTCCAATTGAGAAAAGAATAGAAAGACTCCGTAGAATGATGGAAAAGGAAGGTTCTCGTTAAGCTAAGTATAGAAAAAATTGCTGCTGGAGGATTTGGAATAGGATACGGTGAGGGGAAAACTATATTCGTTCCCTACACGGTTATTGGAGATGTGGTAGAAGTTCAGTTAGTGACCCGAAAAAAAGATGTGGCTTTCGCCAAAGTCCAGAAGTATATCACCAGAGGTCCTGGCACAATTGAGCCACCTTGTCCTTCTTTTGGACCACCTTTTTTTTGTGGAGGTTGTGACTGGCTGAATCTTTCCTATGAAACGCAGTTAAAATATAAAACAGAATTGGTAAGAGAACAAATTCAATCTCTAAAACCCGGGATAGATATACCGGAGACCATTGCCTCCCCAGTAACTCAGTATTATCGTAATAAAGCTTTTATGCCTGTAGGAAAAGGGAAAAATGGACTGGAATTTGGAATTTACGAACGCTGGTCACACAAAATAGTTCCTCATAAAACCTGTTTCTTACATCCTCCTGAATTTGACCTTATAGCACATCGTTGTCTGGAATTGATGGATAATGCAAAAGTCCAGCCTTATGATGAAACATCTCATATAGGAACTTTAAGACATATCGGTTTCCGATGTTCCAAAGATAAAAAACAGATACTTATGATTCTGGTTACCAGAAGTGCTAAGCTACCTTTCAGCAATTTGTTGGTAAAGAAATTGACCTCTGAATTTCCTCAACTTTCCGGAATCGTCCAAAATATCAATCGTGAAAAAGGAAATGTTATACTTGGTAATGAAGAAAAAATTCTCTATGGCAATCCTTATATAAATGAAGAAATAAACAATTTAAAATTCAGGATACATTATAAGTCCTTCTGGCAAGTCAATTCTGCTATGTTGCAACTTATTATAAAAAATATAAATGGTAAAGTGCAACCTGAAGACACTGTCTTGGATACCTTTTCTGGTATTGGAGTCTTAGGTTTATCTCTGGCAGCTAAAGTACGAGAGGTTTTTTGCATTGAAGAATCATATGATGCCATTGAAGATGGAAAATTCAACTGTCAATTAAACAATATATCTAATGTAACTTTTCTTAATGGGAAAACCGAAGATACACTACCGGTAATACTTAATTCTCCTGAAAAATACACATCTAAAATCCCTGAGGTAATAATTCTTGACCCACCAAGGACAGGAGTTCAAAAATCAGTTCTGGAAGAAATCATTAAAGCACAATTATCACATATTCTTTATCTCAGTTGTTCTCCTATTACATTACGTCGGGATTTGAACATTTTACTGGAAAGTGGTCTTTATGAAATTATCAGCATTCATCCTTTTGATATGTTTCCTCAAACCTGGCATATTGAGACTCTGGTAGAATTGAAATATAAAAAATGAAAAAGATTGGAATTTTACTACTGCTCATTATCATTAGCCTCTGTGCTTGTGACACAAATTCCACTAAACCGGATGAGGAAGAGATTAGAAATATAATTTATGACATCTCTCGTGATTTCTGCTGGAATGATATTAACGGGATAATGGAATATGTGCATAAGGATTTTAGGCATAATGGGATGTATCGTGATGAATTAAGATTACTCTGGAATGAGCGTCGGAACAAATATCAACTTCTAAATTGCGACATATCACAGATATATATTCATAATGAATATGCCACTGTCTTTATGACTATGACCTATCAATCAGCTACTGAAACTGTCACTTTTTTTGAACCAGACACTTTTGGTGATGCTTCCTATTATTATTTTGATAAAGGAAGATGGCAAATATATGGTAATCAAGAGTGGAAGAGTAACAAAATCAGAGGGCGGTAAAAGAAAGACCGAAAAAGATACTTAATTCATCATTTTTTCTATGATAGCAGGTAAAAAGGCAAAATATAGGAGAGTAGAATGTGGAAAGATAGAAAATAAATCAATTTTTTGCCTTGACAATAGGATAATTTAGAAATTTATGGGCAAAAATATATAATTTAGGTCCAGTAACTCAGCGGTAGAGTATCTGCCTTTTAAGCAGAGAGTCGTTGGTTCGAGTCCAACCTGGATCACCATAGCGACCCCTTCGTCTATCGGTCAGGACACAAGATTTTCATTCTTGTAAGAGGGGTTCGATTCCCCTAGGGGTCGCCATTTTTATGTGTTTGAGATAGTTAGTCCCGTTCGTCTAGTGGCCTAGGACTCGTGATTCTCAGTCACGCAACAGGGGTTCGATCCCCCTACGGGACGCCATTCAGACTTTGGCAGAAAAAGAAAAAGAACTGAAGTGAGATGTAATTATTTCTAACACGGTGATGGTTAAAATGAAAGACGAAAATAAAATGCCGGATTTGGAACCGGAGATTTTCCCGGATCGGCGTATCAAAATCAGTTTTGAAAGTCTGGGTAATCTGCACAGCTTTAAGGTGCAACCCTGGCTATTATATGTTATTTTACTCGTCATAGTAATTGGAATTATATTCCTTTTTGTCGCTGCTTTCCGTGGACCCGATAAAGAAAACCTCAACAAAATTCACCGCTTAGAAACAGAAAATCAATATCTGCAAAGTGAACTGGAAAAATTCAATGTACAACTGGATTCAATTAACGCTTTGCTTGATTCCCTGAGGGTAAAATCCGCTCATAAAGAAATCAATTATCCTTCTTATAGCGATAATCTGCAACCCATCAATAAACTTTTAGTCCATCCTGCACTGGATAGCAAGCTTTCTGCAATAGAAATCAAATTAGAAGTGATAAAAAATCGCCTAACCTATCTGGATTCAAATGGAGTTTCCTCTAAAGGTGATGAGTTAAGTTCTGATGCTCTAAAAAACATACCCTCTATCCTTCCTACCTTTGGTGAAATATCCAGCTACTGGGGTTTGCGTAATCATCCCATTCTGGGTGGAGAAATATGGCATCAAGGAATTGATATTGCCAATCGCACTGGAACCCCCGTTTATGCCACGGCAGAAGGTATTGTCTCAAGAGTGGAATCTGATGATGGTTGGGGTAATGTTATCACAATTGACCATAAAGGTGGCTATAGAACTCTTTATGGGCATCTTTATAGGAGTAAAGTTCATCTTGGTGATATTGTGCGTAAGGGACAGATTATTGGATTGATGGGAAGCACAGGTATGTCCACAGGTTCTCATCTACATTATGGAGTTTATCTTAATGGAGCACCAATAAATCCCAGTTATTATCTGAATAGACAGGACCTCAGTTATTATAATATGGTTAGAAAATGAAGAAAGAAGCGGATACTGCCTGGCTTTTCACTACCACCAGTCCTAAAGAAATATTTTCTTCCTATAAGAACATAGATTACAGCAAAGATTTAATAATTGCAGTAGATGCAGGATTAGAAAGGGTTAATAAATTAGGTATTGAGCCAGACCTTATAATAGGAGATATGGATACATTATCACCTGAACTATTGGAACAGTATCCAAACACTGAAAAAATTAAGTATGATATACAAAAAAATCATACCGACACCGAGTTAGCCATTCTTTGGTGTCTGGAACATAATCTGAAACAGGTTGTTATCATAAATGGATTAACCAATCGTTTTGACCATTCTCTGGGTTTGTTACAAAATCTGGCTTTACTGCATAGTAAGAATGTAACGGCAAGAATAGAATCCGAAAGGCAGGTTGTTTTTTTTCTAACAAATAAATCACATCTTAATGAGTATGAAGGCTGTCTATTATCTCTCTTTGCTTATGGAGGTGATGCGACCATTAAGAATTCGGAAGGTTTATTTTTCCCTTTGAAAAATCTGACGCTAAGCCCTCTGCATACCAGAGGAATAAGCAATAATGTAATTTCTTCTTCCATAACGATAGAGCTTGACAAAGGATTGATTCTGGCTATATTTACTAAGTAATTAGATTATTAGTCAACAAGAAGAGGAGAAAATAGATGCAAGCAGCTCAGGTAAAAGATGAATTCTCACTGGAAGAAGACCTGCAAAAAGTTGAAGAAATAATAAATAAGATGAAAAGCGGACAGTTAAATCTGGAAGAAATGATAAAACTTTACGAAGAGGGAATATCTCTATTGACCAGATGTAAACAAACTCTGGAACAAGCAGAACTTAAAATTAATCAACTTTCAGCAACTTTCAATCAGTCAGAATCTGAAGGAGATAATAATGGATAAAAAAGTGCGATTAAAAAAAGATATGAAAGAAAAGCAGGAACTGGTCAATATCATCTTAGACCGTTATCTTCCTCGTAAAGATGAATATCCTAAAACCATCCATAAAGCTATGCGATATTCTATATTTGCTGGTGGGAAAAGAATTCGTCCATATCTAACTATGAGCACTTATGAAATCTATAGAAAAGAAGTGGACAAAATTGTTCCTGTAGCTGCTGCTATTGAGATGTTGCATACTTATTCTTTAATCCATGATGACCTTCCCGATATTGATAATGATGACTATCGCAGAGGCAAAAAATCTTGTCATATTCTCTTTGGTGAAGGACAGGCACTTCTGGCAGGAGATGCTCTTCTGGTTAGCTCTTTTGATTTAATCACTCTATCTGAAATTAAATCGGAATATAAAGTCAACTTTGTGCGTGAACTGGCAGAAGTCGCTGGAGTGAATGGTTTGATTGGTGGTCAGATGATAGATATTGAGTCGGAAGGAAAGAAAGTGGATCAAAAGACTATAAACTATATCCATAATAACAAGACAGCCAAGCTTATTCAGCTTTCTGTTCGTTTTGGAGCTATAGCTGGAGGTGCACCAGATTCTGAGCTTAAGGCTCTGGAAGATTATGGTGGAAAAATGGGTTTGGCATTCCAGATTGCTGATGATTTGCTGGATATTGAAGGAACACCTGATGAATTAGGCAAAAGTGTAGGTAAAGATAAGATTGAGGGTAAGGCAACCTATCCTTCTGTTTTTGGCATAGCTGCTTCAAAAAGTAAATTGCAGGAATTAATTAAAGAAGCCCGGGAAAGTATTGCCCCTCTTGGTGAAAAAGCTGAACTTTTAGACGCATTAGCCGAATATATGCTAACTCGCAAATCATGAATATCCGTTATAAACTCCTCAATTCGGAGGCTGCTCCACCTAAAAAAATGAGTAGTTCTTGCTCAGGTTGGGATTTAAGTGCTGCTCTTTCTGAACCTTTAATTTTAGCACCAGGTGCCAGAGCAGCCATACCAACAGGTTTAGCTCTGGAAATACCTCCAGGTTATGAAGGTCAAATAAGACCTCGCAGCGGTTTAGCTTTGAATTATGGATTAGGCATAATTAATAGTCCTGGCACAATAGATGCTGATTATCGTGGAGAAATCAAAGTTATTGTAATCAATTTATCGTCGGAAGCTATCACCATTAATCCTTTAATGCGTATAGCTCAATTAGTAATCTGTCCAGTAATAGAGGTTTGCTTTGAAGAGAGTGAACAATTAAATGATAGTATGAGGGCAGATGGAGGATTCGGTCATACAGGGTATTAATAAAGGGCTGTTATATGAATATAGAAGAAAAAATAATAAAACTTAAAAATGAAAAAAATGCCGTTATCTTAGCTCATAACTACCAAATCGTGCCAATTCAGGATTTGGCTGATTTTCGGGGTGATTCATTACAACTTTCCATCCAGGCTAAAAAGAGTCAGGCTCCGTTAATTGTATTTTGTGGCGTTCGTTTTATGGCAGAAACTGCCGCTATTCTTAATCCAGAAGCAAAGGTCATTCTTCCGGTAGAAGATGCTGGATGTCCTTTAGCTGATATGATTAATGTGGAACAACTCCGAGAATTCAAAGCTCATCATCCTGAAGCTAAAGTAGTCTGCTATATAAATTCAAGCGCAGCAGTGAAGGCAGAAAGTGATGTTTGTTGCACTTCCGCTAATGCAGTTCAGATTATCAATTCCTTTCCCGAAGATGAGACCATTCTTTTTGTTCCCGATAAAAACCTCGGAAGCTGGGTAGCCAAAAAAAGCGGGAGAAAGGTTATTGTCTGGGACGGTTATTGTCCCGTTCATCAATGGGGTTTCACTCGTAGAGCTTATGAACATTTGAAAAACCTGTATCCAGATTATAAGATGATAGCACATCCTGAATGTGATGAAGATATCATAGAAGTTGCAGATGAAGTGCTTTCTACCAGCGGTATGGAACGATATGTTAAAGAGCACGATAGATTAATCATTGCCACTGATTCATCTTTCACGGATTATATGCAACATCTCTATCCACAAAAAAAGCTTATTTCGCTTAACACCAGAGCTTTTTGTAATAATATGAGAAAAACCAATCTAAAAAATCTATTAAACGCTCTGGAAAAAGAAGAAACCATTGTAGAGGTTCCTCCTGAAATTTCCGAAAAGGCTTTGTCTGCATTGAATAAAATGCTGGAGCTATCCCACTGAATAATTGCACCCCTGTTATCTTGGATGATAAAGGAACCCTTATTTATCAAGACAAAGATGCTCATGCTATTACCAGTGCACCTATTTGTCTTAAGAATATTGCCTTAAAGCTTTTCCCTGAATATCCTTCTCAATATGTTCTGGATTTAGGAACAGGTTGTGGAATCATTGCTATATCTCTGGCAATGGAAAGACCATCCTGGAAAATAGAAGGTCTGGATATTCTGCCTCATATGATAGAGCTGGCAACTCATAATGCTGAACTTTGTTCCTTGAATATCAAGTTCCAGCTTGCCAATCTTTGCACTTTTACTACGGAAACCCCCTATTCTTTAATTATTTCTAATCCACCCTGGCAACCTCTGGGAACTGGAAAAATTAGCCCCCATCCAGCAAAAAATATCAGTCGCTTTGAACTTATGTGTTCTATGCCAGAAATTTTATCTTTTCTGGAAAGAAATCTTACTTCTGAAGGCAATGCTTTACTGCTCTATCCAGATTTTAGGATTCCTGAACTGCAAACTCTGATTTACAAGACTTCACTTGACATATTTGACCTTATTCCATGTCCTGGCATTGATAAACATTTTATTTGCCATATCCGTTATAAAGGAACTAAAAAATGAACCGGAGCTTTTTCTTTATCCTTATACTGATAACTCTTGTCTTAACAGGATGGAGCTATGTTCACTATCAATATTTAGAAAGTAGAGAATTTCGCCTTAATCAACTTTCTGAATTGCCCATTTTTGTTTATATGGATGACTTGAACCACCTGGAGCAATTAGCCAGAGAACTCCTGGAAACCATCCCGGAAATAGATTCGTTATTCTTAGAATCTGGATTGCAAGCAGCTCAAGAAATGCTCTCTAACTTTCCAGAACTGGGAATTGAACCTAATACTTTAACTGAATATCATTTCCCCAATATTTTAACCATAACCTTCAAACCTATGCTTTCTTCCTTTTCAGCTCGAGATATGGTATTACAGTTTCTTCACGATAATAATGTCCCTTCCAGAGATATAGATGACCAAAATCCAGCCTGGAGTTCAGCTAAAAAGGAATTAGATTTCTTGAATTCTCGCTGGAGTCAAACCACCTTCTTCATTGCCATTACTGTCTTTTTAATGATTGTCTTTGCCAGGCTTTATCTATACCTTCAAGAAGCAATGCATCGTCAGGGTAAATCTCAAACTCTTTTAGAAAAAGTGCGGGCAAGTGAAATCAATCGGTTGCATAATGCTCTTCTTTTAACTTTACCTATTTTGATAAACATTGCCTTATACTATATCTTACTTGCCTTAAACAAGCTCTCACCTTTGATTAACTGGAGCTTTTTCCTCGTGCAATTGATAACTTTAGTTGCTGCCATAATAACTGCTATTCTGGTAAACAATCTATCCTCTCCTGGAAAGGAAAGTTCCAAGATAACAGTAGCTGTTCCAGTTGAACCAAAGATTAATGAATAAAATCCCCAATATCCTGACCTGTATAAGGTTAGCATTAGTTCCAGTTTTCCTTATACTAACCTTCTTCTGTCAAAGTGAAAATCATATCATCTGGGCTTTAATTGTCTTTATTATCGCTTCAATTACAGATTTTCTGGATGGCTATCTGGCACGGAAATGGAAGGTAATATCCGATTTCGGTAAAATTGCTGACCCACTGGCAGATAAACTTATAGTCCTATCTGCTCTTGCCGCTTTAACCTTTTTACCACCCTTTAAATTATTTGTCCTCATTTTTATCATAATTGCTATCCGGGAAATAGGTATAACTATTCTGCGTGAAGTTAGAAAAAAACAAGGTATTGTAATGCCTGCAGATAAACTGGGTAAATGGAAAACTGCTCTTCAAATGATAGGGATTATCCTTGCTCTTTTTTTGTGGGCTTGGTTTCCTGATATTGCATCCACATCTATCATCCGACTTGTTGCTAATATCTGGTTTGCAATAGTTGCTTTGCTTACCGTTTATAGTGGATTAAATTATCTACAAACCATACAGAAGACTTCTTTAAAAGGAGATGAACAATGAAGAAATATTTTTATATTATACTTATTCTAATCCTGCTGTTATTTTCTCTGTTTGGTTGTAAAAAACAGGAAAAATCGCAAGAACCTCAGAAAAATTTCTATACTAAATACCAAAATTTGATTGACCCTTCCAAGCCTATTGCCTTTGGAGATGATAATATTATCTATATCTTTGCGGAAGATAATAATCGTAAAAATGTAGAAAACACCTTACAGACTTCTCTTACTCGGACCATACCAATTATTATTGAAGAACCTTATTTTACTATTGAATTTAAAGACGGTTCAACCATAAATGACTTTACTAACTACAAGAATCTCATCTATTGCGGAACCTTAGATGGTAAAGATAGGGTATCTACTTATATAACTTCAACTCTCGCTCCTGATTATATCAATCTGGTGCGTAAAAATGGTGCAGAAATGTTTGTAGTAAATAACTTCTATGTGCGAGACCAGCTTATAATCTATTTGCTCGCAAAAGATGCACCCACTTTAAAAAATCTGACTATAGAGCGAAAGGAACAGGTCTTTAACTATTTCCTGGAACGATACAAGCAACGTTTGGCTTACCAGGTTTATTTCAATGAAGTAATCGCTGATAATTATTTTGATGATTGGCCCTTCACCATTAAGATACCAGTCCTTTATATGGTTTTTAAAGAGGATAAACCAGGTCATTTCCTCTCTTTTATTTATCAGCCCGCTAAACAAGACTCCAAACAACCAGATAAATATGTATCCGTTTATTATGAATCTATGCCTGAAAACCAAATCTCCGAAGATTGGATTTATCGCACCCGTCAGATGTTAGGTAAAAAATACCTGGATGGCGATGAAATCTACGATAAAAAATACACTACAGAAAAAGTTAAGATAGCAGAATATGATGGCTTAAAGATGTATGGACACTGGATTAATAAGAAACTATCCGGAGGAGTTGGTGGAGCTTTCCAGAGTTTTGCTTTTTGGGATGCAAAAACAAAAACTGCCTACCTGGTTGATAATATCATCTATGCCCCAAATATTACCTATAAACTTCCCTATCTTCTGGAACTGGAAATGGTTTCTCAATCTATCACTATTAAATGAAGCCCTCTTCTAAATATATACTACTTTTATGTATCTTCTTGCTGGCACTATCTTCTGGTGCCAGCAAGTCTATTTATAAAACTTCTCCTGCACCAATTGAGGATTATCGTGCTCTTCAATCTTACACGCTTGCTACCTATTACTATTTTAATGGGAATTATACTGATGCTGATAAATTCTATAAGAAATCCCTAAAATATGATCCCGATGCACCTGCTATCAAAAAACAACTACTATTAAATGCTTTCGCACTCTATCAAAATAAAGGCATATCAGCAAAAAAACTCCAGAAACTAATTTATGACTACACCAAAGAAACTCTTTTAGATGAAGATTTACTCTATGCTGCTTATGACTTTTATAATCATAACCAGAATGAAGCAGAACTCATAAAAATTATTGATGAATTGCAGAACAGGTATCCTTCTCCGCGTGCTTACCTTCAGAGTTTTCTTTTTGAACTGCAATACCATAAAAAAGTTTCACCTGAATATCTTACTAAAGCACAAGAACTGGCTGGAAACAATCCTACTTATTATCCTCTATTGATTAGACTCTGGTCGTTTTTCAATCCCGAAATGGAAAAACAGTCTATACTACGCTATTATGAACTGGATAAAGGAGATCAAGCAAACTCCTTTCTGGCAGAATATATTGTTCGTAAACTTGATCTTGAACTTGCTCATCAGTATCTTTCTTCTCTAAATTATCCTGAAGATAAAGATTATATGCTCTATTTTGCCTCTGCTCAATGGTCTGATCAACCTAATCCACTTTTACCTGATTTAGCAGATTATTTTCTTAAAACTTCAGACTTAGAACTCATTTCAGAACTTGCTCTTTCTGCTCTAACTCAACATCGCTGGGATTTATTTCCTGAAATTGAAGCAGCAGTTGAATCTTCTTATGCACCAGAGGAAGAAAAACAATCTTTGTATTCTCTCTTGTTAGCTTATGCTATCTATACCTCCAATGATATGTCCTTATCGCCCATTGTGGATAAATTAACTGAACTTAAATACTTTGATGCCATTTTTATTTATTATAGCTGTGCAGTGAACCAAAAAATAGACCCAGAAGTCAAACTTCCTGCTGCTAAAGATTATGAGCATTTCATTTCTGAAATTAAAGAGCGCTTACCAGATGAACCTCCAGCTCGTTATCTGCAAGTAATTGCTTCTTCAGAGGTAGAAAATTCCGAACCTTTGGTTTTAGATAGTAAATATATACTCGCTCTATGGCTTCGGGAAAATCATACCCTTTGTCCTGAAGATTATGAATTTATCATCTCCTATTGTCACCTAAAAAAGAATCTTACTGAAGAACGAAACTTCCTGGTAGAAGCCATAACTAATTGGCCTGACTATCCCTCTTTCTATAATGACCTTGGCTATTCTATGCTTATTAATGGAGAAAACGCAGAACAAGCTGCATCTTTGATTCGTAAAGCTCTCACTTATGAACCAGAAAATCCCTTTTTTCTGGATAGTCTTGCCTGGTATTATTATCTAAATGGAAATTACCCTGAATCTTTACATCTTATGTCTATCCCTCAAAAAATGGAAAATATGCCCGCCGAAATTGCCTGGCATCTTGGAGCAATTCATCTGGCTTTAAAGAACTATAAAGATGCTCAAACCTGGCTGCAAAAATGCCTTACTATAGATAACGACCCTGAATCTGAAGAATTAGCTGAAAAAGCTCTGAAACAAATACCCAAATAATCAATCATATCCTCTATCAATAGCACTTAAAATTAACCTTCCTCCTACTATCCGCAATAATAATCTTTACTTTTTTATCTCTATTCTCCGAAAAATAGCATTATTCTATTGACAAATATAAGAACTATCCAATTTTGTTCTCTAGATGTGTTCCGGAATAGCTCAACGGTAGAGCAGGTGGCTGTTAACCACTTGGTTGGGGGTTCGAATCCCTCTTCCGGAGCCATTTTTTTATATATAGACAATTTTAATAGAAAATCTAATCTACTTAAATTATTCTCTTCTTCTTGGAAAATATGATTTCAGTGATTAGCCATTATATTGAACATCTGCTATATATATAATGCCCACATAAGAATTTCTATCTTTATTAATTTGCCATAGAAATTGTATCTCTATATCCATATTTTATTCCATATCATCCCAAAATGAATAGATAATACTCACCTGATAAATAATTTATGTCCACTTTTAGACATAATCTGGACATAAGCTCAGAATTAAGAGACAGGATATCTACCTCTAAATTTGTACTTTAGCATCTTGTTACCTCTACTCCAAATCTTATTAATATCATCCTTCTTTGATTCTCAAAACTTGAATTATATGAATATTATTCTATCACAAATTATTTATAAAAAAAGTATGAATGACCCTACATAATTATAATCATATATCAGTTTTCTTCTTAGATTTGATTAATAAGACGGTCCTAATCCCTAAATAAATCTATATATTTCCAGAGCATGAAAAGTCTATTACGGGAATAACCTGTAATTTCTTTCAACAGACCGAAATTTAAGAATTTCTGTATTAAACTATTAGCGGTAGCAAAACTTATATTAAATTCATTTTTTACTTCTTTAACACTAATAATAGGATTAGAAAATAAAAATAAAAGTAATTTATGGGCTAACTTACATAGCCTTCCAAATCCCATTATTATATTTTCATACTCTTTTCTTATATTCTAAAACTAACCTCTAAAAAAGAAATTTATATTTTAAGTTTGAAGCTGAACTTAAAATAAGGAAATTTATATTTTAAGTTTGAAGCTGAACTTGAAA
>NZ_SMOG01000013.1 GCF_004353895.1 Candidatus Syntrophosphaera thermopropionivorans | reverse complement strand
AAAGCATCTAAGCGGGAAGCCTACTCCAAGATGAGATTTCCCATGAGACCGGTGGTAGACTACCACCTTGATAGGTCACAGGTGTAAGGTGGGTAACCACTTCAGCCGAGTGATACTAATCGGTCAATTGACTTTCACTACTATCTTTCTGTGTGAACTCCTTACACCGCTAAACTATCCTGATGCCAAAAATAATAGATATCAGAACTAAGATACAAGTTTGACGAGAGGCGTCAGTGATGGTGGCTATAGCAGCGGGGAAACACCTGTTCCCATCCCGAACACAGAAGTTAAGACCGCTTACGCCGATGGTACTGCACGGGTAACCGTGTGGAAGAGTAGGGCACCACCATCACTGACGCCTCTTAGGTTTATAAAAAGAAAATGTAGTGAAATTGGCGCTCTAAGTAAGATAAAAACTATTGAAGTGAAAATTGATATTTATCGATTCCCCAATTTAAATACCATTCATATCTTACAGCGTTTATGTAGCTTAGGATAGTACAAGAAATTACTATATATCAAATATATTGTAAATATTTTGATTATTACTCTAACTTAACCCTAACTTATCTCCATACTGACGATTACTTAGCTGAAGTAATAGGAAAGAGCCAAGAGAAAGCTTAGATATTTATAAATAAATTTGTTTGATAAAATTAGGAAGTTATAATACACTTAGTTATGCAGAATCGTTATTTTTTATAATGATTGTTTATATTGCAGATGGAGCTTCTGGTTTACAAATTATTGATGTTTCTGATCCTTATTTTCCTGTATTTTTAGATTCCATAAATCCTCATCCCAATAGCAGAATTGAAAAATGCATTGTGCACAATGAACAATTAATAATCTCTGATACTAACTGGAATGAACTAAGTTTTTATGATTTAATTAATCCTGCTTCTCCTGACTTTGTTTGTAGATATAGCTGGAATCTTGCGACAGATGATATGGTAATACAGAATGGATATTTGTTTACAGGTAATGGATATTATGGATAGCTTAATAAGTATCAATAAGAGAAAGGGTAATCTTTTATATAAATAAATAAAGCGGGAGTTTTTCTCCCGCTTTTTATAAATCAGAGACAATTATTTTAGCTCATAATAGCTTTCACATCATCATCTGGATTGGTTATAGGTTGCAAACCAAAGGTATCAGTGATGACTTTTGCTACATTAGGTGATAAAAATGCTGGAAGAGTTGGTCCTAAGCGGATATTTTTGAATCCGAGAGAAAGAAGAGCAAGAAGTACAGCTACCGCTTTCTGTTCATACCAGGCAATATCAAAAGCGATAGGTAATTGATTTATATCTTCCAGGCTAAAAGCTTCTTTCAATTTTAGAGCTATAACTGCAAGAGAATAGGAATCATTGCATTGTCCAGCATCCAGAACTCTCGGAATACCGTCTATTTCACCTAAATTGAGCTTTATATAACGATATTTGGCACATCCAGCGGTAAGTATTACGGCATCAGAAGGAAGTTTCTTTGCCACTTCCGTGTAATATTGACGATTGGGCATTCTTCCATCACATCCCGCCATAACTACAAACCTTTTAATCGCTCCCGATTTAACCGCTTCAATAATTTTATCTGCCATAGAAAGCACAGTCCTATAATTAAAACCACCCATAATGGTTCCCTTTTCTATTTCAGTGGGAGGTAGGCATTTTTTTGCTTGGGCAATGATAGCACTGAAATCTTTAGCTTTACCTGGTTCTCTATCTGGAATATGAGTTGCTCCTGGATATGCTGTCATACCTGTAGTATAAAGACGGTTTAAATAGGTGTTCTCTTTTCTTAAAGGCACCAGACAATTTGTAGTCATTAGAATAGGTCCATTGAACTTTTCAAATTCATCCAGTTGATGCCACCAAGAAGAGCCATAATTTCCGTGTAAATGGCTGTATTTTTTAAAAGCAGGATAGTAGTTTGCGGGAAGCATTTCACCATGAGTGTAAATATCAATTCCAGTTCCTTCACTCTGTTCCAATAGTTCTACCAAATCTTTCAAATCATGTCCACTTACCAGAATTCCAGGACGATTTCCTACTCCAAGATTAACCTTGGTGGGTTCTGGAATACCATAAGTTTCAGTATTAGCACGGTCTAAAAGTTCCATCACTTTAACAGTATATTCACCTGTCTTAATGACCAGATTAGTTAACTGCTCAGGGCTTAAACTATCATCAATGGTAGCAGCTAAAGCTTTATAAATAAATTGATTGAGGTCATCATCATAATATCCAAGCATAGCACTATGATCACCATAAGCAGATATTCCTTTTAGACCATAAATTATCGTTTCCCGTAAAGAACGAATATCCTCATTTTCAGTGGAAAGAACTCCAACTTGAGTTCCAAAGGATTCATATTCTTCTAAAGAAAGGTGAAATAGGACAGCATCAGGATATTTTATATTCCTATCTTTTGCTACTGTGTCCAGCTCAGCTTTTCTTTTATCTCTTAACTTTATAATATTTGCAATAGAAAGCTTGATTTGCTCTTCATCCCAATTGGTATTGGTAATGGTTCGGAACAAACCTTGCATAATGATGAGAGCATCTTCTCTATGATAGATGTTATGCTCTAATAACTTGGATGATACAAAAGCCAGACCTTTCATTGCATAAATAGAAAGGTCCATTAAATGACACAGTTCGGGAGATTTTCCGCATACTCCACGCACAGTGCAACCTTGATTTCTTGATGTTTCCTGACATTGATAACAGAACATACTCATATAATAACTCCTTTATTTTGTTTATGGTTTAGGCATTTTAATGACCAGTAATCTGGCAGGTTTATCACTATTATTAATTATTCCATGAGGGATATTCTTTGGGCTATCAATAATAGTATCGGGTGCAAAACTTTGCTCATCATCTCCAATGATGATTGTTGGATTGCCTTCCAAGATGTAGAAAGCTACATTAACAGGTGTGTTATGAAGCGGTAATTTTGCTCCTGGTTCCAGATACATATGGACAATTTCTCCTTCAGGCTGAGAATAAATCTTAGTTCCCCGAACTCCATCCTTATCTCTTACGAGGGGCAAATCTTTCCAGAAACGGCTTTCCATAATTTCCTCCTTTATATTTTCTTCTCTGCAATAAGATTTTTTATGGTCTGAAAAAGGCTATCGCCTTCTTTCCCTAAATCAAACTTTCTCCCACTAAGATTCCATTGAGTGATAAGAAACCGCATAGAACCAATAAGAATGGTGAAAATTTGTTCGGAATTAATTCCTGATTGGATAAATCCTTCCTTTTGGGCTTCTTCAATAAAATTTAGTAGAACTTCTCTATGATTCATAGATATCTTTTGAAATTGTTTAAAAAAGACAGGGTCATAATAGAACAACTCATCCGAGAACATAACTTGTGCTAAATCTGGATTAGAAGTGAAAAGCTCATAGCGGTTCATAATAAAAAAGTGAACTTTCTCCAGAGGATTGAGCTTAGTTTTCTGAATTTCCTGTAATACATTCCGGGAAATATCTTCAAAATAGTGCATAATGCTTAAGAGTAGATCTTCTTTATTAACAAAGTGACGGTATAAAGCAGCTTCTGATAGATGTAGTTCAGAAGCGAGTTTTTTGATAGTAAGATTTTTATATCCTTCTCTGGCAATAAGCGCTATAGCTGTGAGAATAATCTGTTCCTGTCTTTCAGTCATTTTTTCTCCTGGATGTAAGTAAATGTTTACTAACCTATTTATTTAAACCTGATTTTTTGGCAAGAAAAAACCGCAGCTCATTTTCTTGCTGCGGTTAGTGAAATGTACTATGAAACGACGATTATTAATTGGTAGCGATAATCTTGAAGAAAGCTTTAGCCTCAGTTGCTATGGTTTGATATTGAGTGGAATACACGGTATCAATATAGTTATAATCTCCATAAGGCTGAGAAGACTTATAGATTTTATAGCTTGTAGCATTAGGTACAGCTTCCCAGGATAGTATCAGCTGATTTGTTGCATTGTCCACAGTTATAGTAACTACAGGAGTCTGCAGCAAGGATTTAACTTCTACATTATTAATCATAAAATCATTATCAGCATTTGAGACAGTTGATCCAGCAAAGAAAGCAATGCGTTTTCTTCCGCTATTACCTGCTAAAGGAATACTGATATGAGTACCACTTTCTGGAATATCATTAAGCACAAAGGGAGAAGAATCATTATTCCATTCTCTTAGGATATTAGCTGTTGACCAGGAAAAGCCATCTCCAATAAGGACGGCAAACCTATCATCTATACCTGTTGTATCATGAGGAGTTCCCGTTGGAGGTTGATTATACTTCAAAAGAGCAGCATCAAAGCTTAGAACTTGGTCATCGCTTATATATAATAAAGGTGAAATAAGCCAGCCACTAATAGGACCCCAGATATTAATTTTAGCAGCCTTATCAGTTGAAGTAATATTTAACCAATCATCCTGTTGCCATTGACTTGAACCATTAGCTCCTAAAACAATAGGGTCTACTAATCCGCCAGAATGGTCGGTCCAACCAGTAGGTTTAAAAGTACCATCAAAAGTTTCTAACCAGGGAAAAGTGTAAATAGTAGGATCTGCCATCGTAGTAAAACTCCAGACGGGACAATCTATAGCATAGCCAAAATCATTATGAGGAACCACTCTCCAATAATAGGTAGTACCATAATCCAGATAAGTTGAAGGAGTATAGTATTCTTCATAAACAATCTCTCCATTAACCAGATTTGAAGGAGGATTATTTGAGCCAAGCCAGAGACGATAATGATCTGGACGACCACCCATATTGTTCCAGCGAAGGGTGATATTCACATTATGCCCATCACTTCCATTGGGAGGAAATACACAAGCTGCTGCAGGGGGTATATCTGTAACCGGAGTCTCAATCCAGATATTAGGATGATAATTTGACCTTTGTCCACTACCAGTTGGAAATGATGCATCCTGATGAATATAAACAGAACTATTGCTTAAAGCCGTATGGTAAAAACTGGGTGGACCTCCAATTTTACTTCCATCATGATTTTCCCATAAGATTTCAAATCCATAACTGGAATCATAATTGAAAGGTGTGGTGAATTGAATATGAACCCAACCAGGACCATTGAAGGTTACAGGACCGTTATATACATTAGTATAATAAGAATTATTGGGATAACCCGCGGTGGCTGAAGTATAACTTGTGCTATAAAAATGAGCCAGATAAATTTGCTGATTATCCATAGTATAATTTGATATCGTATTACTGACTTTAAAAGCTATTCCAGTGATTTGAACTGTACCACTCATCCCCGCACCAGTAGTTTCAGTAGAAGTATAGAAGAACTTACTCCATCCATAATTATTATAACCATAGACAGGAACTTTATTTTGATTAGTAGTTCCTGAGCCAATAAAATAATCTCCTGCGTTTAGTGCAACACAGACAACCAGTAGAAATAGGATAAAGATATTTCTTTTCATTTCCTTAACCTCTCAAGGTTTTATTTAATCAGCATCATCTTATGCTGCTTGATTTTATTGCCATCATCCAAACGAACTATATACATAGCGCTGGAAACGATTTGACCATTATCATCTTTCCCATCCCAGATGCAGTTGTGAATTCCTGCAGAGAGATTATCATTTAGTAAGGTTTTAATCTTCTGTCCTCGGACATTATAGATATCCAACTTGACTTTAGCATTTTTAGCTAAAGTAAAAGAGATTGTTGTTTCAGGATTGAAGGGATTGGGATAATTTCCGTTTATTTTTGTTTCTACCTGAGGGATATTATAATCTTCATTTGCATCTGGACTAATACCAAACCACTGCATTAAATCAGACATCAATTCATATCTTTGAGCTTCCTGATAAACCTGCGAAAAATCAAAGCTGAAATAAAAAGCCTTATAGATAGGTAAGGTAACTGTGGTTGCGCAAACTCCATGATAGAGATAAGCATGACCATCTATCGGTCCATCTTCAAACAGAAATGCACTTTGAGCACCGATTTCTGGATACTGCACTTCAGCAGCATACCAGTCTGGACAGCTATCATAACGGAAGATACAGTCAGGACTATCGGCATAAACTTGATACTCATTTCCCACTATTCCTATAGGGGAATAAGTGTAACAAAGTATACTTCCATATTGATAGGAAAAGACTTCAGGTCCTGCTAAGCCATTAGTCCCACCACCTGAACCAGTTGGAACATAATAGGAACGGAAATAAGCATTAAAAAGCTTTTTGATTAAACTGGTATTAGGATTAGCATGAGTGCTACCAGCAAAACCATCTGAAGCAAAAAATACATTTTTGGGTTCTGTAGTAGTCCCACTATCCAGATATTGCATTAAAGCTAAACTTAAAGTATCTGAAATAGCAGTGTGACTTCCCACATTGGCATAACACAGAATAGCTTTGTATTGAAGAGGGAAACGAAAACTATCATATTCTTCCCAATTATAGATGTCATATGAAATATTGAGATTATCTAGTAAATTGGTATAGACAGGAAGTTCTATTCTTTGATAATCTTGACGACCGGAATAAGCAATCAAAACTTCTGTATCAGCAGTTGGTAATATTTTAAAACTATAGAAATGCGTTGGAGCATCTTCAGGAAGGGATCCGGTATTACCTTCAGAATCTGTGGCAGTAAAATAATAATTCAATTCCGCACCTTGAGGCAACTCTGGTAACTGGAAATAATATAAAGTTCCGGATTGACTCGTATATTCCATACTTTGCCATCCTTCTCCCGTATCATAATGCAAAGCAAGAGAGGTTATTGGAGAAAGGTCTATGGCGTTAACTTTTAAGAGTGGAGTTCTATTGAAGGTATTCCCTGCTGCCGTATAAGTTAAATGAGGAGGTTGTTCATCTATTCCAGTAAAGAACTTAATAGCAAGATTATCATGAAGCAGGTTTCCGGGAGGTTCCACACCTTGATACTGATTATTTATCACAATCTCTCTTAAATAGCAAAGTCCTATAGTTGCATCTTGATTCTGGATAGCTACTGTGGCACTTTGTCCATTTTGATGAGGGACATTAGAGCCACTTTGACCTGTATGAGTAGTGTGATATTGCATTAGTATATCACCGTTTTCATAGAATATGACTTCAAACTTTAACTGAGGGGTTCCTCCGGTTCCTGCCAGAAAACGAAGATTATTCCATTGTACTACAGTATAACGGTTCGGAGCTTCTCCAAAGGTTTGAAAATAGATATCACTTATTCCCTGTTCTGCAAATAAATCATCCCAATATACGGCAATTAAAGTGGGCATTGCATTATAGCCAGGAATGGGATACGCATAATTAAACATATTACCATCACTATCCCATCCAGTGTTAGGATAAGGTTTTTGCCAGTTGCTTTCGGAAAGTAATATCTCGCCATTGATATCTACATACATATTATTATATTGCTGACCATAGAATGGGAAAGGAAATCCCATAGGAATAGCTTCACTAAAGTTATCATCTCCTGCCCAGCTGGGAACCTGATACATTATGGTTGATGTTCCAGTAGAACTAATATCTATCCAATTAAATTCTGGACCTGCTTCATCATTACTATCAATAAATCTATAACCAAAAGTGTCCGGACCACCCTGAGTGATTCTATTTACTACGGTAAAGGATTTTTCCAGTGTATTATTAGCAGGATTGCCGTCTTCTGAAATTAAACTAAAGATGGCATTATAGTTCCCTTCTGAAGTTATAACACAAGAGGTTGAGAGGGTAATGGTAACGCTATTTCCAGGTTGTAAATCAAGAGGATGAAATTCATCATAACTATAAACAGAAGTTCCTGAACTATTTAAAATATTACACGAAATAGAAAGCATTCCTGAATAGGAAGCAGTACCCAAATTTTGTACTTTTAAGGCAGGAATAAAAGAATGATTCTGATATTCAAATTCACGAGGAGATGGTATTTCTATAATACCAAGATCTATGGTCGGCACAGGAAGAACTTCTACTACTACAGTATCTGAAGCGGAAAGACCAGAGATATTATCAGTCATTGTGAAAGTAACATTTTCTGAACCCGTGAAATCAGGAGAACTAAAAGTAACTATTCTCCCGTTTATCTGAACATTAATATTAACATTGCCAGAAACACTCAAGGTGCAAGAATTTATATCGGTGCAGGTTATAAAGGGAGTAAAATCTACCGTCAAAGTTTCACCCTGGATAAAACTAAAACTTTCTGGCAAATTAAGTGCAGGTTGAATTATTAGTGGTTGCCCAATTTGAACATCATCTATCAAAATCCCATAATTTATGCAATTCCATAGAAAACCAATATAAATAATCTGATTTGCCCAGTTTGAAAGATTTAATGAAACTCTCTGATAGGTAGTTCCTATATTTTGTAAATGAACAAGCTGTGTGGTAAAATTGTTTATAGCTGTTCCCGTGGTTGAGACATAAACTTTGAGTTGTTCCGTACTTATCCAGGAACGAGTGTAAAATATCAAAGAATCACCTTCAGCGATGTTTAACTGTGGAGTAATTAACCAATCTGCATTTTGATTAGGCAAATAATTATCACAAAAAGCTGCTCTGGTTCCGGAATGGGCATGAGTTGCATTATTAAGATTACGCCAGACCATTCCATCTCCATCATCATGAATAGTCCAACCTGCAGGAAGAGTAGTGATATTATCAAAGTTTTCATCTATATGCCATTGTCCAAGACAGATAGTGAAAATGCTCAAAAGAGCGATAATTAAGGCAAGGTGTTTGTACATAATATTCCTCTTTTTATAAATAAGAAAGTTGTGGATTTTCTATCTGAATATACCATTCATTTTCCCCGGCTACATTGCCACCAAGGGATATATTCTCTCCCCAATAGACAGTGAGCAGACCCTGACATTTATGTTTATAGGAAGAATCAATATTGGTTAAATGGACATTCTCATTAGTCCCTAAACATACCAAGGCGACGGTAGCACCATCCTTCCCTCCGGCAATAATAGTTTCCTGCAAGAGTGCCTCATTGGATTCCGCTTTAAACTCCGCTATCTTATTATTTTCAAAACGAATCCAGGGTCTTTCTACAACTTTACCTGATATATAAGCTAAATCTCCGGTTATATCTCCATTTAGGCTATCAGGTTCTGGAATGAGAAGAATCTCTCCTCCAGGTAAATTGATTGTTGGACTCTGAAATTCACTGTCTCCAAAAGAGCCACATTCTGCCAGAATCTTCTGAATGGTAAAACTAAAGCCTGTATCCGAATTGCTAACTTGTATAGCCTTATGTTTGGACATTTCTAAACAAAGATTGTGAGTCCGTTGATAGAGCTTATCATAATCAATATCCAGAGCTTTCCAGAATTGTATTTCACTTTCTATGGTATTCTCTTCCAAAGTGTTCGGAAGCAAACCTGGCATTATAGCAATTTTAATTTTATTCTGCTGGATGATTCTTCTGCTCTGAGCAAAGTGCTTGCTACGTAACCTCTGTTTTTGGGGGTCATTAAGTTCTATATAACGAGCTTCGCCATTGAGATTTAGATAGACATTATGTTTGGCTAAAAGACGATTGAATTGTTTATAATCAGCATCAAAAGCAGATAAAGAATATTCTTCATATTTAGCATTTAATATCTCGGTTGGCTGATAAATCCAGGTAGTATTGATGCTCCTTCTTCCTGCTTCCAGTAATATTTTTTCTACTAAGGGTTGATTATAGCTTCCGCTTACGATAAGAAGGGATTCCTGAGGCTTCATTTTTAGACTGTCTTCTAAAAGTTTTGCCGCAATACTATTAAGATTGATGTGATACTCTTGCGTCAAAATATTATCTATTATATCCCTTTTACTCAGAGAGTGGTCATTAATATTTTGACCAATAGCAAAATCCAATATGTAATTCTTTGCTGTGGCACGATAATATACCTCTTTCGCTCTTACTTGATTGGAAGGCACTATCTCTATTAATTTTTCATCTAAGAGTTTATTGAGGTTGTAGTGCACTTTTTGTTTGCTAATACCATAAATATCTGCCAGTTGCTGACAAGTAGCAGCTCCACGAATGAGCTCTCTTAAAATATTATATCTCAATTCGGAACCAAGTTCTCTAATTTGAGAGTGCTGATTTAATACTGCGATATCTTTTATCATATTTTCACCTTACAATTTCACTTAAAATAAAAGCCAGATATTTGTCAAGATTTTTTTGACCAATCCTATAATTTTCTTAAATTATTTCACCTTAAACTGCTCTCTAAATTTCCCAACAATCCCTTTACAAAATTTCTTTTAACTCTAATAAGAATTATATTATCTTTGTTTAATGAAAATACCTGACGCTATATGAAACTAAGGAGTAAAAATGCGACCTAATAGACAGGAATTGATTGAAATGCTCTCTTTAAAAAAGAAAGATGAAATAGAAGCATTATATAAAAGAGCTTATGAGGTGAAAAAGCAGTATGTCGGCACAAAGGTATACTTACGCGGTTTGATAGAATTAAGTAATATCTGTACCAGAAATTGTTATTATTGCGGTATTAGAAAAGATAATCATCTTCTGGAACGCTATTATATTGATAAAGAAGAGGTATTAAAAGAGGCAAGATGGTGTTTTGAACAGCATTATGGTTCTTTAACTATTCAAACAGGAGAGCGTTCAGATAAGAGCTGGATAGATTATATAGAGGAACTGATTAAGGAGATAAAGACATTAACGGATGGGAAAATGGGCATTACTCTTTCTTTAGGAGAACAATCAGAGGAGACCTATCTTAGGTGGTTTGAAGCAGGTGCACATCGTTATCTCTTGCGTATTGAAACCTCAAATCCAGAATTATATAAAAGTCTTCATCCAGCGGAGAATTCATTTGAAAATAGATTGCAATGTATCCGCAGCTTAAAGAAAATTGGTTATCAGGTAGGAAGTGGAGTAATGATAGGCCTTCCCAATCAAACTGTGGAAGATTTAGCGGATGATATTCTCTTTTTTTATGATGAAGATATAGATATGATTGGAATGGGTCCTTTTATTCCTCATCATCAAACTCCTTTGGCTTATTTATTGTCAACTTTCCATCCAGAGGAGGCATTGGAGCAAGCTTTGAAAATGATAGCTGCTACACGCATTGCCCTTAAAGATGTCAATATTGCATCAACTACAGCTTTACAAGCATTACATCCAAAAGGTAGAGAACTGGGACTTCTGGCAGGTGCGAATGTTTTAATGCCCAATATAACGGATACACGTTTCCGAGAGGGTTATCAGCTTTATGAAGGGAAACCTGGTTTGAATGAGAATGCATTAGCAATTAGAAAAGCTCTGGAAGAAAGTATTTATTCCATAGGGGAGAGCATTGGATATGATGAATGGGGCGATTCACCTCATTTTAAAAATAAAAAAAATACACCTTCTGAGAATCTATAAAATTAGATATCCCTTGACGAAAAAAGCCCTTATCCTCTTTAGTATATCATATTATCTATTTATTAGAAGGAAGAAGCTATGCAGAATATGAATCAAATTATGAAACAGATGCAAAATATGCAAAAAGAAATGATGAAATCCCAGGAAGAGCTGGAAGGAAAGATTTTTGAAGTTACTACCGGTGGGGGAATGATAAAATTGGAAATGAATGGAAAGTATGAGGTCAAATCCATAAAGATTAATCCGGAAGCAGTAGATCCAGATGATGTGGAAATGCTGGAAGACCTTATCCTTTCGGCTTTGCAGGAAGCACATAAACAGGTCTCTGAAGCCTTAGATGAAATTATGGGTAAATTAACTGGAGGGATGAAGATTCCCGGTATCTTTTAAATGATTATATCACCTGCTTTAGAAAAATTAATCCAGGCATTAACCCGTTTCCCTGGAATAGGAAAAAAGACTGCTCAAAGAATGGCATGGTATCTGGTCAGTCAAGATAAGTCTTTTGGCTTGGAATTAGCTGAAATTATTAAGCAGACGGTAGAAAACATTACCACCTGTTCTCTATGTAATATGCTTTCAGAAAGTGATCCCTGTCCTTTTTGCACTTCTTCCGAAAGGACGGATTCTTTGCTCTGTGTGGTAGAGTCCTCTGCTGATATTCAGATAATAGAAAATATGAATGAATATAAGGGGCGTTATTTTGTTCTGGGACATTTACTTTCTCCTATTGATGGTTATGGTCCAGAGCAGATACATTCAGCCCAATTTCTCCAAGCTATAGAGCGTTTTCATCCTCAAGAAGTTATTCTGGCTTTAAAACCTTCTCCCGAAGGTGAAGCCACTATTCATTATCTCTGTGAATTGTTAAAAGATAAAGATATCAAAGTGACCCGTCTTTCTACAGGGCTTCCTTTTGGGGGAGATTTGGAATACAGCAGTATGTTAACTCTTTCCAATGCCTGGAAAAGGCGTTATCCGGTTTAATATGTTTACTGGTATTGTTGAAACTACCTCTCGCGTGATGCGAACCCTGAACAGTTCTGGGCTAAAAGCAATAACCATAGAACTTCCGAAATCATTTAATGATTTAAAAAAAGGTTCCAGCATAGCTTGTGATGGGATTTGCTTAACTGTCACTCAATTGAATACGGATTCCTTTAATGTAGAAATTATGCAGGAAACGGTGCAAAAGACTACCGCTGGAAATTGGAATAAGGGAACTATCCTGAACCTGGAAAGAGCATTGAAATTGGAAGACCATCTGGATGGTCATTTAGTGCTTGGACATATAGATAGAACCACCACACTTTTAGAGAAAAAAACTGTTTCTGCCACCACTTATTTAAGATTTTCTTTAGATTCCAGAGACCGTGAACTTGTGGTTAAGCAGGGTTCAGTTGCCCTAAATGGAGTCAGTTTAACTGTAGCAGAGCTAAATTCCAGCTCATTTACGGTTGCTCTCATTAGTTATACTTTAGATACCACTAACTTACGTTATCTTTCTCCAGGTGCAAATGTAAATCTGGAGTATGATATCATAGGTAAGTATATCCAGAATCTTTACCATAGCTCTGGTTTTAAGAACAAACTATGAAAAAAATCTTTAAATTAAGCATAATTCTTTGCCTGGTCATTTTCCTGGCTTCCTGCGGTAGTAAAAAAAGTCCTACTGGTGGTCCTGAAGATCTGTCAAAACCGGTTGTTATATCATCTTTACCACCTCAATTTGGTAATATATCTGAGGGACGGATTGAAATTAACTTTTCAAAACCTCTGGATAAAACCTCAATTCCGCATTCTGTATATATCTATCCACCCGTGATGAATAAGAAAATTACCGTTGATAAAAACTCTGTTATCATCCAGATAAATGAAAATCTACTACCCAATACAAATTATTATGTAATTATTAGTACCAGGCTAAAAGATATACGAGGTAATTCACCGGATGAGAATCAAACTCTGGTCTTTGCCAGTGGCAAGCTCAACCAGCTTCGTTTATCGGGAACCATAGATTATGAACATCCAGGAGACAATTCTTTACCGGTTCAGATGAGTTTACTATCAGAAGATTCTCTTTTAGTCCTATCTCAGGTGGCAAGAGGTCCTTCTTATGCCATAGAACCACTCAATCCTGCTCATTATATCCTTCGTGCCTATATAGACAAGAACTTGAATGGACGCTATGATTTTACTCAGGAACCTTATTTTGAGCAACCCGTTAGGGTAGAGCATCCTACTAATTTAAATCTCTTTTTAGCTTATGCTGATACCACCAAACCTAATATTAAACTCGTGACCTCACAACATAAAAGAGAAATTGAAATTACTTTTACGGAAGCAATAAAAAGTTACCGTTCAATCAAAATCAATCGTCTGGATAATAAGGAAGAATTACCTGTCTTGCTTTCTTATCTGGAAGAAGATAAACTTACTTTGCTCACAGCTTCTCAGGATGCTTTTGCTTACACCTTGGAACTATATGGAGTAGAAGATAAGAAAGGAAATGTAACTCCAGTGATTAAGTCGGAATTTCGCTCTTCTACGATTATGGATACGCAACCACCTCAGGTAGTATATAGCTCACCTCGTAATGGAACTTCTGTAAAATCATTAGAGCCCATTCTGGAAGTTTGTTTTTCTGAAGTTATTCCCCGAGCTTCCGTAAAAGCCTCTTTAAGAGCTTCTGAAACAAAAACAGAAATCCCTCTTGAGGTCCTGCAGTCAGATAGTAGGATTTATCGTTTTAAGCCCCAAAAACCTCTTCAAAATTATAGGTCTTATGTCTTGACTATTTCTGCAACGGATATCAGCGGAAATAGTATGCCGGAAAGTTTTAATCTTAACTTTCTACCACTTATATATCAAGACTAAAGACGAAAGAACCGTAAAGTTAGAGTTCAAGCACTTCCTGTATTCGGTGGTGAACTTCTTTTAGACCAAGTATGGAAAATATAGCGGGAAGTTCAGGTCCGTGATCTTGATGTAGTAGTGCCAGATAGAGAGGTTTATAAAAAGCTTTACCTTTAAAGCCTAAATCCTTTATTCCTTGTTGAACAAGCTGGTTTAGCTGTTCAGCATCAATATCTCCTCCAGAAGGAAGGTGACTTTGAAACCAGGACAGCACTTTCCGAGAATCTTCTTTTTTAAGAAAATCCAAAGATTCTGTGCTTAGTTGTTGAGGACAGAGGAACATTTTAGAATATTGAACTAGGTCCGAAAGTAAAGTGCATCTTTCCCTTGCAGTAGCAACTATTTTAGTAAGTTTATCAGAATCGGGAATAGCGAGATGCTCTTTTTCAAAGTATGGCTTTGACCGTTCCACTATGGTATCCAGAGGAAGATTACGAAGATACCAACCATTCATCCAGTTAAGCTTGTTCAAGTCAAAGATAGCACCGGATTTATTAACTCTTTCCAGAGTGAATTCCTGACAAAGTTCCTCCAGACTGAATATTTCACGATTATCAGCACTATGCCATCCGAGTAAAGCAACAAAATTGATTATTGCTTCTTTTAGATATCCTCTTTCCAGGTAATCTTCTACAGCTACATCATTCATCCTCTTACTCAACTTTGTACGGTCTGGATTAAGAATTAATGGAAGATGCACCCATTGAGGGGGAGTCCAACCAAAACATTCATATAACCATAGATGTTTTGGCATACTGGAAAGCCATTCTTCTCCTCTTATCACATATGATATATCCATATAATGGTCATCTACCACCGAGGCTAAATGATAGGTGGGATAACCGTCAGATTTGATAAGAACTTGGTCATCTGACTGAGCAGAATCCATTTCAACTTCTCCTCGGATAATATCATTAAAGCGAAAAGTCCTTGTTTCAGGCATTTTTAAGCGCAGAACATAAGGTTCTCCTTTAGCTAATTTAGCTTCAATCTCTGCCGGGGTGAGATTTAGACAACGACGGTCATATTTAACAAATTCACCTTTAGCCTGTTGTTCTGCTCTCATTTGGGCTAAGGTTTCAGGAGTGCAAAAACACCGATAAGCAAAACCTGCATCCAGAAGTTTTTGTGCTTCCTTCTTGTATAAATCCAATCTTTCACTTTGAATATAAGGACCATAGTTCCCTCCAATGATAGGACCTTCATCAAAAGTTATATCAAGTTTCTGTAAGGTATGGATAAGGTTTTCCATGGCATCTGGAACTATCCTTGTTCTATCAGTATCTTCAATTCTCAGGATAAAAGTTCCACCTGTGTGACGAGCAAATAGATAGTTATATAAGGCGGTACGAAGACCTCCTATATGTAAATAACCGGTTGGACTGGGGGCAAAGCGAACACGAACCATAATTTTAACTCCAAACTTTTATTAAAATATAAACCTTAAGAGAGAATGATGGATAACTCTATAATGAGGGTCATACCATTGACGATATTCTTCAGAATGGGTGGGCATAATCTTTTTAGATAAACAATCTTCTATCATCATTTCTTCTTCTGGGGTTGCAGGAATAATGGATTTTACCAGAGGCATACAATTTTCCCAGGTCTCAATCCAATCATTCCAATTAATCCCATTTTCAAAGCGGGATTGCAATATACAATCTGCAAGAATCTTGATTTTATCTTCAGAATCTTTTAAATACTCGGTTGGTATCTTTTTATTTAACAACATTGAATTTTGTTTTAGGTCCTCATCTGGCAAGCTTATTATAGATATCAGATTAAGACGAATAAATCCTTTTCCTACGCCAATATCTTGATAGGGAACATCTGTTTTCCACTTCATATCATTAAGTTCTCGCTTCAAATTATAGATAATAGTGTCTCGCTGAGGTTCAATATGAGAGGGACCATAAAAGGCTTGATAAAGTAATTTGAACACATCAAGGTAATGGCATCGTGGATGTAACTTAATTTCCTGAAGGATAATATCGCTTATCTCATCCAAAGTAAAATCTGGTTTAACGATCATCATAAACGATATTTCCATCTTTTATTATTAATAAAGTCCGCACTTTGTTCCAATCAAATAGTTTCGTGAAATCCGTGTCCATAACGCTTAAATCTGCAATAAAACCCTCTTCAATGATTCCCAGATTGTCTTCTGTATGATTCAACCAGGAGTTATTTTCGGTGTAACTCTTTATAGCTTCTATAGGTTCTAACTTTTCTTGAGGATTATGATGATGGATAAGAGCATAAAGCGACATCGCAATATTCATATCTGTCACATACCAATCGCTGGAACTGCAAATGGATATACCTTGTCTGGAAAGTGATTGAAACCGGTTCATTATTTTGTATCTTTCACCTAATCTTTCGGAATATAATCCCGAATTTCCACCCCAAAGTAAATCAAAAGCGGGTTGCATTACAGCTACTGCTCCACTTTTTGCTATCTCTTGAATTAAACTATCAGGAGTAACTTCACAGTGAATCAGTTCATCTCGTAATTCTTTAACCTCTTCTCTATCTTGAGTGGCATAAGCAGAATTGATTTGATGAATTGCCGCATCACCGATACAATGAACTGCCACTTGCAAATGTTTCTTATGAGCTTGAGCAACAAATTCCTGCCAGAATTCATCATTATGATATAAAATGCCCCGGGTATTTTTATCCTTATAGGGTAAAGTCATAGCTGCAGTGTGAGAACCAATAGAACCATCCGCCAGAATGCATCCTCCAATTCTTTTTGCTCCAAGCTCTAAAGCATCACGGATATTGAAACTCTGAGGATAAAGTTCAAAGCTTACGGGGAACTCATTAAGGTGGTCACGCACGAGTTTATAGTGTTGATTACTCATTTGAGCATCGCCAATCATAGTATGAACTGTGGTAAATCCACCTTTTAAAGCAGCTTGAGCAGCATTCTTATAGGCTTCAATGATTTCTGCTTCAGAAAGATTATCCTGTAACCAGTTGACTGCTCTATCATTATCTTCAGCAATCAGGATTTCATTGGAACTTGTTAAACCAGGAATAATTGCCCGAGCTTTTGAATTCAAAACGCAGGAATGACCATCAATTCTACGCAATAGTAAAGGACGGTCTGGACAGACAGAATTCAGCTCTTGCCTAGTAGGAAATCTTTTTTCTGCTATCTTTTCTTCATCAAATCGCCAAGCAAAGATATATTGTTGATTATTTTTTAGAGAATTAGATATATGTTCTAAAACCTCTTTTATAGATGTGCATTCAGAAAGGTCTATACCAGAAAGATATAACCCTCCAGAAAAACAATGAGTATGGGCATCAATAAAACCGGGATAGACATAAGCTCCATTCAGGTTAATCTTTTCCCAATCAGGATTTACTTTATCATTATTAAAGCATAACTTTACTATTCTATCTTTATCTATCAGTAAACCCGATAATTGTGCATCAAATTTAGCATTATGATAAATGTGTGCATTATAAAGGTATATCATATAATTAACCAGGATTATCTATATTATTACTTTCAAATATAGAAGATAACATACGGTAAAATAAATTAATAGGAAAACCCATAACATTATAGTAACATCCTGTTATTCGCTTAATAAATTGTGAACCAAAACCTTGAATACCATAAGCTCCAGCTTTATCCATAGGTTCACCCGTGGCAATATAAGCATCAATATCAGTTTCGGTTAGGGGAGAGAATTCTACCAGACTCCTTTCATAATTAATTGCTTGAAGGGTTTTCCAGCATATGCATACCCCTGTGTAGACCTTATGCGTTTTTCCAGAAAGCAGAGTCAGGAATTCTTTTGCTTGCATCACATTTTCTGGTTTACCTAAAATTTTATTTTCCAGAACTACGATAGTATCTGCTCCTACTACAACAGTTTCACTATCTATTAAAGCAGCAATGGTGGAAGCTTTGTTTTTTGCATTATGCATCACTTGTATATATGGCTTTTCACCATTTATAGTTTCTTCAACTTTAGCTGGGATAACCAGAGGTTGCAGTCCTATCATTTTAAACAATTCTAATCTTCTGGGACTACTGGAGGCTAAAACCACTTTTTTATCGTTCAATAAGTTGTGTATCATAGATTATACCTTGAATCCCGGATAGCAATATAGCGAAATAAGTCAATTAAAATCCTTTAAAAGTTAAAAAAATCCTTGCCTGAAAAAGCAGTATTAGAAATCCTAGTTTTTAGTAAACAATAAATATTCCAGGAGGAATAAAAATGGAACGCGTGTATAACTTCAACGCAGGACCAGCAGTGCTTCCAGAAGAAGTATTGCTGGAAGCTCAAGCTGATTTATTCAATTACAAAGGTATGGGACTTTCTGTAATGGAAATGAGTCATCGTAGTAAGGAATTTCAAGCCATTATAGACGATGCCTATGCCAGAGTGAAACGGATTTATGGCTTGGGTGATGACTATGAGGTCCTTTTCCTGCAAGGAGGTGCCAGTCTCCAATTTCTAATGGTGCCTTTGAATTTTGCAGTGGAAGGGAAAGAAGCAAACTACATCAATACTGGACAATGGTCTAAGAAAGCAATTGCAGAAGCCAAAAAGATTGGTAAGGCGGTTCATATTGCTGCCAGCAGTGAAGACAGAAATTTTGCCTATATTCCTCGGTCCTGGCAACTTTCTGATAATCCTTCTTATCTGCATATTACCACGAATAACACTATCTTTGGCACTGAATGGAAATT
The DNA here is from genome assembly GCF_004353895.1 of Candidatus Syntrophosphaera thermopropionivorans. Lineage (GTDB taxonomy): Bacteria > Cloacimonadota > Cloacimonadia > Cloacimonadales > Cloacimonadaceae > Syntrophosphaera > Syntrophosphaera thermopropionivorans. Next base: position 21,754 of record NZ_SMOG01000013.1, on the reverse strand, counting down.
TGATCCAGATATTCCAGAGGACATTCCTTTGATTGCTGATATGTCATCTAACTTTATGAGTAAACCCATTGATATCCAGAAATATTCTCTTGTCTATGCTGGTGCTCAGAAGAATGTCGGTCCTGCTGGTACAGTTGTCGTTATTATCAAAAAGAGTCTTTTAGAGAAAGCAATTCCTGGTTTACCAACTATGCTGGATTATAACATCCATGCAAAAAATGGTTCACTTTATAATACTCCTGCCTGTTTCATCATTTATATGGTTGGGTTAGTGTTGAAGTGGATTGAGAACTTTGGCGGTCTGAAGAAAATAGCTGAAAATAATAAGTTGAAAGCCGGATACATTTATGATACCATAGATGAATCTAATGGTTTCTATCGTGGAACTGTGGATAAAGAAGACCGTTCTTTAATGAATATCACTTTCCGTCTTCCCAGTGAAGAATTGGAAGAACTGTTTGTTTCCGAAGCCAAGAAGAATGGAATGATAGGCTTAAAAGGTCATAGAGATGTGGGCGGATGCCGTGCCAGTTGTTATAACAGCTTACCTCTTAAAGCGGCAAAAACATTAAGCGAATTTATGAAAGAATTTCAACGGCAACACGGTTGAAAATCACTATAATTTATAATCAAACAATAAAGAAGGCGGGAGATTCTCTCTCCCGCCTTTCCCATGAGAGGAAATAACTATATGTCTTTACTGGATTTCATAATGCGTGGCGGATTTCTGATGTATGTACTGGTGGCTATTTCCGTTGTTATTATTGCTATTGTAATTGAAAAATACTATCAGATTCATAAAGTGAGAAAGGCTAATGAAAAACTATCTTTTTATCTGGCTCAACAAGATAAACCGGAAAATATTAGAGCTATTCTGAGAATACATGGACAGAGCAGTCCTCTTGGATTAATGCTGGACAAGCTTTACAATGCTGATACTGATGATATTAAACTGATTCAGGAAAGTATGGAAGCTGTAGGTAATCGGGAACTTCATAATCTGGAAAAAGGAATGGACTGGCTTTCTACTCTTTCCACTATTGCTCCTTTAGTCGGATTCTTAGGGACAGTGATTGGTATGGTTCAGGTTTTTATGAATATCCAGGGACAGGGACAAAATACGGTGGATATAAGTACTTTGGCTGGAGGTATCTGGGTTGCTTTATTAACTACAGTTGGTGGTTTAGTAGTGGGGATACCGTCTATTATTTTCTATAATAATTTAGTACAAAAATTGGATGACCTGGCAAAAGATATGCAGCACGAAGTTATGGAACACGAAATAAGATATCGTAAAATGCTGGAAAAGGCTTAATATTATGCGACTGGAAATTTCCAAAAAGAAAATTAGCAGCACCACTCTGGTTTCTATGACGGATATGATGTTCTTGCTACTTATCTTTATGGTTCTGGCATCAAATTTTACCGCTCAGACTGGTTTACCATTAAAACTTCCAGCTTCCGTATCACAAGAACGACAAGTGCATCAAGTGCTCCAAATTCAATATCTTCCCAATAAAACTATTGTGTTTCAAGGTACAGAATATAGCTTGGAAAATCTTGGTCCCGCCTTACAAAAGGAATTCAGAAGTAAAGACCAAGTAGTGCGTCTTTCTGCAGACCGTTCCACACCTCTTCAGGATGTGATTACGATAATGGATATAATCCGTGGTGTGGGCTTTGAAAGAATATTCGTAGGTACTGAACCGATTAAGGAATAATATAATGACATTACCGAGTGGCAAATATAGTCCCTGGCTAATTTCTATTATCTTGCATGGTATTTTGCTGCTCATATTTAGTTTTTATTATATTAAACCCCAAGTCGCTATTCACTGGTATCAAATAGAACCTTATGACCCTTTAACTCAGTGGGAAGAAACTCCAGTCATCAAGGATCAAGCCCGAGAATCTATTAAAGAAGAAGTCTCGCCATTACCTCAAATCAGCAATAAAGTAATAGCTCCTCAAAAATCTGAAGTTCCTCCTCAAACTTTAGAGCAAGAAACTATCCCTCAACCTTTAGCAGGAGAAGTGATGGAGGCACCTGAATTATCTACTCAACCAGTTCCTAAAACCACTGCTCCTGTAGTAAACAATCCTTTAGCTTATGGTTTTTTAAAAGGTTTGACCGGAGGAGACAAAAGTTCGGCAGCGGGAACAGTTAATGTCTCCTTTGGTAAAGGCAAGGGAAGAGTCCGTTTTGATTTTCCTCAAGATTATCGTCATTCTTTAGGTGCTCCAGGAACCGTTACTGTTCGTTTTAAAGTAGACCAATATGGTAAACCAATAATGAGTACAGTGGATGCAATTGAGCAGAGTGGACCTCGTTATTTTGCGGAAGCAAGAAAAATTTTAGAAATGTATCGGGATAAATTCCACATTATTGGTGAACCACAACCAGGAATTGAATGTGAACTAACTTTTATTTTTCAGTAATGATAGAATTTAAAATACCTGCCTTAATGGGAATATTAAATATTACAGAAGATTCTTTTTCTGATGGGGGAAAGTTTATAAATCTAAAGGATGCTTTGCTTCAGGCTGAAAAACTAATCTCGGAGGGAGCTGATATCCTGGATATTGGCGCAGAATCTACTCGTCAAGGTGCAGAACCTGTTCCCGAAGATATAGAATTGCAAAGAATAATTCCCGTGCTCACGGAAATTAGAAATAAATGGCAGGATATACCTATTTCTATAGATACACGGAAAAGTAAGGTAGCAGAAGCAGCTATAGATTTAGGAGCCAGAATTATAAATGATGTTTCTGCCCTTCGTTTTGACCCTGAAATGGCTGATATCTTATCATCTCATCCTCAAGTGAAAGTTATATTGATGCATATGCAAGGTGAACCTCAAAATATGCAGAATAATCCTCATTATGAAGACCTTTTGGGAGAAATTAACGCTTTCTTTGAGGAAAGGATTGCCTATGCTGAAGTGAAAGGTATTTCGCGAGACCGTATCTATCTTGATCCGGGTATAGGATTTGGGAAGACAGCAGAACATAATTTTCAGTTGCTGGCACACCTGGAAGAATTTAAAATTCATCAGCTTCCACTGGTCATAGGTGTTTCCAGAAAAAGTTTTATAGCTTCCCTGGATAATTCTTCTGTGGAGCAAAGATTGGGAGGAACTTTAGCTGCGGGATTGGTAGCAGTTTTAAAAGGTGTGGAGATACTGAGAGTGCATAATGTGCAAGCTCATCGTCAATTCTTTCAGGTACTTAAGGAAATAAATGAGGTTAGTGAATGGACATCCTAATACCGAAATTTGCCGATATTGTTGATATCTTCATTATAGCTTTTCTGATTTATCAGATACTCTTGGTCTTAAGAAGAAGTGGAGGTTGGCAAATTCTCGTGGCTGTAGTGGCTATAATCATCTTAGCTACCATTGCCACAGCTTTAAATCTTCGGATGGTTTCTTCACTTCTCAATTCTATCAGTAGATACTGGGCTCTGGCTTTAATAATTCTTTTTCAACCTGAAATCCGAACTCTTTTAAGTAAAATTAATCTTTCCCGGGAATTGAATCTAAGTCTTAGAAAGAGAGAAACTAACTATGTATATATGCCTCTGATTGATGCTATTTCCTCTCTTTCTTTTCGTAAAATTGGTGCTCTCATTGTTATTGAAAATAGGCGGAAACTAACTGAGTATATCAATAATGGTGAGATAATTGATGCAGCTCTTTCTTTAAGATTGGTTTTAACTATTTTCAATCCTAAATCTCCTTTACATGATGGAGCAATCATTATCAGAGGAGATCGTATTATTGCTGCCAAAGTGGTGCTTCCTCTTTCTAAAAATCCTGAATACATAAAGCATTTTGGCACTCGTCATCTTGCTGGAATTGGAATCACTGAGGTTTCCGATGCTATTGCTATCATTGTTTCAGAACAGAACAGTCAGATATCGGTGGCTCAAAATGGAAAGATTAAAGTTAATGTGGCATATGAAGAATTGCTTCAGATTCTTATGGATGCAACTTCTTGATAAAATAGAAAGGTATAAAGATGTCTCAACCTATATTGATTGGAATTACCGGTAACATTGGAAGTGGTAAAACCACCTTCTGTAATCTTTTAGAAGAGCACGGATTTAAAGTTATATACGCAGATGAGATTGCGCAACAACAATTAAATCAACCCGATACTTTAAAGACCTTGATAAAAAGGTGGGGGAAAGGTATAGTAAAAAATGGTCAACCCCAGAGAGATAAAATTGCCGAAATTGTATTCAATAATAAATCTGAACTGGATTTCCTAAATAGTATCGTGCATCCCAAAACCCTTTCTGCTTTACAACAAATAGTGGATAATAGCACTGAAAAATACCTCTTTTTTGAAATACCCTTGCTCTTTGAAGCAGGATTAGAACTATGTTTTGATTATATTATTCTCATTCGTGCACCTCGTGAAGTCCGTATAAACCGATTATTACAAAAGGGAAAAGAAACAAGAGAGCAGATAGAAGCACGCATCAATGCCCAGATTGATGACCAGGATAAAATACCACTATGTGATTTAGTTATAGATAATTCCAAAGACCTCATTGAATTAAATAATCAGCTAAATTCTCTTCTTTCAACCTTAAAAGACATTAAGCCAAAGGAAAAAATACCCTTCTCTTTATGATATTTTACGGTTAATTTTATCTAACTGATTACAATATCATAGACCATCACTTATTTGACAAACCGTTAAAACTCCCTTATAATATACTAAGGATTTAATATCTCCTGCTATAAAATATTTAAGATATCTAAGTATAAAGCAAGAAAGTAGTGAGATGTTTATTATCTAAAGTAAAGAGAATATAGAGAAAGAGCAATAGAAAAGATGAAAAAGTTTTTTCAGAGAATAGTTGATTTTCTGGGAATGAATTCCAGTCTGGCAGGAATGCTGTTGATGGTCATTCTGGTAGGGATGGGAGAAAAGATGGCAGAACGCTTTCTTCCTCTCTATATTATTGCGATGGGCGGTACTCCTATTATAATTGGTCTCTTAAATGGATTGGACAATCTTCTCAGTGCTTTGTATTCTTATCCAGGTGGTTGGTTAGCGGAAAAATTAGGCTATAAAAAAGCTTTAGCTATCTTCAATTTAATGGCTATATTCGGATATTTGATTGTAGTTTTGTTTCCAACCTGGCAAGCAGTGCTGATTGGTGCTATCTTTTTTATCTCCTGGACAGCTATATCCTTACCTGCAACTATGAGTTTAATATCTTCTGTAGTGCCTGCAAATCGTCGTTCTATGGGTGTCTCCTTAAATTCCATCGTAAAAAGAATTCCTATGGCTCTGGGTCCTATTATGGGTGGTGCACTTATTATGAAATTTGGAAGGATTCAGGGTGTCCGTTATGCCTTTATAGTAGCCATAATTTTAGCCATTGTAGCTCTCTTTGTTCAACAGAAGTTAATCGTTGAACCTCCCGTAGAGAAAAAGACAAAACAGAAAAAAGGGTCCAGACGCTTTTCTAAAAATCTTACTAATCTTCTGGTATCTGATATCTTAGTGCGATTCTGTGAACAGATTCCTTATGCTTTTGTGGTGGTTTGGGTGGTAGAAAATAATCACATAAGCGAAATGCAATTTGGCATTTTGACTGCCATTGAAATGGTAACAGCAATGCTTATTTACATTCCAGTTGCCTATTTAGCTGATAGAAGTACCCGCAAACCTTACGTAGCTATAACTTTCTTCAATTTCACTATTTTCCCAATAGTCCTGCTCTTTAGTAAAACCTTTCCAGCTTTAATCTTCGCATTTATTATAAGAGGTCTAAAAGAGTTTGGGGAACCCACTCGCAAAGCTCTTATTATGGACCTGGCACCTGAAGATTCAAAAGCTTGGACTTTTGGCACTTATTATTTCATCCGGGATGTCATTGTATCCGTTGCAGCTTTTGCCGGAGCTTTTCTTTGGAAGGTGAGTCCTGCGCTAAATTTCCTGATTGCCGCGGGTTTTGGTCTACTGGGAACTCTCTATTTTATTTTGAAAGTGCACTCTACTCCTGTTCCTCAGACAGCTATTAATCCGGAATAAAACTCAAGTGTAGATTTATACTGATATAAAAGAACCAGTTTTAATATTCTTTATCCCGTATTAACGATGATATAATTATGACGAATAACTAATGGATACAATTTTATTCTTCAAAACGATAGCAGTAAATTAAACTCTTTTAAACTTCTGTTTGGGGACAAATTATACATTTAATTACATTAAAATTAGACAGTTATATGAATATTATTATCCCAAACTCCTAATTGACTCTCTCTTAGCACTTTATAAGCAAAAGAGCTAAGGGAGAGCTAAGAGACAATTTGAGTTAAATTATGCTGGCAATGTTTCCCTTGATAACAATCATAGAATATTATAAAAGTTGGTAGTTATTTGTAGTGACCATTATTGCACTTTACTTTCTCGGTTTATATATCGGGTTGTGAATTGTATACTATAACCTCCTCAAAGTGGTTTTTCCTCTATAAGCTAAGATTATCAGATAAACATAATTAAATTCACTGAGAGTTATAAGAGATAGAATTTTCTAAAATAAGTAGTTTAAAAAATCTTGACTGCAGAAAAATGTCTCCAAAAATGAGGGTATGAAAAAGATAATTCATATTGATATGGATGCCTATTTTGCTTCCATAGAAATTAGGGAAAATCCTTCTCTGAAAGGAAAATGTGTAATAGTTGGAGGATTACCTGATAGTCGTGGTGTGGTAGCAACCTGTTCTTATGAAGCAAGAAAATATGGTATTCATAGTGGTATGAGTTCCTATCAAGCCTGGAAATTATGTCCGCAAGCAGTTTTTGTTCACGGTCATTTCAAGCTTTATAAAGAGGTCTCGGAACAAATCAGGGCTATTTTTCATCAATATACCGATTTAGTTGAACCTATGTCCTTGGATGAAGCTTATCTGGATGTAACTGAAAATAAAATCAATGAACCTGATGCAGTCAAAATTGCCCGACTAATAAAACAGGATATCTGGAATACCACTCAATTAACCTGTTCAGCCGGTGTTTCTTATAATAAATTTCTTGCCAAAATAGCTTCTGAACTGCAAAAACCTGATGGTCTTAGTGTCATCACACCAGAAAATACTCGTGAAATCCTTTTCTCACTGCCTATAGAGAAATTTTATGGTATTGGAAAGGTCACTGCTGCCCGAATGAAGAAAATGGGAATAAAAAATGGAGAAGATTTATATAATCAAGATTTAAGCTTTTTAATCAGCAATTTTGGTAAGGCTGGAGTTTATTATTATCAGGTTGTTCGTGGAATTGATGATAGAGAAGTTATTACTGAATTTGAACCCAAAACGGTAAGCTGTGAAAATACTTTTGAGAAAGACTTGGATGACATCAATGATATTTTAGCAGAATTGGAAAAATTGATTGAACGTTTGATAAATCGTCTTGCCTTTCAAGGTATAATGGGGAAAAATATCTTTATCAAAATAAAATATGATAACTTTGAGGTCATAACTCGTTCTTGTCCTTTACCTGAACCTACTGCTGACCGCGCTATTCTTTATGAATATGCAGAAAAACTACTTCTTTCTAACTGGGACCATTCTCGTAAGATAAGATTGTTAGGTGTAGGTGTTGGTAAACTTGACTTAGAAAGACCAGAAAAGGAAGAACAATTGGAAATTCCTATATAAACTTCTTCTATTTTAGAACTTTAGCAGGACGAGAAGATTTCTGCCACCAATTACTTAAAACAATCAAAACCAGACCAATTAAAGTGGCAGGAGAAATATGTTCTTTCAAGATAAAGAAGATAAAGATGAGTGATAGAAAAGGAGTTAAAAAGATTAAATTAGCTGTAGAAGCAGTGCTCGTACTGTATTCCAAAGCTTTTTGCCAAAGAAGAAAAGTGAGACCCATCTCAAAAATTCCCACATAAATCCCTCCCAGAATGCCAAATGTTATATTTGCCTCAGAACTAAATAAACCATTATAATTCAATTTTCCCAGTATTAATGCATAGAAAAAAGTTGCCAGAGTCCCAATTAAGAAATTCCCCAAAAGTTTTTGAATAGCGGGAAGACTATCTTTCATATTTAAAATCCAATAAAAAGCCCAGACTAAAGATGTAGAAACAGCTAAAAGAGAACCCACCGGGTCATCAAATTGAAATTCCCAGAACCTACCTTGAGTTGAGACCAGAAGGACACCAAAGAAACTAATGAAAAGAGCGATGATATCCTTAATCCTGAGTTTTTGCTTTAAGAATAGGGCAGAAAGAAAAGACAGTACTATAGCCCAAGTATAATTAAGCACTTGAGCTTCTTGAGCTCTAAGCCGATGATAAGCTTCAAAAAGCATTAGATAATAGATAAAAGGATTCAACAAGCCAGATAGAATTCGTATCTTCCAGTTAAAAGAAGGTTTATTTGTCTTATCTCTTTTGTAATTAACCAGAAAGATAATAGCTAAAAATATAGTAGCACATAAGGAGGAGATTAAAAGTAAACCCAGCGGAGTGAGATGTCTTAAACTTAATTTAAATGCAGTAGAAACAGTTGACCAAGCAAGAATAGCCGCAAAAGCATAGTAATAGGCTTTTTGAAATGTTTTATGCATAACATTAAAAAAGCCTGCTCCTTGAGGAACAGGCTTTAGATTTATCAGAATAGTTTATTTCATCTGTTTCAGAATATTGGTATACTCAGTTTCCAGCGCTTGATTTTTCATTTTTTGAGCAGCTAAGATAACGAATTGAACTGGAATCTTATTTGTTTCGTCAAACTTATGCCATTTCTGCGCATAATTTGCCAGTTCTTCCCATCTTTCCATAGAATTCAAGAGGATAACGATGTTTTCATAATAGATATTGTCTTCTTTAATATCAAGAAGTTGTTTTAGATAATTCAGAGCAGCCTCATTATCATCCATTTTTACAGCAATATCATAAGCTGTGGCTAAAGCATCGGTGTTTCGCGGCTCTATAATCAAAGCCAACTCAATATTGTTTTTAGCTTTATCGTATTGCTCGCTAGCATAATAACAATCTGTTAAAACCAGTAAATTCTTGATATTAGTAGGTTCTTTTTCTTTCACTTTCTCAAAGAGGGGGATAGCTTTTTCAAAGTCTTGTTTATTATAATAATAAGCTCCAAGATTCATTATTACTTCAATATTTTCTGGATTCTGTTCATATAATTTGAAAAGATATTCGCCTGCTTTTTCCATATCTTTAAGTTCATTTTGGTAGATATTGACCAGCATATTCAATGGTTTTAGTTCTGTGGGATCCATTTCCGCAGCTTGTTCAAAAATCTTAATTGCTTGCTGAGTGTTGCCAGCATTCAATTCTTCAATTCCTTTATTATACACACGAGTCCAGGCACTAAGTTTCCTTTTCTTCATATCTCGGATTGCAGCTAACTCATCTTCGGTAGGCTTTTCATATTTTTCCATAATCTTTATGGCTCTATCGTAATATTCATAAGCCATTTTGTTGTATTCCAGAGATTTTTCTGGATTCTGTTCCCCATAATAAAGATAAATATCGGCCACACGTCTTAAAGCTAAAGCATGATCAGGATTATCCTGTAATACACGATTATAATATTTGAGAGCTTCCTCAACATTTTGTTGAGAATAGTAGACATTAGCTGTTTTCAAATCTACATTAGCTTGTGGACTAAGTCTATGTCTGGTTGTCGCACAACCAGTTAAGAACAGCAAAACAGCTAAGGTAAGAAGAAAGATTCGTTTCATTTAAATGACTCCTTTTCTTATATATGCAATTTAATTAATACATTAATATTAAGCAAGGTGTTAAGTCAAGGATTTTTCCAATATGATAAGAGAGAATATCTTAGAGCAGGAAATGTATTATATTGTCTTGCAAGGAAATTGATAAATGAAAAAAGAGTGGATAAAAAATCTTGACCAAAAGCAGCTTTTTAAATAGAAAGATACAAATAAACCTTTAATCCGAGCCAGTGAGCCGGAAAGGAGTAAAAAATGGAATCAACACCTCAATTTGTCGGTAGAAGTCTATATGACTTAGATGACTATTCTTCTGACGAAATTATGTATATCCTGGAAGCTGCCAAAGGTATGAAGGAAATAAACCTCCGGGAATACAAAAAAATCCCTACTCTGCGAGGGAAAACTGTCTGTACTCTATTTGTAGAAGATAGCACCCGCACCCGAATGAGTTTTGAACTTGCTGCCAGTAGATTAAGTGCAGATGTAGTAAGTTTCCAGGCTACAGTTTCCTCTTTAAAAAAAGGAGAAAGCCTGCAGGATACGGTTAATACTCTCAACGCTATGGGAATAGACCTCTATTGCATCCGTCATAGCAGTCCAGGAAGTCCTCAATTAGTGCATAAGTATTCTGGAAAACCAGTAATCAATGGGGGAGATGGAAGACATGCTCATCCCACCCAAGCTTTACTTGATATCTTTTCTATCTGGGAACGTCTGGGTAATTTAAAAGGGCTTAAAATCACTATTGTGGGTGATATCTTAAATAGTAGAGTGGTGCGTTCTGATTTAATTGGAATGACTAAATTGGGAATGGAAGTAACCGTCTGTGGACCTCGCACGCTTATGCCTGCTAATATGGAACAGATTTATGGATGTAAGGTAGAATATGATTTAGCAGAAGCCTTGAAAGATGCTGATATTGTTATGGGTCTAAGAATGCAGCTGGAAAGAATGACGGAAGGTCTGTTTCCCAGTCTGGAAGAATATAGTCGTCATTATGTTCTTTCCAAAGAAACGATTAAATATGCTAAGAAAGATGCTCTAATTATGCATCCAGGTCCTATGAATCGGGGAATAGAAATTTTACCAGAGATAGCTGATAGCGCTCAAAGTATCATTGTAGAACAGGTAGCAAACGGTGTAGCAGTTAGAATGGCACTGATGTTTCTTATTCTTGGTGGCAAGCTCTAAAGGAGGGGGAAATGACTACACTCATAAAAAATGGAATTGCTTATATCAATAATCGCTTTTCTCGCAAAGACATTTTGCTCAAAAACGGAAAGATTCAAAGAATTGCTCAAACCATAAATTTGGATAAAGTAGATCAAATTATAGATACAAGCGGTAAATATGTTTTTCCTGGCTTTGTTGATATTCACACTCATTTAAGAGACCCTGGACAAACTTATAAAGAAGATATCGCTTCTGGAACTCGTGCTGCTGCTCATGGAGGTTTTACCACTCTTTGTGCTATGCCTAATACCGAACCAGTAGTGGATAATATTGCTTCTGTAGATTATGTTCAGCGTAGAGCAAAAGACCTTGGTTCTGCCAGAGTTTTTGTTATAGGTGCTATCACTAAAAAAAGTGAAGGACTTGAAATAAGCGAAATGGCTACTATGAAATCAGGTGGAATAGTTGCGGTTTCCGATGATGGAAATTGTGTCCAGAATGCTAAATTAATGCTGAATTGTATGCGTTATGCCACCAATTTTGGACTTCCTCTCATCATTCATGCCGAAGATTATAATTTAAGCGGAAAAGGACAAATTAATGGTGGAAAAGTAGCTACAAAACTTGGGTTAACTGGAATTTCTCCCCTGGCAGAAGAAGTTATTGTAGCTCGTGATATTATGTTAGCTGAAAACTGCGGTGCACAATTGCATATAGCACATATTAGCACTGCTCGTTCTATAGAATTGATTAGAGAAGCAAAAGAAAGAGGAGTTAAAGTAACCTGTGAAGTTACACCTCATCATCTTTTACTAACTGAAGAAGCCTGCCTTAATTTTGATACCAACACTAAAATGAAACCTCCTCTCAGAACCGAAAAAGACCGTCAAGCCTGCGTTAAAGCTTTAAAAGAAGGAATAATAGATTGTATTGCAACAGACCATGCACCTCATGCAGATTTTGAAAAAGCCAGAGAATTTGACCAGGCACCATTTGGAATCATCGGTTTAGAGATTGCTTTCCCTGTGCTTTATCACTATTTAGTTAAACAAGGTTATCTATCTCTGGAAAGGTTAGTTGAGGCTTTAACTTCAGCACCGGTTAAAATTTTAAATCTTCCTGAAAGTGCCTTAAAAACTGGAAATCCTGCTGATTTAACTATCATTGACCTGGGGGCTGAAACTATCTTTACTCCTGAATCTATCCTTTCTAAAAGTAAAAATACACCCTGGCTTAATCAAAAAGTTTCCAGTAAGGTATTATATACTTTCCTGGAAGGAAGACAAACCTGGAAGGCTGAGTAGTGCAATATAAAATCTTACCTGTAGAAAAAATAGAAAAGATTAGAACCAACTACATCCAGATAACTATTAAGGATGAAGATTTTGCTTCTCAATGCAATCCAGGTAATTTCTTTCAGATAAAAGCTGATATAACTTCACAATGCAGGCGTCTTTTTAAACCTATCAGTGTTTACAATATAGAAGAAGATAGTATCTCCTTCCTCATTAAGGTCATAGGTGGAGGAACCAGAGCTTTAGCTGCTCTAAAAACAGGCGATAAATTGAAGATTTATGGACCTCTGGGAAATGCCTTTCCTTTAAGGCAAGATAGCAAAATACTTATGGTAAGTGGAGGAACAGGTTATCCACCTTTAGCTTTTTTGAAAAAAAGGCTTGATTCTTCCAATAATATTCTTTTTTTGCATGGTGGAGCTTCAAAAGATGATGTTTTTCCCTGTGACTGTTCTTATACCATAGATGGAAGCTTTGGAAATAAGGGAATAGTGACAAAAGATATAGCTGATTTGTTGAAAAAAGAATCTTTTGATTGTATATATAGCTGTGGACCTGTTAATATGCTAAAAACTCTGGCTCAAATAGTTGCTCCCATTCCACATTATGTCTCTATGGAAGCATATATGGCTTGTGGAGTTGGCGTTTGTTATGGTTGTGTTATTCCAACCAATGAAGGTTATCTAAGAGTCTGTTATGATGGACCTATCTTTGAAGCAGAAAAAATACTCTGGAAAGAATTATGAGTGAACTTTCCACTTCTCTGGGCAAAATCAATCTTCAAAGTCCTATTTTAAATGCTTCAGGGACTTTTGGAACTGAATACTTTAACTTTTTTCAGCAGGGAATTCTGGGTGCTTATGTAACCAAAACAATTACCTTGAAACCAAAAATAGGAAATCCACCTCCCAGACTTTATGAAACTGAAGCAGGATTACTAAATGCTATCGGTCTGCAGAATCCAGGATTAAAATCCTTCCTCAATAATGATTTATTTGATTTGAGAGAATATCTTAAAATCCCTTTGATAGTGAGCTTTTCAGGAGCTACTCAAGAAGAGTTTATTAGAATGCTGGAAGGACTGGAACTACATTGTGGAATCTATGGCTATGAAATTAATATCTCCTGTCCCAATGTGGAAAATGAAGGAATTGCTTTTGGGACCAATCCTGATATTGTTTTTAATCTGGTTGAAAAACTGGCAAGGTTAACTGATAGGGAATTGATTGTAAAGCTCAGCCCTAATGTTACTGATATTGCCTTAATTGCTCAAGCGGCAGAAGCAGGAGGAGCAACTTCCATTTCTTTAATCAATACCCTTTATGGAATGGCAATAAATTGGGAAACAGGCAAATCAAGATTATCCATTCCAGTATGTGGTTACAGTGGAATAGGGATTAAACCTGTGGCTCTTGCTTTAACTTATCAAACTGCCAGAGCAGTAAAAATTCCAGTTATCGCTATGGGTGGAATTCATTCCTGGCAGGATGCTCTGGAATTCTTTTATGCCGGTGCTTCTGCTATTGCTATTGGCACGGCTAATTTCAGTAATCCTTTAACCATTCCTGAAGTTTATCAGGGACTTCTGAATTTTTTAACACAACGAAACCTGAATTTGAAAGATATTATTGGTAAAGTAAATTGAAACTTCAGAAGTATATATAATAAGCAAGCATAATAATAATAACTCCATATAGGGTGAAAATCTTTTTGAACTTGACAAATAACCCGAATCTTTTACATTATATATTGTTATGTGCTCTTTTACAAGTTTATAGGGGGGTGATTAGGTTTCGACAGGGAATCAGGGTGTGAGTGATGCATGCCGGAGATGCTGTCCACTCCGTTACCAAGCAGCAAACAAAATTAACTGCAAACTACAATTACGCATTAGCAGCATAGGCTGCTACGTTTAACCCGTCCGAACCGACGGGATGGGATTAAGCGTCGGAACAGTTCGGTTGCACTGGCACGAATGCCCATAAGTGCCAGTTAAGATTATGGGCTTGGTCATAGCAGGTCTGATCGTCTTGCACTGCTATGACAACACTTAAAGACGACTAAGCATGTAGATTCGCTCATAGTCGGTTCTTTGGACGCGGGTTCGATTCCCGCCACCTCCACCAATAAATTGATATATCTAAACTAAAAGAGAATTTCTAAAGCAAAAATAGTAAATCAATCTGTGTAGGAGTAATCATATATTTATTATTCATTTTATAATCATTGCTATTTGAGATTATTTCTTCTACTTATTCTTTCCACATCAGAAAATCCAGATAATAGATACAGTTTAAATTTACTCTATATTCCTTTTATATCGCCATTCTATTATTTAACTCTTTTTCTATCTTAAATGCATAGATAATGTGTAGCTGATAGGGAGGTTATGTCCCATTTCGGACATAAGCTGGACATCAGTTGGACATAAGCTGGACATCAGCTCAAGATAAATTGACGAAATAGTAGAAACTTTTTAAAAGGAGAAAAACCAGAAAAAGCCCAATCGTACTAAAAAAGCTGAAGCTCTATTCTTTTGCTTATATAGGAGAGTTAATATAGAATGGGAAAAAAATAAAATGGAGCGGGCAACGGGACTTGAACCCGCGACCCTCAGCTTGGGAAGCTAATGCTCTACCAACTGAGCTATGCCCGCTAATAAAAAAAAAATTTGATTAGGAAAATTAACTGCTAATCTATAATGAGAATATAATGGGATATCACCAATAACTATTTGTATAATTAGGGTACATTAACTACATTACCTCCTAAAATATCTGCATCTATAATGTATCCAGCTTGCATTGTAACATTTTCTCCTTTAATAAATACGCCTAATATACATAAAAATAATGATACTCCTATTGATATTGCGGTTCTTGATTCACCCTTTAAGGTCTTACTTGCTATTATGGGGAGTTTAGAACCATCAATAGCATCAACGGTAGTTAGAGAAATAGCTAAAGATGCAGGTTTACCTAACAATCCATTTTGAGTAACTTGTTCAATTCTCCCATAAGCTCTTGCTCCAGCTGGTACTATTATTTTTCCATCCTGATATACAGGATGTACTACAACAAACTCTACTGGGTCACCTTGATTTGCAGTTTCCGCATCAATAGTTTGAGCCAACGATAATTGAACTCTTGTTGGGCGAACGACAACATTTTCAGCTACGATGGGAAGAAAAAGGTTTAGAAAAACAATCGTAAGCAGAAATAAGGCGATGTACCTACAATTTTTAGGCATAAGAACCTCCTATGGTCTTATTTTATTAGAGAAATTTTCCATTTCTCTTTTATTATATTTGGAAACAGCTTGTAAACTTCCATATATAGATCCCAGATAAAATCCTGTTCCTATTACAGAAAAGAAAACACCTGAACCGGTATTTCCTCGTTTAAAATTATCCATAATAGTATAGCCAAATAAAGAATTAACCACTAAGGTTGCAAGTGCAGTTTGTGGCATTTTACAATATAAATACCCAGCTCCTGGTAAGATTGCTTGAAAAAATACTGCTTTTCCACTTTTCTTGAATTTTAGAGGTAAAGATTCATCCATTATTGCTTGAATGTCAAGAGCTCTTGATTTTGGATAGTCCGTACTAATTTGATTTAATGTTTCTTCTGCTTCGTTATATTTTCCCAGATTTATTAAATTAACTGCTTTATAAATTAGCAAAGAGTCTTGTTTTTCTTTAGGTAAAGCCTGAATAAATTTATCAATCAATTTATTAGACTCATAGTAATATTTAATGTCAGTTAAAAGAAATGTATGTAATTTTATGGCGTCCCAGTTTATTTCCTGGTCTTCAAGCTTTTCATAAGTCTTTGCCGCTTCAATAAATTTATGGGACTTCGCATAACATTCTGCTATCCCAAATAAGGCTCTGGTAGTGTCTTCTTTACTTCCATTATACATACTACGATAATATTCACCAATAGCTAAATCATACAATTTTTCACTTTTTAAAAAGTCGGCATAGGCAAAATTATTAGTAACTTCTCCATTTAAAGAGATAAAAAACAGTAAAATAAATAAAATAGCAAAAACTCTTAAATTCATGGTATATCCAGGAAATATATTTCATCATCCACAATTACTTTTATGTAATATTGTAAATCGTGACCACAACGATTTAATCTATCAACTGTGTAAAATATGCCCCTTAATCCATATTTTTCTAATGCCTCTAATCCATAATTAGAACAGGAAGGATACATAGGACAATTTTGTTGTTTGACCGGTGAGATAGCTTTCTGATAAAATTCTACCATATATTCTATGATGGTTGTGGGATTATCTAATTTTATGCCTTTATTTTTCTCTAAGGTAGAGGGTATAGAAATATTAGTTATATTATTTTTTGCAGATATAGCAGATAAAGTAATTAAAATAAAAAACAATATAACTCCTATACTTTTTCTCATCTAACTAATCTTTATCTCCATTATGAAATATCTATTTAATATTCTATTTTTGTATTGTCAGCTTAAAAACAAATTCAATATTCTCATGCAAATAAAAAAGTCAAGTAAATTTTAAGATTTTTTAGTTACTTTATATATAACCTAGTTAATCAAAATCTAAGTATTTATTCCCATTCAATAGTAGCTGGTGGTTTTGAACTGAGGTCATAGACCACTCTATTGATGCCTTTAACCTCATTTATAATGCGATTCGCTACATACTTCAAAAAGTTCCAAGGGAATTCAGTAGCTTCTGCTGTCATCCCATCCTGAGAATTCACTGCTCTGAGCGCACAGACATTTTCATAGGTTCTTTCATCTCCCATCACTCCAACACTTTGAATAGGGAGGAGGATAGCAAAAGCTTGCCAGGTCTGATTGTATAGGTTCCAATTATGCAATTCCTGAATAAAGATTTCATCTATTAACTGCAATTTTTGCACTTTTTCTTTATCAACTGCACCTATAATCCGAACAGCTAAACCAGGTCCCGGAAATGGATGTCTATTTATGAGACTTTCAGGTAAGCCTAATTCTTTTCCTACAGCTCTAACTTCATCTTTAAAGAGTTCTCGTAATGGCTCTATCAGTTTTAGCCCCATTTTTTCCGGTAAACCGCCAACATTATGGTGGCTTTTGATTTTTGCGGAAGGACCACGGAAAGAAACACTTTCAATGACATCGGGATAAAGTGTCCCTTGAGCTAAAAATCCTACATTCTCATATTTTGCCGCTTCTTTCTCAAAAACTTCAATGAAGGTGGAGCCGATAATCTTCCGCTTTCTTTCAGGGTCTGAAACCCCAGCTAACCGCGAAAGAAACAGTTCTGAGGCATCTACAAAGTTAATCTTAAAGTTTTCTATAGCAGAAAAAGCTTCTTGCACGCGCTCTGCTTCTTTATAACGCATACAACCATTATCAACAAAGACTGGAATAAGATTATCTCCTATGGATTTATACAAGAGTGCTGCTGTTACCGAAGAATCCACACCTCCAGAAATCCCTAAAATTACCTTTTGATTGCCTACCTGCTCTCTAATCCTTTTTATGGATTCCTCAATAAAATTACTCGGCGTCCAATTCGCTGAACATTTTGCCACCTTAAGAACAAAATTCTGCAAGATGGTCTTGCCATTTGGAGTATGCACAACTTCAGGATGGAATTGCAATCCGAAAATAGGAAGATTTTTATGAGCTATAACTGCATAAGGTGCACTGGAAGTTGAAGCTAAAACGATAAACTCTGGTGGAAGTTCTGAAATAGTGTCTCCGTGACTCATCCATACCTTTTCCTCCAGAGCTAAACCTTCCAGCAAAGGATGTGATTTTTTTATCTGAAGAATAGCCTGTCCATATTCTCTTTTAGTTTGATGCTGGACTTTCCCTCTAAAATGTGAAACAATGAGTTGCATCCCATAACAAATACCTAAAATAGGAATATTCATTTCCCAAATAGAAGAATCTGGTTGAGGTGCATCTTCTTGATTTGTACTGAAAGGACTGCCAGAAAGAATTATTGCCTTAGGATTGATTTGGTTTATCCTTGTTTCCGTCAAATGATAAGGATGAATCTCACAATAGACATTGAAAGAACGTATCACCTTTCCTATGAGTTGAGTATATTGGGAACCAAAATCAAGAATTAAAACGGTATCGTAATGCATCAAGTTAACTCACAAAAGGATTGTTCTTCTTTTCCATACCTATTGAAGTGCGAGGTCCATGTCCTGGAAAAACTATCACATCATCAGGTAAGACGAAAAGTTTATTTTTTATAGAATTGATAATCTGCTGATGATTTCCACCTTGCAAATCAGTTCTTCCTATACTCTGTTCAAAAAGGGTATCTCCGCTTATTAAAAATTTATCTGCCAGAAGACAAATACCACCAGGAGTATGTCCAGGAGTATGAATCACTTTCACAGGATACTTTCCCAGACTCAATTCCATACCATCTTCTAAAAGCACATCAGGTGGAGCACTGGATACAGGATTTCCCACATATAAACTTAAATTCATTGCGCTATTAACCAGCATTGGAGCATCAGCAGAATGAATCATAAGTGGAACAGAAAGATGATTCTTGAACCAGCTATTGCCACCTATATGGTCCATATGTCCGTGCGTGTTAATTATATATTTAACCTTTAACTTCAGCTCTTCTATCCTTTTTAATAAGTCAGGAGAAGGAGCAGCCGGATCTACCAATATAGCTTCTCGAGAATCTTCATCCCATAAAAGCCAGGTATTAGTTTCAAAATCAGGTAATAGAATATAACCTTCAATCTTTAACATCAGGAATCCTTTATGAGGTAATTAGATATGACCTGAGGATATTTTCAGGACATTTTTCAACTTTTATCTCTTGATTGAACTTTTTGTCAACTCCATATTTAATATATGCGGGAGAACTTGCTTTATGACTGTAAAAAAGAACAATAGAAGCAGCGAGCTTAAGAACCTCTTCAGATGGCTCTTGAACTGTTAATAACCCCAAAGGTCCTTCTACATCTCTAATCTTTAGGTATAAGCCAGGATAGTTCTCACTTTCAATTCCTGCATTATCAGCAGCATCTCTTCCTACAATCAATTTAATCTCATCTGTTAATCTAAAATGCCTGCCCCAGCGTAGAAGTTTTACATTTTGCAGGCTATCCTGATTATGTCTCATCAAATCTCTTAATCGCAGAGAATAATTATGATCGGTAAGAAGACAACCTCCTGCTGGTTGAAGATGAGATATTCCAAATTGCTCTGCAAGCTGTAGCTGACGAGAACGTCCTCTTCCTGAAATATCCAGCATTTGATCTTTATTTACCCATCCTTCTCTAATGGGTTTAGTATCAGGTAATAATTTTTGAGATAGGGGACGGATAACTAAATCTCCAGCTCCACTCATTTTATCTACTGCTTTAAGAGAATCCAGATTTTGGGACATAGGTCGCTGTCCCAGCACTTCTCCAGTAATAATAAAATCAGCTCCCAATTCCGGTAACATCAATGCTGCTTCTTGAATCATCAACGAATGACAATCTATACAAGGATTAAGATTTTTCCCATAACCTCTTTTGGGATGTCTCAACATCTCTAAATGCTTCTCCGAAATATCTCTAACTTCCAATTTAAGTCCATTTTCTTCTGCCACTTTTAATGCTTTATCGGGAAATATATAAGCAGCTGCAAAAAAGACTGGAATAACCTCAAAACCGAGATGTTGCATCCAAAAAACTGCTAAAACACTGTCCAAACCTCCAGAAAATAGTGCTATAGCACGCTGAGGCATAAATTCTACTTTATTTGCTATTGATATCCTCCTGAATCAAATCCATAAATTTTAAAGGAGAGCGATGAGCTTGCCATCCATTTTGACCCTTACCATTTGCATTCCACCAGTAATAATTATTACTAACTCCCACAATTAGAACTTTGTTATCGTGTTTTCTCTGATAGCCAATAGCATTAATCCCAAAGTAGAAATTCTCAATCGGAGTTTGATTTTGCCATTCCGTTTTCACCAGGGTATAAGTATTAATATTACCATCAATTTGACGAATGTATTCATAATGCTGATTACGACCATCCCATCCGGCATCTATCACATTAAAATCAGGATTTTCGTCAATAGACCAGAGTGGAGAATAATTATAATCTTGAGAAAAAGAGGGCCAGGGATCAACCACTATATTTTTCGGAAGAAAGTTTATACTGCCAGTATAGGTTTTGTTATTAGCTAAGTTCGTTATTTTGTATGAAATAGGCTGATCCGTGCTTAAATTTATAGTCGCACCTCTATAAATTTTACCATCTGTGTAGGATTCTATAGTATTAAATACAATATCAGCTGTTCCAATTTTCAACGAAGCATCTGAAGCATTTCCTTTAGCAGTCATCCATATATCTGCTGCAATCATATTTTTGCTTTGAGCAGTATAATCCAGATCAAACCAGACCACATAATTATAATCCCATATATGTGAGGATATACCATATTCTTCAAAATTGGGAGTGGTAGGAGTTTCTTCTTTGGAACAGGATAATCCTCCTAAAATCAAAAAGGTTAAAAGTAACATTGACGGAATATAAAGATAATGTCTCATTTTTTGATCCTCCTTTAAAATTAACGACTCTATAATAAAAGTGTATTTGTATTTTAAAGAATAACAAATAATATTTATGATTTAGAAGAATAAATTTGCTTCAAGAAAGACTTCTTCTGGAGCTAAATGGGGGACTTGAACCCCCGACCTGCTGATTACGAATCAGCTGCTCTACCAACTGAGCTAATTTAGCTTAAAGAAGATATACCTTTCATGTTTGTATAAAGGTATCATAATTCATAAAAGCGTTTTCCGTCAAGAAGGATTTGAAGATTCATATTAAGGTTTATTTGTCTACACGAAAAGAAAAAATATGGTTAGTAAAGGGAAAGGGTATCCCCTACCCGGAGATAATAAATAAGAGCAAAAGAAAACTTATACAGAATAAAATTAAAGGTTATATAAATGGTAGTTATTGAGACAGATAGAGGGAGCGCAACCTTTATGAACACCTATATTGAAAACATACTCATTATGAATAAGGAAGATGTCAAGAGATATCGTTTAAACATGGCTCAAGATGCGCTAAAGTTTGGGATAAAGCCCTGTGCCCAAGCCTATCAAACCACAATTAAGACGGTGCGTAAATAAGTGAAGCGATACCAGGAGAATAAGGAGGCTGGTTTGTCAGATCTTCCCCGGAAGAAGGAGCACTGTTCTATCAAGATTGATAAGGAGACGGAGCTAAAGATTCTGGAATGTAGAAAAAGGCATCCGGGTTGGGGTTCCCGGAGAATTAAGGAAGTGCTAGAGCTTAATTATTCTCATGTTTCCATTCACAGAGTAATTAAGGAAGCAGGATTGATTAAGGCTAAGAGGAAAACTTATAAGAAAAGAAAGGATATGCAAGAAGTGAGGAAGCAGAAGAGAGTGTTTAGTCGTTTTCAGGTGGATATAAAGTATCTCACTGATATACCGGAATACGAAATCTGGAGATGGGAACACCATCTTCCGGAATATCTTATCACCG
>NZ_SMOG01000012.1 GCF_004353895.1 Candidatus Syntrophosphaera thermopropionivorans | reverse complement strand
GAGACGAGGACGTCTCACACCCCCACCCTTCTCATTTTTCCGATAAATCAAACCAGCGCTGGAGTTTTTGTTGATAGAGCATATTCAAGCTTTCCAGTTCTTCACTTATACGAAGGTAATCAAGATGAGTAAGAGTAGGAGTAGAGTTAAGGGAATCTTCCAGATTTTTAATCTGAGTCTCCAGGTTTTCTATCTCTTGGGTAAGTAATTCCAATTCTCGCTGTTCTTTATAGCTTATACCCCTGGATTGACGCTGAGATTTAGAAGCAATATTAAAAGTAGGTTTTTTATTTTCTTTTTCTTCCTTTTGATAATTACGAACCAATAAGTAGTCCGAATAACTACCAGGGAACTTCCTTATTCCATCTTTTTCAAAGACAAAAAGTTGTTCCACACATCGGTCAAGAAAGAAACGGTCATGAGAAACAACCAGCAGACATCCCTTAAAATCATCCAGATAATCTTCCAGTATTTCCAGGGTTTGAATATCCAGGTCATTGGTAGGTTCATCCAGGATAATAAAATTTGCACCAAACATAAGTGATTTCAGAAGAAAGAGGCGACGCAGTTCTCCTCCAGAAAGAGAAGCAAGTTTTTGTTGTTGCATCTTATCATCAAAGAGAAAGCGTTTTAGCATCTCTTTAGCGGTCAATTTCAATCCTGACTGAGTCTGAATAACCTCAGAATATTGAGTCAGATATTCAAAGACGGAAAGATCTGGATTGTAGTTTTCTACTTCCTGACTGAAAAAGGAAAACCGAGTATTAACTCCTACTTTGACTGTTCCTGTATCGGGCTTTATCTCACCTGCTATAATCTTTAGAAGAGTAGTTTTTCCACAGCCATTGGGTCCAATAATACCGATTTTTTCACCTGCTTGAAAGATATGCTCCAAGTTTTGGAATAATAGTTTTCCTTCAAAGCTTTTACTGATATTGTGGAGTTCCAGGATAGTTTTCCCCTGACGCTCCATAAGAAAAGAGATTTTGAGTTCTGGCTTTGAAATGAGATAGGATTGGGAGATGAGTTTTTGCACTCTATTGATATGGTCTTTAGGTTTTGAGGTCCGAGCTTTAGCACCTCTTTTTAACCAATCAAGTTCTTTCTTTAGCTGTGCTTGACGCCGGATTTCTTTTCTCTTTTGGTCGGTTAGACGGATAAGTTTTTGTTCCACATAATCTGTATAATTCCCTTCGGTAATGTAGCAATGGCTGTGTTCTATTTCCAGAATGCGATTGGAGACTGCATCCAGAAAATAGCGGTCATGGGAAACAAAGAGAAGTGTCTTTCTGGATTTAGTGAGATAATCTTGAAGCCATTCAATCGTATCCAGGTCAAGATGATTGGTTGGTTCATCCAGTAAGATGAGATCTGGTTCACGAGCTAAAACTTTAGCCAGACCTGCTTTTCTTCTTTCTCCACCGGAAAGTAGATTAAGAGGTTTATTCCAATCGGAGAGGTTAAGTAAGGAAAGCATAGCCTTATAGCGATGTTCTTCAGGAACAGAGGTTCTGGATAAATTCTGATTTAAAACATATTGAAGGATGGTCTCTTCCGCAGGTAAGGGTTCATTCTGGGGAAGCCATCCGAGAGTTAAGTCTCTTCTTTTAACAATCGTTCCTGTAGTAGGTTCAAGATTCCCCGCCAGTAATCTTAGAAGAGTTGATTTTCCGGAACCATTTATCCCCACAATCCCAATTTTATCACCATTATGCACTCCGAGATTTAGTTCAGCAAATATGACTTTACTTCCCAGCTGGAGGGAAAGATTTTCTACGGTGAGAATAACTTCAGAGGGCATAAATGGTTATATGGCGTCCCTGAGGCGATTCGAACGCCTGACCTTCACCTTCGGAGGGTGCCACTCTATCCAGCTGAGCTACAGGGACGCAGGATAGTAGACCCATAGATTAATTTAATCAGGTTTTTGTCAATCCCTTTCCCGTGGATTGAACTAAGCTGTCCAGTTCACTTTTCCCGCATAGATAAGAGGTGGCAAAAGGAGCTAAAGGATGAATATATTCAGCAAAACTACAAGCAAGATTACGGATTTCCCATTGAGCATTTATATCAGCACGCAGTCGGATAAAATGATAGATTTCACGAAGATTCATTTTTACCAGAACTCGCACTTGTTCAGCATTCAGACGAGCATAATGAACCAGCTCAGGAGAGACTGCTGTCAGTTTTTGTTTTAAAAGATTCGTTTCCTCTAAAAGCTTTAACCATTTATCTTCTCGTTTCAGAGTATAGATAATCGGAGGAAAGATATAATTATTTAGAGAGTAGGCTTTTTGTTTAAGAAGAGTCGCCACCCTATGCCTTTTAAATTGAGACCAACAACATTCAGACATAGCAAGTTCAAAGCTACAATCTACCAGTTCAAAAGCACGAGGCATTTTGCTCCAAGGCTGGATATGCTCAAAAATCTCTGCCCATAACTCTTTTTTCTTAGTTTCATCCAGTTTAGTTATAGTTTCCAGACAGGAAGAAAAAGAATTGGAACATTGCTCAAATAGGAGTGCAGCTAAGATTTTATCATCAGCATCTACAGAAAATTCAAGTATTTTAACTGGGGATTTATCAAATGAATTTTCAATAATATCAGTTTTAATCTTTGCCACATCAAAAGTGCCTTTAAAATCTTCTTTTTCAATATAGCGAATAAGAGAGGGACATAATTCTTTTACTGATTTCAACAGAAGGTTATACAGTTCGTGAGCTTCCGCTAAAGGAGAAGTAATCAACCTCCTTAATAAATTTTCCAGACTGCGGGCATTGATAGTCATTCCCAATTGAGTTTTGGTAGCAAGAGGTAAGATATAACGAGCATCTTCTTTAGCTTTGCCTTCAATTTCAGACTTCTTTAACTGAGGTTGAACCTTTTTATAATATTCCTGTATAGCTTTAAGGCTTTCTTTATATTCGTTAAAAAGAGCTTGCATAATGTGGATATATTCTTCACGAAGAGGTTTCAGTGTTGGTTTTTCCAGTTCTTCAGGGATAACAAAGTCGTCAGAAAAAGCTACATAACGCTGGGACTTTTCGGTAAAGGAAGCAAATCGGATAATTTCCACTAATTCAGTTACAAGACGAGAAATGCCAATCAGGTCAAAGTTAAACACAGAATGTTCAGCAACGGAAGAATGACCAAGTTCAAAGATAATTTTTTGATTGGAGCGCCGAGCTTTCTCCAGCTCTTTTAGTGCCTGTTCCCGAAGTTCAGCAATGGATTTTTCACTACGCGAGATTCGTGCATAAGCAGCAGAGATTACTTCTGGTGTTGCACTCTCAGTTTGTAGTTTACGAATTAAAGAGCTATCAATATTATAGCCAGCGAGATTGACCTGCATAGTAAATCTAATTAAAGCAACGCCTTCACATTGCTTGCACCGATGCGATTAGCACCTGCATTCAACATTGCCAGTGCTTGTTCTCTGGTTCTAATTCCTCCTGCTGCTTTTACTCCCATCTTAGGACCAACTATTTCTCTCAAAAGACGCACATTCTCTACGGTTGCTCCTGCTGTTCCAAATCCGGTGGAAGTCTTAACGAAATCTGCTCCTGCTTTCTTTGCGTAAAGAGCACAGGTGATAATCTCTTCTTTAGAAAGATAACAAGTCTCCAGAATAACTTTAAGCAGGACATCATTAGAATGAGTCATTTCAGCGATATTTTTGATTAACTGATAGGAATGAAGAGGATGACCGCTCTTAACTGCACTCAGGTTTTGCACCATATCCAGTTCTTCAATGCCCGTATTAATGACAGCAAGAGCTTCTGCAGCAACAGCATAGATATAGCTTGCGCCGAGCGGAAAATTGATAACGGTGCAGGATTTCACAGAAGCATTAAGTCTAAGTTGCAGAGGATGAGAGAAGTGGGAATTTACGCATACTGCAGCACATTTATATTCATTAGCAAGGTCACAAAGAGCATTAACTTCACTCTGCGTGGCATCTGCTTTCAGTAATGTGGCATCAATAACGGAGGCAATATCAGCTAAGGGGTCATAAATTTGGTCAGGTTGATCTGCACGACAGATATTACACCCGAGACAGATATTATGTCCTCCACCACATTTACAAGGAGGATTATCTCCAAAAAGTTTACGAGCAATATATTCTATTTCATTCATACAGCACCTCTCAAAGATATTTTATTTGATTCCACAACTAACTGTCCACAAGCACCCTGAATGTCTATCCCACGGCTTCGTCTTAGAGTTATAGTTTGAGGCAAAGCTCCACGAGCCTTTAGGAGAAAGGATTTTAGCTCTTCTTCGCCAGGAGAGAGGTAAGGGAGAAATGGTAAGGTATTGAAGGGTATGAAATTAATCTTACAGGAAAGGTCTCCGCTAAACTGACGCAAGGCTTTCAAATCTTCATCTTCCATATTAACTCCGGAGATAAGGATATATTCAAGGGTAATACGAAAAGGGTTCTTCTTCTGAAAATAGAGTAAAGCTTTTTTCAGAACAGAAAGAGGGTATTTACGATTGACCGGCATAAGTTTATCACGGATAGAATTACGAGCAGAATTCAGAGATACCGCAAGTTTCACTTTCACACCAGAATCAGCTAAAGCATAGATTCCAGGGACGATTCCGCAGGTGGAAATAGTAGTTCTGCGAGGGCTAAAAGCAAGAGCTCGTTCATCCTGAATTAATTTCAGGGCACTGAGAACATTTTCCAGATTATCCAGTGGTTCACCCATACCCATAAAGACCAGATTGGTAATCCGTTCAGTGGTCTCTCGGGATGCCAGAAGAAACTGTTGCACAATTTCATGAGGATACAGATTACGGTGTAGTTTCATTTTACCCGTAGCACAGAAAGAACAATCACGAGCACAACCAATTTGAGAAGAAACGCAAAGCGTAAGTTTTTTCTCTTCTGGCATCAAGACCATTTCAATCTGCTCTCCATCTGATAATAATAACCGGAACTTTTGACTCCCATCCATAGATTTAAGAGTTTGTACGATTTGTGGCATAGAGAAATCAAAGGCTTGTGATAAATAGCTTTGCATAGTAGCGGGCAGATCGGTCATCTTAGAAGGGTCAAATACCTTTTTTTCATAAATCCATTTTAACAACTGCTGCGAACGATAAGCAGGATATTCAGAGGACAAAAAGGCACTTAGCTGTTCAGGCATAATGCCATAAATGCTATTTAACATAATTCCAGGTCTGGAGAGGAAAGAATTTTCAGAGTTAGGAAAGTCTCTAAATCAAGCTCAGTTATATTTTCATCATCGTCAGAAAGGAGGATGTTCTTTTTCAGTGGATCAGTTTTCAAGACATACATTTTTATGCCCTGATATTCCACACAGGTGCCAGGAACAGGGAGAAGTTTTCCCTCTTCCATATAGAAATCTTCTTCAAAATTGAGACAACAGAGCAATCTGCCACAGGGACCAGATATTTTTGCGAGATTTCCTGCCAGATTCTGGTCTCGTGCCATCTTAATCGTCACTTGATTAAAATGCTTCAGGAAATTTCCACAACAATAAGATAATCCGCACATCCCGAAACCACCCATTCTGCGAGCTTCATCTCTTCCCGTGGTCTGATGTAGTTCTATTCTGGTTCTGAAGACATTAGCAAGTTCACGAACAAAAACACGAAAATCAATTCTTCCTTCAGCCGTAAAGAAGAAAGTAATTTTATTGCCGTCAAATTGATAGACAGTATCAATTAGCTTCATTTCAAAGGAATATCTTTTCAGGATTTCGGCAAAGATTTGAGCAGCTTTTTTTTCTTCATCTGGTAGATGACGCAGTTTTTCAATATCTTCCTCTGTGGCTATTCGTTTTATCTTGAAAGGATTAGGAGTTTGAGGAATCTGCGCCAGCACCTCTTCATCGCTAACACTAAGATGAATGACCTGTGCTATGTCCTCACCTCTATCTACTTCAACAATAATCAAATCATCAGGTTTTAAGGGAAGTTGAGAAGTGTTTTGATAATAACCCAGACGTCCCGTGCGAAATATTACTTCCAGATATTCAGGGCTGTTTTCTTCATCTAAATCTAATGGTTCAACCATTGTTTAGCTCCCATATCTTTTTAAAAAGTGCAATCTCCTCTGGAGACAGGTCAAGTCCACGACGTTTTTTTACTAGTTTAGCAGTTTCACAGAAAGCCTCAAAACGATATTTGGTAAGTTGAGAAGCCCTTCCCCAGGAAAAATCTGGAATAAAATCTGCTATCAAATCTGAACTCCAGAGATTGCACCCAAAACCTATCACACAACCTGTATTAACACTTGTATTAATACCCAATTTTACATAATCTCCCACCATAGAACCCAAAAACATAGTGCCAGAATCTATCTTTTCGCCAGAGGCATAGGAATAAAATTTAACATTTTTATAGGTATTTTTTAAATCGCTATTAGATGAACCAGCACCGATATTGACCCATTCTCCTATATAGCTATGTCCCAGAAAACCATCATGTTGCTTATTGGAATAAGCCTGTATAATGCTTTCTTCAACCTCACCTCCAACTTTACAGACAGGTCCTATGGATGTTCCTTCATAAATCTTTGCTCCCACTTTGATTAAAGATTTTTTACCGATATAAGCAGGACCACAGATAACTGCATTGGGAAGGACAGTTGTGCCTTCATCTATAATTATGGGACCTTCTGAAGCATCAAGGACACAACCAGGGTTCAAGGAGACATTTTCTCCTATCCAGATATAATAAGGATTGAGAACTGTTACTCCTGGTTCAGTTTCAAAGTAATTATCCTGGTCATAAAAGAATTGTTCAAAATCAAGACGAATCAATCTTTCATTATCATTAATGAGTTCACTAAGGTTTTGATAGAGGGTCAATTGAGAAGGGATGAGTTCTATTCCTGCAGCTTTTAATTCAAGAGCAGTAGGCA
Source organism: Candidatus Syntrophosphaera thermopropionivorans (assembly GCF_004353895.1). Taxonomy (GTDB): domain Bacteria; phylum Cloacimonadota; class Cloacimonadia; order Cloacimonadales; family Cloacimonadaceae; genus Syntrophosphaera; species Syntrophosphaera thermopropionivorans. The sequence continues at coordinate 33,947 of NZ_SMOG01000012.1, read as the reverse complement.
GTTCAGAAATTGTTTTAGGAGCATAGAATGCAATTAAATCATCTCCTTGGACCAGACCTTGATTCGGTTTTAAGTCTTTTATAGCACTAATAGATTCAGAGCTTGGTTTCAAACGCGAGTTTACCATCAGAGTTCCTTGATTAGCAGGTTCATTAATTTTCCAATCAGGATGTCTGGTTTTATAAAGGTCTTGTAAATCAGGGTCTATCCAGAAAGTAGTATCCTCTGCGTCTAAAAGTTCTTCCAATCTTTGTCTAAGTTTTAAGATTCCACAACGTAAATCCCCTACACTACGGTTCAGGGTTAGTGGAAAGAATAAGTTTTGCTTTTTATCATCAAATATAATCATTGTTTCCTCGGTATTGTTAGTTTTTATAATTCCTGTTCCAGTTCTTCCTTAAAATAAGGAGTGCCTGGAGTTTTACCATATCGTAAAGAATCCGGAGCTGTGGGTGGTATATTATCTTCAATAAAGACTTCAGGTATACCACCACTACTGACGACTAAGCCCGTGTAAGGATTTATATTAAGTTGAACTATTCTGGGGGGAACAGTAAAAGAATATCTTGAGTCATTTGGTTTGGGAGTGCGTCCTTTATTATCATTCTTGATAGCTTGAGTCATAATGGGTCCCCAAATTCTCACTGCTTGTGCAGAACCTGCTTTTATTTTATTATTATCAAATCCCATCCAGATTCCCAGAGTATAAGCCTTATTGAATCCTATAAACCAGGAATCATTATTGGCATCAGTAGTCCCTGTTTTACCAGCATTATCCCAGAAATAGCCATTACGGGACGCAGCACCAGTTCCTGATGAAGCTACTGTTTGGAGCATACTGGTCATTAAATAAGCTACCTGGGGAGAACATACAGAATATTTTTGGATTGAACCTCGCTCCAAAACATTCCCTTTCATATCTTCTACTTTAGTGATAAAGACAGGTTTCACTCTCATTCCTTCATTGGGAAATGCAGTATAGGCAGAAATAAGATTGATGGGTACAACTTCATATGCTCCTAAGGAAGCAGTCATATCCTGGGCGTATATATTTAAACCAAAGCGTTTAAAGGCTTCGTTAAGAGTGCTCAATCCAAGGTCTTGCGCACATCTAACTGCCCAGGCATTATAGGACCACTGTAAGGCAACTCGCATTCGGGTAGGTCCATGATATTTATTATCAGCATTAGAAGGACTCCAGTTTCCGATAGTTATTGGTGCATCATCTAAAATGGTGGCTGGAGTGTAACCTCTCTCTATAGCAAGAGTATAATAAGTAGGTTTGATAGAAGAACCGGGTTGCCGTCGTGCTTGAGTCATCCTATTGAACTTACTATGTTCAAAGTTTCTTCCTCCAATCAGAGTTCGGACATAACCCGTTTTATTTTCCATTAGAACCAAGCCACCCTGGATATATTTAGTATCAATATCCTGAGCATCCTTAGGCACAGAGGAATATTTATAACGGAAACCTCCACTGTTCTCAACATTTCTAAGATAGGCATTTAGAATAGAATCTGCGGCAGAAGATAGGTCTGCATCCAGAGTGGTATAAATTCTTAAACCACCTTCAAATAAACGGTCAGTTCCATATTTATTTTCCAAGTAGATGCGTATATATTCAATAAAATAGTCGGAAGCAAAACGAGCATAAACTCCTCCTGATTGAGGATTAAGCGGAGTAGCAATTGCCTCCAGATATTCTTCTTTACTAATCTTTTTAGCTTTATACATCCTTTCCAGCACCAGGTCTCGTCTGCTTTTTGCTCTATCCGGGTGTTTAAAAGGATCGTAGTAATTAGGTCTTTGAATCATTCCTACCAGAAGAGCTGCCTCTGGTAGGCTTAAATCCCGTGCATGTTTATTGAAATAGTAAAGTGAGGCTGTTTCAATACCGTGATTTTGAGAGCCCCAGAAAATTTTATTGAGATAAATCTCCAGGATTTCATCTTTACTAAAGGTAGATTCAATTTTAAAGGCTAACACTATCTCCTGTAATTTTCGGGAAAGCTTTTTATCCAATGTAAGAAACATATTTCTGGCAAGTTGTTGAGTGATAGTGCTTGCACCCTGAGAGAATTCTCCTGTTTTCAAATCTGTTATTAAGGCTTTAACCATTCTTATAGGGTCTACGCCAAAATGGTAATAGAATCTTTTATCTTCAGTAACCAGCAGAGCATCTATCAGATGCTGAGGTAACTCCTTCAAAGATACCAGTTTCCGACGTTCATAGGCAAAAAGATAGACCATCTTCCCATTACAATCATACACTTCACTTCCCGTGCGAAGAGTGTAATTTTTTAGCTCGCTGGTTGGAGGTAAATCATCTTGATAATACCATAGGATACCAAAAAATAGTCCCACGCATATACAGAAGATTATCCCGATAACTTTGAGCACCGAGTTCCACTTTTGCTTATTTATTTCATTCATTACTATCCGTCTTAATTATTTTAAATCTGGCTTCGGCAAGCAACAAAAGCCATGCAGTTATTATACCCGTAAACAACCCTAAAAATAACAATAATGGTGTCAATACAAAAACTCTTGTTCCTGGTAGCACTATTGTTTTCACCAGGAAAAGTTGCATAATGTTATGTGCAATAGCCCCACAAATGCTAATACCTATCTCTGTAAAACCAAGATTGGAAACACAAGCCAACCACATTGCAAAAATGGCAAATAAACCACCACCCAGAGATAATAGTGTGGCAGGAGTCATTAAAGTAAAGGTTACTGCACCACCAACTAGGGATTTTGTCACATTAACCAATACCGCTTGAAGAGGTTTTCCCTTTAAAATTAAATACATTACAATGATATTTGATAATCCGAGTCTAAGAAATGGAAGCGGCAAAAGACGCATAATTAGGCTTTCAAAAATATGGATGGTGCAAGCTGTAGCCGTAAGAAAAGCTAAAGTTATAGGAGAAGACAGGGCTAATTGCTTCTTCACTTTATGAATTGAAATTATACTTATTGTTATGAAGGTTCAGGAATTTTTGAATGATAGGGTCTTGACTGGCATACAGACCTTCCAGATTGCCATAGTAAAGTTGTTTTCCTTGTTCCAGAAATAATACCCGGTCTCCTAACTGATGAACATTACTAATATCATGAGTTATAGTGATAGTGGTAACTTCGCCTTGCTCAATTATCTGAGTTATATAGTATAAGATTTCAGAAGCAGTTATAGGGTCTAAACCTGATATAGGTTCATCAAAAATGATATATCGTGGTTCATATGCCAGAGCACGAGCAATGCCCACCCTTTTTCGCATACCTCCACTAAGTTCAGAAGGGTATTTATTTTCTGCAGATTCCAAACCTACCAATGCTAAGCTTTTCCTAACCCTTTCTCTTATTTCAGATAAATCCATCTCACCCCGTTCATAGAGTGAAAGAGCCACATTCTGGAATACGGTGAAAGAATCCAGCAATGCCGCATTTTGAAAAACCATAGCAAAACTGTGCTTCAACCCAGAATTATGAAAATCTTTATCCTGATAAACATCCACCCCATCTACAAAGACCGAGCCTTTATCCGGGGGGAAAAAACCCATTAAAGTCTTAATTAATACAGTCTTCCCTGCACCACTTCTTCCTAAGATAATCATATTATGACCATCTTCCAGGACAAAATCAATGTCCTCCAAGATAAGCTGGCCATTTAATCTAAGATACAGGTTCTTTACTTCTATCATAAAGTATCCAGAAAAATATCAAGCCTACAGCCAACCCCGAAGCATTAGCAAGATAATCTTCTATACAGACGGTTCTACCCGGTATAAAACGCTGATGATATTCATCCAATCCTGCGATAATAAATAGGATTAAGTAAAGCCACCAGATATTTCTTCCTCTCAGTTTACTTTCTCTAAAACTGGAATTTACTAATAAGGCAAGCAACAAATACTCGCCAAAATGGGCAACTTTATCAAAGCTAAAGATTTCCTGAGTAGGAAATTTTTCTGAAGGGATAGAAGATACAATCCAGATAATAATTAACCATCCGACTGATGCCCATAATTTTAATTCAGATTTACGCTTTGATTTTTGTTTTCCCATAGTTTTACTATCCATTAATCCAGAACTTATCCTCTCCTGATTTATGATTCCTTTGAAAGTTTGGTCACCTCTACTAATTTGATGCTTTTATCATTGCTATCCAGCACCTTGAACTGCAAAGAATCTTCCCAGACCAAGGTCTCTCCAGGTGCAGGAACATGATTGAATTGGGTGAGTAAAAACTCTGCAATATTATCATACTCTTCTGCGTCTAAAGAAGCATCCAGTTCTTCATTGAAAAGGCGAATACTGACAGTTCCTTGCATGCGATAAGTGTTTTCGTCAATTTGACTTAGCTCCGGAATTTCATATTGGTCATATTCGTCCTGTATTTCTCCTACAATTTCTTCCAGTATATCTTCCAGAGATATGATTCCAGAGGTTCCTCCATATTCATCCACCACTATTGCCATCTGCATTTTCTTTTGTTTGAATTGATTAAGCAGTGTCTGCACCTTCATATTTTCTGTCACGAACCAGGCAGGTCTCATCAATTCTTTTATAGTTTTCTTCTCCGGATAGAGAATCAAGTCTTTCACATATATTATTCCGACAATTTCATCTATGGTCTTTCGGTACACGGGAATGCGAGAATATCCAGTAGTTACAATGAGTTCTTTTAATTCTTCCAGACTGCTATTTTCTTCTATGGCTTTAACTTTCACTCGTGGAACATAGATTTCGGATATTTTAGCATCTTTAAAGCGAAACAAACCTACCAGCATCTTCTTTTCATGTTCATCCAGGGTATGTTTAGAACTTTCAGATTGGATAAGGTTATGAATCTCTTCTGTAGTTACCTTTTCTGCCATATGTCTATCAACCGTTTTTTTTCTTGAAAGCAATAAATTGAATTTATCAATTAACCATACGGGACCGTAAAAAATATAGCTAAAGAATTGAAGAGGTAAACTGGTTATTTGAGCAAATTTATTCGCTGTGGCAAGAGCTGTAAGCTTAGGAATAATCTCACCGAAAATGACAATCACTATGGTAGTGATTATGACTTGTATGGTCAAAGCGGTTGAAGTGTTAAAATTATGTTTTTGGGCAATTCCAATAGCCAGCAAGGCTCCTAATGAGGATATCCCCATATTAACAAAGGTATTGCCTAAGAGGATAGTAATTAAAAGTTGGCGGGGCTTACTCAATAACTTAAGAATTCTTTTGGCACTTGAGCTCTTACTCTTCTCTAACTTCTTTAGATAGAGACGAGGTAGGGAAAAGAAAGCGGTTTCAGAACCAGAAAAGAATGCAGATAATAATAATAGTAAAAGTATTATTAATAACGCTGAACCATCATCCACTTGTCTTATCACCTACTATCTTATTAATATAATATTTTTCTTTTTCTTCCATCACCGTGCGATCTTCTAATCTAATATGGTCATAACCCAGAGCATGTAATAATCCATGAATAAAAACTTCAATTAGTTCATCTTCCATACTTTTATTTCCCTTTTGCCGTTCTAACTGTTTTATGTCAATGATAATATCGCAGTAAGGGCTGGGAAAAGCTTCATCTTCCGTATCCAAGATAGAATCATAATAATTGAAGCATAGCACATCGGTTACAGAGTTATCACCTCTAAAGATTCTATTATAATTTTGCATAACCTCGTCATCACATAGAAGTAAATTCAATTCTGCTCTCTTTCCAGGTAATTCTTCTTCTAAGACTTTCTCAGCACAGGATAGGAGAAGTTTATCATCCACTAAATATTCTGTATCATTGACTAAATTAAAGTCTATGTAGTTCAAGGAGAAATCTCCTCTGGGTATTCAATCCTTTTCCGATAGATTCCAGCTAAGATGGGCAGCATAACTTCTTTTGCTTTAGCCAGGTCCTTCAGAGTAATCGGAGCTTCATTGAATTGTCCCTCTCTAATAAGTCTTTGAATAGTGTCATCAAGTATCTTTTCTATCTCTTCTTCAGTGACATCTTTTTTTGATTTTATGGTAGATTCCACTATATCTGCCAGCATCACCAGAGCTGCTTCTTTGGTTTGAGGTAAAGGTCCAGGATAACGGAAAGCGGATAAATCTGTGACCTCACCTTTTCGTTGGGCAGCATCCAAGAAAAACCGAATATAACTGGTCCCATGATGTTGATTAATAATATCAATTACAGGTTGAGGAAGATGATATTTTTGGGCTAAAACTACTCCTTCTTTAATATGGTCTCTAATGATATCAGCACTTTCTTCGGGAGTATATTTATCATGGAACTCAGAAGAATCTTCATTATTTTCTGTAAATAATTCCGGATGTACAGATTTACCAATATCGTGATAATAGCTACCAACTCTTGCTAAAAGAGGATTAGCTCCTATGGCAGCAGCTGCTTGTTCAGCAAGATTTCCCACTATCAAGCTATGATGATAAGTTCCCGCAGCATTGGTGGCGAGCCTTTTTAAAAGAGGGTGATTAAAATCCTGCAATTCAAGAAGAACCTGCTTCGTAGCACGATGAAGTTTTCTTTCAAAATAACGAACTAAGCCCATAGCTCCTAAAATTGCAATAATGATAGAAATCAATGAATAGCCCGTATTCTGCAGTAGAGATTGAAACTTTTCACCAAGATCATTTCCAGAATAGGAGACCATTCCCAGAGCATAAGAAAGTATATTCAAGATTAAAAAGAAATACACTCCAATACGAAGAAAATCATGACGGGACTTGAAATTTCTCATTAAGGATAAAAGCAATAAAATGGAAGTTAATAGCAGTGCCAGATTAAATGCATCCCAATTTGCAAAGGGAGTAATCATTAAGATGCTAAAGATTGAATATATTATGGCAAAATCAAAACCAATTATAATAGCCACAGTGACACTAAACATTACCAGCGGTATGAGACTTGCATTTAAATTTAGCATTTTACAGGTAATAATTGTCATTAAAACGGAAAGAACAAATCCCAGATTTAAAATGTAAGTGCCATTATTGCCGTAGGTTTCTCTATAGGGAGTATGCCAATAATACAAATTGAATGCGAAGAGACAGGCTAAGATATATATAAGTAATCCCATAAAGCTTAGCCATTTCATTAAGGAGGTTCTTCGTTCGCCTCGTGCTTTATATTCACGGACTAAAGAATTTATTTTGTTTATATCTTCTTCCGTAATGCGTTGATTCTTCCTAATTATTATTTCATTCTGCAGCACCATTCCTGCCACAGGATTAATCTGTTTTTTTATCTCTTCTTGTAGTTTAGCATACTGAACTGCATCCACCACCAGATTAGGCATAACCAATTTATTAAGATTATTCTCCAGTAGGAGATTTTGAGCCATTGGACCCATCCTGGATTTCATTAATCTTTTTGCTTCTTCCACTTCAAAATATCTGGTTCGGGGAAATTTTTTATTACCAGTTGGGGTTACCACCAGAACACTATCTCCAGTAATACCTTGATAAATTCCCACCTTATAAAGCTCAGTTAAGATATTTCTTACACTGTTATATAGAGAATTAATCATATCTTCATTAGCGTGTAGCAAAGAATAGATATTTTCTAATTGAAAACCTTCCTCTCTTGCTTTTAGTATCACCGATTCAGGATTAGGATTTTCTCTTGCTTCCCAGATATAATTAAATAATTGGTCAAGATTGCGATAAGCTTCAAACTCAATATCAGGGCTGAAAGTGTAGGGTTTATCCGCTTTCCTTAAAGCTTGAGCATATTCTTCTTGCAATTGCTCATCACTCTTTAAAATCTGAAAGTCAAATGGAGCTACTAATTCAAAATCTGCAATTTTACCGACGCTTAGATGATATTCCGGATATCCTTCCCCTTCATTAACCAGCTGAAATAGTCCTATAATGCAAAGGGCAGTAATTATAGCTATTAATATATATTTAGTTTCCATAAGTTTAAATTTATATAATCGGTTATAATGTCAAGTTTTGTCCAGAAACGCATATAGCTCTCGCACATTGAAAAGCTTTAATACTTTTGCTTTTTGACGCACTTTGGAATGTCCTGAAATAATAACTCTTTCATAGCCAAGTTTTAGCGCTTCATTAATGCGAGGTTCTATTTGTGACACGGGTCTAATTTCACCATTTAATGCCACTTCTCCAATAAAAACAGACCTTTCGGGCACTGGCTTATCTTTTAAACTGGAAATAATGGCAGACAAAATGGCAAGGTCTAAACCAGGATCGGTGGAACGAATTCCTCCTGCAAGATTGATAAATACATCACTGCCACGAAGATAGAGTGCTAAATTCTTCTCCAGAATTGCCAGTAATATTGCCAGCTTTTTCTGTTCCAATCCAGATACCACTCTTTGCGGTGTCCCATAGTTAGAATTAGTTGCCAGAGCTTGAACTTCTACAATAAAGGAACGAGAACCTTCCATAACGCAGCCTATGGCTGTACCATTATGCTTTCCTGATTCGGAAAGAAAAATCTGATTGGGGTCAGGAACTTCTACCAGTCCTATATTGCTCATCTCAAATATACCAATCTCATTGGTCGGTCCAAACCTATTTTTCACTGCTCTTAAAATCTTATATTGACCCTGGAGCTCTCCTTCAAAATATAAAACTGTATCTACCATATGTTCTATAATTTTAGGACCGGCAACAAACCCTTCTTTAGTCACATGCCCTACTAAAAATACCGGTAGATGCATTGTCTTTGCACATCTTATAATCCGATTGCAGGTTTCTCGTAGTTGAGTAACCGTACCAGGAAGAGAATCCAGATTGGGCAAACTGACTGATTGAATGGAATCAATGATAAGAAGGTCAGAATGATTTTCTGCTACTTCATTCAGTATATGTTCTGCATCATTGGTGCAAAGTAACCAGATATTTTCACTTGAAATATTTAACCGTGTACTGCGTAATTGTATCTGTTCGGCACTTTCTTCTCCAGTGGCATAGAGCACTTTTTTGCCTTGTTTACCCATCCATTCCGATAGCTGTAACATCAAAGTAGATTTCCCTACTCCAGGTTCGCCACCTATTAAAACAACCATTCCAGGAACTATTCCACCACCTAAAACTAAATCAAATTCTGCTGTTCCGGTTTTCCAACGAGAAATCTCTGTGGTTTTTATATCTTTGATGCATTCCGGTTTTGCTTGTTGTAAATCAGGAATTTTACCTGATTGATTTTTTCCGGTTATGCGCGTACTCTCTATAATTGTGCCCCAACTTCCACAAGCAGGACACTTTCCACTCCATTTATTTGTTTCATATCCACAATCAGTGCAAAAAAATTGACTTGCCATCTTTTCTACCTCTTTATCTATATTTTCTTCTGTCAAAAAAATGACAAGTCTTTTCTTGCTTCTAACTCATAGTTTTCAAGTTTATACTTTATCTGACAAAAATGTATATGCCCTTGAAAATTTTCTTGCTTTTTTTCTGGACTGCATTATTATTGCTTTAAGAGGTTCATAAAAGATGAAAAATAATATAATTGTTTTTGGCACTCCAACTTGTCCCTGGTGTAAAAAAACAAAAGATTATCTTACCAGTAATGGTTTTAAGTTTAAATATATTGATGTTAGTTCAAATAGTAAAGCTTTGCAAGATATGGAAAGAAAATCTGGACACACTGGAGTACCACAACTCTGGATAAATAATAAAGTTGTAGTCGGTTTTGACCGGGAAAAAATTGACCGGCTACTCAATATAAAAAATAAGGAGAACAATCATGAAAGTAACGCCTGAGGATTTTCACAATCTAATCACTCGTTTACAAATCGTTTTAAGCGAGATTGATTATGCGCAAAAAGCTTGTCTGCAAGCAGGGAAAATGGAGTGCCAGCTGCTAAATTATCTTTATAATGTGCAAAAACCGGTTAATATGAATGAGCTGGCTAAGGAACTTAATGTCTCACATAGCCGTATAACCAGGATTATGGACAACTTGGTAAATAAGAATTTAGTTATCCGTAAACCTTCCGATGAGGACCGTCGTTGCTGGTATGCTATTATAACTGATAAGGGTAAAAAATTAGCCGAAAATAGTCGTCAGACTGTTCTTGACCACCAGAAAAAAATAATGAGTATGCTTCCTGAAAAAGAGGTGGAAGATATTTTCAGTGCTTTAAAAGTTTATATTGATAAGTATGAAGAAGTATTGAAGAATACTAAAATGGAGATGGAATGACCCATAGCACTTCCACACATTGGTTGGGAGATATGGCTTTTGAGGCGAATGTCAATGGCCATAAAATAATTATGGATACTGACGCTCAGGGCGGAGGAAAGGATTTGGGACCTCGTCCCAAACCCTTGCTTCTTGCCGCTCTTAGTGGCTGTGCCGGAATGGAAATAGTCTATCTCCTGAAAAAAATGAAAATAGAAAATTATAATCTCTCTATTGAAGCTGAAGCGGACCCCGTGTCTGAACATCCAGCTGTCTACAAACAAATTAGATTAAATTTCCATTTTGGCGGTGATAATTTACCTCAAGATAAAATAGCACAAGCAGTTAATCTATCATTTGACTATTGCCCGGTCTATGCTATGCTCTCAAAAGCAACAGAAATCATTAGCCGTGTTTTTATCAATAGGATAGAGGTTAAGCTATGAAATACATTATCATCCCCGTTATAATAGCCGTATGCTCTATTTCTTTCTTAAGCTGCAGCACTAAGAACAATCCCGATCAATTAAACCAGGAGGAGGTAATGAAAGCAGAAGCTCCCGATTCTCTAAAAACTGCTCAAACAGCAATGGACAAATACGAACCTGGAACCTGGCTTACCGATTATAATCTTGCTCTCCGTTTATCTAAAGAATCTGGTAAACCTGTGCTCATTAATTTTACTGGTTCAGATTGGTGTCCCTGGTGTTTTCGTTTGCGTGACGAAGTCTTCTCTCAAGATGCCTTTATTAACTTTGCAAAAGAAAACTTGATTCTTTTAATGATTGATTTCCCTATGCGTAAAGAACTGCCTCCAGAACAAGTTAAAGCTAACCAAGCTTTGCAAGAAAAATATGGGATTGAAGGCTATCCCACTGTTGTTATAGTTAATGCGGAAGGAAAAGAAATAGCACGCACTGGCTATAAAGAAGGCGGCGCTGAAAGTTATGTGGCTCATTTGAAGGACTTACTGGCTAAGAAATAAATAGATTATTCATTAGTTAGATAATATTAACTTCCTGAAAGAGGAAAAGGGGGGAAATTTAATCATTTCTGTGAAGCTTATGGAGATGGTGGTGAGATGGTGAGAATGGTGGTGAGTGATTATGGTGGTGAAATGTCCTCGTCTAGTAATGGTGGTGAGACGTCCCCGTCTCGCCAAGCCGTCAGGCTTATTAGGAGGGGGGGGTGAGATGTCCTCATCTCACAAAGCCGTAAGGCTTTTATAAAAAAACATATAAGCTCTCATCATTACCATATAAAGAACAAGTATAATTTTCCCTTCAATTAAGAAAGCTCCTGCGGAGCTTCATAAACGAGGACGTTTATGACCTCGCTATGGGGTGTGAGATGTCCTCATCTCACAAAGCCGTAAGGCTTTTATTTATTTTTAAAGAAAACTCCTGCGGAGCTTGAAAGGAGGGGGACCTCCTTCCACCATCTTTTATGAGGAGGACCTCCTTCCACCATTTTCGTTCCACCATAATAAATTCGTAAAAAAAATAATAAATTCGTAGTCTGTTTTGGACATAATATATAGTTATAAGATTATTATATAAGTAGTTAGAGAAATTATGCTATACCCTTATACCCCCCAGCTAATCTTATAGTATTTTGATGTTATCATAACTAAAATTGTTATACTAATTTAGGCATATTATCTTTATTATCTACTACTACTTAAATATAAACTACAACTTTCTTAAATATAAACTACAACTTTAGATATTAAATATAACCTAAACCTTTAGGTATAATATATAACTAAATATTAAGTATAATATATACTAAAAACTTTAAGTATATGATTGATTTATATAACCCAAAGCTTTAGGTATATTATAATGAACTAAAACATTTAGTATGTTATATTTAACCCAAATTGTGTATATATACTACCCCCTTTAGGTTTAACTAACTAAAATATAAGTAATTAGTAAGTCTATCTTAGCTCTCCCTTAGCTCTTTCTTAGCTAAAATGATAAGGGACAGATAAGGGGGGTATAAGGGTGAGGCATAAATGTTATAAGTTTATATGAATGAAGTAGATAAGTGCAATATATGTCCAAAACAGGCTACGAATTTATTAAATTTTATGCGAATTTATTAAAGAAGCAGGAGAATGACCCCTCGGTTTATTAGATATTTGGGTAGAAGATAATGTAAGCTCGGGTGGGAGATATTTTAGGATTTATTTGCTATTTTCTAACGAATTTTATCTTTGTTCCCCAAACATCTAATTCAAAACTATTATATTGTTCTATCTTTTTATCATAGAAAAGATAACCTTCCTTACTCCCACCGGGAAGTAGTTCACCAAAACTGAAGTAGGAATTAACCAGTTCAAGGTATTGTTGCTGAATATCTTGTAAGTATTTATCATAATTAGCTGGAATAGGTGAAGCAAAAGGGTCCTGGTAATAACGCAACAGACTATAATTCTGCAAGCTGCCTAAGATGATTTCCAGAGGGATATAATCAAACTGTTGATTTCCTGCCAAAATGCTAAAACTGGAACGATTTAAAGAGATATTCTTTTTAGATTTATTTTTCACTCGCACATAGAGAGTAAAATAGCTGGTGGCAGTATTCTGGGCAACGCCGTAATAAGATTGAGGATGGACAAAAATATTCAGGCTATCGGTATTGATAATTGCCCAATCTGCTTCTTGGGTATAGAAATCCCCTGGGACCGGAACATATGGTTTTACTGCACATCCAGATAGAAGTAGCATAGAGATGACGAAAATAAACCAGCAACTTATTACCCTAAAATAAAAAGCCCCCTTGCGTTTTTGAAGGGGGCATATTAAATCATTCTTCTTCAGGAAATTCTTCATCCTTGAATTCTTCTTCTTCATCTTGTTCTTCCGTAACATCTTCCATTGTATTAGATGCTTGCATAGAAGGGGCATTTTTTGCCTTTTCCACTTCTCTATCCAGTTCTTCTTCATCAGGTTCCTTAGGAATTATGGTGATATCTACCACCTTATCATTTTCCCGAAGATTAATCAAATGCACACCTTGAGTGTTTCTTTCAAAGATAGAGATATCACTCACTTTCTGACGGATTATCATTCCTTCCTGGGTGATTATTACCAAATCATCGTTTTCGTCTACCAGCATTAGAGCTGCGAGATGTCCATTTCTCTCATTTGTCTTAAGAGTAATAACCCCCTTGCTTCCTCTTCTTGTTATAGAATAGGCAGATATCCGAGTGCGTTTTCCATATCCATTTTCACTAATCGCTAAAATAGTCTTAGTTAGCGCATTTCCATTTTCCATCAATAAATCCTGAGATATTACAGCCATAGAAACAACATAATCTTCTTCACGCAATCTTATGCCTCTAACACCCTGAGTGAAACGAGCAGTAGGTCTTATCTCTCTCTCACTAAAGCGATTGCAATATCCATTATGTGTGGCTAAAATGAGGTCATCATTGCCTTCGGTTATTCTGGCATCTATTAATTCATCTCCTGGTAACAATTTTATAGCCAGAATTCCAGAACTGCGAGGATGACTGAAAGCTGCCACAGGAGTTTTCTTGACCATACCATTCTTGGTGCACATCACGATATTTTCTTCCGGATTGAAATCCTTGAGAGTGACAAAAGCCTTCACTTTTTCTTTATCCTGCAGATTAACCAAATTAACGATAGCTTTCCCCCGGGCTGTTCTTCCAGCTTCAGGAATCTCATACACTTTTAGCCAGTAACATTTACCTAAATCCGTGAAGAGCAGGATATAAGAATGGGTAGAAGCCACAAAGATATACTGAATAAAGTCCTCTTCTCTCAGATTAGCAGCGGTTAAACCTCTTCCCCCTCTGCCCTGGACTCTATATGTATCTATGGGCATACGCTTTACATAGCCTTCGTGAGTAATGGTTACGACCACCAGTTCATCAGCTATCATATCTTCTGGATTTAAGATACCGTTGTAGCTTTCCAGAATTTGAGTACGACGTGGGTCTCCATATTTATCTCTTATTTCAGCAGTTTCTTCTTTTATGAGTTGCATTCTCTTTTCTTTATGTTCCAATAAATCTTTCAGATGGTCTATTACTTTCAGTAGCTCTTCATATTCAGTTTCAATCTTTTCTCTTTCCAGACCTGTTAATCTTTGCAATCTCATATCCAGAATAGCTTTGGCTTGAATTTCAGATAAGCCAAATTTCTCTTGTAATTGTTCACTAGCCTCAGGTGGAGTTTGTGATGCACGGATAGTGGCAATAACTTCATCCAGATGGTCCAGTGCAATTCTTAAACCTTCCAGGATATGCAATCTTTCTTCCGCATTTCTTAGTTCAAAATTGGTGCGACGCAAAATCACTTCATGACGAAATTCTATGAAGTTATTGAGCATATCCTTCATATTGACCACTTGAGGGACGCCATTAACCAGGCAGAGATTAATCACACCAAAAGTGGTCTGTAATTGAGTGTATTTGTATAACTGATTAAGGACGGTTTGAGCATCCGCATTGCGCTTAACCATAATAACTAAACGCATTCCATCTCTGCCAGATTCATCACGAATATCGCTTATTCCTTCAATTCTTTTATCTTTTACCAGTTCTACAATCTTATCAATAAGGGCAGTCTTAGTTATCTGGTAAGGGATAGAACGAATAATAATCTGTTCCTGTTCATTTTTATTAGTTTCAATTTCAGCTTCACCTCTTATGAGCAATTGCCCTCTACCAGTTAAGAAATAATCCATTATTCCTTTTGTGCCAAGGATATATCCTCCCATAGGGAAATCTGGACCTTTAATATATTTATGCAGTTCCAATATCTCTAAATCTGGATTATCAATAAGTGCAATCACGGCATTACATATTTCTGTTAAATTATGTGGTGGCATATTAGTTGCCATACCTACTGCAATACCTGAAGAGCCATTAATTAGCAGATTAGGTATCCGAGCAGGAAATACCTCTGGTTCTTTCCGTGTTTCATCATAGTTACTACGGAAATTGACAGTATCTTTATCCAATTCAGCCAATAGTTCCATTGTAACTTTTTGCAATCTTGCTTCTGTGTATCGCATTGCTGCAGGTGGGTCTCCATCTATAGAACCGAAATTGCCCTGTCCTTCTATCAATGGATATCGCATATTCCAGGGTTGAGCAAGACGCACTAAAGTAGGATAGACCACCTGTTCACCGTGAGGATGATAGTTTCCTGAGGTATCACCTGCTATTTTAGCACATTTACGAAAATGTCCGCCAGGAACCAGATTTAATTCACTCATAGCATATATGATACGTCGTTGGGAAGGCTTTAATCCATCCCGAATATCTGGTAATGCCCTGGACACTATAACACTCATTGAATAATCCAGATAAGCTTGGCGCATCTGGTCTTCTATTTGTACTTCAATAATTCTTGATTTATCTTCCATCTATAACTCCCAATTAAATATCCAGATTCTGAACATATCTGGCATTAGTCTGTATAAAATCTCGGCGTGGTTCAACTTCATCTCCCATCAGAATAGTAAAGATTCTATCTGCTTCAATTGCATCATCCATTTTTACTGCAACTAAAAGTCTATTCTCAGGATTTAAAGTGGTCTCCCATAATTGTTCAGGATTCATTTCTCCCAGCCCTTTATATCGCTGGACAAACACTCCTTTTTCACCAAATTCCTTGATAGCTTCATCTCTTTCTTCTTCAGTAAAAACATATTTTACCTGTTTATTTTTCCGAACCATAAATAGTGGTGGTTTAGCTATATAGACATGACCATGTTCTATTAATGGACGCATATAACGATAGAAGAAAGTGAGTAATAATGTGCTGATATGAGCGCCATCAACATCAGCATCAGCCATAATAATAATCTTTCCGTAGCGGATTTTACTGACATCAAAATCCTGTCCTACTCCTGCTCCAATAGCTAAAATAATGGGCTGTATCTTATCATTATTCAGGACCTTATCCACTCTCGCTTTTTCCGTGTTTAACATCTTCCCCCAAAGTGGTAAGATAGCTTGAAAGGAACGGTCTCTTCCCTGTTTTGCACTTCCACCAGCGGAATCTCCTTCTACTAAAAACAATTCCGTTTTGCTGGGGTCAGTGATAGTGCAATCTGCTAATTTTCCAGGAAGAGAGCTGCTTTCCAGAACAGATTTCCTACGAGTCAATTCTCTTGCTTTACGAGCTGCTTCACGAGCACGTGCAGCCATAATACTTTTCATCGTAATCGCTTTAGCTTCAGCTGGATGTTCTTCAAAATAGGTCAATAATTTCTCATATACCACAGAGTTGACAATTCCTTCCAAATCCGAATTTTGTAACTTAGTCTTGGTCTGACCTTCAAATTGCGGATTCTTTAATTTAACGCTTATAACCGCAGTTAATCCTTCTCTAATATCATCACCAGAAGGACTTACCTTCTCATTCTTTAGCAGGTCAGCATTCTTAATGTAGGTATTTACTGCTCTGGTAAGACCACTTTTGAAGCCACTGAGATGTGTGCCTCCCTCTAAGGTGTTGATATTATTGGCAAAGCTGAAGATATTCTCCTGATAACCTTCATTGTATTGCAGAGCCAACTCAAATTCAAGGTCATCTCGCTTTGCTTCTATATAAAGTGGCTTAGGACTGAGAGGTTTTTTATTCTGATTGAGATATTCAACAAAACTAACGATTCCACCGTCATATTTAAAATCGTGTTCTCTTCCAGTTCTGTCATCTCTAAGGATAATGCGCACTCCTTTATTCAAAAACGCTAATTCCCTTAGACGAGCAGTTAGATAGTCAAAACTAAACTCCGTGGTCTCAAAGATAGTGCTATCCGGTTTGAATTTTATAATAGTGCCGGAGCGGTCAGTTTCACCTATTTCTATAACATCTGTAACCGCTTTCCCTCTTTCATAACGCTGATAATATATCTTACCATCTTTATGCACCTTAACTTCCAGATATTCCGAAAGAGCAACTACCACGGAAACGCCTACACCATGTAGTCCACCAGAAACTTTATAGGATTCCTGGTCAAATTTACCCCCAGCATGCAGCATCGTCATCACTACCTGTAAAGCGGGAAGTTTCATCTCTTGATGCATTTCCACTGGTATACCACGACCATTATCTTCTACTTCAACTTCGCCTTCAGTGGTTATAGTAACTTTTATATAATCACAGAATCCAGCTAATGCCTCATCTATGGAATTATCCACTACTTCATAAACCAGATGGTGCAGACCCTGTATTCCAGTGCTGCCTATATACATAGCAGGACGAGCACGAACACCTTCCAACCCCTTCATAACTTTAATATTTTTAGAGGTATAATTATTATCTGTCATAATTCATTGTCTCCTTGGATATTAACTAATCTTATCTTTCTTTTCCAGAGGATGGTGCTCCATACTTAGAAAAATAATATTCATATCTATATGTCAGAATATAAAATATGGGTTTTTTGTCAAGAATAATCGTGAATTATTTTTGAATTATATCTTATTATTTTTCAATATATTATCTGCATCCTTAGAATAAATTTCCGAAAAACACAAAAATTTAATTTATCTATATGATTAACAGTAAGTTAGCACTATTGCATTATCCTCTTCTATTCGCTCTTTATTTCATTTAATTCAGAACCCTTATTTAAAACTCTATATTTCATTATCCTACAAATAATTATTAATTTTTCTGTCCTTTTAACCTGAGTTTCTTAAAGTATAGAAAGAGATAAATAGGTGATTATGACTTCACTTAAATGTTTTAGGAAATGGTTTGTAATGGATAACTGCATATACTATAATACATTATCACTTATTTATCCATTAGTAATTCACTATTTAAGCACTGTGACTTATGCAAAGAGAGGGAGGCTAAATTATAGTTTAATGTGTTTACCGAGGATATATTAAAGAATTAAGGGATAAAAGTTATGCTTCTTAAATATTTATCAGTGGAGTATGCCTATAAGGTTCAGCAATCAGGAGGTTAACATTACTGCGTATGGATTGTAGAAAGTCATTCATCGTATCCCATACGAGTTGAGGATTATTGTTTGTTTCGCTTAAATGAGCCAGGATAAGGTTTTCTAACCCATAGTGCATAATTTGGCTCAATAGACCCACCGCTTGCTGATTAGAAAGATGTCCTTGCGGGCTTTTAATTCGTTGTTTTAGGCTCCAGGGATAAGGTCCTTCCATCAGCATTTTTTCATCATGATTACTTTCCAGAACGATGGTAGTACAATCCTTTAATTTATTGACTACCAGAGTAGTAGGAAATCCCAAATCGGTAGCTATTCCCAGTTTTCGTTCCTGATTGTGTAGACGATGGAAGGTAAAATTGCAACTTTCTACAGCGTCATGAGAAGAAGAAAAAGGATGGATAACGAGGTCATTAATGCGGAAAGGAATTCCCGTCTGGAAGAAATTTATGCCAGCTGGAATATTTCCTAAACGATACTGACATTGGTGATAAGTTTCTTCATTTATATAAAGAGGCACCTTAAGATAACGGAGGACTGCACCAGCTCCTTTGATATGGTCGGAGTGTTCATGGCTCAGTATCACTCCTTTTATTTCATATCTATCAATCCCAAGGTCTTGTAGAGCGTTAAATATAGTTTTAGCAGGGGTTCCAGCATCCAGTAATATGGCAGTTTCATCTGTTCGGATGAAGCTGGCATTTCCCTGTGAACTACTAACCAAAACAGCGAGCTGGAACATCAATCAGATTTTAGTCAGGTGATAATAACGATTATTTAATTTATCGTATTCAGTCCAGACTGCATCATCTGGAGCAGCCGCTAAAAGTTGTGCCACTCCGACACTTTGAGCATCAAGATTATCGCAAAGGTGCAGAACAAGGGCTTCAAGGGTTTGAGGTAGACGAACAGAAGCTTTTTCGTATTCGCCATGATGGGCAAGTATCATATGACGCAGATTCAAGAGAATTTCCTCGGGGAAACCTATAATTTCCTTAGCTTTTTCACATACAAACTGGTCTCCCAGACTGAGATGCCCGACCAATCTACCTAAATCGGTAAAATCAATATTGGGAGCAGGACTATATTCAAATACTTTACCCACATCATGAAGCAAGGCACCAGCGATAATCAGGTCTCTATGCACAGGATAAAGAGTGCAAACGGAATCACACAGAGTAGCTACATTGACGGTGTGTTCTATAAGTCCATGGCGATAATTGTGATGCCAACTTTTAGCTGCCGGTGCATTAAGAAAGAGATTGAAGAATTGTTTGTCATCAAAAATCAGGTGTAGGAGCTTATTAATCCAGAGGTTTTCTACTTTATCAACGAAAGAAAAGAACTGTTCAGCCAGAAATTCTGGAGGTTTACTGCTGGAACTAATAAAATGTTCAATATTATATTCCGATTTATCTGCATAGCGTAATTGACTTACATTCAGCTGCACCTGGTCTTTGTAATTATTGACCATAGCTTTGATTTTTATCACATCTCCTTCGGAGAACTCTTCCGCTGCTTTCTGGAAATCTTTCCAGACATAGGCATTAATACTTCCACTATGGTCTTGCAAGCGAAGATATAGATAGCGGTCATTCTTTCCCTGACGAATTTCTTTGGAAGTCACCAGATAAAAACTGACTACTTCTTCTCCCAGATGTTCTTTCAGGTCGGATATATTAATGTGTTCAAACATAGTTATTCACTTTAAGATAATAATTTTATGAGTGGTAGGATTACCCGCTTTAGCTGCAGGAAGCTCGGGAAATCGGAGAAAATAGATACCATTGGTTGGAAATTCATCAGATGTGAAAACAATTTCAGGTTGAGTGGTGTAAAAATCTTTAATCTTTTGACCTTTCAGATTATAGACCTGCACTCGTCCTAATTGCTTTCCATTATTGAGAGTTATCTTCATCTGTTCACCCCGGCGTAAAGGATTGGAAGTGATATTTAATCGGGGGATACTATAGTTAATATCGTTGACTGGAACGAAATTGCTGAACTCCGCAAAGGAAGAATAAAGAATTTTTCCGGTATCTGACATCTGCAACCAATAGTAAAGACGGTAGGATTCTTCTAATTCATTTAAAGGAATATTATTTAAAGGAATAGAAAAATCTAAAGTGAGACTTTGAGCGGCATTTAGGCTTCCATTTAAAGCTTGATTTTGCACTATCCAGCGATCAATCACCCAGCGTTCACTGTTATTGAAAGTTTCTTTTTTGAACAAACCTACAAATAGCCGCGACAGATTGACGATATCATACTCCACCGCAGAAGAATATAGTTGAGTATGTGCATTATTCAGGGTTAAAGATGCGGAAAGTTGGTCACTATTTTCCTCACTAATGATGCGACAATCAGCAGAAGATATGAAAGTCTTACTATTCTGAGCTTGAGTGCATAATTGGGTAAACTGATTACCATAATTAGAGGAGAAACCATTAATTTTAAGGTTTCCATTGATAACAGTACGAGGTAATGAATTGAAATGATACCAATTAAATCTATTTTGCGCTGCCAGATTGGAAAGAGAATCACCCAGGATAGGAAAATAGTTTAAAATATGAAATTGCGGAAGATTATATTGGTCTTGCGACCAGGATATCTGGGAAGCATTTTGCCAGCGTAAGAAATTCTCTATCAGGAAAATAGGATAAGAATCGGCAAAGCTAAAACGATGTATTAACTTAATATTATTTGCCTGAGGGTCATTATCGTTATGACTGCTAACCAAGGCAGCTCTCAATTTTAACTGTAAAGGTCTTTCAGGAAGTGTGAATTGATGCTCAAGAAAATCTGGATTCTGGTCATTAAATTCATAAAGAGAATGAGGAGCAATAGTTTCCGTTATAGGAATTTCATCAAAGAAGGCAAAGTCTGGGTCTGGCGAATAAACATTTAAATGGATAGCCGCATCGGAAATGGGAATACTGGAATGATTATAGATAGCAAAGGTTGGAGCTACCGTTTGTCCTGGTTCAACTATTCCTTCCAGGTTAAAATAGGTTAGTTCCAGGTCAATTATTTGTGAATCCAGCACAAATTCTCCTGTGAGTCCGAACAGTAGTTCGGCACTAAATCCTGCATTTGCAAAACTTTGATAATAAGGAGATTGTGGCACATTGGTATTAGAATAATAACTATGCGTTCCAGAACCATAGGAAGCGGAAACAAAAGTTCCAATAAAACTGGTAGAATATGTTGCTACCATCCACAAAGAGCTTTCTTGAACAGTTTGAGGGAAAGTTATTTCTAACCAGTTGGAAGAGACCGGTACCTTATTCCAGGTTAAAAGTGTGCCGGGACTATTATATCCATTGGTAAAAAGCTCCACCTTAATGGAATCACCTATTTGAGGAAGGTAGATTAAGGCTTTAGAGACAAGAAATTGTGAGATTTCAGCAGCGGGATATACAGATGCAAAATCAAAAAATACCGCCCACTTATCTGAGCCATAAAAGTGATAATCATCCGTTCCTTGATGATAGGCAAAATTATATTCTTTACTGTCCTCTGGAATCACTTGAGAACCAGAACCTGGGACAAAGTCCAGAGCAAAGGAAAAGCATACAAATAAGAGGACAGCAAAAGTTATTAGAAATCGCATAATATTTTATTATCCACCAATTTCTTAGCGAGTGCGACATCTTTTTCAATAGCTCTTATCAGGGCATCTTTATCAGGAAACATCCTTTCCTCTCGTAGATAATGTAGCAATGATACGGCAAAAGTATAGTCATTAAAATATCTTTTTATATCTAACAGATAGGTTTCTATCTCAGCTTTATCCTTATGTTTCAAAGTTGGACTGATGCCTATATTTGTCAATCCATAAAAAACTAAATCTCCGGTTTGTGCAATACTAAAATAAACTCCATTATAAGGAACAAGCTGACAGGTGTCTTCCAATTGAAGATTTACAGTTGGAAATCCCAGTTCCCTGCCAATTCCTCTTCCCCTTCCCACGGTTCCATAAAGGGTGTAAGGATAACCAAGTAAGCGATTTGCCACATAAAGATTACCTGATATGAGCATTTCTCTGATTAATGAGCTGCTAACAATGCGATTATTATATAGGACGGGCTCTACATATTCCACTTCAAATCCATAGTTTTTACTCTGCTCCAGGAGAAACTGGTAATTTCCTCTTCTTTGATAACCGAAATGAGAGTCATAACCCAGCACAATGATAGCAGGATTGTATTTAGCCATCAGATACTCTCGCAAAAAATCTTCTGCTGAAGTTTTTGCCAGTTTTTCATCAAAATGCAGCAATTGAACCTCGTCTATACCCAAATCTAAAATTTTAGTTCTTTTATGCTCTGGTGGGAGCAGGATATAGGGATAGGAATTATTATTCAGCGTCTGAGCAGGATGATTGTCATAAGTGATAACCACAGATTTAAGATTACGCTCTTCTGCCAGCTCCCTAACTCTGGAAAGAAGTTTTTTATGTCCAATATGCAGACCATCAAAATTGCCCATACTTAAAACAGTTTTCATATCAACTCTTCAGATTTATATAAGGAATAATTATGCCATCTTTTCTCTTTGCCACGCCTTGCAAGCTGCCTTGAGAATCAAATACCAGTATTTTCTCGTAGTCCTTTCCAGTATTGGGTATGAGATTGCCATTACTAAGGTGAATTAGCTCTTTTTCGGATAAGTAGAGTTTTTCAAAGTCTGGAAACAGCTCTTCTATGGGAAAGAAATGAGAAGTGAAATTTTCTTTTGTAATATCTTCAATTTTAGAGGCTTGATTTACGCTGAGATGACCTATAGCGGTTCTTCGCAAGTTAACACAATGTCCTACTGTTTCTAAGAGTTGAGCTATAAGTTCTCCCAGACTCCGGATATAGGTTCCTTTAGAGACTTTGCAACAAAAACTTAAATAAGGAGGAGAATAATCTGTCACTTCAAATTTGGAGATATGAACAGGGCGGTCTTCCAGTTCCACTTTAATTCCCTTACGGGCATAGGAATATGCTGGTTTTCCTTTAATTTTTACAGCTGAATAAGCTGGAGTGGCAAGAGATTTGATTTGTAATATTTGTTCTCTAAGTGCTTCCTTATCTAATTGGTTAGGTATATTTTCACTTACTGCTATCACTTTTCCTTCAAGGTCACCGGTTTCTGTTTGTTCTCCCAGCTTAAGAACTGCCTCATATTCTTTGTCCTGCAATTCCAGAAACTGGCAAAGGCGTGTGTAGGAACCCAGAGCGAAAATTAATAATCCAGAAGCAAAAGGGTCTAAAGTACCGGTATGTCCTATTTTGGAGATTCCGGTTAGAGCTCTCAATTGTTTCACTAAGGCAAAAGAAGAACTGCCGGAAGCTTTATCAATCAGAAGGAAACCTTGATTTTCAGACATTATTTGGGAATTCTGTTAGAGCCTGTTTCAGCTTTGATATCAGGTCAGATTTTAGCTCCTCCAGTTCCCCATAAAGCATAGCACCGGAAGCACTTCTATGACCACCACCCCCATAAGAAACCGCTATGGCATTAACATCAACAGTATCTGAACGGAGACTGAGATTGTAGGCTTCTTTATCATCCTGACGAAGAAAAGCAATTACTTCCACACCTTTAATACCCTGGACAAAACGAGGCACACTAATAGCATTAGTAGATAAATGATTGCGCTTTTGCATATCCAGTGAAGAATATAAAAACAAAATCTGACCCTCATTATAGAGTTCCATTCCCGAAAGCACTTCTCCCAGATATTTCATTTGGCTGGTGGTATTATTAAGGAAAAAAGCTTTATATAAATCGGAAGGGACTATACCGAGGTCAACTAATTCAGCTGCAAGAGATAACGATTTTGCATCCGTATTGGAATTAGTAAAGTTATTGGTATCATTTATAAGGGTGATATACAAGTTATTAGCTATAAATCTTTGTTCTGCAGGAGGCAGATTATTAATTTCAGATTTAAACATTTTATAAATGATAGAGCCTGTACAAACTTCGGTGATATCCACAAAAGTGTAATCGCTGTCTAATTCCTTATCAGTAGGAATATGATGGTCAATAACTAATCTTTTACGAGCGGTCCTGAGCAATTCATCTCTGTTTCCCAAAAGGGTGTAGCTATTACAATCCAGAACTATGAGAGTTTCGTAGTAATTTCCGCTTTCAAATATACTCAGTTTTGCTCCTTCCATTAAGAATTTGAAGCGTTCCAGTTGACTATCAGCATCAATGATAATCTCACTATCAATTCCTTGATAACTCAATAGTCGTTGTAAAGCCAAACTTGCACAGAATCCATCGCCATCTGGTTCGGTATGTGTCATAATAGCGACCGACTTGGAAGCATTCAGAAAGCCATTAAGGATATCTTTTAGTTCTTGAATATTATTAAGGTTTTTCATTGGATATAATAACCCTCCTTTAGCCTAATTTGGTACTAATTTAGTTAGAAGATAAGGTGAATCAAAGTTAATCTATAGATTACGCCTATTTGTTTTCCCCTTCATCTTCATCGATATCAATTATGTCATCAAAAATATCGTCATCGTCTTCATCAAGGTCAAAGAGGTCGTCATCTTCGTCCTCATATTCCTCATCCCAGTCAAAATCTTCGTCAAAGTTTTCGTAGTCCTCCTCATCATTATACTTATCTTTGAGGCTTGCGAGTAAGGTTTCAACACGAGCTGCCCGGTCTTCTGTGTCATCGTAATAGAAAGATAGTTCGGGTATTGTTCTCATTATATGTGCTCCTGCAATTTGTTTTTTGAAATAACCAGAGGTTTTTATTAAACGCTCCCTGATATTTTCATGGGAAGCGGGGTTATTATAATGGGAAAAGTATAGTTTTGCATACTTTAAATCCCGGGAAAGCACCACATCAGTAATGGTTACCCAGGCTAACGAAGGGTCGTTAATCTTGGTGGTTAAAGTTATATTCAAGATTTTACGCAACTCTTCTTGAAGCCGGGGGATTTTATAAGATTTCATAGTTTATTTCTTAGCACTTTCTTCCAGGACATAGAATTCAAGGATATCGCCTTCTTTGATGTCGGAGAAATTCTCTAAGGTAATGCCGCATTCACTGCCAGCTCTAACTTCTTCCACATCTTCGGCATAGTGTTTTAAGGTGGCAAGGTCATCTTCTGCAATCATCACATCATTACGATAGACTCTAACCTTACAACCTTTCCTGACATAACCGCTTTCAATCTGGCAACCTGCTACAGTGCCAACTTTTTTAATTTTGAACACCTGACGCACGGATGCCGTCCCAATAATATGTTCTTTATACTCGGGCTGTAACATTCCTTCTAAAGAGGCTTCTACATCTTCAATAGCATCATAAATCACCTGATAAAGCCGGATATCAACTTTTTCTTCTTCTGCCATCTTTTTAGCTTGTTGATTGGCTCTAACTCTAAAACCGATGATCACAGCATCAGAAGCAGCAGCTAAACTTACATCGGCTTCATTGATACCACCGACACTTTTATGAATAATATTAAGAATCACTTGCGGATGAGAAATCTTGGCAAAAGAATCTGCCAGTGCCTCCACGGAACCGTCAGTATCTGCTTTAATGATAAGATTTAGTTCCTTTAATTGTTCATCCCTTATACGTTCAAAGATGTTCTGTAGTGAGGCTTGATTTTGGTATTTTTCTCGTTCCAATCGGATTTGATTTCTTTCTGTACTAATAGCACGAGCGGTTTTTTCGGAATCAACCTGATTAACCAAGTCTCCTGCTTTAGGTACATCATTCAAGCCAAAGATGCGTCCCACATCAGAAGGATAAAGTTGCTTAATTTCCTGTCCTCTCTCATTTTCTATTCTACGAATTCTTCCATGAGTGGGACCACAAACAATAATATCACCCTTCTTAATTGTTCCTTCTTGCACCAGAATAGTAGCGATAGAACCCATACGTGGGTCTTTTTCAGCTTCCAAAACCACACCAGAACCAGGCACTTTTCTTCTGGCTTTGAGTTCCATCATTTCTGCCATTATAAGAATCAACTCTATGAGATTCAGGATACCTTCACCGGTTACAACGGAAGTAGTGCACCAGGGTACATCTCCACCATATTGTTCCAGCATAACGCCATAATCCAGAAGCTGTGCAATGACTCTATTCACATTAGCATCAGGCAAATCTACTTTATTGATAGCGACAATGATAGGAACTCCTGCCGCTTTAGCATGGTCAATGGCTTCTTTAGTTTGAGGTTTCATTCCTTCATTAGCAGCAACAACAATGACAGCTATATCAGTTACATTTGCCCCACGTGCTCGCATTGCCGTGAATGCTTCATGTCCAGGAGTATCAATGAAGGTAATTTTATTTTTATTAATCTCAATTTGATAAGCTCCAATATGTTGAGTGATACCACCTGCTTCACCTGCTACTACATTGGTATTGCGTATATAATCCAGAATAGAAGTTTTACCATGGTCTACATGACCCATAATGGTCACAATTGGAGGACGAGGTTCATATTCTGCATCAGCATATAGTTCCTTTTCTTTATCCAAGATATCAACTCCATATTCATCTTCAAACTGGAAGTCCACATTGAATTCATCACAAATCATTTCAAGTGAATCCCGGTCCAATCTCTGGTTCATTGTGACCAGCTGACCCATAGCAAAGAATTTGGAGATTATATCTGCCGGAGGAACATTAAGAATCTTTGCGAGCTCACTAACAGAAGTAAATTCCCTGATAATAACCTTATTTTCGGTGTTTTCACTGGTTGCTTGTGCTTCCTTATGATATTTCTTTTTCCTGGTTTTTTGCAGTATTTTCTTTATATTGCGTGAAATTTCCGCTTCATCCACATCAATGGGGAACTCTTCCTTTTGCTTGCTTTTCTTAACTGAGCTAACGATAGCTCGTTTATGTTTACTTTTTTCACCTAATTCTTCATGATTAACCCTAACTTTACCAAACTTTTTAATCTCGGGTTCTTTTTCTGTTTCAACTGGTTCAATAGGTAAAGGAGTAATCGCAACAGGAGGTTTTTTCCGCGGTTCTTCCTTTTTTCTTTCTTCTCTTGGAGATTTTTTAAAAGTGGTGGTTCGCTCTCTTGATACGGATTCAGGCTTGGGTTTAGGTTTAGGAGTAGTTTTCTTCCCTTTGCTAATAACCGGTGTAGCTTGCTGATGGGGAACAATAATACGAGTGGGTGGTTTTCCTTTCGGCAGCATTTCCTCAGGTCTTGGCTTTGAAGGTGCTGGTTCTACTGTTTCAGCCTGTTTAGGTTCAGGGACCGGAGCGGGTTCAGTTGTATCAGGAGGAGCTACTGCTTCAAGAGCTTCAGTTTTTTTAACCTCTTCTTCGTGAGCAGGTTGAGTTTTTGCTGCTTTAGTATATTCTTTAGTGCTGGGTTTAGCAGCTTTAGTCTCTGGAGTTTCCCTTGGTTTTTCCTGAGGTGCTTTTTCAGTTTTATTAGCCTTTGCTGCTTGTCTCATTTCCTGCAAGCGTTTTCTATCTTTTTCAGCTCTTTTTTCAGCGTCCACTTGCTCATAATATTTTTTCCGAATTTTATCGGCTATTTCTTCATCAATAAGGCTCATATGACTTTTAACATTAACCCCCATATCATTAAGGTGTTTCCTTAAAGCCATATTGCTTATTTTAAGTTCCTTAGCTAATTCGTGTACTCTTATTTGCACTTTTTCCCTCTAATTTTAATTGGAATAGTATTCCAACAATTTGGCGGCAAATTGACCGTCTTTAATTCCGAATATTCCGGAAACAGGTAGTCCTAAAGCCATACTTAGTTCTTTTTGTGTTCCCCAGCGAATAATGGGAACGAAGTTTTCCAGAACATTCCTTGCATCAGTTATCCTTTTAACTGTCTTAGGTGATGTGTCTTCGGCAATAATAATCAATTTAAGATTATTTTTCCGTAAATCCCGAAGACAAGCATCCGTGCCAGAAACCATCTTACCTGCTTTACGAGCAAACTGCATTAAATTAATTATGTGAGATTTTTTTTCTTCATTGTCCATTGTTTACTCCTTGAACTGAATTCTTGCTCTGCAGGTCCAGTTCTGACCAATCTTTTTTGATTCCAAAATGTTTTTTAAAATAACGCTTTTCCCAATCCTCTAAATTGGAAAGACAATTTATATTCTTACATATATAATGTCTGCGTCGTTGTAATCTTCTCTTGGGGTCTATAATGATACCCTCAGGCATAATAATGAAGGCATAGAGCTCATCCAGGTCTTTTTTGGACTTGCAAATAGCACAGGTTCTCTGCGGCATATGCTGAGCTTTACTATGTTTATTGGGCATTAGAAATCTTTGGCTGCCTCTTTCAGCCTTTGGGCAGTTTTCTCACCCACACCTTCAAGATTACAGAGCTCTTCAATAGATGCAGCATAGATGTCTTGCACTGAGGTATATCCTGCATGTCTTAGTATTTCCGCTATCTTGGGAGTTACTCCATCCAGTTCGGTTATGTGACTGATAGTCCTGCGTTCTTTTGCCATTTTTTCTTCAAATTCATCCATAGTGTAAATATCAATCTTCATTCCGGTCAATTTAGCAGCAAGTTTAACATTCTTACCACCTTTTCCGATAGCCATAACCTTATCCTCATCATCTACAATAACGCTGGCAGCTCTATTGCGTTCTAATATAACCCTTTTAACATTTTCTAAACCGAGAGCTCTAACTATCATCTTTTCAGGGTCTTCATCATGAACTACCAAATCAATCTGTTCACCGTGAAGTTCTCTCCGAATACTATCAATACGAGTTCCTTTGATTCCGATACAAGCAGCTACAGGATCAAGTTTGGGGTCGGTTGATTCTATCTCTACTTTAGTTCTAACACCAGGTTCACGAACGATTTTCAAAATTTTGATAGTTCCATCATAAATCTCGGGTATTTCAGTTTCAAACAGCTTTTTCACAAATTCAGGATTAGTGCGAGAAAGAATGATGGCATTATTATTTTTATGCACCTGTATATTTACCACATAGGCTTTTATGTTATCACCCACGCGGTAATACTCATTTTCTATTTGTTCATCTACGGGCAAGATAGCATCAGAATAACCAATATCAATTCTATAGTTTCCATTATCATCAATAGATTTAATTTTACCACTGACAATGGTATTTTTTTGCTTATCAAAATCATTGCGGACTTTTTCTTCTTCCAGCTGGTGTATCTTATCCTGAATAGCTTTTTGCGCAGTTTTAATCAACTTGGGTTCAAATTCATACATTGCCATAGTTTTGGGCACATATTGTCCTATTTCCACATCTTTTCCATAAATTTTCCGGGCTTCATCCAGAGAAATTTCACCCAGATTTTTCTCTACTTCCACCACTTTACAGAGGAAATTTGCCTTGATGGCATTAGTATCTTCATCTACTATAAGTTCCAGTTGATTTTCAGGTTCCAGTTTTTTATTCAATATATTATATATAGATTCCAATATTATTGCCTGGATAGTCTCCTTATCTAACTGCTTGATAGCTGCAAGTTTGACCACTGCGTCCAGTATATTTGTACTCATCTTTTCTTTTCACTCCTTTCTTTATCAAGAAAGACGGTTTTTGCACGATTAATATCCTTGAAGTTTATTTCCACTATCTTTCCACGGTCATCCAGTGTAATAGTGTCTGCATTAACTTCAATCAAGGTTCCCATAGCAGAGTGCTTTTCATCGCCTTCTGTCCATTGTACAGCCACTTTTTCATTAATAGCACTTGCATAGTGGCTCTTCAATTTAAGAACCCTTTCCAACCCTGGTGAGGACACTTCCAGGAAATAGCGCTCTGGTATGATATCCAGTTCATCCAGTTCATCACTTAGAGCACGACTGAAGTAGGCACAATCATCCACGGTCACACCACCAATTTTGGTCAGGTAAACGGTTATAATTCTTCCCTTTGCAGACATCTTTTCCTCTATATCATAAAGGGCAAGATGCTGTTCAGCACATAGCTTTTTCGCTATATTTTCTACTTGTGACCGATAATACACCATCTTCTATCTTTCTCCTCACCTTATATACATATTATGCTAAAAAAAATAGCTAATTCTCTTAGCTATCTTTCTAAACAATAAACTCTCTTCACCGAAATGATTTATATTCATTTCTGTATGCAAAGTCAAATTCTAATCTGGATTTAATCTGTCAAGTAGAAATTTCTTCCCACAATTATAAGACATCTTACCTAAAACTAAGTGGCTAAAGTTAGTAATAAATTGGAAATAGATAAATTATGGTTTAAGTCCGCTAAGGGAGAGCTTAGTTAGAGTCATAATCAAATCATAAATAAGCAGTTAGCGCATCAAATCCAAAAAAAGTTAAAATTTTTCCGCTATTTCGTTTTTTTCTTGTTATAATAGGGTATAGTAGAAAAAAATAAGTGGAGGAATAATGGGCAATACAAATAATCTAATTACTCAGCTTAGCCTTTATTACACAACTCTTCAAAAAGTAGAAAAAAGGGAAGAGGAGAATTATCAAATTCGTGATTACAGGAGAGAAAGAACCTCAAAAGTAAGGAATATTAAAGAAAAACAACCAGCTATTGATAGCCAGCTGGTCTTTAATAACTTGTTTCAAATAATATATGAACATCCAGAATTAAAGTCATATAATCTAAATAGTGATGATATAGCAGTAATTTCATTCTTTTGCTATAAAATTTCTAAAGAATATCAACTGGAATTTTCTTTTGAAGAAATAATCAGAATTTTCCCTGATAAAGATTGGGATTTTAGAGAGCAAATTGAATTCATTCAAAGCCTGATATATAGAGAAATCCTGAGTTTTAGTAATAATCCCTTATATGGCTCAGCTGAAGATATAAATTTAATACTTTATAAACATTACAGTTTAAATAGCCTAATTTTTCATATTCTGCTGGGAAAATCCCCCATCAAAGAAGCCAGAAATATTATTCTCATTGATTATGAAAAGCGACCCTTTATTGAAACAGTCTGTTATGCACTAAACCATTTATTTGATAGTTATAATGAATTAAATCTGGTTGATAGTGAATGTACTATGTATTATGGTAGAACCATAAATAAATTATTATCTACAGCTTTGAGGGTTTCCCATAAACTTAAATCGGATAATCCCTATAAGATTTTTGTTCATACCTATGGATTAGATTCTTTCTGGCAAAAGTGTCTGCTCTTAATATACAAATATAACAAATCCGAGAAAATCATTGATTATAGAATATTATCTGCTTTGCTTTCAGAGAATAAAGAGCAATTTAACCACTTTACAGAGAAAATGCTACATAATAACCCGCTGCAGCAAGCGGAATTACTGAAAAAACCGGGATTATTTAGCTCAAACGGACTTGTTCTGAGCAATTCTGCTATAAAAGAGTTATTTGAATACCATTATGAGGATATAGATATCAGGACTTATATTAGTTCTTCACCCTATTTTTCGCTCATTTCACCTGAGCAGACCCTAAATCAACTCATTTTACCTGCAGATAGTTTTCAAAGTGTAGTTTCTATAATAAATCAGTTGAAAAATCCAGATTTAGATACCTTAGCCAGCTGGGGGTTAATTACTGCATCCTTATCGGATGGAAAAGAAACTCTAAATGGATGTAATATTCTGTTGTACGGTGAACCTGGTACGGGAAAAACTTATATTGCTGGAATTATTGCCAACGAACTGAACAAGCCTCTATTAAAAATTAATACGGAAGCAGTTAGAAGCCATTACTATAGTGATACAGAAAAATCCGCCAGGAAATTGTTTAAAAATATGCGACAGCTACATGAGAAAATAGCGCCTGTTTTTTTACTCAACGAAGGTGATAGTCTGATGCACTGCCGAAATACTTATATAACAACTACCGTTGATAGTGAAGAAAATGCTCTGCAAAGTGTATTTCTGGAAGAATTGGAAACTTTCCCCGGAATTTTAATAGTAACTACCAATTTGAGAGAAAACCTTGACTATGCGATATTTCGTCGTTTCCGTTATAAACTAGAGATCCCTGTTCCTGATTATGATTGTCGCTTAAAACTCTGGAATTTACATCTAAATGAAAAAATTCCAGGTTCTGCTAAAATTGATTTAACTTCTTTAGCTCAGGAATTCTCTCTCACGGGAGGAGAAATAAGAAATGTTGTCCTTAATGCCTGTCATCACTTAATATCTAATCCAGACTTAAAAGAGTTAACCTATGATATTTTATATTATTATGCTCGGATGGAATCCAGTAGCAATCTGGATAAGAGGAATAAAAAAATTGGATTTAGAAATTGAGCTATGATATTAAAGCTTCCCTTAACCTTTTATTATAATATAACCATACCTTAAAGGGAGATGAATATTACTGAGAGGAGGTTAAATCTAAGGTTGAATTGATTCTTAATAGATAATAACAGAGAGCGGAAGAAAGGTAGACTATCCCTCCGGACCATAATATATCTGAGAGGAAATGACCTCCTTGAGCGATGCGTACAAAACCCATAAAAAATCCATAGAGGATAGCGATAATAAATGCGAGAGCGGTCCATTTTTTTCTTTTCCCGCGCACCAGGAAATATAGAGTGAAGAAATAGAACCCCATAGCAGAATGACCACTGGGAAAAGAACTTCCTGGACTGGAAAGGTCTATTTCTAAAGGTCTTTCATAGACATATTTCCCTCCGAATGGAATTATATTTCTTGGTCTGGGACGACCCCAATATTCTTTCAAAACTCCATTTACGAGTAATCCCGGTCCTAATAACATTACCAGCATTAGAAAGAGGCAGATGCGACGCCACTTATAGAAATTATAAGCGAAAAAACTAACTATAAAGAATCCGAGAGCTGCAATAGAGAGCGCAAGAGCTGGAATCGTGCCATAGCGATACATAAAAGTGCACAAGGCATTATGCATTCCCCACCAATTATTATTACCCAAATAAAACAATCCTGAGAGTTTGAGGTCCCAAAAGTAGTTACGAATTAGCCAAGTTCCGATTACCAGAATAGCAACCGGAATAAGAAAATCCAGCCACAAAACTATATGGCGGTCCCTAAGAACCGCCATATTTATTTTATTTCTCATAGTCTTTAATGAGCATAATTTAATCTTTAATTAAAGTTCTTTCTGAACATAGTTTAAGAAACAGTCCTATTCAGATTTAGTTTCTATATCCTGTTCTTTTTTTTCTTCTGTTTCAGTTTCTTTAGTAATAACACTTTCAGCTTCTTCTTCAACAGTAGGTTCTGGATTTTCTGAAGTCTCAGGTTGTGGTTGTTCCTCTAAGTTAACGCTTTCAGAAACAATTTCTATCTCTTCTTCATAGCTGGTCAATTCTTCTTCATCTATACCTTCAGGATTAGGTTCGGGAATGGAAACGGTTTCCTCAGTAAAAGGTGGAACTTCTTTTGATTCTGAAACTATATTAAGATCTGGTTCGGATATTGTTTCTTCTGTAGCAACGCTGCTTAGTATCTCTGTTTCTTCCTTTTTTTCTAATTCTTCAGCAGGAGGTATATTTTCTTCCTCTGAGGAAGGTTTTGTTTCTTCTGTATTTTCAGCACTTTCTGATGCAGAGACAGTTTTTTCTTTCTCAGAATCTACTGTTTCTGGTGATTCTTTTGTAGTTTCAGGACTTTCTGTGATTGTCTCAGTTTCTTCTTTTTCAGACCCTGCTGCTTCTGCTGGAGTGGTGGTTTCACCCTGAGCGGGACTGCGTTTTCTTTCTCTGGTTTTATGCTCTGCTTTTTTCTTCAATAACTTAGCAATGCGATCTCGCATATACTGTTCGTGTAGAGCAATATATTCTTCTTGCAATCTGGGGTCACGAGAGAAGAA
>NZ_SMOG01000011.1 GCF_004353895.1 Candidatus Syntrophosphaera thermopropionivorans | reverse complement strand
ATTTCAGATAGTTGAATAGATTTCCCCATTATGTTTCACATCATTTGTTAGTCCGATTTTACCGACAAAGCTGTAGTATCCCTCAGCCTTTAAGTTGATTATCTCCTTGTAGTCTCAACAATCCCAGGCATTTTCAGCTCTGTTTTTGATCCCATCTACTGTCATCTTCTACCACTGCAGCCAGGAGACTCGGAACACCTACGTTATGTGATCATCGAAAGGCAACACTGGAATTAAATCGTAGCCCGATTAGACCAACCTCACACCTTCTTTATATAGACCCGCCTTACTATACCAAGGAGCAAATATACGAGCGTGAAGACGCTGTTGCCTTCAATCAGCATGAAGAGTTGGTAGAAGTCCAGAAACAAATAAAGGGGAAATTCCTGTTATCCTGCAACAATGATCCTTACATCGTGCAGCTATAGGATGGCTGCATCATTGATGAAGTAGAGACGAAATATTCGGTATTTGGTTCATTCCAGAATGAGATAGAGCCACTGATTAGAAATTATTACTATTGAATCAGATCGTCTTGAGAACAATACTACAGTAATGGCTTTAGTTAGAATATTGCCAGTACCAGTATTTAGTCGGATGATCATCAAAGCCTTTGAAATACTCTATATATGGTCCTCTAAATTTTTCAACTGTATCCTTATAATCCTGGATGAGATTAAAGAAGTCCTGGCTTACTACCAATCGATTCTCAACAGCCTTCTCCATGAGTCTTGCAGTAAGATCAATACCAGAGCCATAGTAGTCTGGGACTGGCAAATCGTTTTCATCCTTATAAAAAGTCATGGCATAAACATCGCTACAATGATGAATAGCTCCTTTCAATGGTAAAACTAATTTGGAAAGTTCGTTTTGGTATGGGCTAATAATACCAATGATTACTTCGATAAGTGATGCGAAGTTCTCACCACTGTTATTAAGATCACTATCTGGGATATAAAACATGAGTTCATCACCAATTATTTTCAAGGGCTTTAATGTAATATCTGTTACGGCTCTTTGGATGAATGTGTTCCTAATTCTGATAATCCAATGCTGAAGATTCTCTTTGTTTTTAATCTTGGTAGAGTTGCAAATATCCAAGAAAATACACGTACCAGGTACAACACACAGCCCGTCAATAGCTTCTTGCATACTTTTTTGGTCATTAGGAGACCCGATTCCAAAATACTTGTAATCCATATCATACTCCTTATTATGTTTTTTATACTTAAACTACATAACATGATATTTGTCAATGGTGATATGTCATAACTAAATTTTAAACTCGTTCTCTTCACCAATGAAACAAGTCTCAAGCTCAGCGAAGTCAAGTAGGAGGTGGAGTCTAATCAGTCTGCTACAGATAATCTCTGCCATCAGATTGATCATCTCCATGTAGTCTCAACAATCCTAGACATCATCAGCTCTGGTTTTAATCTCATCCTCGGTCATCTTCTACGACTGCAGCCAGGAAACTCGGAACTTATTCCACCAGCTCTTATAGTGGTATATTCCATCGTAAGGATCGGGTTAGGTAGGCTCTTTATCAAAGCTACTCTTGTTCATTCCAATTACCTTCATTGTTGTCCCTGACTTTAATGTACCTGATTGCTTGGCTATCTATTCAATTGGGTTGATCCATCCATCGTTATGCTTTAGAATAAGTTGGCTGCCCGATTTCACCAACTCCTCCAGCTTTATCCTGGAAGTGAAATTCATTATTTTTGCTTGACACAAACCTTGCGGTTAGAGATTTGAATTAAGTCGAGTGAGCTGAAGTGGTGAAATTGGTAGACACGCTAGTTTCAGGGACTAGTGAGCGATAAGCTCGTAGGGGTTCGAGTCCCCTCTTCAGCACCAGAATTCGTACATCAGCTAATAAATTCATTGACGATAAATCCCTTAAATCTATTCTTGATTAAAGAAATTTTTGCTCTTGATTTTATTTCTATTATTAAAGAAAAGTATTAAAAGCTTTTAGTTATAAAGAAGAGGTTATAAATGGCTCAAAAGATTTTCGTTCTGGACACCAATGTCTTGTTGCACAATCCTCAAGCAATATTTTCCTTCCAGGATAACAGAGTGGTTATTCCTATTATTGTTATTGAAGAAATAGACCAGTTCAAAAAAGGGGTTGATGAAAAGAGTAGAAATGCACGTCAAATAGGTCGTTATCTGGATGCCTTGCGTTCAAGAGGAAGTTTGCAAGAAGGCGTAAATCTGGATAATGGCGGAATCCTGCAAGTTACGGTTAATAAAGAAGTTTCAAATGTGGCTTCTAACCTTCTGTTTCTGGATAGAAATGATAACTTGATTATCAGTACTGCCCTCTATTTTAAGGAAAAATATCCCGATACCAAAGTCATCCTCGTTTCTATGGATGCTAATGTGCGTATAAAAGCTGATAGTGTGGGTTTGAATGCAGAAAATTTTGAAACTGGAACAGTTAATTTTGAAGAATTGTATACTGGAAGTATAATTAAAGAACTTCCGGATGATGAATTTGAGGCCTTGAAAGATAAACCATCCATTCCTAATAACTTTGGTAATCTTTATCCCAATCAATTTGTGCGTTTCACCAAAAAATCCGATCCTTCTATTTCTCACACGATGAGATATATCCATTCTTCTAATACCTTAATTCCATTCAAATATTATCAGGGACAGGAAGTTTTTGGTATAAAATCAAGAAATTATGAACAAGAAATGGCATTAGAGCTTTTACTGGATGATGATATCAAGTTAGTTAGCCTTTCCGGAATAGCAGGAACGGGTAAAACCCTTTTGGCTATTGCTGCAGGATTACAAAAGGTGATAGAAGAAAATAAATATGCTCGTCTGGTTATTTCTCGTCCCATTTTCCCTTTAGGGAAGGATTTAGGTTATCTACCTGGTTCTAAGACGGAAAAATTTAACCCCTGGATGCAACCTATCTATGATAATATGGATATATTGCTTTCTCGTCATGATCAAGTGGGACCTGCTAATCCCAAGAATAAACGTAAAACCAGTATAGAGGATTTTATGGATTATGGTTATCTGGAACTGGAACCTTTAACTTATATTCGCGGAAGAAGCCTTCCTGACCAGTTTATGATTATTGATGAAGCCCAAAATCTTACTCCTCATGAAATGAAGACTATCATCACTCGTGCAGGAGAAAATACTAAGATTGTTCTCACAGGAGACCCTTATCAGATAGATATTCCTTATCTGGATTCTTCTTCCAATGGTCTTTCTGTTGCCGTAGAAAAGCTAAAAGTGGAAGATATAGTGGGTCATATCACCTTGATTAAAGGGGAAAGGTCAGCTCTGGCAGACTTAGCTGCTAAATACTTTTAGGATTGAATCTTGAATAAAAAAGAAAATAATCTGGAACGAAGCTGGGTAGAGATTGATCTGGATGCTTTCCGGAGTAATCTGAAAGCGCTTAAAACTTTTTTGAAATCAGAGCAAGGGTTTATTCAAGTTGTTAAGGCTGATGCCTATGGCCATGGTGCTTGGGAAATAACTCAAGCTGCCTTGAAAGAAGGTGCCACTGCTCTTGGAGTAGCTAATTTGGAAGAAGGAAAGCTTTTACGCATTGAAGGTTGTAAAGCTCCCATTCTTATTCTTTCGCCTTCTTTAATAGATGAAATTCCTGGTATTCTGGAGTATAAACTTATTCCTACGGT
Organism: Candidatus Syntrophosphaera thermopropionivorans; assembly: GCF_004353895.1. Lineage (GTDB taxonomy): Bacteria > Cloacimonadota > Cloacimonadia > Cloacimonadales > Cloacimonadaceae > Syntrophosphaera > Syntrophosphaera thermopropionivorans. The sequence goes on along the minus strand of NZ_SMOG01000011.1, from coordinate 40,372 downwards.
TAATGAGCTCTCTTTTGCGCAAGCTCTGGTCTCCTTTTGTGCTAAACAAAAAGTTAAATGTCCAATTAGCTTGAAATTTGATTCCGGGATGCATCGTAGTGGTGCTCTGGAAAAAGATTTTGCGGAACTCTGGTCATATTGTCAGAATGCTGCTGAATTAGAAGTGAAAAGTGTCTTTTCCCATTTTGCCTCTTCCGAAAGCGACCCAGAATTCAGTAAAATGCAGGAAGAACGATTTAAACAAGTTCTAAAAAAGAATAAAGTTCAAGCAGAATGGATTCATATAGCTAATAGTTCTGCTCTCATTAACGATCTGGGAAGTTCGGGAAATCTTTGTCGGTTAGGTATATTAAGTTATGGGGTCTACACTCATCCTTCTCAGAAAGAGAAGATAGAACTTAAACCTGTTATGACTTTCAAATCCACTGTCATTCTGATAAAAGATATTCCCAAGGGTGCAACGGTTGGGTATAATCAAACTTGGAAAGCCCATCGCAAAACCCGTTATGCCGTAATCCCAGTTGGTTATGCTGATGGCTATGATTTTCTGCTTTCTAATAAAGGAAAAGTGCTTATTGCAGGCAAACTCTGTCCGGTCATCGGAAAAGTAAGTATGGATATGATTTGTGTAGACATCACAGATGCTCCTGAAATACAGTATGGAACTGAGGTTATCCTCTTAGGCAATGGTCACAATGATATTAGAGTAGAAAATCTCGTAAGTCTATATAACGGTTCTTCCTATGAACTTCTCTGTCAGGTAGGACGCAGAGCTAAGCGCTATTATTACGAAAAAGGAAGATTAGTTACTGCCGCTCCTTTATCCAGAAGAGATTTTGTCTCCAGTGACTATCCTAATTCCAAATTAAATCAGATTATCCAGTCTGCCATTGCTCAAAGAATTAATAGCGAAGAAATGAGTGAACTCATCTTTAGAGAAATTCTGCGGGTCTTCTTTTATAATCAGGATAGGGATATTCGTTATCGTAAAGATTTCCGTCACCATATTCTTTTCATTGAAAGTTCAGATAAGGATTATTGGAAAGCGGAGACCACTTTAAGCTTTTCAAAAACTTTACAAAGAGACTTTTTCCTGGTTGCCTGTGCCAATTCAGATAAAGCTTTGAAGGAATATTTCAAACGGAATGAGGTGGAATATCGCTGGCTTATGGATGGCAATTTCCAGCTTAATCCTTCTGCCTTTCAACTTTCTTCCGTAAAAGTTAATGATATAGAACTGGAAACCAGAATAAATTTCAAATCAGAGGCAATGGAAATTCGCTGTTCTCATCCTGCACTTAAAAACCTTATCGGACAGGAAGTTCGCTATGAAATCAATACCTTAACCCTCTATCCTAAATCTTCTCATCAATTAAGTGTCTTTATCACAGAACTTACTCACGGAGTCCAAATTAGCTTTTCCTATCCCGAAACTCTCAAACAGATAGAATGCGTTCCCTTTTTTGCCGGTCAAAATAAATATCCAAAAATAACCACTTCTAAAAATATCATAACTGTGACCACCAAACCTGAAGAATGGGTTTTCCCTCAATCTGGAGTAGTTTTTGCCTATTAAAAGAACTTGAAAAAGAGGAATATAAGAAATAATGCATTATTCTTTCTGATTTTTTATAGATGAATCCTTGCATCTAAAATAAGAAAGAACAATGTTCCTTACTATTTAAATGTATAGTAAAAGCGAAAAGCATTTTCCTTGTAATTTCCTTTACCGTAAGGGTGATATAATTATTAAACACAAGGGGTGGGGTTTATGGGATTGCTTTATCTAAGTTCAATTCTGTTTGCGAAATTTGTTAAGGTTTTTTTATATCTTTATAGATAAGGTCTATAATATGGAAGGGAAAAGAATAGGCAAGCTCCTTCGGAGCTTCATAAACGAGGACGTTTATGACCCCGTGTAAGAGAACATTTATGACCCCGCTATAGGGGTGTGAGACGTCCTCGTCTCACAAAGCCGTTAGGCTTTTCTAGGGGTAGCGAGATGTCCTCGTCTCACAAAGCCGTAAGGCTTTTTTTTCTTGAGTTGTTATATAGACAAAGAATATAAATCTTAGCTTTTTTAGTACCTTTTAACAACAAGCTCCTTCGTAGCTTCATAAACGAGGACGTTTATGACCCCAAAAAAGAAAACTCCTGCGGAGTTTGAAACGATGAGGACATCGTTCCACCATGGGTGTGAGACGTCCTCGTCTCACAAAGCCGTAAGGCTTTTCTTCTTTAGTTGTTATATAGCCAAAGAATATAAATCTTAGTTTTTAATAAATTATTAACAACAAGCTCCTTCGGAGCTTCATAAACGGGGACGTTTATGACCCCGTGTAAAAGAACATTTATGATCCTGCGTAAGGGGACATCTATGACTCCTAAGAAAAAACCCGTTCTGGTTAAATTATAAGCAGTTATCTTGTCTTATATTTTTCCGTTATTATCTTTTCAGTTATAGTTGATTTCTGAGGGGATTGTAATAGATACTTTCACAAAAAAGGTCGCCGTATCTTTAGTAAATCTACCTAAAATATCAGTAGAAGAAAATCTTTCCACTTGAGTCTGGTTAGTTTTATAGCCCATATAGAAAAAGCAATTTCGTTTAAATTCATATCTAAGATTCGCATAATAGCTAATATGAGAGAAAACTTCTTCACTTTCATAATTACTAAAACCAAGACCTGTAGTGATGCCTAAATAGAGATTTGGATTATATTGAATTTTGGCATTAATAACAGAGTATTGATCATCCAGTTGGACTTCTATTGGACCTGAACCATAATCAACTATATTGTTTCGGGGATAATCATATTTGTTAAAATTCCAGCTTAATGAATAGAAAAATTTTTGGGCAAGATAACCCTGTATATAAGTGATTAATCTATTTTGTTGATAAGTTTCATTCAATGTATAAATTAAAGTATTGGCATTTCCAAGATTGACAGCAACATAAAACCAGGTCCATTTATCCAGAGTTATAGTACTATTAATTTCATAGTAATAATGCTCTTGCCAGAAGTCATCAAAGATATTTCCATAATTTGCCTGCAGATTTACTCTTAACTTTGGCTTTAAATCAAAGATTAAATTTCCGTAAAGTGCACATTCTGAAGAGGTCTCATTATTATGGAACCAATCACTAAAATCAACACTTAGAAAACTCGTCATTTTTTTTAAGAAACCATAGCCCGGTTTTGAAGTCCAGGAAGAAGAAATACCATAGCATTGACGGTTTTTATAATAAAGATATCCAGCATCGGCATAAATATCTTTACTGGTCCTGGAATAATATATAGAATTATCAAAGTTACCAGGGTAATAATTCAACGAGCAATCGGCAAAATATCCTTTTTTTATGGAATTTTCTTCAGCTTGCTCGTCTTTTCTAATACTTCCTATCACTGATGATTTAAGAAGAAGTTTATCCGTCAGTTGTATATCATAATTTCCGTTATAAAGGTGATTATAGTAACCCTTATTGGTTCTGCTTACAAGAGCATTGCCTAAAGTAATATGGGCAAATTTAGGAATAAAAGATATTATCTGGAAGTAATCATCATAATTAATAATCTGTCCATCTTGCATAACTTTTTCATCAAAAGCACCCAAAATTCCCCATTTATTTTTTCCTGAGGTTCCAGTGGCTTTATAGGCAAAAGTAGGTTTATTTATATTGCGAGAATAAAATACGGTGTTATCAACTCCAAATGCATCCATATCTTCAATAAAGAAAAACCGATTTTCTTCATATAAATAAGGAATATCCAAATTATAAATATTCATTGCATCATCCGGAGGCACATCGGAAAAATCTGGATTTATACTCAATTTTACATTCATTTCTGAAGCTGGTTTGAAAGCTATATCTACCCCCAACATATCAGGGTCAAAACTGGTGGTTTTATTGACTAAGTCGTAGCTTTTAACAAAATAGGGTTTTATTTTTAAATCAATATCCTTAGTAATTGGTTGATGAAGGATAATTTCATGAGCACTATAAAAGTAGTTTCTTTTCTGCTTGATATGAGCATAAGGACTGCTATAGGTCTCATTTGAAGCTTGATTATAACGGGTAAGAATTAAATAAAAGTGATAAGGAACTGTATTCCGAAAACGTAGGGAACCTAAAGGAATTGTGAAAGTAACATTCCATAAGGAATCATTATAAGAAGATTCATAAGAATAATTACTATTCCATTGATTATCTATATTCATATCTTCTCTTCTGATTCCATCTACTAAATGTCCACCTGGATAAGCCATAAAAACATAAGAAAAATAAGTATCAGGCATTGTAATTAGCTGAACTCTAATATAATCAGCTCCTATATATTCATCTCTTCTTGCTGAATAACCAGTCGCAAAAGTCTCATTTATAGCACAACGAAAGTGAATCATCAGTTTATTATCGTCTTGCCAAATCCAGGCTTTTGTTTTTAAAGATTCAGGCATTAAATCATCTGGATCAATTCTTACAAAATCATCAATGAGATTACTTTCTTCTAATACTGGTTCGCGGGAATAAGGAACCTCTATGGCTTGCAGATAAAAAAACATAATAGCCATAAGAATGCTACAGATAAATACTTTTTTCATTGTTCAATCCTTAAATATTAGTTCAAGAAGAAGCACTTTTATAATGCTTTAACATAGATATTGTGCCCCAATAGGCAAGATAAGAAAATAAAAGAGTAATAATGATTACTATTAAAAATAAAGAACCTTTTTGTTCTTCTCTGATTGCCATTAAGGGAAAATTGCCTATTACTATGACGGGTATTAAGTAAGTGAAAACCCATCTAAGTATTCTATTCCGAAAAATTGCTGCTGGAAAAGTGGAAAGTGAAAAAAACGAAGATATTAAGGAAATAAAAGCATCCAGACGAACAAATATAATAGAACCAAGATAAATCAGAATATTAAAAGCGGTAAAAATCAGAGTGGCAAAACAAATCATCGCCAAATAACTAAGAACACTCACTAAAGAAATATCTATTGTATATTTAATAATCAAAATCATAAAGAGAAATATATCAATTATTAGATTCGCCAGACATTTCCAATTTAACTTACTTAAATACATTAAGAAAAAGATATTAAAAGGTTTTATCAAAAGTCCATCCAGGGTTCCATATTGGATGTGATAGGGCAAAGATTGCACTCCTGCACCAAAAAATAGATTATACAAATCTCCAGTTAATTTTACCGATAAAACAAGAATAAAAAGGTCACTAATAGGTATTCCCAGACCTTTTCCCACATTCAGATACAGTATCTGATAAAAAAGTAGGGCAAATATGATATTAATTATATCAGCACATATTTCCAGAATGAAACTTTTAGAAAAATATGCTATTCGTTTTATTCCCAGAAGATTGGACTTTAAATAGTATTGAAGATAATCTTTCATCCTGTTGCCTCATATATTTTTCGTCCTCTAAACCATAAAATTGAAGTAAAAATCCAGAAAATAAGAAGCCAGATTAAAGCTTCTATTAATATCCAGGAAAATTCTTTCCAGCTATAGTTTCCGGATAGGATACAGGAAGGATAATATACCAGATAAGCAGAAGGAAGTTTAATTAGAATTTCCCGAATGGTTGCAGGGAAAATATCCAGTGGCAGTATATTTCCGGAAATAAAAGGAAGTAACACTCCCAGTATCTTAGAAATGAAATCAATATCCATAAAGAAAAATGTTAGTATGGATAAACAGAAGGTTATGAGAAAAGCAAGAGGTGCCACTATTAATGCTAAGATGAAAAATTGCAAAAGACTAAGTAGCTGAATATCGGGAATAAAATTGCCACTAAATATCACCATTGCAAAGTAGGCAATAATTAGAGCAAAAACTATAAAAACCAATTTTAAAGAGTAGTAGACTACAAAATTATGCCAGAAATAACTATAGGGTCTTATCAAATGATAATTTAAACCTCCATATTTAATATCATTTCCAATGTCCCACCAGGTTCCAATAGCAAAGAATTCACTTGCTACTGTGGCTGAAATATAGTATAATAGAAGGTGATTTAATTGCCAGGTTCCAATCTGATAACCTTTAGTATAGACAAATTTAGCCAGAAGTAATTCACCGGCAAGAGGGATTAATATTACCAGAAAACTTAAAATAAAATTAGTCCGATATGCCATTGCTTCTTTTATGGTTTGTTTGCCCAGTCCAATATAATAACTACTCATTTTTCAGTATCTCTGTGAAAATATCTTCCGTATCTTTTCTTTTCAATTTGAAAGCGCCTATATTATACTGTGAAAGAAGTTGAGTAATGACTTCATCAGTATCACTACTACTTGTTTCCAAAATCACTTGAGAACCATTGAGCTTTCCATCAAACTTGCTGGATATCTCCTTTGCCATATCTTCCGAATCAACATTGATAGAAATGATATCGTATTGATATTTTTCCAGAAGGTAATTAGTATCACCTTGATACAAAATATGACCTTTATCCAGAATAATGCAGCTTTTACAACAATCCGTTATATCTTTAACATTATGACTGGAAATAACAAAACAGATGCCATATTGCTGATGACAGTAATTAATAAAACTTCTAAGATTACTGCGCGTAATAATATCCAGACCGGAAGTGGGTTCATCCAGAAAAACTAAGCGGGGAAGATGAAGAAAGCTAAACATTAATTCCATCTTACATCTTTGACCTAAACTCATATTTCTTAAAGGCTGATTTAATTCATCACCAATATCCAAAGCTTTACTGAAATCAGCTAACCTTTGCAAAAATTCATCTTTACTATAACCATAAATGTAGCGAGAAAGCTCTAAAGACTGAATTGCTGGAATATCCCATATCAATTGTCCCTTACCACCCTGAAAAAGACCAATCTGTTTTTTAAACTCTTTTTTCAACTTATAAGGAATAAATCCCAGAACTTTGATTTCACCTGAAGTAGGGGGCAAAATACCAGTAAGTAATTTTATTAGAGTAGTTTTACCTGCTCCATTTTTACCAAAAATACCTAAGTTTTGCTTCATGTCATGAATAAACGATACCCCCCGAATAGCAGCAATATCCTTAAAATTTGGTTTGAATAACGATACAGATGTCTTTACTCTGTAATTTTTATATAGGGACTGGAGTTTAATTGCTTGATCAATTTCCATTCTAAAACTCTCGGTAATATTTTATCAAAACGTTTCTTGGGACATCCTTGGTTGTCTTCCATTGTCAATTTTCCCAATTGGCAACCACCATAACACATCGGTAGATACATGCATGTCCTACATGAACTGGAAAAAACATTACTCATATATGCTTCCATGCGCATTTTTATTAAATTAAACCCGTCTTTGATGTTTCCCATTGTGTATCTCTTATCACCTGTTAGACTTATACAACTATAAACATCTCCAAAACTGTCAATTATCAGTACATTCTTCGATTTAGCTGAACAAAGGAAAGTACCGAAATATTCCTCATAAAGATCATTATTTCCATTGCTGACAAGGTTATGCCGAGTGTAGAAATCTGTAATAATCTCATCATACTCTGAATCGGAAAGACAATCAGTATAATGATTCTGCTCGCCAGAACATACCTTGGCAATATAAAAATCTTTTGGGGCGTACTTCTTGATAATTTCCTCATAAACATAGTCGATTTCACGATAGTTTGCCTTGTCAATGTTGATAGATATATGTATAGGGATATTTGCTTCCCTCAAGGCTTCTAGAGAATGCATAATGTTATCAAACGATGACCCTCTGGTTTTTAAGGGGCGTCTTTTATCGTGAATATCCCGGTGACCATCTATGGTTATAAGAACTTTTTTTAGATTTACTTCTTGTAAGGCTTGTAAAACCTTTGGGGTGTGTAATAAAACTCCATTTGAAACCATAGTTGACTGAGTTCGGGGATAAAACTTTTTAATGACATTGTATAATGAAACCATAATATCAGGATACAATGAAGGTTCTCCTCCGTGAAAAGAAAGAGAGGCATTTTCGTATAAAGAAGATAGTTTGCACTCACACAAAAAGCTATCCAATATAGCAAGGTTGTCGAACATGATTGGTTTCCGATATATCCCAGTTTCATAGCAATAAACACATTGGCAGTTACATCTATTGGTAACATGGATAATGAACTCTACAGTCTTTTCTTTATCCCAATGACCTGCCAGTCTTTGTCTGGCTGCTTCAGTTTCATTATAGTCATCATTAACAAAACACTCAAATTCATATAGGGTTTCTAACTCACTCTCTGAGAAGCTAGCGGGATCTTCTATCTGGCTTCTTGATAGAGATCTGTCCACCATCAATAGGGACTTGTTTAACGTGTTATATAATAGGGTTTTATCTATCATTGTGTGATTGTATAAATATTGCGATACTCTCATTATAAACTCCTTATTTCAAAGCAGAGCATTTTATGGATATTATCTGACACTACTAATGATTATTGATTGGGAGGTGGGTCAACAGGTGGCGGTTCAGGACACCGTTGGGTCCGTCGGTCACAGCTTTCCTTGATAGGCTCTTCACTCGGAGAAGTTGGTTTTTTTATTATTAATATCATGTTGTCTCCTTTAATGAATATTGTTTTTAGTTAGTTACTTACTTATCCATAAATGCATCTGCTTTGATGTGCCAAATTTTATTAATAATAATATAATGCATTCGAGTCAATCATAGTTTCCATGTCAAGTATTTTTTCTTTCTCATCCTAACCTATCCTTATTTGTCAGCATACAGGGTATTGCTTTCCTGGCTCTGGATCAATGATCACATCTGTAACAAGGAGATAGCATGACCGAAGCATTGATAAACCAAATAAAAGCTCAGCTAGTCATACATGAGTATCTACGGCTGAAGCCATACCGCCATACTGCAGGCCAATTGACAATCGGTATCGGCCGTAATCTGGATGTTTGTGGTATTTCCCAGAAAGAAGCCTATGCAGTGCTGGATCGAGATATCCTAGCCTGGAAAACCGTAAGGTTTTTCTCTAGGGGAGGTGAGATGTCCTCATCTCGCCAAGCTGTAAGGCTTTTCTTTCTTTAGTTATTATATAGACAAAGAATATAAATCTTAGCTTTTTAGTACCTTTTAACAACAAGCTCCTTCGGAGCTTCATAAACGGGGACGTTTATGACCCCTTATAAAAAAATCCTGCGGAGTTTGAAACAAGGGGGACCTTGTTCCACCAATAAACGATGAGGACATCGTTCCACCAGTAAGTTCCAATGTGGCATAGGAAATATTGAAAAGATAAATAATAATTGACAGGGATAGGGATATCTTTTATAAATATCGCAAAGAAATTTAATTAGGAGGCGAGGGAAATGAAGGACTTAGAATCAGGAAACTGGCGTGTTGAGAAGTTTAGAAAAGAGGAAGGTCAGAAGGAAAAGAAATGGAGCATATATATCTGTCCACTCATAGCCTTACTTTTAGTCATTGGTGGGATTTTTCATATAGAATATTCTTTTTATATTTTTCTGCGAGTTGTTGTTTTTATTGCAGCCATCTATCTCATTTATCTTCACTTTAAACTTTATAAAATGAGGTCTATCTTCATATATTTGTTTATCTTAACTGCCCTTATATTTAATCCGTTTATTATGTTTAAATTTAAAAAAGGTATCTGGACTGTTATAGATATTATCGCAGCTATTATCTTCATTCTTCCTTTATTCAATCGGCGTTTATGGGAAAACTAAAGTAAACCTCTTTTCAATTAATTGAATAACTTATTTCAGTTCCTGCTTAATAGTCTCTTGGTATCACTTCTTAATCAAGTGTTAATCAAGCGTTAACTATTTAAGACTTGATTAACGAGTGATTAACGCTTGATGGAAATTATGAGTTACGAACTACCTGAAAAATAAAAAATTACATTGCATTTGAGATAGATATAAAAAAGAAGGGGATGCAGCTAAATTATTCTGCATCCCCTGATTCAGTCCTTAATTCAATATAGTTTTACGATATTACTTTCTTAATCTTTCCCCAACCTGAAACATACTTGGAGGTTTTGATTTCATTAATTCCTTATAATTTATGAACTTACATTCTTCTTCTTTATCTGACGAAAGAAAGATTATGGGATAGTCCATCCACCATCAATAACCAGCTCTGCTCCAGTGGTATAAGAGCTTTCATCACTGGCTAAATAAAGTGCTCCATAAGCGACCTCTATGGGTTTTCCAATGCGCTTCATAGGGATTATCTGAATTATATCAGAAGTAGTTTCTTCCATTTTAGAAGGCTTATCCAGTGCAGTTTCCGTAATTGTAGTGGCAATAGCACCTGGGAATATGGTATTAACCCGGATATTGTCCTTCGCAAATTCAATGGCAGCAGTTTTACTTAAAATTCTGATAGCTCCTTTAGTAGATTGATAAGCAGCTGAGGTTCCAGTTCCTATTAAAGCGTAAACCGAGGAGATATTGATGATAGAACCTCCACCTGCTTTTCTCATTAAGGGGACAATATACTTCATACCCAGCCAGGTGCCAGTTTGATTAACGCTTATCACTTTATTCCATATCTCCATAGTGGTCTCTTCCACACCACTCACACTAAAAATACCAGCGTTATTCACCAGCACATCCACCTTCCCAAAAGTTTTTTCCGCTTCTTCGGCAACCTTTTTCCACTCCTCTTCAGAAGCCACATTATGTTTAAGAGCCAACACTTTCGTTCCCAAAGCTTGAAGGTCGGAAGCAACTTTTTCCAGATTGGTATAGTCTACATCAGTGATAATTAAAGACGCACCTTCTTCAGCAAAAAGGCGAGCTTCTGCTTCTCCCATACCCTTTGCTGCTCCGGTGATAAGGGCAACTTTGTTATTAAGTCTGTTCATTTTATTTTCTCCTTTAATATCCTACTTATATTGTATGATATCATCTATAATATAATTTCTGGTTTTTATCTTGGCAAATTATTTTTTTAAAAAATGGGGGAAAAGTAATCAGAAAGTGATGGAAAAATTGGACAAAAAGGGAAAAGAAGGAATTTAAGTTTGACAGAAAGGAAAATTAGAAAAACTTAGTATAAAGCATAAAAAAATGTTAATAGAAGTAAAGAAGGAATGATGTTAATTGACTTAATCAAAAGAAACCGCAGCTATCGGTGTTTTGATGAAAGCAAACGGATATCCAGAGAGGAATTGCTGGAGATGGTAAATGCGGCACGTCTTTCTTCCAGTGCCAGGAATTTACAGCCTTTGCGCTACCGTTTAGTTTATAAAAAAGAGGAATGTGATTTTGTGTTTTCAAATTTGCATTTTGCTCGTTCTTTGCAAAATTGGAAAGGTCCCCAGGAAGGTGAACATCCCGCTGCCTATATAATACTATTACTTCCGAAAGATGCAGGCAATATGCAATATATAGATACAGGTATTGCCGCTCAGAGTATAACTTTAAGTGCGGTAGAAAAAGGATATGGATGCTGTAATCTTGGCTCAGTAGAAAAAGAGGAATTGCATTATTATTTTATGTTTCCTGAAGATAGAGATATTGCGTTGGTGATTGCTTTAGGAGTTCCTATAGACCAGGTAGTGCTGGAAGAATCCAAAAATCCAGAAGATATAGAATATTGGAGAGATGAAAATAATGTGCATCATACTCCTAAACTGAAACTTGAAGATATAGTGCTTCCAGAGGTTCATCGCTGAAAAAGAAATGGATCTAAGGGATAATTTTACTATAGAAAAGTTATATTAAACCAAAAGGAAAGTTTAGGCAAAAGCTTTGTAAAATACAGGGAAAATAGATGAATGAGTTCTTAAATAAAATTCAGAAGTTCAGATTCAATCTCAATCTGCAGGTAGTTTTGCGTTGTTTGATAGTGGCTATTGTTTTTTTTATGCTGGGAATTCATATCTACTATCTGGTGTGGTTGAATGTATCTGCTCAATCTGTGGTTTTAATCTATTTGAACTATATTTTACGCTTTGGGCTAATCTTTTTAATTATCTTGATTTTCTATCGGGGGATCAAGCATTTTTATCGCATAGGACAAACTGCACGCTGGCTGGATAAACAGACAGAACATCAGGATGACCTATATCAAAATCTTTATGAACTCTATCAGCAAAAGGAAGATGAATCCATATTAAAAGTGCTTGCCTCACAAGCAACAGAAAGGTTAAAATCGGTTTCTTATAGGTTACCGAAACTTTTTCCAGCTGATTTATGGTTTCTCATACTTTTTCTTTTAATTGGAATAGGAAGCGTTTGGAGCTTTTCTGCTGACACTTTTCGCTATGCAATGAAGCAATTCGCTGCCATCACACCGGAAACGGTTGCCTATAAATCCACCATTGATGTTATTCCTGGAAATATCACTCTTGGAAGAGGTCAGCAATTAGTAATCCAGGTAGTAGAGCCTGATACACGCTTGCATCACAGGCTATTTTATCGCTGGGATGAAAATTGGAGGGAATTAGGATTGAATAACTATTCCTATACTTTCCCTTCTCTGGAATATACTCTGGAATATTATGTGCAAAATGAAGTAGCAAAAAGTCCTGTTTATAGGGTAGAATGTCTGGATGAACCTTTTGTTAAAAGCTGGGTGATAGATTATCATTATCCTGCTTATACGGGATTAGGAAATGTTCGTGATACCCTGAGTTATGGCAATATAGAGGCTTTCAAACATACGGAAGTCATTCTTTCCATTTCTACTAATATTCCAATAAATAAAGCCATAATGCATTTCTCTGATGGCACTACGCAAACATTGCAGCAAGTTGATGCTAATGATTTTACTACCAGATTAAAAGTTTTATCTCCGAAAACCTGGTATCTGGAATTTAATGATATTCTGGGACGCTCTTCAGAACCAGAAGAGAAGACTATATCCATTATTCCTGATAATCCGCCTGAAATTCGTATCCTTTATCCAGGACAGGATGTTATGCTGGATCAAAGTTTGCAGCTTCCTTTAATCATATCAGCGAGTGATGATTTTGGATTGAAAAATTTGAGTCTTCACTATCAGGTTAATGACCATCCGGCTCAATCTATTATTTTGCAATCGGTTATTAATACTAAACTCTTTACCACCGACTATCATTTTGATATGAATAATCTGAACCTCCTGCCTGGGGATAATGTGACCTATTGGGCTGAAGTATACGATAATTCTCCTGACCATCAAAGTGCTCAAACACCTAAATATAAAGCACGCTTTCCCTCTATGGAAGAGATTTATAAAGAAATTGAACGATTACAAAATAAACAAACGCAGGATTTGCAATCCACTCTTAAAGAAGCACATAATCTGGAAAAAGATTTTGAGAAAAAAAGACTGGAATTGATGAAACAGGATAAAATAAGCTGGGAAGATGCTAAACAGCTGGAAAAGATGCTTAATACTCAGGAGAAACTCACTGAACAGGTGGAAAACATAGCTCAAGACTATCAACAATTGATAGATAAGCTAAAAGCCAATGAAGCCCTTTCAGCTGAGACTCTCCAGAAAATGCAAAGAATACAAGAATTGATGCAGGAAATAAATACTGATGAGCTTAGAGAGGCAATGAGTAAGGTTAATGAGGCTTTAAGAAATCTGAAACCGGAAGACCTCCGCAAAGCAATGGAAAACCTTAAATTCTCCATGGAGGATTTCAATAAAAAGATAGATCAAACCCTCCAGCTCTTGGAAAGTATAAAAAAAGAGCAGGCACTGGATAAAGCATTACAAATCTCTAAAGAGATGGAAAAGATGCAAAGTGCCTTGATGGATAAAACTCAGGATCCCACTCAAAGTAATGAACAACTTGCGCAGGAACAAAAAAATATTGCTGATAAATTGGACAATCTTAAGGAAGCTATGGAACAGGCTAACCAATTGCTGGATCCTTCAAAAGATAAACAGATAAAGCAGGATTTGAACGACTTAATGCAGGAAATGAATAACGGACAATTAAGTCAAAATCTGCAACAAAGCCAGCAACAATTACAACAGAATCAGCGTTCCGCTGCCAGTCAATCGCAATCTCAAGCCCTGGAAAAGATGCGACAATTTACCAAAAGGTTAAGTGATATGAAGAATGCTATGAGTGGTAGCAGTCAACAGGAAGTGGTCAATGCTATGCAAAAAGCCATTAGAGAATTGTTAATCTTTTCCAAACAGCATGAATCTCTCAAGGCAAGATATAGTCAGGACCCTTATCTCATCATTCCAGACCTTATAGCGGAATATGAAGGTATGCAGATGTCCTTGAATAAACTTTTTAGTATACCTCAGGTCACTATGTTTATACCTCCCAAATTTTATATGGATTTAAGTGATACGGATAGGAGTTTTAAGGAAATCTTTAATAGTGTGAATCAGCTGCAGTATTACCAGATTCCTCAGCAACTGGAAAATATTCAAAAGGGCTTGAACCTGATGGTCTATGATTTGATGCAGACTTTAAATAATCCTTCTGCTGGAATGGGTGGTGGTTCTGGAATGCAATCTCTGCTTCAGATGCTGGAACAAATGGGTCAGGAACAGATGGCTATGAATATGCTTGCCGAACAACTTATGATGCAATTACAGCAACAAGGTGGCAGAATGGGGGCAGCTATGCAACAGCAGATGCAAAAACTTGCAGCTGAAGAAGAAAGATTAGCTGAAAATCTTAAGCGAGCTTTGCAAAACAGTCCCGAAGCACAAAAACAGGGTAATGCCATTCAGCAAATCATTGATGAAGTGGAAGCTGTAAGCCGACAACTGAAAAATAATCAACTAACCCCTGAAGTTCTCCAAAGTCAGGAACGCATTCTTTCTCGTCTTTTGGATGCTCAACGCTCAATAAATAAGCGAGAATTTTCCGAGAAAAGAAAAGGAGAAACTGCTAATCCAGAAATTAAACAGCAGGCAGTGGAAACAGATTATGAAACTCTTCGGCGTAAAGCAATGCTGGATGATACCTATAGACTTTTTCCGCATGCCTATCAACAAGTTATCCTGAAATATTTAAAACTACTCAACGAATGATGTCTTGCAAAAAAATATCTTTAATCTTGATTTTCCTGAGTTTGTTCCTTTCTTTATTTGCTCAATACAATGAACGAGATATTCTCACTCAACAAGCCTTCCAGCTTCTGGGACAGAGAAAATTTGCCGAAGCAGAACAAGTCTTTCTTCAGATTCTGGATAAATATCCTAACGATTCCAATAGCGTGATTCAACTACTCAATATCTATTTTCAGACCTCGCAAATGGATAAAGCGGAAAATCTCTTACGACAGTATAGAAGGATATTACCTGCTAATCAAGCCACTGAACAAGAAATTTTACTCTTGATTATGCAAGGTAAACCAGATGAGGCAAAACAGAAAAGTGATGCCTATTTACTCAGTCAGAATTATAATCAAAATATTTGTCGTCTACTTGCTTCCTATTTTGAAAGAAGAGGATTTTATGAATATTCCTTGCAAATTTATCAAGAAGCAAGAAGAAGAAAAAATGACCCTGAACTTTTCCGTCTGGAGATTGCAAATGCTGCTCTAAATGCCAGTCTATTTGACCTTGCCCTGTCTGAATATCTGGCTTTTCTGGATAAAAATCCTGCCAATGTCTTTTTTATTACCAATCAGTGTAAGATTATTCTGAATCAGAATCCAGAATGTATATCCACTATAGCGGATTATGCTGAAAGCAGTGCTAATCCTGTAATTAAAGAACTCTATGCCAATATCTTGGTTTCTCAGAAACAATACTTAACAGCTTTGGAAGTGTATAAATCCTTACCCCAAGACCGTCTGGTTAACTTTGCGGAACAACAATATAATGCTGGAAATGATGAGATTGCGTTGCTGGCTTTCCAATACTTGCAAAGCGTTATTTCCGATTCTTTTACCAAAAATTCCTATCGCTTAAGAGAGGCTTTGGTTCACTACAGAAATGGAAGATATGAAGCAACTCAAGAGACCCTTAATCAGATTTTAGCTGATTCTTTAATGACGGAACGACCTTATATCTATCGTCAAAGTGTGAATATGAATGCGAGAAAATTGATGGCTGAAACAACCTTGGCTCTGGAACATAATCCGCAAAAGGCAGAATATTGGTATACGGAAGCAAAAAAATTCTGTGCTAACGCTTATGAGATTCAAAATATTGACCTGGCTCTGGCTCGGTTGAAACTCACTCAGGAAGATTATCCATCTGCTTTGAAAATTCTAAACTCTATTCAGGAGCCTATTTTACGAGAAACTCGTGACTACCTTCTTTTTAATCTGGAATTGCTTCAAGGAAATATAGAGGTAGCCGATAGTCTGATGAATAATTTCGTTATCCGCTTCCCCCAAAGTCCTTATGTCAATGATGCTGTCTATCAGATGATGTTTGTTCTCGGTTTGGATAAAACTCAACAACAGCAATTCTTTATTGCCACTCGTCTTATGATGCTGCAGAATCCAGCTTGTGTGGATACTTTATTAGCCATTTTTGAAAATACTCAGGATGAGGAGATACTCATTTTAGCCGCAGAATGGTCTATTTTATTGAATCAAAGAGAAAAGGCTAAAACTATTTTAGAACATAGCTGGCAAGACCCTATCTGTAATGAATATGCAGAACTGTTAAAATTGAGCTTAACTGAAGATGGGGAACAGATGCAAAGAATGGCACGAGATTTCTTAAAATCCAATCCAGGAAGCATCTTTGCACCTAAATTCCGTCAATATATAACTCGTCAAGAGCTGAGACCTCTTCAATTTTAAGGGCTTAATAACATATAGATTTTAAAGGAGATTGAGAGGAATAATTGACATATTATTGTTTCTAAGATTCTTGGACTCACTCAAATTAAACTAAGGATGCTTTGATGTATAAAGAACCCTATTCCTTTAATTTAAAAAGATATATGGAACCGGAACGGTTTGAGCGTTTTAAAGAATATGCTCAAACACTGGATAGTCCGGTACTCATAATAGACTTGGATATAGTTGAAGCAAAATATAATGAATTGAAAGATAGCTTTGCCAATTTGCAGATATATTATGCTGTGAAAGCCAATCCAATGAATGAGATAATACATTTACTGGATAGACTTGGGGCAAACTTTGATGTGGCTTCTTCATATGAATTGAGACATCTTTTGAATTTAGGTATTTCACCTGAACGCATAAGCTATGGCAACACAATCAAGAAAGCGAAAGATATCCGTTTCTTTTATGAACAAGGAGTGCAGATTTTTGTTACAGATAGTGAAAATGACTTAAAAAAGATAGCTGAAAATGCTCCGGGTTCAAAGGTATATTTTAGACTTTTAACTGAAGGTAGTGGTGCTGATTGGCCCCTGTCTCGTAAATTTGGAGCTCATCCAGATATGATTTATAGCCTTATTCTGCAAGCAGTAGAACTCGGATTAGAGCCCTGGGGAGTTTCTTTTCATGTGGGGTCACAACAAAGAGATATAGGACAATGGGATGATGCCATAGCACGATGTAAATATATCTTTGATGCTGCACTGGAAGAAGGAATAGAACTAAAAATGATTAATCTGGGAGGTGGCTATCCTGCTAATTATGTTGACCCTACCTTCTCTTTCCAGGAGTATAGCACTGAAATACAACGCTTTATCTTTGAGGATTTTGGAGACCATCCACCTCAGCTGGTAATGGAACCAGGAAGATCTCTGGTAGCTGATGCTGGAATCATCGTTGCGGAAGTAGTTAATATTGCCACCAAAGCTAAAAATAATCTTTATAAATGGGTATATCTGGATGTGGGGAAATTTAACGGTTTAATTGAAACTATTGATGAATCTATCAAATTCCCTATCTACTTTGAAAGAGAAGGTCTGGCAGATGAGGTTATTCTCGCTGGTCCTACCTGCGATAGTATGGATATAATGTATGAAAATTACAAATACAAAATGCCTGATACCACTCAACCTGGAGATAAAGTGTACATTTTCACCACAGGTGCTTACACACAGACCTATTCTTCGGTAAATTTTAATGGTTTTCCACCACTAAAGGCTGTAGTTTTACCCAAAAAGTAAATATCTGGAGGCTAAATTATGGAAAGATTACCAGTTGAAACCTTGAAAAACTTTATGGTTGAGGTTTTTAAACGCTCAGGTGTTCCTGAAGAAGATGCGGAAATATGCTCTGAAGTCCTTATTGCCAGTGACTTAAGAGGAATTGAATCCCACGGTATTGGTCGTTTAAAAATGTATTATGACCGCATAAAAGCAGGGATTCAGGAACCAGTTACCAGAATTGAGGTTATAAAAGACAAAGCAGCTACCGCTGTCTGGGATGGCAATAATGGTATGGGACAAGTTATAAGTTTTAGAGCAATGGAAACTGCTATAGAAAAAGCAAAGCAATTTGGATTAGGTGCTGTAGCCGTGCGTAATTCCACTCATTTTGGCATCTGTGGATATTATGCCAATATGGCATGTCAGGAAAATATGATGGGTCTGATCTTTACTAATGCTCGTCCCTCGGTCTGTCCTACTTTTGGTGTAGAACCCCTTTTAGGAACCAATCCTATCTGTTTTGGTGCACCCACGGATTTAGCTTTTCCTTTTATCTATGATGCTGCAACCTCTATCACGCAAAGAGGGAAAATAGAACAATATGCCAGAGAAGAAAAGGAAACTCCGGTAGGATGGGCTATTGATCTGGAAGGAAAACCTTATACAGATACCAATCATCTTCTGGTTGATTTAGTTAAACAACAAGCTTCCTTGCTTCCCTTAGGTGGAACTGATGAACTTACGGGAAGCCATAAAGGATATGGTCTCGCTACAATGGTAGAAATCCTGTGTGCAGCTCTTCAAAATGGTTGTTTTTTAGACCAATTATTAGGTCAGGATGAAAATGGTAAAGCAGCACCCTATAAACTCGGTCATTTCTTTATGGCTATTAATATAGAGTTTTTTACTGATCTGGATAGTTTTAAAAAGACTACGGGAGATATCTGTCGTAGATTGCAAAATTCTCTAACTTTTCCTGGTCAAAATCGTATCTGGGTAGCAGGTGAAAAAGAATATGAAAAAGAGATAGAAGTAAGAAGAGAAGGCATTCCTGTAATTCCAAATTTAAGAAAAGATATAGAAGTAATGCAAAAAGAACTGAATATAGTTCCTCCTGTTATTTAATCCTTGCTTTGTTGTTAGATAAGGATTAATATATTGATAAATAACTAAAAAAAGGAGTCTATAATGAAAAAAGTGTTATTAATACTCGTTCCCCTGTTAGTGGTCAGTTTATTGGCCGCAATTGATTTTGAATTTGATGGGGAAAATCGTACTCGTGGTGCCCTCTATAATAGTGCAAATGAAAAGGACGGAAGTCATATAGACAACCGTACCTTGCTCGGTATCAATGCCTTGTATCGTCCTAATTTATCTATGAGAGCCACTTTACAATTTGGCGATGTCGTATGGGGAGGTTCAGGTGGTTCCATACCAGCTTCAGTTCCGATTAATGCCTATGAACTTTATCTCAATTATCGGTTTAGAAACACTAATTTTAGAATCGGACAACAATACTGGAAAGACAATATGAGTTTGATTCTGGATGACACTTTTTCCGGCATTATGGTATCTAATGACAATTTAGCGGGATTTAAGACTGAAGTGGGATGGATTAAAGCCTTAGAAAAGAACAGATTTGATTCAGACGATTATAACTATTTATTGCTTAATATGCAAAAGAGAGCTACCATACCTTGGGGTCTTTATGCATCTCTGGGTTGGGATGCAGATTATGTAAATACAAACAAAGATTACACTCATATTACCTTGATGCCCTATTTAAGCTATGATTCAGGCGCACTAACTTGTAATGCCAATGTGTTTATGGGACTTCATTTTGTAGAGGATGCAGATACAGAAGTTGGTATTGGAGCTGCAGTTAAAGCTGATGCTAATGTTGGTCCTGTTGTAGTTAGCGGAGATGTATTATTTGCTACGGAAAATGGTATCGCAGTTCTTTCTCCATATTACCAGAATGGCCTTTATATTTATGGTATTAATATAAACAACGATGCCTTAAACCTTTACTGGAACAATCCCTATAGCTGGAATAATGACACTATGCTTTCTTTAGTTGGTAAAGTTAAAGGTGATATTACCCGCAAT
This sequence comes from Candidatus Syntrophosphaera thermopropionivorans, assembly GCF_004353895.1. GTDB lineage: Bacteria > Cloacimonadota > Cloacimonadia > Cloacimonadales > Cloacimonadaceae > Syntrophosphaera > Syntrophosphaera thermopropionivorans. The sequence goes on along the minus strand of NZ_SMOG01000011.1, from coordinate 20,276 downwards.
GTTTCCGCTTTTGGAGCTGCAGGAATAGTAATAGATAATGGTTTTGAAATTAACGGTGGTGTAGAATTTAAGCTTATTCCCAATGTTCTTTCCTTAACCGGTTATGCTGCTTTGGGCATTGGAACAGATGATGGTCCAACTAACTATGCTATCGGAACCACTTTAAAGATGAACCTCAAAGATTAATCTATCATTGATTATAAAAAAATCCCGGGACTTATGACCCGGGATTTTTTATATTCTGAAAGAAAGACTATTTCATCAAAATCATCTTAAGAGTATGATGCTCATTTCCAGTTTCCACTCTGAGCAGATAAATGCCACTGGCTGCTGAACGACCATTGCTATCCTTCCCATTCCAATGAAATGTATGCTGACCTGCAGATAATTTTCCATCATACAAAGTCGTTACCTTCTGTCCGCGAATATTGTATATATTGATTTTTACATTATTATTAGTAGTGGTGGAAAAAGAAATATTAACCTCAGGATTAAAGGGATTAGGATAGATTTTTAGACCTTTTATAGGACTTTGCACAAAGTCATCAATGCCTACTTGATAATTGCTTACCCTTATATAACCTTCGTAAATCCCCGGAGCTGGAGGAGTCCAGATAAAGTTATTTGAAGTACCTACAATATAGGAAACATCATCTAACATCATCATAATTTGCCAAGAAGGAGTAGTCCCCTGCACTTCAAAATTGAAGGTTATTGGTTCCAAAGAGACTGCTTCCAAACGGATGTTCCAGAATTTCTGTTCTTTAGGTTGAGTGAATTCTGCTTTATACTCACTATATAAGTTCCAGCTATCCGTACTATCAGCATTAGGAAGATTTATCCAGAGTGAATTTGTCTCCAGATAAGGTAAGGGAAATGGTTTCAGAAGATCATATTTAAAATCATAGTCATCTGTTGCGTTTTTATGTAATCCAAGTTCAATGGAATTTGGTGCACCCTCATTCATTACGACTTTAAGCTTGAATCCTGGTTCCGAAGGGCTTATAGAAGGTCCATTAAAGAAAGGATAGAATCTGATTATTGGCTGTAAATCTTCCGTTCCATCATATCTAATAAAGAAAGCTTCCCAGGGTTCTATTCGTGTGACGGGTTCATAGATTCCATTACGATAAACATAAACTGCTCGAGAAATCAGATTTTGCGCCAGTACTTCACTAAAATTGAATAGTTCTCCTCGCATTAGGAAGCTTAAATCTTCAAGATTATAAGCACAAAGATGTGGATTGGGAATAAAATTCCAACCGGGAACTAAATTGAGTGAATATTCGTTACTTTGAATAGGGAAGGTTCCGCTATAAAAAGATACTTCATCACTAAAAACACAATACGCTTTCCCGAAATCGTAATCTTCGGTTGGAATCCATAAACCTTCCGGACTTAATTCATAAGCTTGAGACTCTCCAAAAACCTGATTAAAACTTAAACCTGAATTTAACCAAGGATTAGAACGCATCTTCAACCCGGGCTCATTATATGAAAGAATCATTTGAGGGACCAGAGAAAAATGATAATCAGACCAGAAACGTGTCCTTACCCCGTCAATAGCTACTGCATCTACGACAAAACAACAATCCTGCATCTCAGTAACATCATTGGGAACTGTCCAGGTGAAACTAAACTGATTATTGAGAATGGATGGACTGAGAAGTATACTGCCCGAGTCATTAATAATGGAAAGCTCCAGATGGTCTACCAGGAAAGGATATTGATAATTCCAGCTAAAATTAATGGTGGTCCCACCTTGATATATCTTATTAGCCATAGAAGTGATAAGCACTTTAGGTTGCATATTACCCCAGAATAATGTCATAGTGCGAATAGAGCTATTAGAATTTAAATATTGATAAGGTCCACTTAATAGATTATGGTAGGCGCCATTGCCTCCATCGTAGAGATATAGTTTTTCTGCACGATCAAAATTATCTGAAACACTGATGGTTAATGTTTGATTTATCTGATCAGAACGAGTTCGCATCACCCAAGTCTTCAATTCATTATCCAGATCGTAATCACCTTTGATTTCGCGGGAAAGATGAGTGCCATTAGTGCCCCAATACTGTTCCCAAAAAGCGTTCCAGACATAATTACTGGTTGGAGTTGATTTGGTCACATCCCAGTAATTATCAAATCCATCCGTGGCAAAAGGATTAGCACTAAAAGATATCTGGTCTGTTAGTGTGCCACTACTATTACTTATCGTAATCGTATGAATAGCTCTCGGTTCTGCTATAGCTGGAATATTGTAGAAAAATTCAACATTATACACATTGGTAGAGCTAATTTTATAGGTATAACGAGTTCTATTCATAACATCGTTATCCCACCATTCAAAAGAATAAGCAGAAGGATTGGATAAAGCTGGATTAGTTAGCCAAGAATCTACTAAAACATATTCACCATTTTCAACTTTACGATATATCTTAAAGCCTTGATTGTTCTGCTGAGCACCAATCTGCCAGTATAAACGAACAGTACTATCTAATCCATAGGCTGAGAAAGATGAAATTGTGACTGGAGCTAAGGAAGTGGTTACTTCATTAGATAAGCCTGAGTAGTTTTGATTTTTATCCCGTGCTCGGATTTTAAAATAATAATTGTAGGAATTATTCAATCCTGTCACTTCTATTCTTTCACAGTCCGGAGAAGCTAAAAAAGCATTATTATTGCGATCAAAGATTTGATAGTTAGATTCATCTATAGGTTCTGTCGCATAATAAATTTCATAACTATCAAAATCAAAAGCAGAGCCTTTTGTCCAGGTGAGAGTGACACTGTTTAAAGATTGATTAAATACTGCTAAATTGGAAGGAGCAATTGGTGGCTGACCATCATCCATCTGAAACATTGCCTCTAAGACGGGTTCTATATCATAAATCCATCTATCATAATATTCCAAAAAATGCGTAAAAAGATTATCCATATCCCATTTTCCCAGAAGTTCATTCCAGCCATAAAACCAATAGTAATTATGCAAGGATTCCCGGTAAGAATTGGGCAGCTCATCCATTTCTATATGAAAAAAAGGCTCAAAAACATCATAATCTGTTGTTCCTGCTTGAGAATAAAGCATTTGTTGATTTTCTGAATAAGCAGGCAAATCAATCTGATTATTAACTGGATAGGTATGCTCTCCATCAGTAAAAATAAAATCATGAATGCTATAATTTACAGCATAAAAATCGTTCAGATAGACATCATTATGTATTCCTACAGTATTTGAGGGAATCATTAGATGATGCCCATGATTAATCAAATCATTCTTTAAAGGAGATAAATCACGAATTGGAAGATTTGGACAAGGACGTGGATTTCCTGCAGAAATCTGGCAATTTGCATAACCCTGATGCCTGTTCCAATCATAAGAATGAATCTGGCAGGACCATTCTCTACAATGAAATGTGTCCCTTAAATAATCTGCAGCCTTTTTGTAGACATAATTAAAGGGATGAGTAGGATTACGTATAGCATCAGAAAGAGATTTGGAATTTGTATATGTACCTTGATTTGTCCATCTAACCTCCCTTCCTGCTCCATTTATCATTAAATGTTGTGCATCCCAAACATTAAAAGCCTGAAGTCCCATCCTCGGGGTGGGAAAATCATCACAAGGATGAGGAACGGTTACAATAACAGGTTTTGTGCCCTCAGGATAATAGATAAAAATACCCCAACCATACACAAAAGCGCCTGCTTCATCATCATATGGATCTTCCGTCCCATTATCATCATAATATTGCATATTGGGAATCTCACGAAGTATATAAAGAGTTTTGCCTGTATCAGTATCGTGGAATTCTACTATCTGATATGGACAATTATTATTATTTAAAATGGATTGAGCACCATTATAATCACCAGCAAAAAATAAAGAAAGCATATCGTTCCAGTAAACCAAATCACTGGCTGTGGGTAAGCTAAAGTCTCCAAAACCATTGGTCTGTCTGTCATAAGGTGCATATAAATTGTAATTAGGAATAGCAATTCCTTCTGCTAAATGGGAAATCCAATTATCATAAGCACAAGCAGGTTCATGCCCAGTTAGAAAATTATTTAAGGACCCTGTTTCTACTATTATTGCCTGTGTGAAAACGCATAGAGATAATAATATAAGAGCTAACCATAGCTTTCTCATTTCTTCCACCATTTTTGATATTTTTGCATATTTTTCATTTATCTACTTCAACTTATTAGTCAAGGATTTTTTGCTATATCACAATCACGGTTTTGAAAACCAATTTTACTCCGCATCCCTATTACTAATTAATATTCAGTTAATATAAACTCAGGAAGTTAGAGGATATTATTACCTATCTTATCTTAATAAACAGAAGAAATCCTATAAGCTTTATGAGTTCGTTACCCATAGAAGTCATATCAAATTGCGACTTTTAAATTTTTTTATAATTTTTCTTCGTGATTCTATCTAATTGATATAGTTTAACTTGAACGATAATAAACCAATTGCTAAGTCAATTCAATCAAAAAAAATGTATTTTTGTTCTTGACAAAAAAGCTTATATTATTCTTTATGATCTAACTGATATTTGATATTGTTAATTTAGCCTATGGATGTTCTTTAAAAGCTTTATAGAGTGGGGATGCGAGGAAAAGCTCTTGTCAATTTATTTGAATCTTTATTATGGAGAGTTTGATCCTGGCTCAGGACGAACGCTGGCGGCGTGGATTAGGCATGCAAGTCGGACGGTAGGGCTTTATCGTAAGATAGAGTTTGAGAGTGGCGAACGGGTGAGTAACACGTAGGAATCTACCCTTAAGACGGGGACAACCCAGGGAAACTTGGGCTAATACCGGATGAGAGTGCGAGAGATTGCATTTAAAAGGATGGCGAAAGTTGTCGCTTAGGGATGAGCCTGCGGTCTATTAGTTAGTTGGTGAGGTAAGAGCTCACCAAGGCGATGATAGATAGGCGGCCTTAACGGGTGGTCGCCCACACTGGGATTGAGATACGGCCCAGACTCCTACGGGAGGCAGCAGTCGAGAATAGTCTACAATGGCCGGAAGGCTGATAGTGCGACGCCGCGTGAACGAGGGAGCCCTTCGGGGTGTAAAGTTCTTTTCTATACGAGCAGTGCTATATATATGGATAGTATATATAGAGGGATAGTAGTATAGGAATAAGCAACGGCTAACTCCGTGCCAGCAGCCGCGGTAACACGGGGGTTGCGAGCGTTGTCCGGAATTACTAGGCGTAAAGGGCAGGTAGGCGGATCTACGAGTTTTTTGTTAAAGGCTACGGCTCAACTGTAGTAGAGCAGGAGATACTGTAGGTCTGGAATGCGGTAGGGGAAGACAGAATTCCTGGTGTAGCGGTGGAATGCGCAGAGATCAGGAGGAATACCGAAGGCGAAGGCAGTCTTCTAGGCCGTAATTGACGCTTAACTGCGAAGGTGTGGGGATCAAACAGGATTAGATACCCTGGTAGTCCACACAGTAAACGATAATCACTAGATGTCGGGTTCTAGATGGATTCGGTGTCGGAGCTAACGCGATAAGTGATTCGCCTGGGGAGTACGATCGCAAGGTTGAAACTCAAAGGAATTGACGGGGGCCCGCACAAGCGGTGGAGCATGTGGTTTAATTCGAGGCAACGCGAAGAACCTTACCCGGTTTTGACATCCACGGGAGGCTTCAGAGATGGAGCTGTGCCGGCGTAAGCTGGAGCCGTGAGACAGGTGCTGCATGGCTGTCGTCAGCTCGTGTCGTGAGATGTTGGGTTAAGTCCCGCAACGAGCGCAACCCTTGCCTTCAGTTACCATCATTAAGTTGGGGACTCTGGAGGGACCGCTGCGGTAACAACGCAGAGGAAGATGGGGACGACGTCAAGTCATCATGGTCCTTATGGCCGGGGCTACACACGTGCTACAATGGCAGTTACAGAGGGATGCGATTCAGTAATGAGGAGCGAAACTCAGAAAAGCTGCCGCAGTTCGGATTGAGGTCTGCAACTCGGCCTCATGAAGTCGGAATCGCTAGTAATCGCGCAACATCATGGCGCGGTGAATACGTTCCCGGGCCTTGTACACACCGCCCGTCAAGTCAGCCGAGTGGAGTGCACCCGAAGGAGGTGAGCTAACCCGCAAGGGAGGCAGCTTTCGAAGGTGTGCTTCGCGAGGAGGACTAAGTCGTAACAAGGTAGCCGTACCGGAAGGTGCGGCTGGATCACCTCCTTTATACGGTGACAATATTATGACTTAATGGTCTCAAACAAATCTCTATAGTCTTATTTTTTTTCTCGGGCTTGTAGCTCAGTTTGGTTAGAGCGCACGCCTGATAAGCGTGAGGTCGGCTGTTCAAGTCAGCCCAGGCCCACCAGTTCTTTTTCCTATCAATATATAGTGTAGCGGTGTGAGAGAATGCACACAGAAGGATAAAGTGGTGTAAAGAGCAAAGGGCGCAAGGTGGATGCCTAAGCACCAAATGGCGATGAAGGACGTGGCGAACTGCGAAAAGCCTCGGGGAGCTGTAAGCGAGCTTTGATCCGGGGATATCCGAATGGGGAAACCTGTCAGGAGTGAAATCTTGACATCTCCGTAAGGGGAGGCGAACCTGGTGAACTGAAACATCTTAGTAGCCAGAGGAAGAGGAAGTAACAACGATTCTCTGAGTAGTGGCGAGCGAAAGGGGATTAGCCTAAACCGGCGCAGAGTCGGGGTAGAGGGACGGCGAGGTCTGGTAATTACTTATAGGCGAACCGATCTGGAAAGGTCGACCGTAGAGGGTGATAGTCCTGTAGTTGAAATAGGTAATTATTGGTAGTCGGATCCCGAGTAGCCTGGGGCACGAGGAATCCTGGGTGAATCAGCGAGGACCATCTCGTAAGGCTAAATACATTTGGTGACTGATAGCGTAGCAGTACCGTGAGGGAAAGGTGAAAAGGACCCCGGGAGGGGAGTGAAATAGAACCTGAAACCTTGTGCCTACAAGCGGTCAGAGCTGGTAGCGTAAGTTACTGGTGATGGCGTGCCTTTTGCATAATGAGCCGACGAGTTAATGTTTTAAGCGAGGTTAAGTGTTACAGGCACGTAGCCGTAGCGAAAGCGAGTCGTAAATAGGCGTGATAGTTTAAGGCATTAGACCCGAAACCGGGTGATCTACTCCTGGTCAGGCTGAAGGTTGGGTAAAACCAGCTGGAGGGCCGCACCAACCGTCGTTGAAAAGGCGGTGGATGAACTGGGGGTAGGGGTGAAAGGCCAATCAAACCCGGAGATAGCTGGTTCTCTTCGAAACATATTTAGGTATGGCCTCAGGAGAGATTAATAGAGGTAGAGCACTGAATGGGCTAGGGGGCTTATAGGCTTACTGAACCCAATCAAACTCCGAATGCTATTAATTGATTTCTGGGAGACAGGGCGTGGGGGATAAGCTTCACGTGCGAGAGGGGAAGAACCCAGACTGTCAGCTAAGGTCCTTAAATAGGTGTTAAGTGCTAAAGGATGTGCAATTGCAGAGACAGCCAGGATCTTGGCTTAGAAGCAGCCATGATTTAAAGAGTGCGTAACAGCTCACTGGTCGAGTGGTAGTGCACCGAAGATAATCGGGACTTAAGCATCTTACCGAAGCTGCGGAGTAGCCATAGATTTAATTTTTGGATAAAACTGAGGATTAGATAGGTTACTGGTAGGAGAGCATTGTGTATACGGAGAAGGTATACTGGGAGGTATGCTGGAGTGTACACAAGAGACCATGTCGGCATGAGTAACGATAATGCGGGTGAGAAACCCGCACACCACAAGCCCGAGGATTCCTGAGTAAAGATAATCTTCTCAGGGTTAGTCGGTCCCTAAGGTATAGCGGCAAGGCGAAGCTGAAGGGAATCAGGTTAATATTCCTGAACCTTTGCATAATGCGATGGAGTGACGCGATGGTGCGGCAGGGACGGCTGTTGGAATAGCCGTTGAATGCGTGTAGGAGGTGATGCAGGCAAATCCACATCACAGGGACTCCGAGGCGTAGGACGAGGCGTAAGCCATAAAGTCTGCTTAGATACATTGCCGAGAAATAGCTTCTAAGCGTCAGTTATGCAGAGACCGTACCGCAAACCGACACAGGTGGGCGAGGAGAATATCCTAAGGTGTTCGAGCGAACTCTGGTTAAGGAACTAGGCAAAATGGCCCCGTAACTTCGGGAGAAGGGGTACCCCGTTATGGTGAAGGAGCACATCTGGAGCCAGAGGGGGTCGCAGTGAAGAGGCCCAAGCGACTGTTTACCAAAAACACAGGTCTATGCGAAGGCGAAAGCCACGGTATATAGACTGACACCTGCCCGGTGCCGGAAGGTTAAGTGGAGAGGTTATCCTAACTGGGAACAGTTAGGAGAAGCTTCGAAACGAAGCCCCGGTAAACGGCGGCCGTAACTATAACGGTCCTAAGGTAGCGAAATTCCTTGTCGGGTAAGTTCCGACCTGCACGAATGGTGTAACGATTTGGGCGCTGTCTCAACCAGGGGCTCGGTGAAATTGAAGTAGCGGTGAAGATGCCGCTTACCCGCGAACGGACGGTAAGACCCCGTGAACCTTTACTGTAGCTTGGCATTGTAAACTGGTGCAGTATGTGTAGGATAGGTGGGAGGCTGGGAAGCGTGCACGCCAGTGTGCGTGGAGCCGACCTTGAAATACCACCCTTACTGTATTGGTTTACTAACGATGCTGAGGGCATTGGACATTGCCAGGTGGGCAGTTTGACTGGGGCGGTCGCCTCCTAAAGAGTAACGGAGGCTTACCAAGGTTCCCTCTGGCTGGTTGGTAATCAGCCTAAGAGTATAAAGGCATAAGGGAGCTTGACTGCGAGACTGACGGGTCGAGCAGGTGGGAAACCAGGTCTTAGTGATCCGGCGGTCCTGAATGGAAGGGCCGTTGCTCAAAGGATAAAAGGTACTCCGGGGATAACAGGCTGATACCGCCCAAGAGTTCATATCGACGGCGGTGTTTGGCACCTCGATGTCGGCTCAACTCATCCTGGGGCTGAAGAAGGTCCCAAGGGTTCGGCTGTTCGCCGATTAAAGAGTTACGCGAGCTGGGTTCAGAACGTCGTGAGACAGTTCGGTCCCTATCCTTCGTGGGCGTAGGAAATTTGAGGAGATCCGCATCTAGTACGAGAGGACCGGTGTGGACGGACCTCTGGTGTACCGGTTGTGATGCCCATTGCATTGCCGGGTAGCCATGTTCGGACGGGATAACCGCTGAAAGCATCTAAGCGGGAAGCCTACTCCAAGATGAGATTTCCCATGAGACCGGTGGTAGACTACCACCTTGATAGGTCACAGGTGTAAGGTGGGTAACCACTTCAGCCGAGTGATACTAATCGGTCAATTGACTTTCACTACTATCTTTCTGTGTGAACTCCTTACACCGCTAAACTATCCTGATGCCAAAAATAATAGATATCAGAACTAAGATACAAGTTTGACGAGAGGCGTCAGTGATGGTGGCTATAGCAGCGGGGAAACACCTGTTCCCATCCCGAACACAGAAGTTAAGACCGCTTACGCCGATGGTACTGCATGGGTAACTGTGTGGAAGAGTAGGGCACCACCATCACTGACGCCTCTTAGGTTTATAAAAAGAAAATGTAGTGAAATTGGCGCTCTAAGTAAGATAAAAACTATTGAAGTGAAAATTGATATTTATCGATTCCCCAATTTAAATACCATTCATATCTTACAGCGTTTATGTAGCTTAGGATAGTACAAGAAATTACTATATATCAAATATATTGTAAATATTTTGATTATTACTCTAACTTAACCCTAACTTATCTCCATACTGACGATTACTTAGCTGAAGTAATAGGAAAGAGCCAAGAGAGAGCTAAGATATTTATAAATGAATTTGTTTGATAAAATACGTGATTAAAAGGGAGTATTATAAATGATTTTATGAAAATAGGGAAAACACCTGTTCATATTCTAACACAGAAATTAAGACCGCTTATGCTATTGATATTAAACGGGTAACCTTGTGAAAAAGTAGGTCACTACCATCACTGACACCTCTTAGGTTTATAAAAAGTATGCTTATCCCAGCGTTATGATTTGGTTTTACAATGTATCCAGTTATATTGTTATAATAGATGAATAATACAGTAATGCATTAAGGCAGGGATAATAAAATGGATGATAAATTATATAAGATATTTGAAGAAGTAAAGCGAAAATCGGAATGCACACTTGGTCCGAGAGCCTATCGGGATGCTGATGCTAAAAGAATGAGACCAGAAGAACCAGATGATATGCGCACTCAATTTGCCGTAGATAGAGATAGGATATTGTATAGTGGTGCATATCGCAGGTATCATGGTAAAACTCAGGTTTTTTCCTTTACTAATTTGATTGATGAAGAGATGACCAATCGGAATTTGCACATAGCTTATGTTTCTCAGATTTCTCGCACTATTGGCAAGTATTTAGGATTGAACACAGAATTAATAGAAGCTATTGCGTTGGGTCACGATTTAGGACATCCCCCTTTTGGTCATGATGGAGAGATAGCTTTATCTGATGCTTGTGTTAGACATGGTATAGGGCATTTTCATCATAATATTGAATCTTTGCACATTGTAGACCATATTTCTCGTAAAGGAAGAGGATTGAATTTAACCTTTCCCGTAAGAGATGGAATTATTTCTCATGATGGAGAAGTGCATAATACGATTTTATATCCTGAAAAGGACAAAAATGAAGCTCGGATTCAGGAATATATAAGATTAAAGAAGGAAGGAATGGAACTTGATTGGATGCCGGCAACTCTGGAAGGATGTGTAGTTAGAATTACAGATACGATTGCTTACATTGGTCAGGATATTGAAGATGCCATTCGTTTTAATCTTTTGAAAAGGGAAGATTTGCCCCAAAAGGTTACTGATAAATTGGGTAATACCAACAGTCAGATTATAGACACTTTGATTAGAAGCGTTATTATTAATAGTTATGGACAGGATTGGATAGCTTTTGATGAAGAAACTTCTTATTATCTTCTGGAACTGAAGAAATTCAATTATGAAAATATTTACACCAATGAAAAAGTGAAAAAATCCAATAAAATCATCTATCGCACTATGGGAATAATGTTTGATAAGTATTTGGAAGACATTGAGAAAAATAACCGGGAGTCCAAGATTTTTAAACATTTTTTAGACCATAAATCCCCAGAATACCGAGAAGGTTTTTCTCCTGCTGAGCAAGTGCGTGATTTTATTGCTACTATGACTGACCGCTATTATAATGAAGAGATTAAGGACTATTTATTACCTTGGAAATGGTAAAGTTATTCTTTAGCTAATTAATTAAAGGAGGATATATCTTCATATTCCTCTATTTTCTTATATTGCCAGGAGAGTAGGATTCTATCTATTAATGCCACTATTCCAAACATAGCTAAACTCAGTAGGATAATGACTATTATAGCAGCAAAGACACTGGCAGTACGGAAGGACTTGGTAGAGCGAGTAAGATAAATTCCGAGACCAGCATTTCCACCTAACCATTCACCAATTACAGCAGCCATAACACTATAAGTGGCAGCAAGTTTTAGTCCAGTAAAGAATGCAGGTAAGGAAGCGGGTATTTTCAAATAGCGATAAATCTTCCAATCGCTTGCCCCCATTGATTTTAAAAGTCTGATTTGTTCTTGCGAGACCTGTTTTAAACCATCATACAGACCCAAAGCTATAGGGAAAAAGCACATCAATACTACAACAAAGATTTTAGCTGGAATGCCATAACCAAACCAGAGAACTATTAGAGGTGCCACAGCAATGATGGGAATGGTCTGTGAAACAACCAGATAGGGATAGAAAATCTGTTTAATAATTTTTGAACTATGCATAGCTAAAGCGGTTAACACACCCAAGATAGTTGCCAGAAGTAGTCCAGAAACGCTTTCAATGATAGTTGGTTTCATATGAGACCAGATTAATTCAGGAAATTCTTTAAAGACCTGAATAATCTCTTTAGGTGAAGGCAGAATCCAGAAGGCAACAACAGTTCTGGAGCTTAAATATTGCCAGATTAGGATGATTACTATGAAAAACAGGATAGGGAGATAATATTGAGAAGCGTTCTTTTTCATTCTTTACCCAAAAATCGTATTTCAGTTTCCAGCTTAACTCCAAATCTATTATAGACAGTTTCTTGCACATATTTAATTAAAGCTAAAACATCAGCTGCAGTAGCTCCACCCAGATTTACGATAAAACCACAGTGTTTTTCCGAGATTGCCGCTTTACCTATTTGATAACCACGTAAGCCGCATTGTTCTATCAATTTACCAGTATAAAATCCTTCTGGTCTTTTAAATACAGAACCGGCACTGGGAAGGTCTAATGGCTGTTTTTCCGTTCTCTTTTCTTCAAAGGAGCGCATTTTTTCGGTTATGATGTTTGGGTCTTCTGGTTGAAGTTGAAAGACACTTTTAATATGAATAAGGTTTTTTTCTTGAAAGATACTTTTGCGGTAGGCAAAATTATGTTCGTTAGCATTGAGATGCTTGATGGGATTTAAAGAATTTAAGCTATCCAGATTGGGCTCCAGATAGTCACTACTAAGAAGGACATCTTTTATTTCCGAGCCATAAGCACCAGCATTCATAAAAACTGCGCCACCGACTGTTCCTGGGATTCCAGAGGCGAATTCCAATCCGGAAAGTCCTTCTTCCTTAGCAAAATAGCATAAGTCTTTTAAAGTAGCGCCACAGTATGCTTCTATTAAATTTCCTTCGTGTTTTAGTTGATTCAGTGCAGAAGTCTGAATTACGATGCCATCTACACCTTTATCGCTTATCAATAAATTAGAACCATTACCGAGGATGAAGTAAGGTATATTAAAACTGAGGGCAACTTTCAATATATCAATCAGTTCCTCTATATTTTGCGGTTGGCAGAATACTTCCGCTGGACCTCCAATCTTAAAACTGGTATAGGGAGCTAAAGGTACATCAAAACGGATATTTCCTTTCTCAATTAGGGCGGGTAATTGTTCTTTTATCAGTTGAGCTAACATCATTACTTACTCACATTGAAAAAACGGATAACTTCATTTAGCAATTCCAATTCGCTTTTAATTTCCATGCATTTTGCTGGAAGCACTTCTTTAAAATATTTTCCATAGTATTTATTTGAGACGCGTGAATCCATTATCAGAACGATACCGCGGTCTTCTTTACTACGAATAAGTCTTCCAAAACCCTGTCTTAATTTAAGCAGAGCATTTGGGAGCATATAGTGCATAAAAGAATCTTTATTCTCGGTATTAAGTTTGTCAATCAGAGCTTCCACAATAGGTTCAGAAGGCACTTGAAAAGGCAATTTAAAAAGGATAAGCATAGAAAGTGAATCACCTTGAATATCAACACCTTCCCAGAAAGAATTGGTTCCCAATAGGACGGCATTTTTATAACTTTTAAATTCTTCCAGCATAGAGGAGCGGCTATAAGTTTTTCCCTGAGCAAAAAGCGGTCTTTTACGATGATACAGAGGCTCACTTAGATAATCATATACACTGTTTAAGTCCTTGTAATTCGTAAAGAGAATCATTGTGCCAACATCAACGGAAAGAACCAGTTGTTCAACACATCCTAAGGCTTGATTGATAAAGAAACGGTCCTTGGGCTCAGGTAGAAAGCTACTTATCATCAGGAGTGACTGTTTATCGTAATCAAAGGGAGAATCTACAATATATTCGTCCAATTGTTCAGGTGGAATCAGGCTTAATCCACTTTGAGTAAAAAAGTATTTAAAAGATTGGCGTAAAGCAAGAGTAGCAGAAGTAAAAATAATACTCGGAATATTCTTATAAAGCATTTCGTTTAACTGGAGAGACACATCAACGGGTGCATAGCAAAAAGTAGAGACAGGAGTTTTTGGGTCGGGACGCAAGTCATTTTCTATCCAGAGTGCATTATTCATCAAATCTGGATTTTCCAGAATATCCAGACCAACCTGGATATCTACACTTCTTTTTACTAAACCGTTTATGGATTCATTTAGGGTGTCGTAATTGGGAACTTGTTTGCTGTTTAGCATAGAAAAGGTATCAGCTAAATTGGATAGTTGTTTCAGGAAAGAGTGCCACTGTTTATTCAGCTTATCCAGTGATTCATATAAATGGGGGAAATCTTCGGGATTTTTAATTCTCAGTTTTGAATAGGAATCTGCCTGTTGACAAAGGTCTTGTGCTTCAGTGAAAAGTTCCAGCGAAATCTTACGCATAGTGCTGATTTGTTCACTCAGACTTTTTGTAATCATCTGGATTTGTTCATTGCTGGTTTCAGGGATAACACTTCTTTTAAGCATAAAATCAAGCTGATTAAGAAGACCCACATTTTTCCTTTTTGTAGCTGGAGCGAACTGATTAAACAGATTTACTAAATCTTGATATCCAACCTCAAATCCAAGATTTTTTGACGCAGAGTCCATTAAATTATGAGCTTCATCTACCACCAGATAATCATACTTCCCCAGGGTGGTATTTTCCATTCTTAAATCAGTTAGCAGTAGGGAATGATTAGTAACTACGATAGTTGAATTTTCTATATGTTTTCTAAGATTGAGCACATAGCATTTACCAGAGTGGGGACATTTTCTTCCCATACATTGATAACGGTCGGAACAGATTCTTTTCCAGATGATATTAAAACGTTTTCGGTCAAAGGATGAATTTTCCGAGATATCTCCAGATTTTGTGAGCTGTTTCCAAATATAAAGATAGAGCAATGCCTGAGCTTCATAAGGAATTAAAGCAGTAGATTGTTCCATCAACATATCATTCCATCTTCTTTCACAGACATAATTTTCTCTACCTTTAACCAGTGAGGCTTTAAAGGGCAGAGGCAGCATCTTTTTCAATTGAGGTAGGTCTTTATAAAAAAGCTGGTCTTGCAGATTTTTGGTATTAGTAGAGACCACTACCCGAGTTTTATTCTTATGGGCAAAAATCATAGCCGGAACGAGGTAGGCAAAAGATTTTCCTACTCCAGTTCCAGCTTCAATTGCCAGATGTTTAGTATTTTGAAAAGCTTCTTTCACTTTATTTGCCATTTCCAATTGACCAGAACGGAATTCAAAATGAGGAAACTTCTGAGAAAGCAGACCTTCGGAATTGAAAACCTCATCCAGCGAAATATTATGGAAGGGAATATCATTTTCTATCACATTTGGTTTCGCATAGTCAAGAGGAGTAGTGTGTTCTCCTTTCAGCACATAGCTTCTTTGATATTCCACCAGTAAATGGAGATAATCATACAAGGAATTATTCAGTTGAGCCTGTTTACTGAGGTCCAGCAAGCGAGCATTAGTCATCATTGAATGGTGCTTGATAATGTGTTCGGTCATAGCTATCAAAAGTAGACCACTTGCTTCAGCATCGGCAGTAGCTCTATGAGCAGCTTCCGGGGTAATATGGAAAAACTTTAGCATAGTGCTTAGTTTATGGTCACT
This sequence comes from Candidatus Syntrophosphaera thermopropionivorans, assembly GCF_004353895.1. Classification (GTDB taxonomy): domain Bacteria; phylum Cloacimonadota; class Cloacimonadia; order Cloacimonadales; family Cloacimonadaceae; genus Syntrophosphaera; species Syntrophosphaera thermopropionivorans. The sequence goes on along the minus strand of NZ_SMOG01000011.1, from coordinate 4,806 downwards.
GACGAAGGGGAAATAGACTCTTGATATTTCTTGTGTATCCCAGAATTTACTAGTTAGAACAGCACCTTTATTTAAAGCGGAATGATGGTTTATGAATCCGATATCAAAAGGTACATTATGTCCCACCAGAACGGAATCTCCGACAAAAGAGAATAAATCCTTCAGGGCAATTTTTGCTTCAGGAGCGGTGGATAAATCATCAGGATTAATATGAGTGAGAAATTCTATATATTTTGGCATTCCCCGATGTGGTTTAACCAGCGTGGAGAATTGGTCTTCAATTTTCCCTGATTTGAAACGGGTGGCAGCTAATTCTATAATTTCATCACGGGAAGGGTCCAGGCCTGTGGTTTCTGTATCAATAGCTACAAAATCCAGATTATTCTTTAAACCAGCCAGCTCTTCTTTTTCCATTAGTGAGGGATTTCCTATTCGCCCTCTTTATAGAGATTATAGCGTTTTAGTTTCTGAATCAAGCCTTGACGTGAGATTCCCAGTTCTTTTGCTGCTTGAGTTTGATTCCAATCAAAAGCTTCCATTGCATCTTGAATCATTTTACGTTCCAGTTCTTCCATTGCATCTTTTAATGTTTTCCGTCCAGAAAGGATACTGATGGTTTTCTGATTTTCAATATAGCGGCGCACTTCATCAGAAAAATCGGTACCTCTAATAAAAGAAGCATCTTCAGCCAAAGTAACAGCTCGTTCTATTTCATTTTCCAGCTGTCTAACATTTCCGGGCCAATCATATTGTTCCAGCATTTTCATTGCTTCATCAGTGAATCCTTGAACATTCTTTCCCATTCTGGTGTTATATTTATCCAGAAAATGGATTGCCAGCAGCGGAATATCACCAGTCCGATTTTTTAAGGGTGGAACTTCTATGCGGATTACATTCAATCTATAATACAGGTCCAGACGGAAAGCTCCTGATTTAACCCTTTCTTCTAAAGGAACATTAGTGGCACAAACAACGCGGACATCAACTTTTTCTGTCTTTGTGGAACCAACTCTTTTGATTTCACCTTCCTGCAGAAAACGAAGCAGCTTAGCCTGAGTGCTGGGAGTTATATCCGCTATTTCATCCAAAAAGAAAGTGCCCCCATCTGCTATTTCAAAAAGGCCTTTCTTGTCATATGCAGCTCCAGTGAACGAACCTTTAACATGACCAAAAAGTTCGCTTTCCAAAAGAGTTTCAGGCAAAGCACCACAATATTGAGCTACGAACGCTTTATTCCTACGATTGCTTCTATAGTGCAAAGCACGAGCTAAAAGTTCTTTACCAGTTCCACTTGGTCCTTCCAGAAGGACAGTTGTAGGTGTGTCTTTTACCTTTTCTATTATATCAAAAATCTTGAGCATCTCTGGACTTTGTCCAATAATATCAGAGTATACATTTCCCATATTAAGTTGTTCTCTGATGCTATTATGCGTTTTTTCCAGACCAGCAGAACGAATATTTTCTATGGTGACAATTGCTTGATTGGTGAGTGCACTGAGCAGATTTATGATACGTTCAGAGAAATAGTGTGAACCGCTTTGAGCAAAAAGTAACACCGTTCCCAGAACATTCTTTCTTATGAAAAGCGGAAGCACTATGATATGATTGTAGGAAGGAGCAAAATGCGGTTGCTTGAAGTCTTTTATGCTGTTTGTATTATATGCCATATTACAGAGATTCATAAAGATATCATAATACTTATTCTCTGAAGAAAAATTCTGGAATATCTTATATTCCCAGGAATCTGGAACGGTCTCACTTCTATGCAGACAGAGTATTCCTCCATCTGCTTCTGATATGTCAATTAGTCCAGAAAGTGTTTGTTCTATAAGCACATCCAGATCCGAGATAGTATTTAGCCTTTGAGTTATTTCATAGAATTGGTTAAGCAGATTTTCTTCAAACTTAACATCTCTTAATTGTGAAGAATATTCCCGGGAAATCTTCTGCATTAAAATATCATTCTTCTCCAGAAGCTTGATAGAACCATATTTCTGTAATATTTTCTTATTAGTCTTTAATATTTCCAGAGCAGCTTCCCATTCTTTTAAGTCAAAAAGAACCTCTGCCAGCTCATAATTTGCCAAAGAAAGTTCATAATTATTGGAGGTCTCCACAAAAAGTTCTATAGCCTGGTGCAGATGTTCTTTAGCGGATTCCAGATTTTTCCGCTCCAGTAATGCTCTGAGATAATGAATTTTCCCTAATTCAAACAAGCGATTTCCTTCACTTGCCATATTCATCGCTTCGGTTAAATAATATTCTGCACTGTCATAATTTCTGGTTAAAATGAAGTAGTAAGCTTGTTTTTGATATCCCTCTATGATTTTATCTCTCGCATTGATAGATTTGAAGAAATCCAGACTTTCCACCAGATAGGTATATGCTTCTTTAAATTTATGCAGTTTAGTGAGCACACTTCCCAGATTACCATACAAATCAGCCTTAATGAAATCGTCATTAACAGAGGGAAGTAATTCTAAACCTTTAAAATATAAATCATAAGCCAGAGTCAGTTCATCCTGTTTCTCATAAACTTCACCTAAGTTATTGAAAGAGCGAAGTAATCCCTCAGTAAAATTGTTCTCCTCACTTTTTTTGATTGCCTGTTCATAAAGTGCTATGGATTGTGCCCAGTCACCTTTTTTGAAGTAAAGAGCGCCCAGATTGTTTAATGATGCTATAATATTGCGATAAAATCCAAAGTCTACTGCCGTCTGTAGTGAATTTTTTAAGGCTTCTTCTGCTTTATCATATTCATTATGGTCCATCCAGGTGATGCCAATATTATTATATATATTTGTGATATTATAAGGTTCATTAAGCATTTTTTGTAGTTTAAGTGCTTCTTCCAGATACATCAATGATTTTTGACCGTCACCTTTATCATCCATCAGACCACCGAGGTTATTATAGCAGATAGAGATTCCGTTTAGATTGAAATGTTCCTTTTCCAAAGCCAGACTTTTCAGAAAATATTGTTCACTTCTATCCCAATCTCCTTGAAACATATAAAGTACTGCCAGATTATTATATACAGCAGCCAATCCACTATGGTCATTGGCAAGACTAAAGAATTTTTCCGCCTCTTTAAAATTCTCCTCAGATTGTTCCCATTCATTAATATAGTAAAGGATTTTACCTTTAATTTTTCTGGTTTCACCTTGCAGCAAAAGGCGTTTATCTTTATCGTTGATAGAGGTACTTTGATGGCTGATTTTTTCCAGTTCTTCCAGTGCGGAATCATAGTCTTCTGTTTCACCCAGGATATCAGCTTTAAGAAGAGATATCTTCAATTTCCAGTAAGGGTCTATGGTCTCGGGGGAATATTTATTGATTATTTCCAAAGCAAAGGCAGTAGAATTTACCGCAAAAAGATTACTGGCGAGCAAATAGACAATTTCTTCTGCCGGTAATAAGTTTTCCGTGCAGATGTGCAAGCTCTGACGAAGATATTCTATGGCTTCATCTTTCTTGTTGGAATTGGCATAAGCTAAGCCAATATTTTTATGGATGAGCATTTGTCTGTCAGGCTTCTTAATATGCTGAAGTTGATATTGATAAAGCTGCAGCAAGCTATCATTATCAGATAGATTTTCCAGTTCTTTTATGACCGCTTCAAAAGCTGAAGCTTCATATTTATTCATCTGCATCAAAATTTTTACCTTGATTTGTTCTTCACTTTTATCTTCTGCTAAGTTATCCAGAAGTTTTTGAATCAAGGGAGAAGACAGAGCTTCCGGATGCTGTTCCAGCCAAACCATCATAGAAACTTTTTTCTGGACTACCCAATCCAAATCAGGATGTTCTATTAATCCAGCGTTGTACAATTTTTCCAGGTCTTTTTTAATGTTTTTTTTGCCACTTATATTTTTGATATTATCTTCGTTGAATTTCTGGTCTAAAATAAACATACTGAGTAGCAATTCTTTCTGGTTTTCAGGAAGATTTTCCAAAGTTTCAAAATATATCTGTAAGGGGTCATAATTTTTATCCAGAAATGGAGTTAAATCAAATTCAGTTCCGTTTTTCCCCAATTGCATATCATTGAAAATCTTTTCCAGGATAAGCATATTACCTTCAACTATCTTCTGCAAAATCTCACTTTCTTTACTGATATTTTCTACTGCTTCAGGAAAGGCAAGTTGTATTATATTTTGAACATCTTCCACGGTTAAAGGCGGAACTATCTCCCAATGGGCAAAAGGGAAAAGACGCTGCTGAGAAAGAAAAACTATTTGAATACCACTGTCTTCAGCATATTGTACCAGATACTGTAAATAATCCCGGCTATATTTATCTAAAATATCACCGTCATCTATGATTATTGCACGAGGAGTCAGTAAGTTATGTCTATTCAACTGCTCTGTGAGATAGTAGAAAAAATCATATTTTCTGCCCGTGCGATATTGTTGATTGTATTTCTGATAAAATTCTTCCAAGGCGTCAGGTTCAACATCACTTATTATGGGTAGTAGCAGAGAAAATTGATTGAGATAAAGGGGGTGAGGCGAGTAGAAATATACTTTTTCGTAAGTATTTTGAAGAGTTTCCATCAGAGGTTTTATCAGGTATGACTTTCCTGAGCCAGCTTTTCCTGTAATCTCTATCAAATGGCTATGTGATTTGTCCAGTAAAAGGTTCAAGACCTTTGACAGCGAAAAGCGCTGACTTATATAATTATGTAACTGTTGTGTTAAACCTTCCGTCATATTTTTTACCTCTGTTTTAAAACGAAGCATTTACATTAGAGTTGTAAATTATATTTACACTATACTGTCAAGAAAAATAATCAGCTATTTTCAA
>NZ_SMOG01000010.1 GCF_004353895.1 Candidatus Syntrophosphaera thermopropionivorans | reverse complement strand
ATTTTAGAATATAGAAAATCTATACAATACAGAATTTTTGCAATTTCATTTAATGAAATGCCTTCTGTTATATAGCTTAAAAGATAAACCAGCCATAAATTGGCATTATGTGGCACCTTATTTAAATTATCCAGTATGAAACATACTTCAAAATAGCTTTCTAATTCATTAGGGATTATATTAATAATCTTATCTTCATCAATAACACTTTGAAGAAGAAAGGAAAGTTTATCTTTATAAATATCAATTAAAGAGTGCTGAAAATTGAGAATATAAGTTTTTATATCAATCTGGTTACATATTTGTTCTAATCCAGGATCATATTTTAATATTTTCTCAAATTTATCTTTAGGCACCCTATAAGCAGCTGTTCTCCATGCTTCTACCATAGCAATATTGCTATTGTTAAATATCCATTCAGGTTCTATTATAGCATATTTTCTTTGTGGTTTATAAATGTAGATAAATAATTTATTTTTAATTGGTTCAAGACTTTTATCCTTTTTTCTCTTTGCCACCTTTGAAATCTTAAAATCATAAAATTCTAAACCTTCCTTATCAGCATATTGAAATTCAAATTCCTTTTTATCCCCATCAATATCAGCAACGAAATCAGGTTTTCGAGAAACACCCCCCTTTCTAAGAAACCATAAGAACTCATCTCCACCTGATTTATTTACTTTAATAATTTTATTATTATATAATTCTTTCAATTTATTTTCCAACCAGTCAATTATTTCTAATTCTGCTATCGCTTTCTTTTTCATATCTTTCCGATATTCTAAATAAGTCCGAGATTTAATATCACTGCTCTGTGCATAGACTGTTTTACTATCAATTGCCATAATATTATTCCCATATCTTAGATTGATAATTATTTAAACTCTCTATCGTCACTCTGGCAATTTCTGGATTAATTTCATATCCTATACCATTTCTTTTTAAGTCAGCTGCAGCTAATAGAGTTACTCCCGAACCGACAAAAGGGTCAAGAACAGTTTCTCCTTTATAACTAAAAGCCTTAATCAAACGATAAGGAAGTTCATATGGAAAAGGTGCAATATGATTTCTATTATCACCACTTGCTTGTGGTTTCATTACCCACACATCACTTTTCTTAATTGTAAGCCAGAATTCCTTGTCTAATTTAGATTGTTCTTTTTGTACTTTTGATAAATGAGCATACTTATTATAACCCTTTTTTTCAGGTTTATCAAACTCCAGGATAAATTCATGCATATTGTTAATTAAAATTCCACCAGGATAAGGATAAGTCCCAAAATGAGCTCTAACTGCATTTGTTTTTTGCCAGATTATATCTCTTTTAAAAATAAAACCTATATCCTCACATAAGTCTATAGTCTTACCAGATAAATTTAATGTCTTGAATTTACCATTATCCAAACGAATAGGAAGATTCATTATATTGATAAATAATTTTCTACCCGGTTGTAAGACTCTAAAACATTCTCGCCAAACCAGACCTATCTTCTCAAACCATTCATCAATATCATGGATGTTTCCCAGGTCATTTGGTATTGGTTCTTTAGAATACATCTTAGCATCAAAATAAGGAGGAGAAGTTATTATTAAATTAATGCTATTATCTCTTAAATCATCCATATGCATAGAATTTTTTATATAAATAGTCTGTTCAGTGTCGTTTATTTCTATTGTCTTAACTTCAGGAAAATTTTCTTTATCATTTTTATCCTGAGATACGCTGATAATTTTTTTTAGCTCATTCAAGTCAAAGCGCATTTGACCACTCGTAGAAATTTTAGCAGGAATAATCTTTTGATTTACAAGCCAATGTAATCTTTCAACAGTTGTTCCTAAATACTTAGCTGCTTCTATAGCTGAAAGATAGGAACGATTTTTATAATCCTTTGGCTCGCATCTTATAATATGCTCTGAAGACATAATAAACTCTCTAAAATCATTATTTATCTTGGAGTCTAATTAATTAGATTAATGATATTTTTTCCTTTTTAATTTAAAATCCTTTTATACAGCCTTGTAACCCTGTCAAGTCCAAAAATCTATTTATAGGTTCCTTTCCATATTTAGGCAAAAAGCTTAGCTAATTATTGATATGCATACAAAGAGGCAAAACCTTCTTTATTTAGTTTAGACAGCTTATAATAGACAAAACCTTTAATATTTTTATCTGATTTACATATGTTCCAGAGTAACAAAGAAATCTCTTCCTATATTTTCTATGGTACAATGCCAGGAGGGGATATTAGAAAAAAGTTCTTGTAATTGTTTTTCGTTATAAAGAAATAAAGGGCATTTAAATTTATAACGGATTTTTCGTTGCCAGGCTAAAAAACCCTTGTCTGAAGGAAAACTAAATAAGATTTTATCAGTAGCCAGTTTCAAAGTCTTCTCAATAACTTTACGAGGATCTTCCATATAATCCATAAAACCCATCAAAATCAAATAGTTATACTTAATATCCTCTGGTAAGTCAAAAAAATCTGCAACTTCAAATTTGCAAATATGTTCCACACCTGCTTTTATTGCCTCTTTTCTGGCTATATCTATCATAGAAGGAGCAAAATCAATACCATAAACCAAAGAAGGTGATCCTTTAGCTAAAGATATTGCATACATCCCAGGACCACAACCTACATCCAGAATTGTTTTCCCTTCCAAAGGTTTACAGGCTTCCATAGTTTTTTGGAACCGGATAAATATAGATTGCCGAAACCATCTATTTATAAAACGCTGTATCAATCCATTTCCTTTTCCATAAATAGCGTTAAAATCACTGGCATATTTATCAAAAAAGGATTCCGTTTTATTTTCCCGCATTTAGCTATCCTTCATTTCCTCTAAATACTGCTGACAGGTAACAAATTCGCCCCTGGAAAGAATTGCTTCCAGCTTAGATTTGACTGTTTTTAAGTTCACATAACATTTAAAATATGACTTTTTATTCAACTTTAAACGAGGATGTTGAGGTTCCATTTCTCTGGGATGAATATAATAGAGAGTAGGTATTCCTTTGTTAGCTAATTTCTTATGCATATACAAAATAACCCATTTAGGGAAAAATCTCAAATAACCACCTCCAAAAAAACAAAGTTCTTTCCCTAATAACGATGCTACCGAAATAGGAAATTCACATATATTTCCCTTATCGGTTTTTATCCAATAGGGCTTTTTCTGTTCTATTTGATAACCACCATAATCTCGCTTTACAGGAAAAACTGAAGAATCAGCTATATAACCAGTCTCTGCCAGTGATTCAAAAAACCAAGGTGTGGCATCCGTTACCGAAAAACTGGGACTTCTAAATGTAGTAATCTCTTCTGAACAAATATCTTCCAGTAAGCTTTTAGAGTTATGTAAATCAGTCGTAAATTCCTCTCTGCTCATTTGAGCTATCACTCTATGAAACATTCCATGAGAAGCAATTTCATGACCTCTTGTCCTGGCTTCTTTCACCAGATAAGGATATTTTTTGGCTATGTACCCCAAAAAGAAACAGGTTGCTTTAACTTCATATACATCAAGCAAATCCAGTAACTTTAAAAAACCACTTTCTACAATACTCGGTAAGGAATCCCATTCAGAAATTGGAGGTACTCCTCGGTCACTGACAATATGATAATAATCTTCCACATCAATTGTGAAGATAGATTTTGGATCTTTATTCATATTTTTTTTTACCTGGTTCTTACTAAGCTACGAAATCTTTTACATTAAAGAGATTGATAAATGTCAATGAAAATTTTGTTTTTAGCATACTACTTTCTTTTGATAATGGACACAATCAGCAATCTATATATTACCTTTCTTATTAAAGGATACAGCCTACATCCCTTTTATAATATACTTTTTTAACAACGAATTTATAAATAAGTTGTGAATTAAAAATTAATAAATTTTCTTGACATAACAAAGCTTTTAAAGTATCAGTAAAGTATAGGATAAAAGAATATATCAATGAGAGATAAGAGATGAGTGAGCATAATAGTTTCCTTGAGAAGGTTAAGAATAATCAATATTATAATGATATGAATCTTGATCTATTTGTAGAAGAACAGCTTATCATCTCGGAAAAGTTATATCAGAATAAAACAAAAATAATAATAATTGAAGGAGAATTCTGGACATCCAAGCAAAGAAAAGCTAATAGCATTCATGAAATCTCCTATAGAGCTTGTTTCAAACCTCAGTTACCATACTTTTTTATCAGTAATTTCACTCAAAAAGGTAATGTAGTTTATGACCCTTTTAGTGGTAGGGGGACTACAATTATTGAAGCTGCTTTGAATAATCGTCGCATAGTTGCTAACGATATTAATCCTCTGAGTAAAATACTGACTCAACCTCGCATTGAAATTCCGCGATATTCAGAAATAAATGAAAGAATAGAAACAATTCCTTATTATAAGAATTTAAAATCAGATATAGATTTGAGTATGTTTTATCAGGAAGAAACCTTAAGCGAGATATTATCATTAAAAAATTATTTAATTGAAAGATATGAATCTGGTAAAGAGGACCACATTGATAGATGGATAAGAATGGTTGCTACAAATAGACTTACTGGTCATTCAACTAATTTCTTTTCAGTTTATACATTACCTCCTAATCAAGCCATATCACCTCAAAAGCAAAAGCAATTAAACGAGAATTTTAATCGTTATCCGGTTTATAAAAACACCAAAAATATTATCTTAATAAAAACCCAAAGCTTGCTCCGAGATATAGATAATATAAAGAGAAGGACCCTCCATTCCGTTGCAAAAGAAGCTGTATTTTTAACAGAAGATGCTCGTAATACGCCTCAAATAGCAGATAATTCCATTTCATTGATTGTAACCTCACCTCCATTTCTTGATGTAATTGATTATGCAAGAGATAATTGGTTAAGATGCTGGTTTAATAATATTAATACGGAAGAAATCACAAAAAAAATTACCGTAACCAAATCATTAGAGGAATGGGAATCATTTATCTATGATACTTTTATTGAATTTAAAAGAATACTAAAGCCTGATGGAATGATAGCTTTTGAAGTTGGAGAGATTAAAAAAGGAAAGATCAAACTTGAAGATAATGTTATATCCATAGCACAGAAAGTTGGATTTAATATAGAAGCAGTAATGATCAATAAGCAAAATTTCACTAAAACAGCCAATATATGGGGAGTTACTAATAATTTAAAAGGTGTTAATACTAATCGGATTGTTATTTTAAGAAAATAAAACAGATAATATGATAGCATTTTGTCATAATGTCTATTTTTGGAGAAAAAGAAAGTTATGGGAAACGATGAATATACCAAGAAACTTGAAATGGCAATTCAAGAATTCATAAAACCTCTAAAAAATTTACCTTTTCATTTAATTATAAACATTTTATCTGGTTATGAAGTAGAGAAATTTAATCCAGATGATTCAAATCATAAAAAAACCTTAGAAGCATTAAAAGCAATAGCCAGGCTTTCTTGCCAACTAATTAATAAAAAGGGAATAAAGAGAAAGAGAGCCAATGAAGTTGGTAATGATATAGAAAAGTATGTAATTCAAGCTTTCCGAAAATGCAATTACAAGGCAGATAAACCTTCTACATCCCAAGGAAAGAAAAAAAGTACCGGTTATCCTGACTTAGAGTTTTGTGTTCTTGATAATAAATGGCATTATCTAGAGTGTAAAAGTTACAATATTAAAAATAAAAGTACCTCTATGAGAACTTTCTATCTGTCACCTTCTAAGGATTTTAAGATAACTCATTCTGGAATTCACTTTATATTGTGTTTTGAAATATATCAAGACCATAGAGAAGATGATTTTAATGTCTATAAAACTAAAGGATGGAAAATATTAGATGCCTATAACCTGGATATAGATTTGAAATATGAATTTAATTCAGATAATCGTAGACTTTATAAACCAGAATTGATACTTGCGGAAGAGAATATACAATAATTTATTTCTTGGCACTACATAAATGCGGCAAAATTAGAAATTCAGAGAAAGAAATCTTTATTTATATGAAGATAGAGATTTAATACACAAATTAAGACTCATCCTAATTTGTTCTATAAAATTTAAATTATTATTAAATAATAGTTATCTTTATTACTTACAAAATATTAACCTCCAACTTTTATTTCAGATCTTTATGAAATCATAACTGCAAAAGGGAATAGGAGACTAAACTTATCTACATACAACTATCTACTCTCAGGATAATATACAAATAACTGGCTTTGGTTATTAATATTTTTATTATAATTTATACAGCTTTTCCCAATGAGTTTGGATTTACTTTCTTACCAAATGTGCTTGACGGATAAAGAATTTTTTAAAAAAATGATTATTAATAGGAGTAAAATATGGGAGAACTGAATTCTAAATACCGGGGACTTTCCCAAGCAGAAGCAGAAGCAAAATTGAAAAAAGATGGTTATAATGAATTACCCACCTCAAAACGGCGCAGTTTATTCAAAATAATTTGGGGTGTTTTAAGTGAACCTATGTTCATTCTTCTTGTTTCCTGTGCTGTATTGTATCTAATATTAGGAAATATGGAAGATGCTTTAGTTCTGGTCGGTTCAGTTATCCTGGTAATGGCAATTGATATCGTCCAAGAACATAAAACAGATAATGCTTTAGAAGCACTTAAAAATCTATCCAGCCCACGAGCTTTAGTCATAAGAGATGGAGAACAGAAACGAATTCCCGGAAGAGAAGTAGTAGTAGGAGATTTGATAATATTAGCTGAAGGAGATAGGGTTCCGGCTGATGCTTTTATAATAGAAAATGAGCAGCTAAATGTAGATGAATCATTATTAACGGGAGAATCAGTACCAGTTCGTAAAAGAGTGTGGGATGGTAAAGAAAATGCACCTCAACCTGGAGGAGATGATTTACCCTGTGTTTATTCAGGCACTTTAGTAGTAAGTGGCAGATGTATAGCTCAAGTTTATGCTACAGGAGCAAAAACAGAATTAGGTAAAATAGGTAAATCATTAGAAGGTTTGCAAGAGGAGAAGACCAAACTCAGTCGTGATACTAATAAACTGGTAAAGAACTTTGCTCTTTTAGGCTTGGTTATATGTCTCATAGTGGTAATTGCCTTCTATTTTACTCGTAAAGATTTGATTCAAGCCTTCCTCAGTGGTATAACTTTAGCAATGTCCATTTTACCCGAAGAATTTCCTGTGATACTTACGGTCTTCCTTGCTTTAGGAGCCTTGCGTTTATCTAAAAAGAATGTATTAGCACGAAGAGCTCAAGCTATAGAAAATCTTGGTGCAACAACTGTTCTATGTACAGACAAGACTGGCACTATTACCTATAATAAAATGACTCTGCAAAAGATTTGGGAACTAGACAATCCTCATTCTATTTCCCTTAAAGATATTGAACGAGACAATAAAAAGGACCAAGACTTGCTATTTTTCAGTATGCTTGCCTGTATGAAGGATCCTTTTGATCCAATGGAAAGAGCTATTCACAAAGCAGTTAAAGATGTTGTTCCCTCCCTTTATGGAAATTATGAAGCATTGCAATTGGTGAAGGAATATCCACTTACAGATAGTTGTAGAGCTATGACAAATGTATGGAAAGAAGGAAATTCAGATAATCTTATAGTTGCTATGAAGGGCTCTCCTGAAACAGTTCTGGATTTATGTAAAATGGATTCTATTTCCAAAGAAAGTGAAATGCAGAAAGTCTCTCAAATGGCTGAAGAAGGATTGCGCGTTTTAGGAGTTGGAATGGCAAGAGTTGATCAAGGTAATTTACCTGAAGAACAGTCTGGCTTTGATTTTCAATACATTGGACTCATTGGTCTGGCAGATCCAATTCGGGAAAATGTTCCTGCCGCAGTTAAGGAATGTTATAGAGCAGGAATAAGAATTATTATGATAACTGGAGATTATGTTGGAACAGCTATAGCAATAGGGAAACAGATTGGTTTGAAAAATGTAGAAAATGTGATAACTGGTGCAGAATTGGATGCTATGGATAATGAAGAGCTAAAAGAGAAAGTAAAGAAGGTAACCATTTTTGCGAGAGTTGTACCAGCCCATAAATTAAGAATAGTTCAAGCGTTAAAAGCTAATAACGAAGTAGTCGCTATGACTGGCGATGGCGTTAATGATGCACCTGCTCTTAAGGCTGCAAATATAGGCATAGCTATGGGACAAAGAGGAACGGATGTAGCTCGTGAAGCCTCCGCTATTGTGATTACGGATGATGATTTTTCTTCCATCGTGAGTGGTGTAAGAATGGGAAGACGCATATATGATAATATCCGCAAATCCTTCACTTATGTCTTTTCTCTACATGTACCTATTTCTGGAATGTCTATCATCCCGGCATTGTTTACTGAATTTCCGCTAATCTTTTATCCTGTTCATATAGCTTTGTTAGAATTAATAATTGATCCTGCCTGTTCTATAGTGTTTGAAATGGAAAAGGAAGAAGAAGATATAATGGATAGACCCCCTCGTGATCCCAATGCCCCTCTTTTTGGGAAAAAGATGGTTATTTTAGGTATGCTTCAGGGATTAGCGGTACTCGTTGTTTTGGCATTAATATATTTCTGGAATTTAAATAACGGTGTAACACCAACTAAAAATCGGGCTATGGTCTTTACCACGATGGTATTTTCCAATCTTATGCTCATAACCACTAATCGTTCCTGGGAAAAGAACCTGATAAAAATCCTCAAAACACCTAATCCAGCAATGTTATATCTTATCCTTGGTGTCTTTTTCATTGTGATTTTAGCTACGAATGTCCCTGCTGTTATAAATATCTTTCACCTTTCTAAACTGAATTTAGTGGAATTAATTGTTTGCCTGTTAGCAGGAAACATTAGCGTGCTCTGGTTTGAAATCTATAAAGCAGTAAAGGGTAAAAAAGCACTCAGTTAAGCTAAACCATTTAGCTATTTATATAAAGGGGTTACTATCTAAAAAACCTTTATCTCTCTCAAATGCTTTATCAGTGAGATTTATTTATAGCTATGCTATATTTACCTGTTCTTATAAGAGTTTTGAATTTACCAAACCTCTTGGTGCTATTAAATAAAGATGAGGCATTAGCTTTATCATATTTGCTATAGATTTCCTGAGCTTTTTTCCAGGTAGCTTCATCTAAAGGAGTGTTCGCTGGAGCAAAGAGTTCCTGTTCCCAGTTTTCCGTATTAAGATTAGAATCACCGGAAGACCTGGCAATTGCGATAGCAAGAAGAGCTTCTAGCTGTTCCTGGCTCATATTATATCCTGCTTTCGTGCCCAGAATTCCATATGCAAGATAAATGGTTTGACCAGGCAGGATATAGATGACTGTATTATCTCTGGTTTGAGAGAAGAATTTTAGGTTCTTTGCCTGGGTCTTTTTATCGCTCATTTTATTAAAAACTTCCTGAAAATGAGCATTTGCAGCACTTGCACCGAGCTTTGCATCAATAGCTTTCTCATCTAATTGTGTGAAAGCAGTTACGGATTTCTCTTCTCTTTGTTCCTTCTTTTCTATAATAGGAGGTATGGTTTCTTCTTCTTTTAGTGTCTCCTCTTTCAAAGTATCTAATGGAGCTACTTTTGAGGACTCAGGTATCTTTTTCAAGGATTGAGTGTACAAGAATAAAGCTACTAAAAATACTACAATAGTCAAGATGAGAGCAAGAGAAGGATAAAACCGATTAGGATGGGAAGCAGGAACTTCTTCTTGAATTACTACGGGCTTGCTAATAAGAACTTCTACAATCTGAACAGTGATATCATCTAAACCACCACGATGAAGAGCGAGATCAACCAGATTATGAGTGGCAATTTGTGGCTCTTCAGATAATTGCTGCAAGATTTCTTCATCTTTAACATATTCCGTCAAGCCATCAGAGCAGAGCAAAAAGACATCTCCTTCTTGCAAGAGATGGGGTCCAGATATATCTGGTCTATAACTCGGTGAACCTATGGCACGAGTGATAATATTTCTGAGTGGATGAATAGCAGCTTCTTCACGAGAAATTAAGCCTTGTTCAACCATTCTCTGAACTTCAGAATGGTCTTTGGTAAGTTGTAATAAAGCACCGCCACGACGAAGATAAATACGACTATCTCCAACATTAGCAAAATAATAAGAATTTCCCTTAATTAGCAAAAGTACAAGAGTGGTGCCCATTCCCGTCATTTCTGGATTTAGCTTGGTGTATTCAATTATCTTATATTGAGCATATTCTACACTTTGAGCAATGGTAGTACTTTCTTCTCCTTCTATATAATGAGATTCAAAATATTCATTAATACTTTCTACTGCCATCCGAGAAGCAATTTCTCCACCTGCTTCTCCACCCATTCCATCACAAAGTAAGAAAAGGTCACCATACTTGCCTTGAAAATGACCGCAATAATCCTCATTATTAACCTTAGCGGGATTTTTACCCTGAACCGTTAAACTGGCAAATCTTAAACGAACCGAGCTATTAGCCATAATTAACACTCCTGCTCTTTAGATTCCTATCTATTTAATCCAAATAATATACTTTAAACTTCTAAAAGACTCTGACTCCAAGGAATTTCTTATTATTAAATCAGGTGTATAGAAAAATTACAGTGAGTTAACAATTATTACACTTCCAGTTTTTACTTTCTTTACAGTGTCCAAGAGATATTCTATTTAAGACTATCAGGGACAATTAATTCAGCTTCTGTTGCTTTAAGTACTTCCTCCAGGGTATATCCTTCAGTAATTTCTTTGAGCAATAAACCTTGAGGAGTGACCTCTATAACAGCCATTTCAGTAATGATAAGATTCACACAATGAGGAGCAGTTAGAGGAAGGTTACACTTTTTTAAAATTTTTGGATTGCCGTGCTTATCACAATGTTCCATAGCAACAATAACTTTTTTAGCTCCTGTCACGAGGTCCATTGCCCCACCCATACCAGGGATAAGTTTTCCTGGAATCATCCAGTTCGCCAGATTTCCTTCCTGGTCTACTTGCAATGCACCAAGTACGGTAACATCAATATGTTTACCGCGAATTATGGCAAAACTGGTGGCAGAATCAAAGAAAGAAGCACCTGGAACAGCAGTAATATAACCGCCACCAGCATTAATCATATCCTTATCTTCTTGTCCTTCTGCTGGAGCAGGACCAACTCCCATAATGCCATTTTCTGATTGAAAGACCACCTTTCTTCCTTCTGGAATATGATTGGCTGCTTCAGTGGGTAAACCTATGCCCAGATTGACATAGTCTCCATCCAGCAGTTCTTGTGCTACACGTTTTCCAATATGAGTGCGTTTATCGTTAGTCATTTTCTCCCCTCTTTGCTTAAAACTATATAATTGACAAATACCCCAGGAGTTATCACTGCTTCAGGGTCTATATATTCATCTTCTAAAATTTCATCCACTTCAGCAATAGTGATTTTTCCTGCCATAGCCATAACAGGATTGCCATTACGAGCGGTTTTACGATATATAAGATTACCTGCTTTATCAGCTTTATGCGCTCTTATCAGGGCAAAATCGCTTGCTATAGCTGGCTCTAATAAATAATCTTTGCCATCCACATTAATTATTTGTTTTCCTTCAGCTACTATGGTGCCTAAACCTGTAGGAGTGAGAACACCTCCGAGACCTGCACCAAAAGCACGAACCCTTTCCATTAAAGTGCCCTGAGGAATAAGTTCGGACTGAATTTCTCCGGAATTAACCTGGTCCTGAATATTTTTGTTTGTGCCCATATGAGAAACTTGGACGCTTTTCACCAGATGCGCATCCACCAGTTTGCCAATACCTTTGCCAATATAATCGGAAGTGATAGCAATAATATGCAGATTATTGATACCAGCTTCAACAATAGCATCAAGGATGGTTTCAGGAGTCCCAACCGCTAAAAATCCACCTAATGCAATACGACTGTGAGGTTTAATCATCGCAGCTGCTTCTTCTGCGCTAATCAATTGAAACATAATTGTCTCCTTTATATTTGTCTTTTATCAAAAACCTTTATTTTTTCCACTTACTTTTCCAGTGTCTCGTTTAAAATACCTCTTTCATAATTTCATTCCAGTAGTCCGTGGCATCATACACTTCAAATGTTGATATTATAGAGCTATCTTTTATATATTCAACCAGTAATCTATAAAAGCTTATAACCTCTTCTTCAAAGTAAGCTTTATGTTCATCAGCAGTAATTATTGTTTCACTCACTGGCATCAATCTTTCTTCTATAAACATTATCAATGTTAGTCATAAAATCATTATTTTAATTATGTAAGCAGTAACTATAATACTGCTTATTAACAACAGAGTTTTATGTCAACAGATAGTCCTGAAAGTAATGTAAATCTTCTTGATTTATAATGGCTTCCAGAAAGATACCATCTGCTTGATATTCTTCTTTTTTGATATCACCAATCTCGTGTAAAAGCGATGCCAGCGAACCCTTATCGTAAGGCAAAAACATCTGATAGAGTCTGTTCTGAAAAAGTTTCTCTTCCACTTTTTGCAGAAGGTCTTCAAGGTGGCTTTTATTCAAGGCTGAAATAAATATGGCATCGGGATATCTCTTTTTAGCAAGATTTAATTGGATAGAATCAACTAAATCTATCTTATTAAAAACCAGTATCTGAGGAATGTTATCAGCTCCAATTTCTTTTAGCACTGATTGCACCTGTTCAATGTAATATTCATAGCGTTCATCGGAAAGGTCTACTATGTGAAGTAAAAGGTCTGCATCTTCAACTTCCATCAAAGTAGCAGTAAAAGATGCAACTAATTGATGTGGAAGACGAGAGATGAACCCAACTGTATCAGAGATAACGACAGGAAAGGAAGTAGAAAGCTTTAATTGACGGGTGGTAGAATCCAGCGTGGCAAAGAGCTTGTCTTCTACCAGAACTCCTGCTTCCGTCAATGCATTAAAAAGGGTTGATTTCCCTGCATTAGTATAACCTACCAGACAGATTTTCTTACTCTTTTCTCGTTGTTTCCGTTGAGTTTCTTTATTCTTGGATATTTCCGCAATAGCCTGTTTGATTTTGCGAATATTATCTTTAATGATTCTTTTATCAACTTCTATCTGTTTTTCCCCCATTCCACGGGAAGCTGAACCACCACGGGAACGGACAGTGCCATGTTCTTGGTCATAATTTTCAGATTGTCTTCGCAAACGAGGAAGCTGATATTGTAATTCCGCTAAACGAACCTGCAATTTTGCTTCTTTGGTATGAGCATGTTGATGAAAAATAGAAAGAATGATTTCTGTCCTATCCAGCACTTTAATACCATAATCATTTTCAATGTTTCTTGCCTGGACTGGAGTTAATTCATCATTAACAATCAAGAAATCGGCATTATTCTGATGCATCTTTCTACTCAATTCTTCCAGAAAACCTTTTCCAAAATAGGTGCTACTCTCAGGATTTTCACGCTTTTGTGTATATTTGCCCAACACAGCGATACCAGCAGTTTTAGCCAGTTTTCCCAGTTCATTTAAGCTGGCTTCAGTTTCTGATTCCTTTTCACCACGGGTAGCCAGAGTAGCCAGAAAAGCAGTCTTTTCCTCTTCCTCTCCTTTTTCCCAGGTATCTGGTTCATTATCAAATTCTTCTACCAGATAATCTTTCTCTTCATCCAGCATATTTTTAACTCCTGAAAGTCATTAGCTCAAATCATATTTTTATGTCAATAACACAATCACTTATTATCCAAGAAATCTTTCAAAGCTTTAATACTTCTTTCTGAAAGAGCTAACTTCTTTTGTTTTTTGTCTCGCAGAGGATTATATAGAGCAGGAAGGAGACCAAAATTAGCATTTACGGGTTGAAAATTCTTGATAGAGGTATCAATTAAACGACGCCAGATTTGACCAGTAATCGTTTCTGGAGGAAGCATAGCTAAACCTTCTGAAATAATCTTAGCAACCAAGAGTCCTGAAGCAATACATTCCACATAACCTTCCACACCGCTTAGTTGTCCAGCCACATATATATGAGGTGCATTCTTAAGATTGAGCTCGGGATTTAGTACTGCGGGAGCATTAAGGTAACTATTGCGATGCAGTGAACCATAGCGTAAAAATTCTGCTTTTTCTAAGCCTGGAATGAGTCGGAATATTCTTTTTTGTTCAGAATAACGAAGCATAGTCTGACAACCGACTAAATTATAGGCGGTATGTTCCTTATTTTCAGGACGCAATTGCAGAACAGCAAAGGGGGTTTTACCTTCTTTTTCCAGTCCTATAGGTCTCATAACCCCGAATCTCAAGGTATCTTTCCCTCTTCGGGCAAGCTCTTCAATAGGTATACAATTCTCATAGAACTTTAGCTTAGCCTCAGTCATTTCATTTTCAAAGGAATGCGGTTTATGTTTTTCACCAGTTAATAAAGCCTCCACAAAATGGTAGTATTCCTCTTCAGTAAATGGACAATTTAGATAATCTGGCTCACCTTTATCATATCTATCTTTCAAGTAAATTTTATCCGTATTTAGACTATCAGCTGAGACAATAGGAGCAATTGCATCATAGAAATAAAGATGAGCCGAACCGACCACGGATTGGAGCTCCTGAATAAGATTATCAGAAGTTAAGGGTCCTGTTGCCAGAATACTTAACTCCGTTGGAAGAGTGGTTATTTCCTCACGAATAAATTCAATATTAGGATGGTGAATTATTTCATCGTTAATCTTTTGGGCAAACAAATTACGATCTACCGCCAGAGAATGTCCCGCAGAGACTGCACAGCTTTCAGCTACAGGTAAAAGTTTTGAACCGAGCAGATGAAGTTCCTCTTTAAGCAACCCAGCAGGTGTGTCTAAAAGGGTGGATTTTAGAGAATTACTACAAACCAGTTCTGCTGGATATCCAGTTTGATGAGCAGGAGTCATTTTCGCAGGTCTCATCTCATAAAGCTTAACTTTCCAACCCTTATCTGCAAGGTATAAGGCAGCTTCACTTCCTGCTAAACCTGCTCCAATTATTTTAATCTCAGGCATATAATAATATCTATTTAGATCTTTTAACTCTTAAAAATATCACTGCTCCAATTAATGCAGCAGCCACATCGTGAATGATAAAGATGATAAGAGTAGTACTTACAATATTTTCTGAAAGATAACCGATATCAGAAAGCAGAGGTATCGCCAATTTTTCTTTCACTCCTAATCCCGCAAAAGTGATGGGAATACTATAGGCAAGATGGCTTAGAGACATTCTATTCATAATTTCCCAGAAACTGACAGGTTGCACTTGTTCCAATAAAATCCAGTATTGTATATAATTTAGGAGAGTAATAACAATCTGGGCAAAGACCATCGCAGGAGCTAATTTCAGATATCCTGATTGAAGTTTTTTCAAACGTCGGTCTACAGAAAGTAAGAAATACATCCAGAAAGGCATAGTATCAAATATTAAAAATAAGAGCCAGGAAATCCAGGAAGGAATACCTAAATCTACGAATACCAGAGCCATACTGGCAAAAAATAGCAAAACCCAAGTCACAAAAATTCGCTCTAAAATAAACGAATATAAAGAATTAATCTTACTATCATTATGTACAAAAGCTATTTTACCTATCATACCAAAACTTCCTGGAATGGCAAAACGAAGTGCCTGTCCAATCATATAAGAATTGAAAATCTCATATTTAGCTGGATGATAATTGGGATTGACTTGAAGTGCCCATTTCCAGGTTAGATATTGTCCCCAGTGTCTCAGAACAGTAATTCCTATAAGAACAAGTATAACCCAGACTGGTTGAGTGACAAATTCCCTGACCACTACTCTTAAATTCAATTTGCTGAATATACTCCACATAATCAGGATAGTAATACCCAGCTTTAGAATAAAAGAAAGGACCCCCCGCAGGTTGTTTTTCTTCTTCTGTTTTTGCATCTTATTTAGAAATCATCTTATTTGTATATTGTAATGCTTCCTCAATCAATTTTTCTGGAATAGGAGGGATACTTCCATCTTTTATCATTTTCTGACAGTTCTCCCGAGCTTGTAATATATCTGTTCTGGCTTGTTGATATAAACCTTCATAACTATTAGTTCTCCTGGCAACTCCTTCTTTCATTGCCTGGCTTGCGACTTCTGCTGCTTCATAAGGAAAGACATCTATTTCATCCATTTGAGGGATAATATTATCTGGTGATATTCCTCTTTGCTCTGCAAAAGTGGCAAGAGCATAAGCTGCTTTAATAGCCATTGTATCTGTTATGTGCCGAGAACGAACCATTAAAGCTCCTTTTAAGATACCAGGAAAACCTAAGGAATTATTTATCTGATTAGGAAAATCTCCTCTTCCCGTGGCAACAATAAAAGCTCCAGCTGATTTTGCAGCATAAGGATAAATTTCAGGAACAGGATTGGCACAGGCGAAGACAATGGGTTTTTCTGCCATTAATTTAATCCATTCTGGTTTTATTATATCAGGTCCCGGAGTGGAAAGAGATATCAGAACATCAGCTTTTTTCATTGCTTCTTCCATAGTATTATAATGCTTGGGATTGGTCTTCTGGGCAAAATCCCACTGTCTAAATTTATCAGGATTATTTGCTAAATCCACTCTATCAGAATGTAGAGCACCCTTACTATCAAACATAATCAGATTTGCCGGGTCTAATCCTTCTTTCATTAAAAAACGAGCAATGGTTGTATTGGCAGCACCTGCTCCATAAAGTACCACTTTTATATCAAAAATCTTCTTATCTACAAGTTTTAACGCATTAATTAAACCAGCAAGAGTTACACAGGCAGTTCCCTGTGCATCGTCATGCCACACTGGAATTTCACAACCAGTAAGTAATTCATCCAGAACATAATAACAGTTTGGTTGGGAAATATCTTCCAGATTAACAGCTCCAATACTGGGTTCTAACATCTTAACAAAATCAATAAGTTTTTCAGGAACAGGGTTGCCCTTCGCATCACGGTCATTAACACAGAGAGAGATGGCATCTAAACCTCCCAGGTATTTCATCAACATTGCCTTACCTTCCATCACACCTAAACCACCATATATTCCACAATCTCCATCCCCTAAAACTCTGGTGCTATCTGTTACAATTGCAACTAAGTTCCCACGATTGCTTAATTCAAAGGATTCCTCAGGATTATCACGGATAGTGGTAGAGATAGAAGAAACCCCAGGAGTATACCATACATTGAACCAATTAAAATTCCAGATTCCAACTTTGGGCAAGGTCTGCATCTTTCCATGATAATAACGATGTGAAAGCGCAGCTAATTTTTTAAGAAAAATAGTCTGAGCTGATGCTCTTTTTTCCGCATTATAATTGCAATTAAAATATTCTTCTAAATTAGAAAGGTCAGTTTTCAATTTTTCCATATCATAATCCAAAAATTTAATAAGTTCCTTTTCAACAGGATGGTAAATATTGTCAATCAGATTGACAATTCCAAATCCCTAATCAATAGATAAATAGGCAATTAAAAGGTAAATATAAAATATAAAAATAGTATATTTTTGATTGATTCCAGATATAATAAAGTTATAAATATTGTCATAATATATTCTATTCTGTTATTAACCTTGCTAAATCCACTTTCTTAACCCTTTATATTCCAAATAAATATACATTCTCCCTTAGCTCTTTCTTAGCTCTTTCCTATCTCTTCCTTGACGGAGAAGCTAAGTGAGAGGCAGGTAACAGATAGGATAAAATAAAGATAGCAATCTTATTGTCATAATGTAAACTTATTATAATGATTTAATGCTGTCTACCTAATTAAAATATTATTCTTTCAGAATCAATATAGCTGCACAATTATAGGCAGAGCAAATAAAAAAGCCCTGCCGAAACAGGGCTATAAAATTAAGTTTTTTAAATTACTCTTCTAATTCCAACTGAATTCTGCCTTCCAGAGCATCAATCATAAATTGAGCAGATTCATTCAGGTCTCCTTGAGGATATTTTTTCAAGAAATCCTTAAACAACTGGAGAGCGCGTTCTTCATCTTTAAGTTCCTCAGCGATGATGAAAGCCTTCATAAAAAAGGCACGATAATCATCTGAACCATTGGGAAAATGCTGGATTATCTGGTCATAAATGGCAATAGCATCGTTAAAATTGCGACTTTTTGCGGCATCATCTGCCATTTTAAAGAGTTCATCTGCATTGACTTTAAGTGTAATTCGCTCTGGATAAAGAACCATATGAAACTCTTCGTACAGTTCCCGGGTCACTTTTTCCTGTTGCGCCATCTGTCTATCTCTTCTAAGAATATTATAGATACTGGGTTCAACTTCTGTAAAAGATTTAACTTGGGCTGGGGTTTCTGCAATAATCTGGAAAAAGACAATATCACCTCGGGCAGTTTTGAACACAGGACTAATATATCCAATGGAATTATTCCAGACCATATCACAAAAGTCTTTATCGGGTCCTATTCCAGTAATTATGCCATTATTATATATATGGTCTAAAACTGATAAGTTAGGTTTTTTGGATTCTTTTTCAATTAATTTATTAATCCTTGTAGTATCATCAAAAGCAGTGTAAAGAGCATATTTTTTACGAACGGACTCAGCAGTTTTTTCATCATCAAACCAGAGAACCCGGATAGTTCTATAGCCTGGAGTAGTAAAATCATTGATATGTGCATCATAATAGGCACGAGTATCTTCACTGTCAATTTTAATGGAATCAACCACAAGTATTTTATATGCTTTTTGGAGCATATAATAGCGTTGCATCTGCTGATAATTTTCATTATCTTTTAGATACTCTTCATAATTCTGATTTTTAGCCTCCAGATAAAGCAGGTTGCGAATAAGTTCTTGTTCCAGAAATTGATTTGCTCCACCGCCTTTAGTGAAAAAGAGTTGTTCTTGAGGAGAAAGTTTTGAAAAACTATCCAGCAAGGATTTTACTGTAATCGTCAATTCCGGTTCAGAAGCAGTGACCAGGACTTTTTCTTCAATATCTTTATTTTTAGAGGGATTTCTCAAATCAATCTGATTAACGAGAGTGGAATCAACAACCACTGCATATTTGGTCTTTAAATCACTCATAAGAGCATTGAGTAAACGGTTCTCCACTTCTGGTTTAGCACGTTGTTCCAGTTCAGAATAAACATCCTCATAGGTTTTTTGATAACCAGGTTGATAATCTATAACGCGGAAAACATACCATCCAGTTGTAGTTTTATAAGGACCAAGAATGGCTGTTGTATCGGGTTGTGCTTTAGCAATAAGGTCTTCCAGTTCATAATCATTACCGATTCCAGGAATATTTCCATTTAGCCGGATATTTTTTACCACACCCTTCAAACTCTTTATATAATTATTTATATTATAAAGATTGGAAACCTCTTCAAAACTTTTCCCAGAACGGAGTTCCTGAATTGCTTGAAGAGCTGTTTCTTCATCTGGTAATTGAATAATATTGGCAGTGATATTAGGATTTACATAGAACAATTTTTTATTTTCTTCATAGTAGCGTTGTTTATCTTCTTCAGTGACCACTACCCGGTC
Source organism: Candidatus Syntrophosphaera thermopropionivorans (assembly GCF_004353895.1). Classification (GTDB taxonomy): domain Bacteria; phylum Cloacimonadota; class Cloacimonadia; order Cloacimonadales; family Cloacimonadaceae; genus Syntrophosphaera; species Syntrophosphaera thermopropionivorans. The sequence continues at coordinate 27,872 of NZ_SMOG01000010.1, read as the reverse complement.
AGTTATATTTCTTTTGTAAAATTCCTGAATAAGATACTGTTTTTTTGTTGCTTCAATATTAGCGAGGACTTCGGGGTCTTCATTCAGCTTTAGTTGCATAGCTTTGGCAGCAAAAACTTCTTCCATAGCAATCGCATCTAAAACCTGTTTTTGTCCTTCCATTGTTTTGTATCTTCCCTGGACATTAGGTGGAAGCATTGAAATTCTTTTTTCCAGGTCAGCCCGTGTAATAACTCCTCCATCAAATTCTGCTAAGATATCAGTTTCATTTATTCTGTTCTGTTTAGAAACCTCTACAGGGGCTAAATTATCAGCACAAAGGGTAGTAATAGCTATGAGAGATACAAGGGTTACAATAAACCATTTTTTTAAATGCATTATTTTCTCCTCAATTGAGTATTAATATATGAAAAGTCAAAAAAAGTATAGACAAAAAAGAGTCAAGATATTTATAAGATTCTATTGCGGGTTTAAATAAAATTTGAGATTTGGCACGCATTGTGCAAATATAAAAAAATATAAGAAAAATCCGATAAGGAGGAAATTACAATGCTTAATAAACTTCAAGGACAAAAGGGATTTACCCTGATTGAAGTATTAGTGGTGGTCATTATTGTCGCCATCCTTGCCGCTTTAGCGGTTCCCATATACTTGAGATATGTGGAAAAGTCTCGTTCCACTGAGGCTCAGACGGCAATAGCTGCCATTCGTAAAACTTATGATGTATACCGTCAAACCACAGGAACCACGCAGGACTACACTATTGAAAAGGCTATGAAAGATGCCAATTTAGGTGAAAGCACTTTAAAGAACTGGAAATTTGAAGTTGTTGGCAATCCACCGAAGAAATTCATTGCTACTTCCACTGAAGAATTTCCTGGCGGTCCTGATAAACAGGTCTGGTATGATGTTCAAGAAGCAAAGTTCCATGGTTACGGTATAGATGAGTTTACGAACCCTATGACGGAGGCAATGGAAACCGAAACAGGGAAATAATAAGTGGAGGCAGTAAGTTGACTATCTATGAATTATTGCAATTCACAGCGGAAGCGGGTGCGTCTGACCTGCATATAGCTGCAGGAGCGCACCCTATGGTTCGTGTGAATGGTAAGATGAAACGTCTTAATCTACCCATCCTATCCCCAGAAGAAGTAGAATCACTGGTTTTTGGTGTGATGAATGAAGTTCAACAAGATATGTTCAAAGAACAACTGGAAATTGACTTCTCTACCAAACTAAGTAACGATGTTCGTTTCCGGGTAAATGCTTTTCATCAAATTAATGGTATCTCTTGCGCCTTCAGAGTCATTCCTAATGAGATTAAAAGTTATGAGGAGCTTCATTTACCGGATATCCTGAAAAGACTTACTCAGAAGGAAAAAGGATTCGTTTTAGTGACAGGTCCAACCGGAAGTGGAAAATCAACCACTCTGGCTACGATGATAGATTCTATTAATGAATCTCGTTATTGTCATATTATCACCATTGAAGACCCTATTGAATTCGTTCATCAGAGTAAAAACAGTCTGATAAATCAAAGAGAATTAGGGCATGATACCTGGAGTTTTACTGCTGCTTTAAGAAGTGCTTTGCGTGAAGATCCTGATGTGATACTAGTTGGTGAAATGCGTGATTTAGAGACAGTGTCATTAGCATTGACAGCAGCAGAAACTGGACATCTGGTTTTCGCAACTCTGCATACAGGAAGCTGTACTAAGTCCATAGACCGTATTATAGATATGTTCCCCAAGGAACAACAGCAACAAGTAAGGTCTATGCTTTCAGAATCTCTGGAAGCAGTTATATCTCAGACTCTCTTGCCCACAAAAGATGGAACCGGTCGTGTTCCAGCAGTTGAAATTATGATTGCCAATACTGCTGTCCGAAATCTAATCCGTGAAGAGAAGACTTATCAGATTCCCTCAGTCATCCAGGCTAGCACAAAAGAAGGAATGCAAACTCGAGATCAGTCTCTATATAATCTGGTAATGAATAATTTAATAGAAAGAACTGTGGCAGAGCAATTTGCCGACAATCCTAAACAATTTGCTACAGGAGCAGGATTTGTGTGATGAATAGCAGAAATTCTGCTCATTCTTTTTCTGCAACAAAACTATTACAGGAACAAAAGGGCATGACCTTATTGGAAGTCTTAGCCGTAATGGTCATTATTGTCGTTATGGTCCTGGCTATCTATATTGGCATAGTTTATGCAGAAAAACAATTACTGATTAATTATAGAGATAGAGTAGCAACACTTTTAGTTACTGGTGAACTGGAGATGGAATATTATCGGCATGTTCATGATAAACCTTTTGAATTGCAAGTTAATAGGGAATACATCATTGATGATAGAGATCCAAATCATATTTTAGTTGGATATATGACCATAGAACAAAAAACTGCCCAAGAAAGCTCTAATGAACAGTTATTAACCTATATCTATCTGGAAGCCACACTTCGCTGGATAGACCCCGACACGAAGAAAGAAAGGTTTATTAGAATGCGAGAAGATTACTTTATTTAGATAATATGAAAAAACATAAATCATCTATATTAGCACGGCAAAATGGAGTAACCTTAATAGAATTAATTGTAGTAATGGCGATATCGGTATTATTGTTATTAATTTCTGGGTTAGGTATTGGAACTTTCTTTAGAACTTATAAAGAATTAACTGCCTGGACTAAATTACAACAAGATGCTTTAAATTGCTTAAATCTTATTAAAAATGGTGTTCCAGTAGGATCGGGAATCGATACTGAATATATTGGTGTGATTAATGCGATGACCTTGGAACTAACTAATACTACCACGAATGTTTCTACCGGATTAAAGGTAATACCTCCATCAGCTTCAGATATATATAAATCTGATAATGCTCATTTTTATTTATATAATGGCGCTGTGCGTTGCACTTATGTACATCACGGTGTTCAAGTTGCTTCTCCTATATATATCTTTCCGAAAGAAGAAGATCTTGACGATATCATAATTGATAAGTTTCTTTTTACTAAGGTTAATCCAGAACCGAATGTCTATGTAGTCCAAGTAGAATTGAACGCAAGAATTAAAACAGGTGCGGATAGATATGAAATGGTTAAGTTCAAAACTAAGATGGCAAAAAAATAAAAAAAGTAATCCTCTTTTGAGGAGGTTTTATGTTTAATATATTCAAACATCCCAGTGGAAATATTGCTATTGCCTTATTATTAAGTGTGATAGCAGTAATGTCCGGTTTTAGTCTATCCAGTATGGCTATGAACGATGTAGTGGCTTTTCAATATGATTTTGAGAATTTTCAAAGTACTCTTTTCCTACGTAGTGAAGCCTATAGAGGACAAAAAATAGCCCAAAAACTGGGAACTATATTAATTCCGGTGCGTACTTCGGAGCGAAGTATTGAATTAACCAATTCCGCACTGAAAAAAACTTTTAAAATTCAGTCGCTACTTAGTAAGGGACGTTTACTAACTTCTCAAGAAGTTGTTATGGGTGATCAGAAACAGCAAACCATAGTTGAATCATTGGTTAAATCTAAAACTGGCATCGGACAAGTTGCAGCTATGAATTCTAAATTTTCTATGATTCGTAAATATGGAATTTATACCTTAGAAACCGAGACATTTGCTAAATTTATGTATTTTACTGATACTGATGAATCGCCTAATGGAACTAATGTCTATTTTCACGGTCCTGATATGTTATATGGTCGTGTTCATAGCAATACTGATATCTGGATTAAGCAAACTTCTGGGGGTGTTAATGGTGGTTGGCCAATATTTTATGGTTGGGTTTCCACCGCAGGTGAAATCCAATCCCACTCGGGAAGTTATTCTGAAAGTCAGATCTTCCCCGGAGGCCTCTCAGAAGGATATGATTATGTTGTTTTTCCGGAAAGTGCTACACTTATTAGACGAAATGGGCAAAAAGTTGGACCGCTTAATTATAATCCCGATGTGATAGTTTATGTAGAAGTAGATGGCGCATCTTTTACTTATTACAAAGGGGATATACAATCTCCTCGGTTAGAAAGCGCTGATGTTTATAATCCTTATCCACCACCTACTGCTACTGAACCTTTATTTACAAATACTTATCAAGTGAGAGATACTGTCTGGACATTTGGTGCACATGGTACAGCGAATAATAGATCTAATTGGGTAAACAATCGTCTCTGGATTCGCGGAACTTTTGCCACCTATCAGACCTGGGGATGTGCTGATACAATGTTTCTGGTAGATGATATTTTGCTTGAAAATACTCCTGTAGGTACGGACCCTGCCAATAATAATACTGATGTTGTCGGTTTAGTTTCCGAGAAATCCATCGTTATTAAGTACGGTTATAGAAGCCCGATTGATACTTTACGTCACCATGATAATTGCGGACCAGACACAGGTTATGGTGGGATCTGGATTTATGCGGCAATGGCTGCTTTAGGAGATGGACATGGAAATACCCATCAGGATGGAGTATTTACCTTTGAATATCAACATCCTCACCCTTCAGTTCCTGATTATAGATATAATAATGTTCTATATACGAAAATAGACCTTCATCGTTACCATTTCCCACAGAGTAATGCATATAAATGGGCAACTTGTAATGGTCCCCGCAATCTGAAAATTGATTATCCCTGGTATAATCCTCTGTGGCCAGAAAGGACACCTTATCTGGAACGAGGATATATTAATATCTACGGCTCAGTTTCTCAAAGAAGAAGAGGGTTCGTACATCGCAGTTATTATGATACTGAATGGCCATCCAATAATGAATGGAATCAGCCTATTGATTTCTGTGGACCCTCAAGTGCACCTACAGCAGTGCAACATAATGACCCTGTATTCGGTTTTCAATTGACCAATATTAACTATCCGGGGACCTCTGGGTCTGGTACAGGTTATAAAAAAAATTATCATTACGATAATAGATTTTATCATACCTCACCTATTGATTTCCCTCAGGTTAATCGTAAAGATGAAACACCCTTTGCAGCTGTTAACTGGATTATAAAACGTCCTCCAGAATACCTTTAAATATATAATGAAAAATATAGAGGAACAATGAAAAAAACTAAAGCAATCAAGTTTAAAGAATCTGTGGGTATTGATATTGGTAGTCACAGTGTGAAGGTAGTGCATTTAAAAAGACTGCATGAAGGCTTCAAACTATTAAACTACGAAATCAGACCTACTATACCAATTGATGTAGAATATGTTCCCAGTGACCTGCGTCCCGACCGTTTTGCTCCTGTAATAGTAGAAATACTAAAAACGCTGCATATCAACCCTAAAAAAATTCAACATCTGGTCACTTCTGTGGGAGGAGATAATACCAGCATTAAACAAATAAAAACCATTTTCCTCCCTGATGATGAGTTGGAATCAGCTTTATTCTTTGAGGCAAAAAAACATATCCCTATTAGTGGAACCGATATGGTACTGGATTATCAAGTTATTAGCGTAGAAGAAAAAACTAACAATATGAATATCCTATTAGCTGCCACTTCAAAAGAATTACTAAATGAACATACTAATATTCTAACTACTGCCGGTTTAACTCCCAATATTGTTGATATAGATTCCTTGGCTGTGGCAAATAGTTTTATCTTAAATGCATTTGTGGAAGAGGGAGTTTATATTCTATTAAATTTAGGTGCCCATCGTACCAATATGGTTATATGGGGACCTGAAGCCAAGTTCTTTGCCCGGGACATTCCTTATGGAGGCTATAATTTCACTCGTGATATTATGCGTAAACGCCAAATGGAATGGCAAGAGGCAGAAAACTATAAGATGGAATGGGGCTTACTTGATGACCCCAGTAGAGCTGGAACTCAGACGATTAGTATGCTGGATATTTCTGAAAAAGCAACTGAAGACGCCATCGTTGAAGAGTTGAGGCGTTCCCTACGCTTCTATGTCAAAGAAGCAGGTAATAGCGATTTTCGTAAGGTCTACCTTATGGGTGGCACTGCTAAATTAAGGGGATTACCAGAATATATTCAAGAAAAAGTTAATATCCCTACTGATGTTTTCCACCCATTTATTAATGTGGAGATGCCAGAAAAATTCGAAGACAAAAAAGATCCGCAACTTGCCTTAGCTATAGGCTTGGCTATGCGCTTAGAATAGGATGTAATTATGGAAAATATCTTTTATTTTAAAATAAATCTAAACAAATATGGGGAATTAAAACTACAAGTAGAGAAAGAAAATAAAACTTTCCGCAATGCTGTTATTATTTACTGTATTTGTGCGGCTCTTTTGTTTGTTGGACTTTTCTATATTAATAAAGATATGAAAAAGAAAGTTGATAATCGCCGCAAATTCTACAATCAAATCAGTTCTCAGCTTGCTGCAGTAGAGTCAAGTGGTGAATATCTATCTGCAAAGGATTTAGAAAAGTTAGCAAAAACCTTTAATAACCGTATTTTCTGGACAAAGAAATTGGAAGCTTTAAGTCGTGAAATTGATAAACAATTAGCCATTAGAAAATTTACCTATAGTAATGGAGTTCTTACTCTTAATGGTATAATTGAAATTAGTAAAAATATTCAAGAAGGTGATGTTATATTCAATTTTATTCAACGATTAAAGAATAATCCGGAAATAAGTAATGATTTCCCCGAAATTAAGGCAGGACCACAAATGCGACAAATTTCTAAGGATACCGAAATTCTGGAATTTATCATTGAATGTTATAGTCGGGAAGCTGCTCCATTACAACCACAGAAGGTGCAACTATGAAAGAAAAATATCTACTCTTCATCGTTGGTATGATTCTGGTAACCATCCTCTTCTTCTGGGTAGCCAACACTAATCTTAAGAAAAATATTACTGAGATAGAACGGTATGATAAAAGGATAAAAACCTCTCTGGAAAAACTTAATAGTGCAATGTTAATGGATGCTCAGCTAAGCCAGTTTAAAGAAATCCTGGATAATACTTTAACAACCAACGAGCGTTTTTCTATAGATGAACTGAATGATTTTCGGAGAGAGATTGAAAGGTTAAGAGATAATAACAAATTGAAATTAATCAGGATATCAGATACTAATAAATACAACGAACCTGGCTTATTAGAACATACCTATTCCCTTGAATTAGAGGGAACATTTCAGCAAATGGGAAAATTTATCTCCGATTTGGAAGCTCAGAATTATATCATTAAAATCCAGTATCTTGATGTGAGTCCCACTCAAGTTTCAGGAAAAACTGACCCAAATGCTCCAAATACTTATAAAATAACTATGGAGCTTTCTATTTATAAGGTTAAAAAGGAGGCTTAAAGTGCAGTTTAGATATCTGAAAGACTTAGCTATGGCTCTTATTGCCATATCTCTCATTGCTTGCGCTATTAGGCTCATCTCCTTGAATGAAGCAAATCGTAAGATTCCTCCTCAGTCTAAATATACGCATGAATCCGTTTCTGATACTCTCAGAGCTCAAATTATGAGCATTGAATCTTCTATCTTAGATAGAAAAAATTTTGTGTTCTCAGTAACTCATGACCCTCTACGACAGGGTAATATCATTAAAGATAGATTTGATATGCAAAAAGAATTTGAAAATGCAGTAAGGAATATGTTCCGTCCCACAGGTACTTATATTGATGAGGAAACCGGAAGAAGATTAGTTACCATTGAGTATCAGGATAGAATTTATACTGCTGGTGTTGGTGATGTAGTAGAAGGACGAAAAATTATGTGGATAACCGAACAAAATATTGGCATATATTATGGTGGTCCTCAAACTATTCCTATTCAACCTCGTCCTCCAATACCTGATTTTTCCTTAGAAGAAACCAGACAAAAATCCCTGGAACAAAATTACTAACTATGAAAAAATACAACCAAGCTGGAGTTAATATGATACACCATCCCTTGTCCAAACACTTTATACTTTGTGCCCTGGTAATGATATTACTATGTTCTGTATTCAGTATTGGAGCACAAACAAGTAACTTACGTAAACCCGTAACTCTAAATTGTATGGATGAACCCATATCTTCTGTTCTAAATACCCTTTCAAGACTTAGTGGCACTAATATTGTGCTGGCTACAGATCAAACTGGTATGGCAGAAAAAGAGCAAAAAAGAGTTACTCTTAATCTCAGAGAAGTCCCCATTGAAACAGCTGTATCCCTCGTAGCTAAATCAGCAGGATTATCCTATAAAATTTATGGCGATAATACTTTTCTGGTGGGAACACTACAGAATATTTCTGAATCTGCTGGTGAACAAAGCCACATTATTTATTTAAATTATCTTGATGCTGAAAAAGTTAGTAAAGCATTAGAAAATACTCAAGTCTCTGTGGTGCCAGTGGAAGGTCAAAATGCTATTATGGTATACACTAATACCGATACCTTTGAAGGTATTAATAATTTAGTTAAATCTATGGATGTCCCTCAAAAACAAATTGAGATTAGGGTCCGGTTAATTGAAATTAATCTTACTGATTCTAAAAAATATGGCATTGATTGGAGCAGACTAAATCATTTAACTACAATCATTGCTGAAGACCCAGTCAATTCTGTGGGTACTGGTCTACCTTATAATTATACTGATGTTGAAGGTTATCTACCCCATGGTAATCCTACGGATTTTGAACGGTTACCCAATCAACAGTATTTCCAGAGAATTAATGGATTCAATGATATCGGTCATTTCAGTCGCCAATTAACCGCTTTTGATATCACCATAGATTGGCTACTGGAAAATAATGCGGCAAAGTTGTTAACTGATACACGAGTGACTGCCCTGAATGGTAACGAAGCTAATATCCATATCGGTGAAGTGGTCCCCTATGTTGTAACTGATAATGAAAAACAAATCCAGGTCGAGCGTGAACAGGTTGGTATTATGCTAACTGTTATTCCTACAGTTAATGATGAAGGACTCATTACTGCACAAATTTCACCAGAAGTAAGTTCTGTCACTGAATTAGTTGGTGGTTATGTTCCTCGCACCAGAGTCCGTCGTATCAATTCCACTGTAACCGTTCCAAATGAACATAAAATTATAGTCGGAGGTTTACTCAGTTCTAACATTACCAATAGAGTATCTAAAGTTCCCCTACTTGGAGATCTTCCTTTTATTGGGAAACTCTTTCAGCATAAAACGGAACAAATTGATAACTCCGATTTAATTATTGAAATCACACCCCGTATAATTACTGCGGACCAATATCGTCCTGACCCTAATGTTCAGGAACTTAAGAGTCTCGGTGAACCTAAACTGGATGAGAGAATGACTCGTCGTCTAATCCAGTATGAAAATGTAAACAATGATAATAATAATAATGAGGAAAATAAGGGGAGATAAAATGAGAAAGTTAAATAACTTATTCCCAATAGTTATTTTCCTGGTTTTGGCTCTTTTCTTAGTTATTACTTCTTGTGATAGACGCAATCCACCACCCACAGGAATTGGAATAGTCAAACCTTCTGAAGTAGTAAAAATTACTAAAATTGTAGCTGAACCAGATACCATTTACTGTGATAATAACATAACCTTTTCTCAGATAAGTGTCACTGTCAAAGATGGTGATGGTTTTGCCATACCAGGCAAAATAGTCAATTTCCGAGCCAATATTGGAAGAATACTCCGTAGTGTTCCTACAGATAGTAGTGGAGTCGCAAAAACCACTTTCTGGGATGATGGAGAGCAAGGATTAGCCTCCATAATGGCTGTAGTCCAGAATATATCAGAAACTACTAATACAGTAATCTCAGCTGATACCGCCAGAGTAGAAGTATTTATTGATGAAGTTCCACCCGTGGAATCCGTTACTCTGAATTTCTCATCACAGGCTAATCCCTTTCCTATGACTGTTATGCAGACCACGGAGATTAATGCTACTGCTAAAAATATTCTGGGACAGACGGTGCCTGATAACACCCTCATAACCTTTAGTTGCAATAAAGGAAAATTTGTTGATGAGAGTGGAAATAATTTAGGTATGAGTATCGTTTCAAAGACCTTAAACGGTAGAGCTTATGCTCGTTATAATGCTGGAGCTGTGGCTACAACGACGCCAGGAATTGAACCCGCATATGTAACTGCAAGTATTGGAGACATATCCAGCACTCGTGAAGTGATGATTTACCCTGGCAATCCTTTTAACATCCGTTTACAATCTTTTGTCCAAGTGGGAGATCAGATGATAGAAACAGATACCAGTTCGGTCGCCAGTCCAAACAATATTTATATGCTTGCTACTCTTAATGATCCCCATGGGAACCCCTGTCCTACAAAACCTGTCCGCTTTGAAACCAATCTTGGTTCTTTCCTGAATACCACTCAATCTATTACGCTAAATACTAATACTATGGGTGAAGCTCAGGTCAGATTTACCCCTGGTCTTGCTGCAGGAGCAGCTACTATTAAAGCATTTGCTAATAATGACACCCTACAGACTCAGCTTATTTTTAATATTAAATCTGACGATATTTATTCCATTTCATTCACTCAACAGGAACAGATAACTCTTAATGTTGCCAATACTGGTGGTACTGATTCAGCTATTTTAAGAGTTAAACTAAAGGATATTAATGGCAATTTAATTGATTATCCTCAAGAGGTATATTTCCGTATCGTTAATTTAGATCCACCTGCTGGAGCTAATTTAAACAATCAACCTGTCACGGACAGTGTATTAGTTATATCTACAGGAGGAGAGGCACAAGTCTCAGTAAATAGCGGTAGTGAATCGGGAATTCTTATAATACGTGCCTCCTGTATTGCTAAAGATGGACGATGGATACATGCCACTAAAGCTAATATTGTCATTCATGCTGGACCTCCCGCAGAAGTGAAACCATTTATCGGTGGTTTTAATACAGGACAGAATATGGGTGGAGGCCTCTGGAGAGTAGTAGCGGGTGCAGTAGTTAAGGATAGATATGGCAATCCGGTAGAAACCGGCACCTCTGTCTTTTTTGAGTTAATAAATAATGTGACGAATTGTCAGATTGGTGCAGCTGGTATTGTCGGAAATACAAGCGTAGAGGACGACTCCCTTGCAGGTGTTGCTTACACCACAGTTACTTATTCAGGAAATTTCACTTATGACTGGATTACTATAAAGGCAAGTACCGGTGCTGTAGCTGGAGAAGGTGTTGATGGCTATGCCACGGTCCAGTTGCCTTTAAATGATCCACGATTAGAAGCTCAGGTTGTACCAGAGCACCTAAATTTCTTTTCTTCTGACACCTGGAAATCAGCTGATTTTTACGCTGTGCTTACTGATGGACAGGGTAAGTCAGTAGGTAATGCAGTTATTATATGCGTTTCTACCAAAGGACAATTTGTTGCCATACCAGGATTTCATAATAATTACCCTTACGATCCACCCTGGCAAATTATAACTGATGATGGAAGCTATGGAATAGGAGATAAAGCTGGATGGGCTTGGGGACAGATTAAATACCACAAATTAGAAATCCCAGTAGGTGACGGGGTAAGTGAAACGCCAGGACAAACAACAGGTGTAATTACTCTACGTATCTTAGGCACAAATGTCTCTGTTGAAACCAGTATCGTTCTCTATCGTTACTGGGATGGATGTCCTCCATTCTAACATAAAGGTTTGAGGGATGGCCCATATAACAGCCATCCCTCAGTATAAATTTCACATCCTTTCAGGATAATGAATTTTAATTATAAAGGAAGTTAATAAATGGCTTTTAACCCTCAATTTGCCAGATTGGGTGAGATCCTCGTCCATGAAGGTTATGTTACAGAAGATCAGGTTAAAGAAGCTCTTATCAAGCAATCTAACTTTGGCTTAAAACTGGGCGAAACAATGATAAAACTCGGTTATTTGACCGAGGAGCAACTTCTCAAAGCCCTTAATATGCAGTTAGGTTATGATATTGTTGATGAAAAAGAGCTTATGGACCTGGATATAGAAGTGGTGCGTAGAATTCCTGAACCTTATGCCGTGGAAAATCGGGTTATCGCTCTTCGTGAAGATGCTGATGGTATGGTTGTTGCTATGGCTGACCCGGATAATCTCACTGTATTGGATAGCTTGAAAAAGATTTTAGGCACTAATGTCAAACCCAAGCTAATTTCGGATTCTATGCTCCATGATACCGTTGAAAAATATTATAAAAGCATCCGTACTACCACTGAAGTTGAAGAAGCAGTTGGTGGTTTTGACTTTGTAGCTGTGGATGAAGATGAAAACGAAATTACAATTGCTGCTGCTTCCCAACAAGCAGATGCACCTGTGGTTAAACTCGTTAATCTAATCATCAATGAAGCTATCAAAGCTAATGCCACTGATATTCATATTGAACCTTTAACAAAGCATACCCGTGTTCGTTATCGCATTGATGGTGCTTTACGAGAAGTTATGACTCCACCTATTGGAATGCATCCAGGTATTATCTCTTTAATTAAGGTTATGTCCAAATTAAATATCGCAGAACGTCGTCTTCCTCAGGATGGTCATATATCCTTAAAAACCTCTATTAAGAGTGTTGATGTCCGTGTTTCTATCACTCCTACTGTCTTGGGTGAAAAAGTGGTGATGCGTCTCCTGGATAAGGGTGAGTTCGGGTTCAAACTCACTACTCTCGGTTTTGAACCAGATGATATGGAAATCTTTAAAAAGATTATCCGTCGTCCCTATGGAATTATTATTGTATCGGGCCCTACAGGAAGTGGAAAATCAACCTCTCTTCATGCTGCCTTAAAAGAAATTGAAGATATTGAAACTAATATAGTTACCGTAGAAGACCCTGTGGAATACCGAGTAGAAGGAGTTACTCAGATTGAGACTAAAGAGCAGATAGGCTTAACTTTTGGTTCTGCTCTACGTTCTGTACTGCGTCAAGACCCTGATATAGTGTTGATTGGTGAAATTCGTGATGAGGAAACTGCTGATATTGCTATTAAATTCTCACTTACAGGACACCTTGTTTTCACCACACTCCATGCTAATGATGCTCCTTCCACTATTACTCGTCTTATTGATATTGGAATTAAGCCCTATTTGGTTGGTTCTTCTCTCTGTCTGGTTATGGCTCAAAGATTGGTCAGGAAGATATGCCCTCATTGTATATCTGACTATCATCCCACAGAACAGGAACTTAATGATTGCGGTATAACTCCTGAAGAAGCTGCTCAGATTAACTTTAAGATTGGTCGTGGTTGTGTCCATTGTGACAACACTGGTTATTCTGGCCGTACTGGTATCTTTGAATTGTTAACTATCAATCCTGAAATCCGTCGCATTATTTACGAGGGAGGCAATCAGGATTTAATAGAGGAAGCTGCGTTAAGAAATGGAATGCGTTCATTACATGATGCAGCAATAATTAAAATGAAAGAAGGTATTACTACCATCCGTGAAGTCATAAAAATGACTATAGTTGAATAATTACTGGAAAGAAGGTTTTTCCCTATGCCTAATTTTGCCTATATAATTAAAGACGCTAAAGGTGCCAGGGTAGAAGGTATCGTCAAGGCTGATTCTCTTGACCAAGCGGTGGAAAAATTATCTAAAGAAGGCAGCACTATTATATCCGTTAAAGCCGCAGCTGAAGGTGCTTTCAAAGGTAATCTATCTCTCGCTGATAAGATAATGCTTTCTATCTATAAATGGCGTACTGGCGTTAGTTTAAAAATCCTCGTTTTCTTCACCCGACAACTTGCTACTATGTATTCTGCAGGATTAACTATTGAAAAAGCTCTCGTTGACCTGGAAAAATCCGAAAAGAATAAAAAATTCGCTAAGGTATTAAAACAACTCGCTGACGACATTCGGAAAGGTTATTCTCTATCGGAAGCTATGGAACAACATCCAGGTGTTTTTAATCCTATGTATGTAGCATTGGTCAAAGCTGGTGAAGTTTCGGGTACTCTGCACACCACGCTAAATGAATTGGCTGACTATCTGGAAAAAATGGAAGATACACATCGTAAAGTTAGATCTGCTATGGCTTATCCTGTCTTTATCTTAATATTTCTCATAATTGTAGTATTCTTCCTTTTCTACTATATCGTGCCTATGTTCGCTGAAGTTTATGCAGGTTTTAATGCTGAATTACCGGGTCCCACACAGGTCGCTATTGCTATTAGTAATTTCCTAACGAGTAATATCTTCCTCGCTATCTTTATAGTTCTGGCTATTGCAGCTACGATATGGATTGTTAATCTAACTGATCGGGGACGTTATGTCTGGGATTCAATTAAATTAAAGATCCCAATCATTGGTAGCATTACTCTCAATTCTATTATGAGTAAATTTGCTCGCACTTTCTCTATCCTTATGAGTGCTGGAGTTCCTATTATGGATACTATGGAATTGACGGAAAATGTGGTGCAAAATGCCGTTATTGAAGGTGGAATCAGACGTGCACGAGTTATGGTTAAAGAAGGTTACGGCGTAGCTAATGCCTTTAGAAGAACAGGACTTTTCCCACCCACCATTCTTCAAATGATTGGCACTGGTGAAGAAACTGGTGATATGGATAAACTCCTGGGAAAGGCTGCAGAATTTTACGAAAAACTGGTTGATTCAGTGATAGACCGTTTAACTTCACTCATTGAACCTTTATTGATAGTGATTATGGCAGCGGTCGTGGGAAGTATAATCATTACTGTATATCTGCCTATCTTCAGCCTGGGTGAAGCTATGAGTCAGGGTCTTAGATAATATTTAAGGTTAACTTAGTAATAAATAAATCGGGAATCGGTTTAAATATCGTTCCCGATTTTTTTTATTTTATTACTATTTTTTTTCACCCCTCTATCAATTCATTCATCATATCTAAACCTATTTTTGCAAAAACTTAAAAATAGTTGTGCCATTATTATTATCAGCTCTCCAGTTATATATCAATTATACTCATAACGCATAAGCATTAAGTGTTCGTTGATTATCAGAAACATTTTCCCCCTAGAATTCAACTTTACCTACATTCCTATCTGTGCCTTGAACTCACTGAAACCACCAGCCTAAATTTTACTTAAGTTCTCACCAACCGAAACCATCTCTTCATATGTTTCTGTTATTTTGGCATATATATTTTCTCGCTATACACATTGTGTGATTAAAACAAATACAGAATACCAGGTTATCCAGTTTTCCACGGTGAGTGTAGATACCCTATTTGGATATTACTTACATTTTGCCTTTCAAGAATAATTAGATATAGAAGGAACCATTTATGTTTTAAGTCCCTCTATATATAGAAATGAAATTGAAGTAAATAGCTTTGATTTATTAATTTTATGCGGAAAAGAAGCCACCGAGATATATGTCTCAATCCCCTCAAGCGGGTCAATTCAATTCTTACAGTGACACTATTGACGATGATTTCTGGGAGAGCTATCTAGAGTCTCAATCCCCTCAAACGGGTCAATTCAATTCTTACAAAGGCTTGCCGAGGGCTTACCAAAGTGCCCACTTACTTAGTCTCAATCCCCTCAAACGGGTCAATTCAATTCTTACTCTCATGGAATAAGGAAGCATACGATTCTCAAGATGGAATATGTCTCAATCCCCTCAAACGGGTCAATTCAATTCTTACAGACTACTGGAACTGGAATCTATCCACGTATGATGACAGAGTCTCAATCCCCTCAAACGGGTCAATTCAATTCTTACGAGCTTTATTGGAAATCAAACCAGATTCTCGTCCCTCATTGTCTCAATCCCCTCAAACGGGTCAATTCAATTCTTACAGCTTTTCCAGATAACGAGGAAGAAGCAATATATTGTCTCAATCCCCTCAAACGGGTCAATTCAATTCTTACACTCTTTTTCAAGAGCCTGGAAGTGATGCTGGAATTGGTCTCAATCCCCTCAAACGGGTCAATTCAATTCTTACGGGATACACCATCTAATTCTCGGTTTTAGAGAAAAGGATGGTCTCAATCCCCTCAAACGGGTCAATTCAATTCTTACGAGAATTGGTTCATATCGAACCAGATGACTATCCATCTAATAGTCTCAATCCCCTCAAACGGGTCAATTCAATTCTTACAGAGGTGAAAGATGTGTTATAATCGTTTTGGAGGATTACTGTCTCAATCCCCTCAAACGGGTCAATTCAATTCTTACAAGGGAAGAATTACATACTCGTTGTCAAGGACGATGAGAGTCTCAATCCCCTCAAACGGGTCAATTCAATTCTTACACTTAGAATTTTTAGAAATAAAAAATATCCGAGTTTATAGTCTCAATCCCCTCAAACGGGTCAATTCAATTCTTACAGTTATTGAACACATAGTAATCACAGCTATTATGAATAGTCTCAATCCCCTCAAACGGGTCAATTCAATTCTTACAGAGAGAAGGGTTGAAGCCATTTCCATATTGATCTATGGGTCTCAATCCCCTCAAACGGGTCAATTCAATTCTTACAGATATCGTAGTTATTATAGTATAACATATTAACTACGATTGTCTCAATCCCCTCAAACGGGTCAATTCAATTCTTACAATATAATATCGTTTTTAATAAATAAGGAAAACGATTTATAGTCTCAATCCCCTCAAACGGGTCAATTCAATTCTTACACCAAAAGCCCAGTTGAGGGAAGACATTGAGTTTGCATGTCTCAATCCCCTCAAACGGGTCAATTCAATTCTTACATGCCTGACAAAGAAAAGTTCAATCAAGAGTGGTATTCAAGTCTCAATCCCCTCAAACGGGTCAATTCAATTCTTACATTACGTAAGACTCAGGTAAAGACTCAGTTAGCCCTAGAAAGTCTCAATCCCCTCAAACGGGTCAATTCAATTCTTACTGTCCGTGAGTTAGATACCGGATTCTATGAAGTTGTAAGTCTCAATCCCCTCAAACGGGTCAATTCAATTCTTACAATTTAGCTGGGATCCGGATAGGAAAGTAAGTAAAGTCTCAATCCCCTCAAACGGGTCAATTCAATTCTTACTGAGCAAGTTATATCTTACGGAGAACAAAGACGTATAGTCTCAATCCCCTCAAACGGGTCAATTCAATTCTTACGTTGGAGTTAGAGCTGATGGTAGCGAAATTATAAGGTCTCAATCCCCTCAAACGGGTCAATTCAATTCTTACATATCTGGGTAGATAATGATAAGTAGGATTAAGAGTCTCAATCCCCTCAAACGGGTCAATTCAATTCTTACTCGCAACTTCTCTGATAAGGTCCAAAGAGGCGATGGGACAAGTCTCAATCCCCTCAAACGGGTCAATTCAATTCTTACACAGACAGCAATAAAAATGACTGCTCAATAATCCCCTATATTGTCTCAATCCCCTCAAACGGGTCAATTCAATTCTTACCGGGGTATCCTCATACCCTAAGCAACAATACCAATTTTTGTCTCAATCCCCTCAAACGGGTCAATTCAATTCTTACGGTAAGTGGCATCTTCTTTCTAACACCAAAAGGTTCCATAAGTCTCAATCCCCTCAAACGGGTCAATTCAATTCTTACAGCGGCGTTTTCAAGTGACTGTAGAGCAAGGGGTTGGAAGGTCAAAAAAGACAGTGATAGTAAAAAGGTGGTTGAGGGGGTGGGGGGTATTTTTTTTGACCTTATTTAATTGATTGATAGATAGTGAGATATGATTTGGACAGTGATTTTGTCCTGAAATGGACTTAAATCCTTCATTTTTAATAAGTTGTCCAAATATTGCTTTGCTCTGACAAATCACAGTCCAAAACTCCATCTTTAATCTTCTAATTTCCTTAAAATAAACTTAATTTTAGTTGTCAATGATTTTTTTCTGCAAGTCTAACAATTTTCGTATTCAATTGACAATGAGGTAGATAACATAATCAATTTTATTGCATAATCCTTTTAGAAGGTGATAAATTGACAGAAGAAAAGGTGAAAGTATTGACCTGTATAGAATTGAATAAATATAGAATTTACAATCTCCTATCTGTCTCTCTCTTAGCACTTTACAAAGAAAAGAGCTAAGGGAGAGCCAAGATAGTTTAAGGCATTAATCAAATCGCCAAAGATGGGCGGAAAAATGGACAAAAATACAATGCAGTTTTTTAATAGGCAAATAAAAATAAATTCATTAGAAACGAATATTAAGACTACCAATAGCAATTAAGAGATGCAGAAAGAAAAGTTTAAAGCTCAGAATGATAAATTGTTATTAGCAAGCAAACTATTAAATATATTACTTTAAAAAGTGGGTTAATTAGTTTTCACCTCAGAATGATAATAACTGGAGCTTATTATTTATTTTTTATTGTTTTAAAGTAATTTTTATTAATGCCATATTTTCTTGGTGATGGGCAATCATTATAAAGCATTATAATTCAATAAACAGTAAGAAATAGATATATTTCCCCACTTACCAGGGAGCTTATGGTTAACAATTGCTATAGAGATAAGTTTCTATTTAACTATCTAATATAGCATAGAAAATCCTGATAGTTTTGCCAAACGAGTAGGTATTACCTCCTTGGCGAAAATTCTAATAGTTATGTAATACAAGGAGTTCTCGCACACCTTAATGTATGTTTGCTATAGGTTATTTCAGTATAATTTTCCGGATATCGCTAAAAGTTTTGGTCTGCAGGGAAATTAAATAAATTCCGGAGCTTAGTTTATTTCCTTTAAAATCTTTACCATCCCATTTAATTTCAAATTCACCTCGTTCACATCCTTTAAATTGTTGCACTTTTTCTCCTTTGATATTATAAATATCCACACGATAGTTCAGAGGGTTTTCTTTGAGATTAATTTTAATACTGGTGAAATCAATAAAAGGATTGGGGTAACAACCAACTATACAAGGAATTAAAGGAAGGGTAATATCATCGGACAGAGGGACTTGTACATCATAGGTAGCAGAAGCAATTTCACTGGGATTCCAGTCAGTTTTATAAGCTTTAGCTTTAATGACAATGAGCGTATCCTGAGCCAGATGAATTGGAATAGAAAAAACGGGTGAATTTTCATCAGGATTTGAGCCATCCATAGTATAATGAATCACTGCTCCTGGCAGGTTACAACTTATCACCACATCAATAGAATCATTATAAACTCCACCTGGTGGATTAAAGATAGGAGTAGGAACAGTTCCGGTGATAGTGTAGATATGAACTGAAACATCGCTGGGCATCCAATAATTTTTATAGGCACGAGCACGCACTTCTGTGGTAGTATTCAAGCCAAAATAAAGAGGAGTTGAATATTGATTAGAGGTTGGAGTGGGATCAGTTCCATTTAAGGTATAATATATTTGTGCATTTAAGGTGGAACAAGTTATAGAAACAAATTGAGGAGTTTGATAGATTCCACCAGGAGGGAACAATATAGGATTTTCCACAGTATAAATTTCACCTCCCAGAATTGGAAAGAGGTCATTTGGCCAGGAACCTATCATACCTTGAACCTCAGTAAGAAGTGTAGTGGTGCAATTTACAATTTCTTGTTCACTGTAATCCCATATTTTAAACTGTATCTGCTCACCGTTGGTTTCAGTAAAAATCTGGATAAGACAACCAGAGATGCCATTTACAATAGAGATGTGTTGTTTTCCCCGTAATTCTGGTTGACCATTAACGGTTACAAAAGCAGCCAGAATATCATTATTTTCCGTAGGATTACCGGAGATTCCGACTTGCGCCAGGACGGTCATACTGCTGGTTAAAATTAAAGGTTCTGTCCAGGGGTCAGTAATCATATTTGAGCCAGCATATATTTGATACATATTATTGGGATAGCTACCAACTATACCATTAACTTCGGAGTTAAGAGTCGGAGAAGCATTAAAGACCATTTGAGCACTTTCATCCCAGAGTTTAAAGTGAATAATTTCCCCGTTGGTTTCGGTGAAAATTTGGATTAGACATCCAGCAACTCCATTGATATTTTGAATAGTGGCTTTACCACGAAGTTCCGTAGTCTCTGCAACATCTACCATAGCCGCCAACACATCATTACTTGAAGCTGGCATTCCATTTATAAAAACCTGAGCCATAACAGTCATACTTCCTGGCAGGACAACAGGTTCTCCCCAGGGATCAGTGGCAAAAGCAGAAGTTATTAGAACAATCAAGGTAAGTAGAAGGAGAATTTTAGGTTTCATAACACACTCCAATTACTTAAGTAGCAGAAGTTTAATCAGTTGATTTGTACCGGCTGAGTGCAATTTACAATAATAGATGCCAGAAGCTACTTTTCTGCCATTATCATCCGTTGCATCCCAGATGAGATTATGATTTCCAGAGTCAAGAGTTCCATCAAAAAGAGTTTTTACTTTTTGACCCCGGAGGTTATAGATATTTAGCTGAATCGGGGATTTTTCTTTCCCCATAATCAAAGAAATAGAAGTGGAATTTGTGAAAGGATTAGGATAGGCAGAAATAAGAGCAGTATTAATTTCCGGGATTTGATTTTGATCAGGGATAAGATTATAAAAAATCCCCTGTTCATAATTTCCTATCGCTTCACCAGGTGCACTTAATAAATCTGGCAGAAAGTTATAAACTTCATCGCTATCTTTTTTAATGAGTTTAAACTGGATTATTTCCCCAGCTTCTTCAGTAAAGATATTGATAAGAGCACCAGTAATGCCATTATTTTTCTTGATATAGGATAATCCTCGTAATTCTTCATTCACCAGAGTTGCTAAAATATCACCTTCCTGAGCAAGCTCATTCAGTGAACAAAGCACAGTTTGACTATTGGTCTTCACAATGGGAGTCCCATATTTTTTACAGGAAAGAACAGGCTGAAAGATTATATTTTGTTTCCCAGAGGGAGGATAAACTAAATTGCAAGAGGCATTAACTTTAATCCAGTAGGCTTTTCCAGGATGGAGAACATTTAGATTGCTGAAAGGATTATTGGTTTCATACACGCCTTCCTCACCTTTAATCTGAATGAGATGAGTAGCAATATTAGCTAAGGCAGCACCTGTATTCAAAGTAACTTGAGGGGTATAACCGATTAGATTCCAACCAGGATTTAAATTAATAGGTTGAGCAACATCAATTGCAATTCCGTTAACAAGCAAGTTACAGGGACTGGAAACCTTGACAAAATAGCCTTTCCCGTCGGCTAAATTGGTTAATGTATTATAAGGATTATCAGGAATAAAAACTCCATTGGGTGATTTAATCATTACTATATTGGACATAATATCATTAAAGATATCAGTTATATCCATACTTTCAGGATGTACATTAAGAGAAATCATATTCCAGCCAGTCTGGAGATTAATAATCTGAAGCTGAGAGGTTCCAAAATTTAGCCAGAAAAGGTTCTGGGGATATTCTCCAATAGTTCCATTGACTATACTATTGAGAGTTTCTTCCGCAAAATACACTCTATTAGTACTGGCATCCCAGACTTTGAAATAGACGATTTCTCCATTAGTCTCTGTATAAACCTGCAAAAGACAACCTGCAACTCCATCTATGACCTGTACGGTTTCCTTCCCGCGCAATTGAGGAACCCCATTGACATTGACATAAGCTGCCACTACATCTCCTTCAGAAGCCATAACTCCATTAATCTGAACTCCTGCCATTACTGTCATACTGCTACTTAAGACAATTGGCTCTCCAAAAGGATCTTCTGTAGGTAGTTGAACAGGAAATACAATCTGGAGTTCAGTAAACATAACCTGTCCACCATCAGGGTTCATATGATAGGGTGGAGTAATTACATTGGAACCCCAGGTGTAATCGTTATAGAACATCAGAGCTAATTTTCCAACCTTATGTCCTTCTTGCATACCTATATATTTAATCTTATTTGCAGGATAGACCCACATAGGTTTGAGACCAGCAAATTGAGGAGTATCTACATTATTCAGGATAATAGGTTCACTCCAGGTGTTGCCATTATCTGGTGAGACAGCAATCCAAATTTCTGGAGTATTTGCATAAGCTAAATATTGCATATCCCCAAATTTATTAAACCTGCGAGCTCTCTCAGAATTTTGCCAAACTGCTGCCATCATTCCTTCTTCATTGGCGTTGGTGATTTTGCAATTATTATAATGGAACTGCATAGCATCACTATGAGCTGTATCATCCCAATGGGGATAGGGCCAATCGCTCACTATTAAAGGATTTGAAGGTGCTATATTACTAAATTCATCCACTTCTCCAAAAGGAGGTTCAAGGTCCCAGGGACAAAAAGTAGTATTGAAGGTATCGGCTGGGTCTTTCTGGGGACAAATGTCTTTAATGGTGAAGGTTTCAGTTTGAGGATTAAAAATAAATTCTTTAACATATTGATAATTAGGGTAATAATAATCATCACTATTTTTAAATGCCCAAATAGCAAAGACATGAACTCTTCCTTCATTATCTACAGAGGCATTTAAATGACCGGAGTTATGAATGCCAAAATAGATATCCCCATTATCACCATAAGGTTGACCGGTAACGGGAGAAACAAAATATCCAGTGTTATCAGTAGGTGAAGTTGGAGGATTCCACATATTCAGATGACTGGAACTACTAACTCTTCTCCAGGTGCCCTGCCCATAATTAGGACAGATAAACACATCCAAATCAGGTTCATTAATAGGGGTAATTCCATCATTTGCATAAGCGGTATGATAACCAGCATAATAGAGGTTACCCGAATTATCACAAGTAATAGAATGAAAAGGTCTTCGCCAGTTCATATCTACATTCCATTGATTTAGTTCCGGAATGGAGGTGTAACTCCAGACCAAGTCATTGCCCTCTTCAATATCTTCTTCATTGAAATCAGCATAAGCAATATAGGGATTTTCAACAGGATATGAACTATGAGTAACTGAATTTGTGGCAACGACATAGATTCTTCTTTTACCTGCTATTGGTGAAGGACCAATTACCGCGGTAGGCCAATCAAAATCGTTATCATAAGTTATAGGACCATCAGGAGGATCAATTATAATAGGATTATCAAAAATAATTTGATAATGAAAAAGACCAGTAATACCATCCAGGAACGCATCTGAGGCAAACTTTATCTCATACTCAAGATCGGCATCAAAATTACCATGCCAGGCATATAATGGTTTACCAGAAACGGGATCAACCGCTAAAGTGGGATAGCCTTCATTTAAATTTTGATCACTAATCTCATTATTAGCTATAATTTCGCCTTGTGGACTAATATAGGAATAAAAAACCCGACGAGTTCCACTTGCCATTCTTCTTCCGTGATAGGTCATAAAATAGCCGCCCTCTGCATTATCAGGGATAATTTGTAAGGGTAAACTGTGATAGCTACCAATCATATAGTCATAATAAGAAGTCATTATGGGAATTGGTGTCCTGGTGAATGTATATTCTGGAGCAATTCTACTTGAGGAATAAACTTTTGTCTGTGGTTCTATCTCAATTTTATTGGGATAGGAATAAGGAGCCATCTCCTTAGCTGGTAATATAGTAGCTAAGGCTATGATACATAGTAATAAGACTAAAATTCTGGAATTCATTTTTCCTCCTTAAAATCCTTATTTAGTCATTATCATTTTAATATGTTTCTTGTAATGAGGTGTTCTCATCTCAGCAAAATAGATGCCGGAAGCAACTTTCCTGCCCTGGTCATCTTTGCCATCCCAGAGAAGTTTATGTTCACCTCTGCTGAAACTATCATTGGTTAGATGACGAACTTTCTGACCTTTTAAGTTATAGATATCTATATTTACCTGAGTTTCTTCTCCTATACTAAAGACAATGGTAGTACTCGGATTAAAGGGATTGGGATAACAACCTTTCAACTGAGTAGGAATTATAACTTGGTCCTCAATTGCGGTTGATTCCAAAACTACAAACTCAGGATAATCTCCTAAAATAGCACCTGGTTCACTTATCAGAGTGGTGGCTAAAACTATCTCTCTACCATCTGGTTTTAAGAGGCTAAAGCTTATCTCTTCACCTGCAGTTTCCGTGTAGACCTGCAAAAGAACTGCAGGAAATCCCTCAGGAAAAATGAACTTTTCCTTACCTCTTAATTCTCCTTCCACTCTGGCTAAGAGATAATCTCCCTCTTCTGCAGCATTGCATCTCGCCAATAGGGTTAAACTATTGGATAGTATCCGCACCTGCTCTTCGTCTTTAACCTGATTCTGAGTAACATGTGATAAAGAACTATCTCTGGTTCTGGCTGGTTCTGGATAAATCAGATTATGAGCTCCATTAATCTTTATCCAGTAACCTTTACCTGGATACATAGTAGTCAAGGTAGAATAAGGATTACCCGGAATATAAACTCCATCTGTACTTTTCACCTGGATAAGCCATTCGGAAATAGAACTCATAGCTTCCGTTACAGCTAAAGGTGTAGTAGGATAATATGCAGCAAGATTCCAACCATCAGATAAGGGTATGGGTGTAGAAACAGGAATGGGCGCTCCACTTACTGTCCAGTTAGCTGGACTAGACATCAGAATACTATAAGCTTTACCATCCGTTAAAGCAGCTAAAGAAGAAAAAGGATTGTTTAAAATATACACTCCTTCTGTTCCTTTAATTTGCTGAACATTATTTGCAATTGCAGATATTAAAGAAATTATACGGTGATCCGGTGGAGATATATTCAAGGAAATAAGATTCCAGCCACCTACTAATGATAAGGATTGAGTTTGAGGGCTAATTCCATAAATCATAAAAGGATTATCAGGGATGGAACCAATGGTGGCATTAACTAAAGTGCTGAGCGTATTTGAAGAAAGATAAATCTGATTATTATTCGGGTCCCAGATCCTGAAACGGACTATTTCAGCATCATTCTCAGTATAAATCTGAATTATACAACTGGCAAGATTATCACTTAACTGAATAGTTTGTTTACCTCTTAGCTGAGGAACTCCATTAACATCAACATAAGCAGCCAGAATATCTCCAGAAGATGCAGGAAGTCCATCAATGGTTACAGCACAAGCTACATTCATACTGGATGGAAGAGTGACAGGTTCACCAAAAGGATCAGTATACTTAATCATAAAAGTAGTCATAGGAAATATCGCTTGTGCCGTAGTATTAGCAGGAGGATTGGCAGGATCATAATCTATGACATCACTGGCAACTTTAAGGGTGCGATTAATTACATCACCTGTCTGATTGCGAAAAACTCCATCACTATGTAAATAAGTTGGATCCCAGGGACGCTTGAACATTACTACCAGATTATTTCCATTATATTGATAAGGGGTATCCAGATGGATTAAAATATCATTATTATAGGCAGGATAATCTACCATTCCGTCAAAAACTAAAGTCAGGTCAGTAGATGGAATCCAACCTTGAGAAAGGTCATTGAGTGTAGTTTCTCCCATCCAGATTTTGGTTGGTTCGTTAGGCGAATTCAAATAAAAATAATTATAAACTTGAATGTCAGTTAATAGACCGCTTGTATTCAGTTCAGAAGCAAGATATACAGTTTCAAATAAGGAGTTCTTCCAGTAGAAATCCATAGGCATTCTTTCCCACAAATTACCTTCACCAATAGTAATGTGACTATAGAAAATACCTTCAGGATAGACTCTAATCTTTAAAGGAAGAGATTGATTATTGGTCTCAATTTCATCTCCTACCAAGATAACTTCTCCATAGATAGAAACAGAGCCTTCAAAGGCAGGAATCCAGGGTATATCAAATTCTAATGTTTGTTGTGGAGCTATAGTTGAACCCATCACAGAACTCAGTTCTGTTCCATCAGTAGCCATTAGTCTGACTACATAATTATTCTGAGTTTCTATTCCATTATTTTTTATGGTTATGGTATAATAATAGTTTGAGCCAATAGATGGAGCAGGGTTGCCATTAATACTCAAGCAACTCAGATCATTGAGCAAAGAATAATTAGTGTATAAAAAGGTGGTTTTAGGAAATTGACCGGAAACCGTAGAAGGTGGAGGACTGGAAGGTTCAAAAATTTGATTATCAATGTTTGTTTTACGAGCTCTATGAGAACCTATAGTCTGGGCATAGAAATTGTTATTCTCGGAATAAAATTGTTGGTCCCAGGGTCTTTGCACCATCATCACCAGATTACCTGGATAGTGTAAATAAGGTGTCTGTAAGGGAATGGAGATGGTGTTGACTCCAGCAGGATAATCAATATTTCCTTCAAAGACCAGAGTTAATTGATTAGAAAGAATCCAATTTAAACTTAGGTCGGGCAAATCTGTGGTTCCTAACCAGATTCTGGTCATACCATTAGCTGGTGAATTAACAAAATAATTATAGAGATTTATAGAGTAGATAATTCCGCTGGAAAAGCCAATCTCTTCGGGATAATAAAGGCATTCATAAAGTGAGTTTCTTTTGTTAAAATCTATAGGTATTCTGGCTAATTCATTTCCTGAGCCAATAGTTACTTCTTGGATTTCAGCAGGTTGAATAGTAATAAGTAACGGAGAGGTTTGATTATTAACTGGATTTTCATCTCCCGATAAAACAACTTTCCCAGATAAATTGCCAGGACCAATAAAATTAAAAGAAGGAATCCAGGAAAGCGTATAGGTCTGAAATTCACCTGCTTGAATAGGATTGCCATTCAGGGAAGCAATTTCCTCATCGTCCAGTAAAAGTTTTATCTGATAATTGTTTTGGTTATTGTTACCTCTATTTCTAATCAATATCTGATAATCAGAATTTTCTCCGACTGTAAGCACATTATTACCTGAAATTGAGAGTGCAGCTAAATCATTGGAAAATGGGATAACTGGATTAAATTCATATATAGTTCCTTCTCCGGGCCAAATAGAGATTTGATTATTTTCCGTGGTAGTTGAAACCGTAGCAGGATTCCCTGGAGTAACAGAATAGAACCATTCAGAACCTCCAGGGAGCATATTGATTCCAATTGAAGCAGAAGGAGAATTTGGTGACCCGGTAGCAAATCCATAAATAAACTCAATCTTCCCGGTTTCATATAATTTTACCTGTAAATTAAAAAATGAACTGGCAGTATAATTCCATTTTAAATTAGTGTATTGGACGGTAAAAACACGATGAGGAGCAGTACCAGCAATTTTATAATAACAAGTGCCCATTTGCAAACTTAAGTCATCCCAGAGAGGTGCCAGAATAGGACAATTATAGATGTAATTGAGTTGGTTGTAATTCAAGCTATTTGTCTGCGAAGAACCTAAGCCAAGCCAACCATTTGAACTAATCTTAACTTCGGTATATAAGTTCGTACCATAAGGAAAGATAAAGCCAATAGAAATAGGAGAAGAAAGAACATTGTTAGCTGATAATTCTGGTATCAAATTCCCTTCCTCAGGGTTAAAAGGATTGTAGGTTCCGCTGGTTTGATTGAAGGTATAATACTCGGTTATAGAAGCCAATCCCAAAGTGATAAAACCTAAAATTAAAATAAATAATAGAGACCTTTTCATCTTAAATCTCCCTTGCTTGTTTAGTAGTTAATCAATAACTCAAGGTTATACAGGTACTGTCTGTATCCTTAGCGTAACTCTCTTCTATATAAACTGAATAAAAACTTTGAGAACATAACAAAAGAACGGAGAAAATGGCGGTTCAATAACTAATTGAGATGAGAGGATGCTTTAAACTAAAGCTGGCTTTTAAGATAGATGGTATTCCCCATCTCGCTGTTTTATACATAACCACACCTTCACTTTGTAGGAGCATAAATGTTTTCCTCAAACACAAAGCTTTTATCTTCAAAATTCTCAAAAGTATTTTAAATTTATCTATCTTCCCTGTCAAGTTTTATTTTAAAAATTTTAGTTCAATTTATCAAGGTTTGAAATATATGGAAGAAATACTTGATTTTTAAGAGCTAAGAATTTGATATCCCTTTATAAATAACTAATGGCTTGGTGAGACGAGGACGTCTCACACCCCATAACGGGGTCATAAACGTCCTCGTTTATGAAGCTCCGAAGGAGCTTGCTATTAATAAT
>NZ_SMOG01000001.1:255480-339869 GCF_004353895.1 Candidatus Syntrophosphaera thermopropionivorans | reverse complement strand
TTAAAGAAAAATAAATCCAAGGAATAGACTAATGCCTCGTTTATCAGAAATACAGGATTTAATAGAAGGAATAAATCTCACTCCTGAGCTTGACCCCACTCAGATTGAAATCACAGGTGGTTATGCAGGTGATATGCTTAGTGATGTTATGGGTTCCGCTAAAAGCGGTCAAGCCTGGATAACTATTATGAAACATATGAACATTGTTGCCGTAGCATCTTTAGTTGGGATTCCTGCAATTATTCTGGCAAAGAGCAATATCCCTGAAGCAAGTGTTTTAGAAAAAGCCAATGCAGAACAAGTTTGTATCCTTTCCAGTCCTAAGGATACTTTCACAATTTCGGGTATACTTTACAAATTGCTCAATCCTGATTTTTAAAAATGCAATGGTTTACTGCAGATCTTCATATCCATTCTGTGCTTTCTCCTTGTGGAGGCTTAGAGATGTCTCCACGAGAGCTTATTGCTCAAGTAAAAAGAAAGGGAATTGATTGGATGGCTCTAACTGACCATAATTCTCTGGCAAACTGTCCTGCCTATGCTTCTGTAGCAGAAAGAGAAGGTGTCTTTTTTACCTGGGGTGTAGAAGTGCAAACTTCAGAAGAAATACATCTCCTGGTTTATTTTGATTCTTCAGAGAAAGGAAAAGAGTTTGGGAAATTGCTTTATGACTCATTACTTCCCCTAGAGAATAATCCAGATTTTTTTGGAGATCAGGTTATCGTTGACGAAAATGCTAATATTATAGGAATGGAGACCAGAGCTTTAATAAATTCATCCGTCTGGGATTTAAATACTACAGTAGAAACAGCCCTTAAATATGGAGGTTATTGTGTTCCAGCTCATATAGATGCTGAAGCCAATAGCATCATTAGTCAGCTGGGATTTATTCCTCCTTTCCCTGAATTTGACCTTTTTGGCATCACTGCCAGAGCTAATCCAGAACAATTATTGAATAGATATCCTTCCTTAGAGGGGAAGTCTTTTCTACGTGCTTCAGATGCGCATTATTTATCTGATGTCGGTTCTGGAACGAGTAAAATTCTGGCGAAAGAACCTTCTGTCTATGAATTAGCTCAGGCAGCTTTGAGAGCAGAAGGCAGAAAAATTGAAGTTTAAAAAAAATATATAGAATAGGAGGAGTTAATGACTCCCATTAGTCCGCAGGATAATGCTCTTTATGAGCGTTTGAAAGAGGTTATTGAAGAAACTAAGAGTATGCGCAATCCTCTAATTGAGGTTTTGCGTCAGGCACAAGACATTTTTGGCTATCTACCTATTGAGGTACAGGAATTTATTGCTCAAGAAATGAATATTCCTGCCAATAAAATCTACGGTGTAATCACCTTTTATAATTTTTTCACGATGAAGCCTCGTGGCAAATATACCATCAACCTTTGTATGGGAACTGCTTGTTATGTGAAAGGTGCACCTCGTCTGGCACAAATGATGGAAGAAGAGCTTGGTGTGAAAATAGGTGAAACTACTCCCGATGGTAAGTTTACCCTTAGTGCAGTAAGATGTGTAGGTGCTTGTTCTCTTGCTCCAGTTTTCGTTATAGGAGAGGACACTTATGGACGAGTAGATACCAGGGATAAGATGTCTGCCATTTTAAAACGCTACGAATAGGTAAGATAATGCAAGATATCTCTCTGCATCTACTGGATATTATAGAAAATTCTGTTCGGGCTGGTTCCAAAAATATTCAAATCCGCATCATAAAAGATGCAAATGCCAATTTTTTACGGATCATTGTTAGTGATGATGGCATAGGTATGGACCCCATTACCATAGAAAAGGCACAAGACCCTTTCTTTACCAGCAAAACAGAACGGAAAAAAAAGGTAGGGCTGGGAATTCCCCTGCTAAAACAGAATGCAGAACTTTGTAATGGCTCTTTTCAAATGAGCAGTGAACCTGGAAAAGGCACGGTCTTAACTGCGGAATTCCAGCTTGATCACATAGATAGAATGCCCCTCGGAGACCTAAAAGAGACTCTCCTTTCAGCAATTGTGGGACATCCTGAGGTCAATTTCAGTATTATATTAACCTCTCTGGATAAGGATAAAGAAAAATCCTTCCATTTTGAGACCGCTCCTATCAAGGAAGAACTGGGAGACATACCGCTCACCTATCCAGATGTTATTAAATATCTTGAACAAAGTATAAATGAAGGAATACAAATAACAAATATGGAGGATGTCTGATGAAAACTCTGGCAGACCTTAAAAAAATTCGTGAAAAAGCCCAGGAAGAGATGAAACTTCGTGACGGAAAAGTTCGCATTAAGATCGTCGTAGGAATGGGAACTTCGGGCATCGCTATGGGTGCTCGTGAAGTTATGAAGACTTTCCTGGAAGAAATCTCTAACCGTAATCTAACTGATGTGCTGGTCACTCAAACAGGTGAGAAGGGTTTATCTTCTATGGAACCTGTAGTAGATGTGATTGAAGAAGGCAAACCCAAAGTCACTTATGGCAATATGACACCTGAAAAAGCCAGAAGAGTAGTGGTTGAACACATTGTAAACGGTAGAGTGGTTTCTGATTATGTAGTTGCCACAGGCGATTGAGAGGAGGTTATTGAATGTCTCTCAAACGCATAGACCTGCTGATTTGTTGCGGTTCTGGCTGCATTTCAGCAGGATCTCTAAAAGTTAAAGAACGCTTCCAGGAGGTACTTGCCGATAAAGGTATCTCCAGTGAAGTAAATATCATTGAAACTGGCTGTATGGGTCCTTGTGATTATGGTCCAGTGCTGGTTATATATCCTGAAGGTGTATTTTATAAATCAGTTAAGCCAGAAGATGTGGAAGAGATTGTTACTGAACATTTCCTCAAAGGAAGACCTGTCCAGCGCTTAATGCTGCGTGAAGAGGAAAGACTTGTCTCATCTCAAAAGGAAGTCCCTTTCTACCGTAAACAGGTAAAGGTGGCATTAGCCAATTGCGGCTTCATCAATCCTGAAAGTATGGAAGAATACATTGCTACTGGTGGTTATGAAGCTCTGGGAACTGTTTTGACTACTATGAATCCACAGCAGGTTATAGATGTAGTTAAAGCTTCTGGTTTGCGTGGTCGTGGCGGCGGTGGTTTTCCCACTCATATAAAATGGCAACTGGTACACGATGTTGAATCAGACGAAAAATATATCATCTGTAATGGTGATGAAGGAGATCCCGGCGCTTTTATGGATAGATCAGTTTTGGAAGGAGATCCTCATCGTGTCATTGAAGGAATGATGATTGGTGCCTATGCTATTGGTGCCACCAAGGGATTCTTCTACATTAGAGCAGAGTACCCTCTGGCAATCAAACGCATCCGTAATGCCATAAAACAAGCTAAAGAAGCCGGTTTGATGGGTGAAAATATCTTCGGTTCCAATTTCTCCTTTGAGGCAGAAGTCAGAACTGGTGCTGGTGCTTTCGTTTGTGGTGAAGAAACTGCTCTCATCCAATCTATTCAAGGAGAACGTGGCAATCCCACTCCTAAACCACCTTATCCTGCAGTTAAAGGTCTCTGGAATAAACCTACGGTAGTTAATAATGTGGAAACCTTTGCCAATATTCCCACCATTTTCCTCAGAGGTGCTGAATGGTTTGCCTCTATGGGAACAGAGACTAGCAAGGGCACCAAAGTCTTTGCTCTCACAGGAGATGTTAATAATACTGGTTTGGTAGAAGTTCCAATGGGAATAACTCTGCGAGAATTGATTTTTGATGTAGGTGGCGGAATGGCTAATGGTCACGAATTCAAAGCAGTACAGTTAGGTGGTCCTTCTGGTGGTTGTTTAACTCGTGAGCATTTAGATGTCCCCGTAGATTATGAAACATTAAAAGAACGCGGTGCTATGATGGGTTCTGGTGGTGTGATTGTGATGAATGACCAGAAATGTATGGTCAATGTTGCCAAGTTCTTTATAGGTTTCTGTGTAGATGAATCCTGTGGTAAATGTTCTCCCTGTCGTATTGGCTTAAAACATATGTATAATATTCTGGACCGCATAACAAGAGGTGAAGGGAAAGAAGGAGACCTTGAGGAATTACAGCATCTGGGTGAAACCATTAGCAGACTTTCACTTTGTGGCTTAGGTCAAACTGCTCCCAATCCTGTGCTTTCCACTATCCGTTATTTCCGCGAAGAATATGAATCGCATATTCGGGATCATAGTTGCCAGACCAAGGTATGCACCGATTTATTCCATTTTATGATAGATAAAAATCGTTGCATCGGCTGTTCTCTTTGTGCTCGGAAGTGTCCTGTCTCTTGTATATCAGGTTCAAGAGATGAAAAATACACTATCTCCCAAACGGAATGCATTAAATGTGGAAATTGTCAGGATGTATGCCCAGTAAAAGCTATTGATCGTATTCCAGGAATGCATCCTGATGTGCTAAAACAACTGCAAGAAAAACAAAATATCTCTATAGAAGAATAAGGAGTCCTCTATGTATAAAGAAATATGTGAAAAATATACTCCTGAAAAAGATAATCTACTCTATATCTTGCATGATATCCAGGACCACCATCCTCAACATTATATTCCTGAAGAAGCAGTTCAAGTGGTTGCAGAATATCTCAATATTCCCACCAATCATATCTATGGAGTGCTAACTTTCTACACAATGTATAGCACCAAACCTCGTGGGAAAAATATTATCCGCCTTTGTGAATCACCACCCTGTTATATTAAAGGTTCAACAAACATTCTTCGCAAACTGAAAATGCTTCTTGGCGTGAATACAGGTGAGACCACTAAAGATGGAATGTTCACACTGGAACTTTGTGCCTGTCTTGGTGTTTGTGGAAATGCACCCGTGATGATGATTAATGAAGATGTATATGGTGACCTCACGGAAGAAAAAGTAGAAGAGATTATTGATAAAATCAGAAGGGGGAACCAATGAAATTCTATCGTAGTCATATCCTGGTCGGAATCAGTGAAGCTTCATTGCTTGCAGGTGCAGAAGAATTTATCAAAGAACTGCGCAAAGAACTGGCTAAATATGACCTTCAGGAAGAAATCAATGTTCTGGAAACTGGTCCCTTAGGCTT
The DNA here is from genome assembly GCF_004353895.1 of Candidatus Syntrophosphaera thermopropionivorans. Lineage (GTDB taxonomy): Bacteria > Cloacimonadota > Cloacimonadia > Cloacimonadales > Cloacimonadaceae > Syntrophosphaera > Syntrophosphaera thermopropionivorans. The sequence goes on along the minus strand of NZ_SMOG01000001.1, from coordinate 334,815 downwards.
TTTTGGCAAAGGAATATGTTTAACCGTCTATCCTGAAAATATCACTTATCAAGATGTGAAGATTGAAGATATCCCAGAACTGGTAGAAGAGCATTTCCTTAAAGGAAGACCTGTGAAGCGATTGATGCTGGATACTACCAGTAAATATAAACCTCGTTTAAACTATGAAAACCGTATTGTACTCCGTAATTCTGGAGTGATTGACCCGGAAAATATAGAAGAATATATTGGCGTTGGCGGCTATGAAGCCTGGGAAAAGGCTTTCACTCAGATGAAACCTGAAGAAATTGTTAAGGAAGTGAAAGAATCTGGGCTTCGTGGTAGAGGTGGAGCTGGCTTCCCTACAGGGGTAAAATGGAGTTTTACTGCTCCCTTGCAAGTCCCCCAAAAATATGTGGTAGTCAATGCTGATGAAGGTGAGCCTGGCACTTTTAAGGACCGTCTCATTATGGAAGGAGACCCTCATCAACTCTTAGAAGGAGTAATGATTTGTGCTCGTGCTGTCGGTGCCACTAAAGCTTACATCTATATCCGTGGTGAATATAAACTATGTATAGAACGCCTTCGCAAAGCTATTGCTCAAGCTTATGAATATGGCTTGCTGGGCAAAAATATCTTTGACTCGGGATTTGATCTGGATATAGATATAAAAATTGGTGCTGGAGCTTATGTGTGCGGTGAAGAAACCGCTTTAATTGAATCGCTGGAAGGAAACAGAGGAAATCCACGCTGGAAACCTCCTTTCCCCGGAGTAGAAGGTCTCTGGAAGGCTCCAACGGTGGTTAATAATGTAGAAACTCTGGCAAATGTGCCCTTCATAATTAAAAATGGAGCAGAAGCTTTTAAAGCACACGGAACACCTCAATCAACTGGAACCAAGGTTTATACAATTCTCGGTGATGTCACTTATCCTGGACTTTGTGAAGTAGATATGGGAACTCCTTTGCGCACTATCATCAATGAATATGCTGGTGGTATGAAAAAAGGCTTCCGTTTTAAAGCTGCTTTAGTAGGTGGCGCTGCTGGAGTGCTTTTACCCGAAAGATTGCTGGATGTTAATATGGATTTTGCCAACCTCAATGAATATGCAGCCGTTCTGGGTTCTGGAGCTATTCTGGTGCTGAATGAACATCAAAGTATCGTAGATTTGCTCTGGTCTATCCTTCGTTTCTTCCGTCACGAATCCTGTGGAAAGTGTTCTGCCTGTCGTAATGGCTGTCAACAGCTCTACGAACTCATCACCAAAATTAAAAAAGGTGAAGGCACAATGGAAGATGTAGACCTTATGCTAACCATTGCCGATACAATGTTTGCCACCAGCTTCTGTGCTTTAGGTCAATCTCCAGTGATGCCTGTTCGTTCTGCCATTGAAAACTTTGGTGACGAATTCCAAGAAATAACTAAAAGATAAAACATAAAGAGGACTTAAGATATGGCTAAAACTGTAAATATCTGGCTAGATGGCAAGCATCTGGAAGTTCCCGATACTATGACCATCATTGAAGTAGCAGACCAAAATGAAGTATATATTCCCAGGCTCTGTTATCATCCTGATTTACCTCCCACTGCTAATTGTGGAGTTTGCGTGGTAGAAATCGTGGGAAATCCCACTCCAAAAAGAGCTTGTTGTACTCCCGTTTCGGAAGGTATGAAATTGATTACAAACTCCAAAAAACTGCGTGCTTATCGTAAAACACTTGTTGAAATGATTCTTTCTAACCACGATGTTAGTTGCCCAACTTGTGTTGCAAATAATAAGTGCGAACTTCAGACTCTAGCAAATAATCTTGGAGTAGATTCTGATGCTCTTCCCAATATTCTGGAGAAAAAACCGGTGGATGAAAGCTCCTTGTCTATTGTAAGGGATATTAATAAATGTATTGCCTGTGGTCGTTGCATTAATGTATGTAATGAAACTCAAACCGTTTATGCTTTGACTTTTGCCGATCGTGGTATAAACACTCATATTGATACTGCTTTCAGTCTCGGAATGGCAAACAGTCCTTGTGTAAATTGCGGCCAATGCACTGTTTATTGTCCCACAGGTGCTTTGCATGAACGCAGTGAACTGGATGCTGTCTGGGAAGCAATTCTTGACCCTGATAAGCATGTTATCGTGCAAGAAGCTCCTTCCATTCGTGTGTCCTTAGGGGAAGAATTCGGTATGCCTCTGGGCTCGGTAACTCCTAAAAAGATGTATGCAGCCCTGCGTAGAATCGGTTTTGATAGCGTAATGGATACCAATTTCACCGCTGATTTAACTATTATGGAAGAAGGCACGGAGTGCGTAACTAAACTCAAAGCAGGTGAAAAGAGACCCCTTATAACTTCCTGTTCACCTGGTTGGATAAAGTTTATGGAAACTTATTATCCTGATCTGGCAGATTGTGTTTCCACCGCTAAATCTCCTATGAGTATGTTCGGTGTCCTTGCTAAGACCTATTACGCTCAAGAAAATAATATTGATCCTGCTAAGATTGTTTCTGTTGCTATAATGCCTTGTACTGCTAAAAAATTTGAAGCGCGTCGTCCTGAACTCCGCGATTCCGGCTATCAAGATACTGATTATGTGCTCACTACACGGGAGTTTATTCGTATGATTAAGGAAGCTGGAATAGATTTTGCCAATCTTCCTGAAGAGGAACCTGATAAAGGAATGAGCTTCTATTCTGGTGCAGGCACTATTTTTGGTGCTACCGGTGGTGTGATGGAAGCGGCTATCCGTTCTGCTTACTATCTGGTCACAGGAAAAGACCTGGAAAATGTTGAAATTCAAGGAGTCAGGGGATTGGAAGGTGTTAAAGAAGCAAGTGTAGAGATTCCCGGTTTTGGAAATGTTAATGTAGCTGTAGCTCATGGTTTATCCAATGCTAGAAAAGTTCTGGATAGAGTGAGAGAAGGATTGGCTACTAAAGGTGAATCTCCCTGGCACTTTATTGAAATTATGGCTTGTCCTGGCGGTTGTGTCGGTGGTGGCGGTCAACCCTATGGTAATGATATCGCTTCTCGTGCTCGTCGTGGACTTGCTCTCTATGAAGAAGATCGCAGCTTACCAGTGCGTCAATCTCATAGAAATCCTGAAGTTCTAAAAGTATACGAAAAGTTCTTAGGACAACCAAACTCACCTCTTGCCCTGAAACTTCTACATACTTACTACTTCAAACGCTCTGTCACTAATGGTCAAGTGGTGGGACAGGTTACACATAAACATCAATAAACATCTGACAAATATATATAAAATAACCAGGCGGGAACTAATTATTCCCGCCTATTTTTTCATTTTATAAAAAATTGCTCTTCTCAATTCTGCTATGCTTTATAAAGATTATAGTACATCTTATCGGTGTAATTTACCCTCTTAACTCGTAAAACCCTAAGACTCTTCTTATTTTTCAAGAATAGCGATAATCTATAAACTAATTTTACCCGTTATTTTAAATTAACAATCTCCATTGAAAGTTCGTAGCTTAAAACATTTTTGATTCAAGTATGAAATTATTACCTGTCAAAAAGAGCATAAGATATGATTAATAAATATGGAAGATAAGGTTGTGATTTCCCTAAATATTTCTTCTTTGAACTTATAAATAAAAGTACCTGTAAATATTTCATACCTCATAAAACTAAAATTTAAAAACCTATGATTAGTCTTATCATCAATATTAACGCTACCTAAGCACTTCTTCTATTAACCGCCATTTGTATAAAGAGATGCCCATCCTTGCCAATTCCTTAACTCCCTCTTAACAAATTCCTCAAGAAAGAGACAGGGAAGAGCCAGGATAGACTCAGTAATTTTATGTTAAATAAGGGATTATAAATTTAACCATAATAGAAGATTAACATACAAAGATTGATATTTTCATCGTTCATAACCTTACCCAGATTTGTCAATACCAATCAACGATCACTGGTTCAGGAAAATGCATTTTTTTTTAAAATTCCTGAAGGACTATTGTAGATGAGTATATCTACTACTCCATTTATGACTTCGTGGAGTTTAGTTATACTTCTTAATTACACTTTGAACTACTAAATAATTTTATCCTCATCTTAAGATGAAATGACTTCATAAATATAAATCTTAAATTATTCTTTCTGCCCTAATTACTTCCTAATCAATTACTTAACAATTAATTCAGTAATATTTTTATAAAAAACGCAGATATTGCAAAGAAAAAACTTGACAAATACCATATAATAATAATTTGTTAATTATGTAATATGAGTTATTAATATAGTATGTAAATCTGCTTTTAGCCTTGTGCTATGAAGGAAGGTTTAAAAGGTAAAAGTATGAAGGTTAATTTATTTTCTTTATTTAGACAAAAAAAAAGGAGGGAAAAAGGAGAAAAATATAAAAATATCCATATATCTCGGTGTAGACAAACTAGTTTTACCCCTGGTTTGAAGTATAATTTACATTATCAACCCTTCGCAATTATCTCTGCAGCTCATTCTCATAGCTGCTATTATCCCGTTAAATTTCAATTATCGCAAACAAACAAGAGGTTTAAAGAGAATTTATCACTCTTTACCTCACTCTTTAAAAATGACTTCAACCCCGCTCTCACTTTTCAAGAAAATAACTAAAAAAGGAGTTTAATGAAATGAAAAAGCTTACTTTACTAATCATTACTTTAGCCTTATTTACCCTTGCCTTTGCTGATACTTATTTTATTGGAACCGGAACATCAACAAGTGGTTTTTGCCCGTTTTATGGATACTATGATTATAGCTGGAGCAAGGCTATCTGGACAGCAGCAGAATTAACTACAGCTGGAGTACCTGCCAATACTCCAATAACAGGCATAGGTTTTTATGTGGGTAATACCCCTTCCAATTACACAATGCTGGATCAACGCATATATGTTAGAACCACGGCTCTAACATCATATGGTACAGCTCAAGATGAAACGGGAACGGGATATCCAAATCCAGCTTATTTTTTACCTCTTTTCCAGGGAAATCTTACTTATAATGGAGGTGGTTGGCATTATATTATGTTCACAACACCCGCTACTTGGGATGGAACTTCAAATCTGGAACTACTGTTTGAAAATTGGGATGGTGAATATGTTTCAGGTTATCCTACTTTCCGTTATACATCTACCTCACCAAACTATATGATGGTATATAAATATCAGGATGATTCTTTCCCAGCAGGTGCAGGAAACAGCAGTTATAATCGTCCAAATGTAGCCATAATTACTCCATCAACCACTCCCCCCGAAGCACCTGTTCTAAGTTTACCTTTAGATGGAGCTACAGGTGTGAATGAATATACAACTTTTAGCTGGGCAGCTCCCCAAACTGGAAGTTTACCTACAGGGTATAAACTCTATTGCGATACCAATAATCCACCTACTACTCTTATAGTTGATCAGAGTGCTCTCTCCTATACTTTAACTACACCTCTAGCATATAATACTACCTATTACTGGACAGTTTCAGCTTATAATGCCCTAGGCGAAGGACCTCAAGCCACTGTAAGAAGCTTCACTACAAGAGCCGATCCAACAATTAATTCTTTGCCCTATACCGAAAGCTTTGAAGAAGGTAATACAGATGGTTCAACCAATATTGCTAACTGGGCTCAAGTAGCAGGTCCCGAATTTACTACTAAATACTGGACAGCAAATAGTACTCAAACTACCTATAACAGAACCCCCAGAACGGGTTCCTTTAATGTAACCTTGCAATATAACGGATCAGCCTGGTTATTCCGTCCGGTTTCTTTAATCGGGGGTACTACCTATGAGTTTGAAGCTTATGCTCGCCAAGATGGCTCAAATAGTGCCGATGCAACTCTGGGTCTTTATTATGGAACAGCAGCAACTATTGCTGCAATGACTTCTATAACAGGTCAAGTCGGTCTTGTAAATGGCGATTATCAAAGAATTTATGGAGTGTTCTCTCCTGCTACAAGCGGTATATATTATCTTGGCATTAAAGGCTGGATTAACATTAATCCATGGTACATCAGTTTAGATGATGTAACCATACGAGAAGCACCCACAGCTCCGGTATTCAGCTATAGTCCTACTTCCATTAATTTTGGTCTGTTAATGCAAAATGTTCCCTCTACTCCAGCAAATGTAACTGTTACTAACTTAGGCGGAGGAACCATACATATTGAGAGTAGTAATATCAGTATAACTGGTCCCAATGCAGCAATGTTCTCTTTTAGTGATGCTAATCTTCCTGCTGATTTAAATGCCGGACAATCTGTGATAATTCCTGTTACTGCTATAGTAACTCAGGAAGGACCTGTAAGTGCTACTTTAATCATAACCTACGAAGGAACTCCTTATGAAGTAGCTCTTTCTGCTGAAGGCTTATCTTCAGAAATTGTAATAATAGGAACAGGAACTGATGATCTTTCACTTCCTATAGAACCTTATTATGGTTATAGCTATAGCCAGAGTATCTTCCTACAGAGTGAAATTAATATGGCTCGCCCTATTGAAAAGATATATTATTATTGGAATGGTGCTGCTGCTACGGTTAATAGTAATAACTGGACTGTTTATATGGGACATACTCCTAATACCAGTTTTGATTCTGGAACTGCGTGGATTCCATTAAGCAATTTAACCGAAGTTTTTTCTGGAACTGTTACACTTCCTGCCATTGAAGGATGGGTAGAAATAATACTTACTACTCCATTTACTTATAATAATGTTGATAACTTAGTTGTCGCTGTAGATGAAAATGCAGATTCATATGATAGTTATAATGAATACTTCTATTGTACAAGTGAACTCAAAACTAATCGTAGTATCCGTTATTACTCTGATGGTACAAATCCAGATCCATTAGCTCCTCCTACAGGAACACCAGTTGCTGGATATCCTAATATTATGTTAAAATTCGAGGAAGAGCAACCTCCATTACCAGTTGAACTATCCAGCTTCACTGCTGTTCTTACGAATGACTTCTATGTGCAACTGACTTGGGTTAGCCAGACTGAGACAAATCTTAGTGGATATCGGGTATATCGTAATGAAGAGAATACTCTGAATAATGCTATCCTGATAACTCCCACTATGATTCCTGCTACTAACACCAGTCAGGAACATATCTATACCGTTGAAGATAGAGAAGTAGAGAATAATACCACGTATTACTACTGGTTGGAAAGTGTTGACTTCAATAACTCTCAGTTCCACGGTCCAGTAATTGTGACGGTTGAAGGTAATGTGCCTCCAGTACTTCCTGAAGTGACTACTCTGAACAACGCTTATCCTAACCCCTTCCGGGCTAATAATAGCACCAAGATAGAGGTAGGAATTAAAGCAGGTGAGTCAGGAACTTTGACTATTTACAATATTCGTGGAGAGATTGTTAAAGCCATAAAAGTCAATGAGGGTTATCATACCATTATCTGGGATGGAAAAGATAGCAAGGGTACCACCTGTGGCAGTGGAATCTATTTCTACAGATTGACTACTCCGAGCTTGAACCAGACCAAGAAGATGGTCATCGTCAAATAAACTCCTTTTTCGGATGCAATAAATAAACAAAAAGACCCGGCTTTCTATGCCGGGTCTTTTTTTGGCAATATGAGTCTTGGATCTTCACTTTGTAAAATTAGTTATAAGGGTCTTCCCCCTTTTAAAGCAGGTAAATTCTTTTTTAGCCTGAAACCCATTTAAGATATGAACAATCTAATAACTCTGCTTTTCATTCAGCAAATAATAAGGATTGAGAGGGGAACTGCGTACGCATAATTATAGGATAAACTTTTAAATGCTACTCACACTTTATCTAATCATTATCTCTCAAGAACCTATATGAATTATACTATTACAAAAAGTTAGATTACTCAAAAAATGTTAAAACCTTGCATTTGCTTGGTAGTTGAGGACCTCTGTCCACCATTAATGCAATCTACCCATCCAGGGATGGGATTTTCTCCATCCGGCTTCACTTTTATATTTAACATAATAAATTTTGAGGTCTGCCTGAGACTTGTATTTAGTTATTTTTATTTTAATATCTGCTGAACTTCTATATTTTTCAAAGTACCAGATTTCATCCTTCCCTCTGGCTTCGGAACGATAAGGTGCCACATACACACATAAATCTGCTTGAGATTTATACGGAGCTATCCAGATTACCAAATCCGGTTTCCCACTGTCCATTACATAGACTGATCCAGCAAAACAGGTGAACCCCATTAATATCATTAATATGAGCAATAAAAGCTTTTTCATTATGCCTACCCTTTATCTCTCTTTTATCTTAATCCCTATAAATTTTTATTAGCTTCTCAATACTTTTTTTGTCAATGGATTTCTGAAGTCCCTGTTGAATTAAACCTGAACTTAATAACAGGAGAAAATACTTGACTAAGGATGGCTCTGGATATTCATAGAAATAATAAAATATTTTATACTAGGAAACATACAATGAAGAAAGTGCTTATATTGATAGGCTTAATGATGACTTGTGCTCTCGCATTCAGTTTAACACTGAACTTTAGTGTTAATCCCAATGGCTGGAGTAAAGATTCAAATACGAATAATACTGCTCCTTTTCTGGAGGAAGGTGTTCCAGCAATGAATTATCTTCCCGTTTGGGTGCTAATACCTTTTGGAGAGAAGATAGAAAATGTGCAGGTGATTCTTTCTGAACTTGAAATTCAGCGCCAACAGGTGCAATTGGATTATGTTCGTAAAGTTCAGATTATATCTCAACCTCAATCTGATAACACCATACCCGATCCCGAAATCTGGAATAAAGATGCTCTCTTCCCCGCTGAAGATTATAAGTTTTTAGGCACCCAGATGTTCTGTGGTTGTCAGATTGCTGTGATAAATATCTTTCCCTGGAAATATAATCCTGTCCAAAAAACAATCTTCACAAGCAATAATATAACCCTTCAGATAGAAACCTCTTGGGATCATAAGTTAGCAGAGCACTCAGCTAACTTTTATGCTCCTGCAAGAGATTACACGGATTTAACTAAAATTGTGCTTAATCCAGAAACTATAAACTCTTATCAAAATGCTATAGCGTATCGCACTCATCAATCTCAAAGTAGACTTATTGATTTGAGTGTTCCTAAAAAGATGATTATAATTACTAATAGTTCCTGTTCTAACTATTTCCAAAACTATATAGACTGGCAAACCACACGGAACATAAGCACGGGTTTATATTTAACTTCCGATATCTATAGCTCCTACCCAGGAGTTGACAATCCTGAAAAAATACGTAATTTCATTATAGATGCCTATCAAACCTGGTCAAGTACCTCTACTCCTTTAGAATATGTTATCTTGGGAGGAGATGATGAAATAATCCCTGATAGAGGCTGTTTTTGTGCGGTCGGAGAAACTATTGATTTAAGAATACCAACTGATATCTATTACAGCAACTTGGATGGCAACTGGAATGCTGATGGAGATCAAATCTGGGGTGAAATTAATGACCAAGTAGACTACCTTCCCGAAGTGCATATAGGAAGATTTCCTGCAGAAACTGCTATTGAGTTTGGTAATATGACCCGAAAAATCCAGTATTATGTTAATAATGACACCTATAGTAATAACTTAGCCATAATGTTTGGAGAAAATCTAAACAACAATCCTTTAACCTGGGGTGGAGATTATAAAGATGATGTAGCCACTCATATCCCAGATGATTATATATTGACCACTATGTATCAGCGAGATGGAACCTTCAGTTCACTCGGAGTATGGAATGCTCTTAATGATGGAGCAAATGTAATGAATCATATGGGACACTCCAATGAAACATCTTTGATGGGACAGGGAATTGGTTCTGTAGAACAACTGCAGAATACGGAATATGGATTTTTATACACGCAGGGATGCTATCCAGCGGCATTTGACCAAAGAACCAGTGGAGATGGAGAAAGCATTGGAGAACATATGGTAACTACCTCGGGTGGACTTTTTTCATTTATAGGTAACACTCGTTATGGATGGTATATGCCTGGTAGCATTAATGGTCCTTCCCAGTTTTATGACAGGCAGTTTTTTATAGGATTGTATGAAGCTAATCAGCCTAATTTAGGCAAAGCTTTAACCTATTCTCGGTTGCAGAATGTTAATGCAGCAATGAATAATGATGTAATGCGCTGGTGCTATTATGAAATGGTGCTTTTTGGAGACCCAACCATAGAAGTTAAATATCCTGATCCTACCCTTCCTTTTCTTACTCTGGAGGGTTATAGCATCTCTGATGTTGATGGAGATGGTGATGGCAGCTTTAATCCTGGAGAAATCTTAAGGATATATCCCATTATCAAAAATTCTCCTGAAGCAGGAACTGCCTATAATATCAGTGTGACTCTGGAAAATCTACCTCAGGGTATAATTCTTCTGGATGGACCTCAAATTATTTCCCAGTTATTACCTGGTGCATCTTGTGATCCCTCTTTTTATTTCAGAATTCAATTACCTCAGGATATAACTTATGGAACTTACTATCTGAAGATTTTGCTGGATTCCAGTCATCCTATTACTGGTCTAAGCACTGGAATAAGAAAATTTGACCTCAGCTTTGAGATAACTATGGTAGACGGCCATTTCCCCTGGGATTGCCAGTTTCATACAAAATCTGCACCTATGGTTTACGATATTAATGATGATGGAACTCTGGATATCCTCTATCTTAATATATTCGGGGATGCATATTATATAAGTAATAATGGAGAACAATTTGGTGGATTTACCTCTTCTCCTCAACAGGATATTATGCGAAGTTCAGCAATGGGTGACCTCACTGGAGATGGGATACCAGAAATAGTCTATTCCAGTCGCACCGGAAAAATTAATGCCGTAACTTTAGATGGAACTCCTGTTTTCAGTTATGATACTGGCAAACAACTCATCTTTACCCCTGTGATAGCCACTCTTAGCCATTCTGGTACAGATAAGGTCATTGCCCATTCTTTAAATGGATATGTCTATGCTGTAGATTCTAACGGCTCTTTACTACCAGGATTTCCAGTTAATTTAGGTAGCTCTATAGTGACAGAAATTGCCGCAACGGATATTAACCAGGATGGCTTAATGGAAATAATAATCGGTTGTCAGAATGGCACTTTACACATCTTAAACTCTTCGGGAGAAGAAATTCCAGGATTTCCTGTCCATATAGGCGAAAATATAAATGGTTCTCCTACAGTTCTGGATAATAACAACATAGTTTTCGGAACTAATAATCATATGATACTAATTTCTCCCAGTGGAGAAATCCTCATCAATAAGCCAATTATAGCAGCTATGGCATCTGGACCAGTAGTAGCAAATATCTCAGGAGACTCTGCTCTGGAGATTATATTTGTCACTATCAATGGTATGCTTTATGCCGTAGACCAGAATGGAAATGATATAAACGGTTTCCCGCTTAATGTAGAAGATAATTTTACTGTTCCACCTTTGATAGTGAATTTAGATGAAGATATCCAGCCTGAGATATTGCTAACCAGCTATCAAAATTCTCTATATGCCTATAATAATAACGGCACAAGGTTACCGGGTTATCCTTTTATAACTTCTTTTAATGGTTGCACTCCTGGAACTGTATGCGATTTGGATAACAATGATATGCTTAAATTTGTTAGCGGTTATTCCACTGGTGTAGTGGTTATGAACTTACGCAGTCCTGAAACACCAATTAAACCCTGGATTACCTATAGAGGAGCTTTGAATCGTCAAGGTAGCTCTGCTTGCACAGGTTATGTGGCAAATTCAGACCCTTATATCATTCCACCAGTAAATAGACTGGAACAAAACTATCCCAATCCTTTCCGTCATAATACTACTATCTCCTATGAAACGAAGAAAGAAGGAAAAGTAAGTCTTTCCATTTATAATTTAAGAGGTCAGCTAATACGCACTTTACAGGATGAATACATTCCCGGAGGAGAACATAGTATCGTATGGGATGGTAAAGATTCAATGGGAAGAACTGTTGCAGAGGGAATATATCTCTGCAGATTAAAAACAGCGGAAACGACTTTAACTCGTAGGATGCTTTTCTTAAAATAATCTGAGACTTGACAGATCGCTTTTTCGGGTTAATGATATAGTAAGAAATATAAAAAATATAAGGAGTTGCAAAAATGCCAAAAGTATTGATTGCTACCGAGAAACCCTTTGCTAAAGAAGCAGTACAAAAGATTAAAAGTGAGTTTGATGCCGCAGGATATCAGCAGGTATGGTTGGAGAACTATACTGACCCGGAAGAACTTCGTAAGGCAGCTGCCGATGCGGAAGCTTTGATTGTGCGTAGTGATATTGTGGATGAAGCTTTATTTAATGCCGCTCCCAAACTAAAGATTGTGGTTCGTGCTGGTGCAGGATATGATAATATTGACCTTGCAGCTGCAACTGCACATAATGTAATCGTGATGAATACCCCCGGACAGAATTCTAATGCTGTAGCGGAACTGGCTCTCGGTCTAATGATTTATATGGCTCGGGGAAAGTTTAATGGAAAAAGCGGAACTGAGCTTGCGGGCAAAAAACTCGCTCTATTCGGTTTTGGCTATGTAGGAAGTCGCTTAGCTAAGATGGCTAAGGGGATGGATATGGAAGTCTATGCCTATGACCCCTACATCAGTTCAGAAATAATGATTCAACAAGGAGTCACTCCACTGAATAAAGTTGAAGATATCTTTACCACTGGAGATTATATCTCTCTTCATATACCTGCTACTGCAGAGACCAAAAAATCCGTAAACTGGAATTTACTCAAGCTGGTTAAAGATAATTGCATCCTGGTCAACACCGCTCGCAAAGAAGTCATTGATGAAGATGCCCTGATACAAGCCTTACAAGAAAAGAATAAGTTCCGCTATGTAAGTGATATAGCACCAGATTGCAGTGAAAAACTTATGGCTGAATTTGCTGAACGAGTCTTCTGGACTCCAAAGAAAATGGGAGCTCAAACAGAAGAAGCTAATACCAATGCAGGTGTGGCGGCTGCGCGTCAAATTATAGCTTTCTTTGAAAAAGGCGACACCACTTTTCAAGTTAACAAATAACTCATCATTCTAACCCCATAAAAATAACCCCGGTATCAAAACCGGGGTTATTTTATAATAGATTTATTTTTTACTCTGCTTTCTCTACCGGAACCACAGAAACATATTTTCTGCCTGCACCCTTAGTTTCAAACTTCACATACCCTTCTGCTAAACTGTAAATAGTGAAATCTCTACCCATTCCTACATTTTTTCCCGGGTGAATCTTTGTCCCTTTCTGACGGACTATTATGTTTCCAGGAATCACATATTCATTCCCATACTTTTTTACACCACGATATTTGGGATTGCTATTTCTGCCATTTCGGCTACTTCCAACACCTTTTTTATGTGCCATAATATCTCTCCTTAGGGAACCCTAATGCCGGTTACTTTAACATTAGTAAATTGTTCACGATATCCTTTCTTAACTCTATAGCCTTTTCTGCGCTTAGCATGGTAAATTATCTTTTTCTTACCTTTTCCATTACCAATAACTTCTGCCAGAACTGCTGCACCTTCTATAACGGGTTGTCCCACTTTAATTTCATCATCGTTTCTAACGAGTAAAACCCTATCAAACTCAAGAGTTTGACCTGGTTTTGCCGTCTTCAGCAGGGGAACACTTAGAACGGTGTTTTCTTCTGCCCTATACTGAAATCCTTTAATTTCAACGATGGCATACATTTTTACTCCTAAATTTCTTTATTCTTTAACCTTCTTTATAGGACAAGAATATAAGTCAAGAGAAATGTTTTTATCTTCTCTGAAAAGGATAAAATCCTCCCTGGGGAAAGGACCTATAAACATGTGCACATTTAAATACCACTTCCTGCTTTATTTTCATTGACAGAAATACTAATTTTCTCTATGAAGAAAAGTAAGGAGAAATATATGGCGATAGAAAAAGCTGAATCTATCAATTTTATGATGGATGAAATGTGGAAATGGAAAATGATGGAAGAAAAGTTTGATAATATGCTCAAACTTTATAACTATCATGAGATTCATCTTCCTATATTGCAAAATCGCCACTTGTTGCAACAGGGAATAACCGCCTTTATGCAAAAGGAAGAACCTGAGTTCATTTCCCGTCAGACCTTGAATATTAATAACCAAAACAATCCGGAAAATCAACTCAGTTTACGTCCAGAAGGTACGATTAGTGTTTTGTATCGTGCAGCTTCATTATATCGGAAAGGAGATGTTTTCCGCTATTATTATCAAGGTCCAATGTTTCATCGGAGTCGTGAAGGTGTAGCTCAAGAATCTTCTCAACTTGGTGTTGAGCTGGTGGGAACTTCCAATATTCTCTCAGAAAATGAAATCATTAGTCTGGGAATTAGATTACTAAATGAAGTGGGCTTTTATGATGCCACATTAAAACTTAATAGTTATGGATGTGAGAACTGCCGGAGACAGTTTTTTATAGATGTGAAAACAGAGTTGAAAACTCATTCTGATAGATATTGTCCCGATTGTCTGCAAGAACTGGGTGCTAATCCTTTTGCTGCCACTCATTGTGAGAATGAGCACTGTCAACATAGTCTTCCACCTCTGTTGCAAATGAGTAACTATCTCTGTGCAGAATGTAAAGCCAGATTTGAGCAAATAAAGAAAATGCAAGCTAATCTGGGGAATATTTATAAAGTAGACCCCTATTTAACCAAGAATTTTGCTTATTACAATGGAACCGTATTTGATTTTGTGGTCAAACAGCAAGATAATGAGTTAGTTGTTGGCGATGGAGGTAGATACGATTATCTTTCCGAACGCTTAACTGGAAGAAAGATTCCCGCTATTGGTTTCCATCTGGATTTAGATTTGATATTCCAGCTGATGGAAGAACGGAACCTTTTCTTGATGTTTGATAATGATTTTTCGGTCTATATTTATGCACAATCTCCTGAACTGGAAATGATGGTATTACAAATTGCCCAGGAACTTCATTCGCAAAATATTATAACCGTGCTGGGCACGGAAGAAAAACCAGAAGATAATTTAAAACAAGCTCAAGCACATAAGTGTGATTTAATGATTACTTTACGAGAAGAAAATATTAGAGAAGGAAAGTTATTACTCTATAATCTGGAACATAATGAACAAACTTATATTCCTCTGAATCGCCTTTTGGATGCGGTTCAGTTAGTTCGTAAAACCTTAAAAAAATAATAGGAGTTATCTTATGCAATCCGTAAACACTCATCTCGCACCCGCTGCTATTGGACCTTATTCACAGGGGATATTAATGAATAATACTCTTTTTATCTCCGGGCAATTGGGTATAGACCCTCGTACCGGTGATATGCCTATGAGCTTTGAAGCCCAAGCTAATCTTGTTTTTAACCATTTAAAAGCTATATTAGATGCAGCCAGTATGGGCTTTGCGCATGTGGTCAAAGTCACCGTCTATCTGGATGATATGAATCATTTTTCTACTCTAAATGAGATTTATACGCGTAATTTCAGCGCACCATTTCCTGCTCGGGAAGTGGTAGAAGTCTCTCGTCTTCCCAAAGATGCAATGATAGAAATCTCCGTTATAGCAATGAAATAAATATGAGTATCATCACCAGAAAAGGAGATGAAGGTAAGACCAGCTTATATAGTGGCGAAAGAGTCTGGAAAGATAATCTGCGGGTTAAAGCCTATGGAACAGTAGATGAACTGGATACCTTTATTAGCGATGCCAAAAATTTAATTACTAATCCAACCTATTTTCAGCTGCTGGAAGAGGTTCAGAAGATTCTATACAGAATGATGGGTGAGTTAGCCACTAAAAATAATAATTATCCAGAACCGATAACTGCTGAAGAAGTTCAAAAGTTAACGGAACAAGTTCAAGCTCTGGAAGAAAAAACACCTCTGCATGGTTTTGTAATACCAGGGTCTTTACCAGTTTCCGCAAGATTGGATATATGTCGCACTATTGCTCGTAGAGCAGAAAGAGAGATAGTTACTCTTGCCCGAAAAGAGCAAGTGCCCCCTGAAATTTTACAATATATAAACAGACTTTCGGATTTCCTGTTTATGTTAGCCCGCACTTTAGAAGCAGAGGCAGGAGTCCTTAACTATTTAAAACCGAATAAATAAATTATAGAGGAGCAACACTATGTATAAAATAGTATTAGTTAGACATGGTGAAAGTATCTGGAACCGGGAGAATCTATTTACGGGATGGACGGATGTAGACCTCTCAGAAAAGGGAATTGAAGAAGCTCATAGTGCTGGAAAACGTCTATTAGAAGCTGGATTTGACTTTGATGTTTGCTGGACTTCTGTGTTAAAAAGAGCTATCAGAACGCTCTGGATTATCTTGGATGAAATGGATCGGATGTATCTACCTATCCACAATGACTGGCGTCTAAATGAGCGTCATTATGGTGCTTTACAGGGATTGAATAAAGCAGAGACAGCAGCAAAATATGGTGAAGAGCAGGTGAAACTATGGCGCAGAAGTTATGATGTTCCGCCTCCACCCTTAGATAAAGATGATCCAAGATATCCAGGAAAAGATCCGCGTTACGCTCATCTTTCTCCTGAACAGATTCCTGTGGGTGAATCTCTAAAGGATACCTGCAAAAGAACTATGCCTTTCTGGGAAGAGGTCATTGTCCCACGTTTAGCGGCAGGAAGAAAAATACTTATTTCTGCTCATGGTAATAGCCTTAGAGCTATAGTGAAAAATCTGGATAGTATCAGTGATGCGGATATCGTTAATGTTAATATTCCCACGGGAATCCCTCTCATTTATGAATTCAATGATGACCTTAGTGTTATCCGTCATTATTATCTTGCCAGTGAAGAAGAATTAGCTGAAGCAGTAAGTGCAGTAGAAAGTCAGGGGAAAGCTAAAAAGTAAATTTTCCTTGACGAAGAGACTATTCTTAAAATAATAAATAAAAAAAATATAGGAGTTAGAAATGGCAGTAAAGATTGACAAAGATATTTGCATCGGTTGTGCTGCTTGCATAGATATCTGTCCCACAGGTTCTTTATCTATGCAAGAGGACAAAGCCGTTTGTGATGAAGGCACCTGCATAGATTGTGGTTCTTGTATTCCAGTCTGTCCAGTGCAAGCTATTTCGGAATAAACTTATAAACAGGTCATTATCGCGGAAGAGGGTGTTTCTTCTTCCGCTTTATTTTCTTTAGGAGGAGGATATAATGAAACATAACTTATTATTTTTGCTACTTTTAATCCCTGGACTCATCCTGATTCCCTTAAATGCTACAGATGTGAGTGGCAATCAATCAGGAACCTGGACTATAGCTAATAGCCCTTATAATATCATCGGTGATGTTACAGTTCCCAACAATTCTTCTTTATCCATAGAACCTGGTGTACAAATTTATGCTATGGGTAATTTCTATCTCACCGTGCAGGGTACTTTAAGTGCAATTGGAACCGTAACCGATACCATCCGATTTAAAAGCGGACAAAACGATCCTAATGCTTTATGGAAAGGTATTAGGTTAGAAAATGAAACTCAAACCAGTTACATATCTTATTGCTACCTGGAAAAAGCTGAATATGGTGTAAATTCAGTTAATTCACCGGTCCAAATAACTCATAGCCGTTTTTCCTACAATCAGAAAGCAATGCAAATCTTTGCTATCGGAGCATCTAATCCAGCAAATGTCCTTGTTTCGGAAAACATTATTGAACGGAGCATCCAGAATGGTATAATGGTTGTTCAAAACAGTGATTTAGTGATTGAAAATAATGAGATTCGTTATAATGGCACAGGTTCTCAATATATGGCAGCTATTCAGCTTTCCAATCAATCTTCCAATGGTTCAAACTCGCCTTTAATTCAGAATAATCACATTCATCACAATTTTAAACAGGGTATAACTGCCTGGGATTTGGTGGCTGTTAATGCCATTCAACCTCAAATCTTGAATAATATAATTGAAAACAATCTAACCGGTATCTACCTACTAAATTCTTCTGGTTATATTGCAGATAATATCATCAGAAATAACTTTATCCCTGGAGATGCCAATTCTGGTGCAGGAGTGATGGTAACTGGTGCTACCAGTGAACCCTATTTTGAGCGTAATCAAATCTATGGTAATTTCACGGGCTTTTATTTAGGGCAGAATGCTAAACCCTGTTTAGGCAATCTATCTATCTATCATAGCTGGGCTCAAGGTGAAAATGCCATCTATAATAATATTGATGAGTCCAATACTCTTCATAGCGTTTATACCTATTCTTATACCGATCCCAGTATTGTAATTTATGCCGAAAACAACTACTGGGGCACCACAGATCCTGCAGAAATTGCTGCAGGTATTCTTGATCATATGGATAATCCCTCACTTCCTACTGTTGATTTTGAACCATTTTTGCTTGTATATAACACCACCACGGTTACTGGTCAGATTACCTATAATGGAAACTTTAACCTTATAAATCATCGTCTCCAGATGATAGGAGTGGATTCAGGAGAAATCTTAGCCGAAGAATTTATTAATCCTCAGTATCCTTTCTCACATACTTCCCTGTTAACTGAACCTTTCTATGTTGTTGTTTTAGCGGATGTAGCAGGTATAGACCAAACATTTTATGGGACACCTGGTGGTGTATTACAACCTCAAACCTTCAATCCCAGTCCTAATCAAACGATAAATGTTGGCTCTATAGAAATAAGTGAAATTCCTCCTACCATCTATCAAACTATTGGAACCCCAATGATGATAGGCACTCATAATTGTTATCCTTTATACCATCGCTTCTTTGTCTATCATTGGGATTACATTAACTGGCTGTATGAAGCAGGAGATTATCTCTATTTAGCTCGTCACGAACGCTATAATCCTGAGGGGAACATAATCTTCAATTTGCCCGAAGGAACGGTTTGGGATAAAGTTCATAATCTTAATCCAGGAAATAACTGGACTCGTACTGAAATTATAGATGAAAATGGCACTCAGCTACAATCTAACTTCCAGTTTAGGTTTGTAACTGAAATAGATGGTATTGTTGATAAATTCCCTCCCAGAGATTATTTCTATTTTATCATTATCCAGAAAGACGTTAGCACCCAAGCTATTCTAAGTGTAAAGCTATTGCTAACAGAATCTAATATTACCAGATTATATACTTACAATGAAGAGGGCTATGCCAAGAGAGTTGATGATATATCTACAAATGCAGAAACACCATATCTCCAGGAAGGAAACTGGTGGGAATTTGACCCTATTGATCCTATCTATCAACCACAATGGTTATGCTATGACTTAGACGCCTATATAGTACAAAATCTCATTCTTTATTGGCAACCTCCTATGGCTGATGGGATACATCAATGGACTTCCTATCGTATTTACGATTCTTATAATCAAATAACCCCTCAATTAATAGCGGAAGTTCCCTTTTCTCAGACTTTTTGGCAGAGAAATATAACTTATACTGACCATTATATCCTAACTGTCTGTGCCTTTGATGGTAACACTGAAAGTTTACCTACTAATTATGTCATAGTTAATCCTACTGCTTATAATGACCCTATGGCTACACCTCCAGTTCTATCTATTCATCCAAATCCTGCTTGTTTTTCCGTTAACCAGCAAGTAGAAATAGCTATTAAAAGCGATGTTAATTTAAAAGGAAAAATCAATATCTATAATATTCGGGGACAAGTAGTAAAAACTATCCCCTTAGATAATAAAGGAGATTTTTCTTATCATTGGAATGGGAAGGATAATAAGGGAATTCAATGCTCTTCAGGAATCTATTTTGTTACAGTTAAAATTCCGGGAGTTCCACTCTTGCAAAAGAAATTGGTGCTGATGAAATAAACTTTCTCATTGCTTAAACTTAATTATTTAGAGCTTATAAAGTTACCTATAAATTGAGCAGTGATTATTAAAATTAAACTGCTGAAGGTTAAAAATATTTAAAATTATAACCATAATCGGGAGTAAATCTAATGTTATATTCACCGAGTAGAATCTTCTTTGGTGAGAATGCCTTAACTAAAGCTGAGCTCTATCTTATAAGACTGGGAACTAAACCTTTAATCGTAACCGGGAAAAGCAGTGCAAAATTAAGTGGTGCTTTAGATGAACTTATCCCCATTTTAAAGAAGGCTGAGCAGGATTATGCCATATTTGATAGAGTGCAAGAAAACCCTTCTTGGGATATAGTTAGAGAAGGTGCAAGGTTTCTGAAAGATGCTCAGTGCAATTATCTTATCGCTATCGGAGGGGGTAGTCCTATTGATGCAGCGAAAGCTATGGCTCTAATTACTGCAAATAATCTCTTTGAAGAAGAGAATCTTACCCCGGATAAATTTTCTCAAACCCTTCCTCTGGTAGCAATTCCTACTACAGCCGGGACAGGAAGTGAAGTAACTCAATATTCCGTATTAACTGATACCAGTACAGGTATAAAAGCAGGTTTTGGTACGGAACTCGCATTTCCCACTTTGGCTATCTGTAACCCGCGTTATACTTTAAGCTTAAATGCTACTATCACCCTTCATACTGCAATTGATGCATTTTCACATCTCTTAGAAGGTATCTTTTCTAATAAAAGACAACTTTTACTTTATCCTTTGATTCAAGCCGGAATTGAGGCTATAATGAAAAACCTGGAAATAGCACTAAATTCACCAAATAACCTTCAAGCCAGAACTAAGTTGATGCAAGCTGCTCTCTATGGAGGTATCACTATAGCCCAGACGGGAACGACGCTGCAACATTCTCTGGGATATCCTCTTACCACTCATTTTGGCATTTCACACGGACTTAGCAATGCAATAGTGCTGAGGCAGGTTATGGAATTCTACTATCCTTATATAAAAGAAGAATTAGATATCCTTTTCTCTAATTTAGACATTACCCGGGAAGATTTTGAAAACTGGCTGGATAGATTCCCATTAAAGGCAGAATTTGACCTGAGTGAAGAGTTTATAGAAAGCCATATAGCGGAAGTGCTGGCAAGCAGGAATATGGCAAACACACCTATCAAGGTGAAAGAAGAGGATATCCGGAAAATTTATAAAAGCCTGAAATAAAATTTAGTTAAGCATCCGTCTCCGAAAAGATACTCCTTAAATCCCATTGAATAATCTTTTCCAAAGGAAGACCTTCCCGCCAATCAGTACCTTCCATAATCGGTTCTTCCATTGCTCTGGATATAATTTTGATTGTGGCTTTTATTGAAGAATCAAAATCATAATCATTAACTAAACCGGAAAGCAAAAGTGCCGAAAAACAATCTCCTGCTCCTGGATAGATACCATCTTTCTTAACAAAGGGATAGGTGCTTAATTTGTCTAATTTTGCTTGATAATATATAACCTTCAAACTATCAGAAACCGAGCCAGGTACAGAAGTTACCACTATGTGTTGTGGACCATATTCACTAATTTTTCGGCACCAATCTAAAAGTTCATTTTCTTCACTTATTTTTCTAATTACTCCTTTTGCCAGCCAGGCAGCTTCCGAGTAATTGGGAGTGATAACATCTGCTAAACTGATAAGTTCTCTCATAGCAACTATCATATTATCGTCATAACAGGAATACAATTTACCATAATCGCCCATCACAGGATCAATCAGTACTAATTTAACTTTTTCTCTCCAAGATTCTATCACTTTTCCTATTTGCACAACTTGCGCCGGTGAAGCCAGAAATCCACTGCTGATAGCATCAAAAGAAAGTCCTATCTCCTGCCAATGTGCATTAATTTTATCCAAATAGGAACTCATATCAATCCATATTGGTTCAGGATAATCCGTGTTAGCGGAAAGATAGGCAGAAGGAAGAGCACAAACTCTAATACCCATCCTATACATAATAGGGATGCAAACCATCAGAGAAGTGTGTCCGAATCCGGAAAAATCATGTATTGCGAGAATTCTTTTGCTTTTATTTTCCATAATTATCTTCTATCCTGTTAAATTATAATCAAATTTTAAGGGTTTCTCATTTAGCAAATAAATCTGAGGAAATCTTCAGTTTTTATTTCACCTATCTAATGAATATTCAATGCATTAGCTAACATATTTGTCATAATAATTCCTAACTTATTCATTTTAAGGGACTTACCTCCTCTCCCTTGACTCTCTCTTGACTCTCTCTTAGCTCTTTTGATAAGCAGGAGATAAGTGAGAGATAAGAAAGAAAAATTATCAAGACAAAATAAGGTAAAGAACATATCCGGGCTATAGGAAGAAACAAGTTTAAGTTTGTGGTACATATTGAGGGCGATAATTTTTCACCATTTCCAGGTTATACATCCCCTTATAATGTTCCCCTTCTGCTTGAGGTTGGTAATGATAGATAGTAGCAGAAGTGAAATTTCCCAGAGCAATCCCGAGAGCCATACAGATAGCATTGGGCGAGCTCTGGAAGATATGCAATCTTTGCCAGTGATAACTCTTTTTCAGATAGTTAAGTAAAGAATTGGTCTCTTGCACGATTCTCAGCCAATCCGAGTCCAGATTGATTTGTCCCTGACTTTCCTTCAAGGAGATGAAAAGAGTTCCAGAATCCGGGAATAAAGGTTTAAAATAATTAATCACTTCCTGATAGGGATTATGACTACCAAAATATAAGATTAGAGCAAGGTCGGTCATTTGATTGGATATAGCATCTATTTCATACTTAATATGAGTGAAAGAATGGGGATCAAAGGACACATTTTTCAATACTCGGGCATTATTTGGACGATAAAGTCTGAAGACAGGAAGATATTCCTGATTAGAAACTTCCCAGTGACAGATATAGATTGGGCGATTGAACCCGAAAATAACTCCGATGCCAAACTGAAGAGAGCTCAACATTCCGGCATACCAGAAGATTGCTTTACGAGTGCCAAGCTTTTGTTCCACTCTATCAAAGTGGTCTATTCCCCCCAGAAAAGCCTGCCAGACTTCTGGAATAAAAGGAAAATCTCCTTCTTTAAAGATGGAGAGGCACTCCACATTCAAACCGGTAAATTCAAATAAAGCCTGGAGATTGAAAAGAGGATATTCCTTTTGAATAGCTGCTTCCATTTTTAATAACCAGGAAGACTTTTTATCTGGTGTTCCACTACTTTGCACCAGGGGAACGGGAAGTTCGCAGCTATTAAGCCAGAACTCCAACTCTTCAAGAGATTTAACTGCAGTAATTAATCTTTTCCCATAGACTTCACAACACTGTTTTTTCTCAGTCAATTGAGCTGGTGACAAGATTTTACCTGATTCATTCACAACTCCCGAAAAGCAAAAATCCTTCAAATCATCGGGATTATCTGCGATTAATGCGGCAGAAGTTGCTGCCATCCAGGAATCGCCTACAAAATCCTCTGTGAATACCATCAGAAAACTTTTCCCGGTCAATTGAGCAAGCATATTGGCTTGTTCAGCATAGATTTTATTAAAACAGATGGCTCTGGATTCGGTTGAACTGAAGGGGAAAATAAGAACTTCAGCGAGGATTCCATTACTTTGTTGGTCCACTACAGGGAAAGAAGCTTTTCTTAAGCGGGATTGAAAAAGTTCGGAAAATTGACCTGGATTCAAATTAAGACTTTTAGCCAGCTCTTCATCCTGATGAGATTTAGCAATTAAAGCAAGCCAGGCAAAGGCACTAACCTTATTTGAATAGGGATTAAAAAGCAAATCAATGATGGGCAACCAATCTTCTTCAGAAAAATTATTGGCATTCAGATAGTCCAGAATTTTATTTTTCAGGAGTTCAGTTCCTTCCTTTAAATAGGCAGTTACAAGCTCAGGAAAAGTCATTTTTTCTCCTCTTCTTCCATTTCAATGCGGATATTTAACAATTCTTGTATAGATTTGAGGTCTCTAAACCCTATCACACCTAACCGCAATCTTCTGGGGATATAGCCCTCAAAAACGCACTCGGTACAGATATAAATCCTTCCAGCTTTATCTATATAATCCTCATCTGGATAGAGAAAAACTCTGCCATCAGATTCTTTTACCAGAGTATGAGTGAGCGCATAAAAGATATTAGAGGATTTTGGTTGCCTCATTAAATCAAAAGCTTCCGTTAAAGTTGGTCGGGCAGCAGCGTATTTACTGATTGATAGTTCTTCTTTCTTCATCAGCAAATCTACCATCGGTGACAAATCTATAGCATTTTCATCTACATTTCTAAAGCGGAAATGGCTGGTCAATTGATACTCTTTGAACCTGAATCCCAGTTTCCACTTATCCTGAATGGCAGAAAAATCTATCCTTTTCCGTATCTGCTCTTCCTTCTTAATATTATCAAAAGCTTCCTGCAATGCCAGAACACTCACGGTATCCAGATAATCCAGCACTACACTATATTCAATTTCTTCTGGATAAAGCAAAAAATTGTTATATGGATCAATTAAGTATTCACCGCTATAGCCAGGTGCGATAATATCTGTATTCAGTGCATAACGAACAAAAGAGCTGGCTTTCATCGCCAGAAAAAGTCCATTTTCTTTAAGCTCTAACGGTGTATAATTGATAAGTTTACCAGAGTGACTAAGCTGACGAATAGTCCCCAGCACTTGAGTCTCTATCGGTTCTATAATATTCTTCTTTTCAACTATGATACTGGCTTCACCTGCCTCTGTGATCAAGCTTTCTATTTTTTCTTTATCTTCATTAAAATCAAATCTATCTTCTAAGGAGTCCAGATAGATTTCAAAGAGTTCTTTTTCTAAATCTTCGTTTTTCATTAGAGTTTTCCCGCCTTTGTTTTCTTATTATATAGATATGTTGGAGAAGGAGGGGTTTTCTGACATAATTCTGGCATATACAGCTTGAAAAAAGCTCTAATTTCATCCTTGTTATATTGGGTGAGTAGTTCATTAAAGTCTGCACGCAATCGCTGATGCAATTTATATATATTGTTTTCACTTTCTGCCTTAAGTCTTTCAGTTTTAATCCCGTTGACCTTATCATAATATTCACAGAGCAGGTTTATTTTATTGAGGGACCATTCTTGCTTTATCTGAATATACAACTTTTCTGCACCCCTGCGGTTCTCTTCTTCCAGAATAATCTCGCCCATAGTTTTAATCTTAGCAGGTTGATATATTTCTTTGCAGGAAGAATTCATAAGATTATCATCATAATTAGATTCAGCAGATTCCAAATCTTTTATTATCTTATTATTGCATTGAATTATGATATTTTGAAAAACTCGGGTTAGATAACGATACAACTGTTCACCATTCTTTCCTTCCAGGTTTTTCTTCAGAGAATCCAACTGCGGACAAATTAAATATAAAAAATCCCCTGCTCTACTTACTCTTGTTACCCAATAGCTTATGTTTCTTTTAGAGCATAAATCGTAAATGAGCTTTTCTTGCTTTTTCTGTAGAGAAGGAATTAATGAGATTAGATAAAATATATCGGTATCAGATAGCTCTTTCTCAGGATAAAGCTGGAATATTTGCCAGAGTTTAGCTATAATCTTTTGCCAGCTTCGCTCTTCTAAAGATAAACTATTATACCAGGATTGATATTTATTCTGGTCACAACTATAGAGCATTATTCAATCCTCAGCAGCAGATATTAGGGGAAAAAGGAAAGAAAAACAATGGATTAAGGAAAGTGAAAGGTTCAAAATGGATGGTGCAAAGGGAAGATTCGGTATTTTTTCTACCACTTTACCTTCCCTGTTTATTTAGGAGCGCGGGATTTGTCCTTTTACAACAGGGTGCAGTGTTTAGGCACTGCACTCTGTTCTTGAAGGTAAAGAACAGATGAGTGTATGTCACTTGACATTAAAGTTATCCAGAAACTGTTGTAAAATGGCTGCCCGAGAAGGATGACGCAATTTTTTAAGTGCTTTTTCTTCTATTTGACGCACTCGTTCACGCGTAACCTGAAAGATTTTCCCTACTTCTTCCAATGTACGATGATAACCATCGTCAATACCAAAACGAAGGCGAATAACTCGCTCTTCACGAGTGGTGAGAGTTTTCAGCACTTCATCTACCTGTTTTTTCAACATAGTGCGTTCTGCCAGTCTTTCTGGACTGATAGTAGAACGGTCTGGAATAAAATCGCTGAGCACACTTTCTTCATTATCATGACTGATAGGTTTATCCAGAGACACAGGCTCCTTGGCTATGGATAGCACACTCTTCACTTTATCTACTGGCATATCCAGCACTTCTGCGATTTCTTCAGGATAAGGGTCTCTGCCCAGCTTTTGTTGAAGACGACGAGTGGTCCTATTAATCTTATTGATAGATTCAATCATATGAACGGGAATACGAATAGTGCGAGCTTGGTCGGCAATCGCACGAGTTATAGCTTGACGAATCCACCAGGTGGCATAAGTGCTAAATTTATAACCTTTACGATAATCATATTTTTCCACGGCACGCATTAATCCAGTATTTCCTTCTTGAATAAGGTCTAAGAATTCCAGGCCTCTATTATTGTAATGTTTGGCAATAGAGATGACCAGACGAACATTAGCTTCAATCATTTCATGTTGTGCTCTTTCCTTATTTCTTTCAGCTCTTTCTATCTCCCGGAGTAAGAAAATAAGGTCGGAACCAGTCATCTTGGTTTCCAGCTCCACCCGACGAATCTTACGACGAGCATTCTTAATTTTGCGCAGAGTCTCTATAAAGATTTCCGGATCTATACCGGTTTCCTTTTTGACTTCTTCAAAGTCCTCAGGAGATTTTTTTGCTCGACGACCATAAGTGCATATCTCATCTATAGTATAGCGTTCTATGCGGGTTAACTCGTTAATAATGGTATAACTTTCTTCTATTCTCTCCACTAAACTGCGAATCCGATAGACCATTCGCTTAATAAGTTTCTCATTATAAGAAAGCTGATTAAAAGTATTAACAATATCATTGCGTAAAGCTTCAATTTCCTCCTGACGAGTAGCATTTCCACTTTCATCATAATCACAACTATCTAAAATCTCACCAATTTTATTAAAGGTAGCTTCGTTTTTCTTCAATATTTCTTTGAATTGTTCTATGATAACCGTGTCTTGTTTTTTATCTATCCAGGTTCCCAGGTCTATATGGAAAATCTGATCCAGACGAACTCTATGTTCGCGAAAACGATGTAAGAAATTATACATTTCCCGTAAAGTAGAACCAGATTTATATACATTTTGATTAATCATTTTCTGGTAGGTCTCAATTTTTTGAGCCACACGCACTTCACCCTCTCTATCCAGTAGAGGCACTCTTCCCATTTCTTTTAGATACATACGCACGGGGTCTTCATAATAGCGTTTATTCTTAAACTTCTTGGGCACATTAGGTTTTTTAATTGCCACACCACCTTTGGTGAGCCTTTTTTCTGTTTCATCAATTATTTCTATGCCTTCCTGACCCAGGTCAAAGATGATGTCATCTACCTTATCCAGGAAAAAGGGGCTATTAGGTAGGATATCGTTAATCTGTTTAAATGTGATATACCCTGTATCCTTACCTAACTCAACCAGTTTTTTCAGACATTCATTGTAAGTTATCATTGATTCTCCTTATCGGGTTTAAAAATCTATGTAAGGTCTTTATGGACAACCTTACTGGTCATTTGCCGGTAAAGAGCAACAAGCTTGCTCTTCTCCTTCAGCAAAGTTTTATTTTCGGGTTCTGCCATAATACGCCTATCAATATCCCTCAAATCTCTTTGTATTTTTCTAATTTTCACCTGTTCTAATACAGACATAAAGTCCAAATCCTGCATTTCTTCAAAGAGAAAATCTCCCACTAATCCTCTCAACTCCTGGTTTTCCATTAAATCCAGTAGTTGAGCCGGTTCCGAAATCATATTAGCCGAAGCATTATTAACCAGATACTTAAACAACTCTTTATACCTTTTATTGTTAAAATAATCGGGAGATAGGTCTTGAGCAAGTAAATTAAAATTATCGGGGTCCTTAAGAGCCAGGATAAGTAATTGTCTCTCTTCAGGATATTCCTCTAAAGCAGGAGTGGAATATAATCCCTCTGTTTCTACCACAGAAGTCCTATGCAACTTTGAAAATAAAGAACGAGTGGAAACATTGAAAGCTTCAGATATATCTTTCACTATCAGTTCTCGTTTGATAGGGTCTTTAATGGAACGAACCGCATCCAGAAGCTGGTCTATTCTTTCCATAAGCGGAGTTTTAGATTTAGCTTCAGCCATAAAATGTATTACATCCTTTGCTGCAGCTATTCTTTCCTGGAGTGCTTCAGGTCCTTTTTCTAAGAGAAAACTATCCGGGTCATCTTTTTCTGGCAGTTCTATAATGCTGGCATCCAGACCTTTGGATAAACATAGTAAAGCAGCTCTTTGAGCACTTTTAATTCCTGCCGCATCTCCATCATACAGCATATAAACCTTATTGGTATATCTTGCCAGAAGATAAATTTGATCTTCCGTTAAAGAAGTTCCTAAAGATGCTACGGCATTCTGAAATCCGTTTTCATAGAGCCTTAAAAAGTCAAAGTATCCCTCACAGATTAGAGCATAACCTATCTTACTGATTTCATATTTGGTCTTGAAGAAGCCATAAAGTTCTTTTCCTTTGGTGTATAATTCTGTGCCCGGAGTATTAACATATTTACCAACATTTTCATTTTCTTCCAGAATTCTGCCACCAAATGCCACCACTTCGCCAATACTGTTATGGATTGGAAACATCAATCTATTCCGGAAAAAATCAACAAGATTGCCGGAATAATTTCCAAATAGTCCTGAATCTTTGAGCAAATTTACTGAATACCCTTTATCCAGCAGATAATTTAGCAAAACCTTTTCGCCTTCCGGTGCATAACCCAGCTCCAGAGTTTTAGCTGTTTCTGGACTGATGGCACGATTTTGAAGATAGGATAGCACCTCCTTTTGTTTCATCAACTGATTAGTAAAGAAATCCCTGGTTTCAGTATAAATCCGCAATAATTGCGCTCTTTTTGTTGATGCAGGAGAAATTCTTTCCTTTTCTGGGATAACAATTCCTGCTCTTTGAGCGAGCTTCTTTACTGCTTCATAGAAGCTCATTTTTTCGTATTCCTGAACAAAGGTGAAGACATTTCCTGCTTTTCCACAGGCAAAGCACTTAAAAATCTGCTTGGGTTGACTAACATATAGGGAAGGATGAGTGTCATTATGAAAAGGACAGATACCACGCCAGTTTGTGCCCACCTTTTTCAGTGGCACATATTCCTGAACTACATCCACTATATCGTTACTTCTCCTAATTTCTTCTATCAGATTTTTATCCATAATTAAATCTTAACCAGCGTAACTCCTGTCCCTCCCTCACTGGGTAAGGGAGTTTCCAGCGATATAACCTGTTTTTTCTTCTTTAAATAATCTCGCACCTTAGTTCTCAGAGCACCTGTGCCTTTACCATGAACAATACGCAGGGTATGCAATCCTGCCAGCATAGCATCATCCAGAAATTCATCTATTAAGGGTTTTGCCTCTTCAAAGGTCAATCCAAGCAGTTTCAATTCAAACTGAGCTTTAGGAGGTGGATTGGAATGAGTTATGACCACCATTTCTTCCTTCTTGGCAGGCTTCCCTATCTCATAAAGGTTATCCAGAGCAGTCTTAAAAGTAATGCCATTCAAATCAACTATTGCTTGCTGGTCTTTAATCTCCAGGATAGTAACCTCGGTTTCCAGGGTGGCTAACCAGACTCTATCACCTTCTCGGGGAACTCTTATTTTTTGCCTTTGCTCAATCTCAGAATCGCTTAACTCTTTATTAATATCTTGCAATCTATTATTAATATCTTGCAATTTCCTTTCCGAAACTGACTTTCTTTCTTCTCGTTCCATCTTTTTCAGGGATTCTTGCTCTCTCTGATACAGCTTTTGTTGAGCTATTAGTTCTGATTGAAGCTCCTGTAAATATTTCTTTCTTCGCTCTTTTAACTCTGCATTTAAAGCAGCTTCCCGGCTTTCCAGTTCCTTCAGTTTTGATTCCAGATTTCGTGTTTTGAGTTCATACTCATAAGTAGCTCGTGCCAGGGCTTTCTTCTCTTCCTGCATCTTCTTGAGTAGCTCAGTAAATTCTATATTTTGAGAGCCACTCAGTTCCTTCGCTCTCTCAATTAAATCAGGTTCCAATCCGAGAGAAGAAGCCACTTCAATGGCAAAACTATCGCCAGGGATACCAGTAGTAAAACGATAAGTGGGAGTCAGACTTTTCAAGTCAAACTGCATTGAAGCATTCAGACAATCTGGATGAGTTTCCGCAAAAATCTTTAGAGCAGTATAATGAGTAGTGACCACAGCCTTTGATCCAAGCTCCGTTAAGCGTTCCAGTATAGCTTGAGCTAAAGCGGAACCCTGTTGAGGGTCAGTTGCTGCTCCAATTTCATCAATTAGCACCAGACTCTTGTCATCCGCAGATTTAAGCATTCTTCCTATCTTTCCAATGTGAGAAGAGAAGGTAGAAAGAGCATTTTCTATAGATTGCTCATCTCCTATATCAGCAAAGACCTGATTAAATCTACCAATCACACTATTTTCTTCCGCCGGAATAGGTAAACCTGAAAGTGCCATTAAAGTCAATAAACCAGTAGCTTTTAACAAAACTGTCTTACCACCCGTATTGGGTCCACTAAGAAGTATGATTCTTGCTGTTTCACCTAAATTCAGGTCAAAAGGTACTACTTTCTTCACATCATTCAAACTTAAAATAAGCAAAGGATGGCGAGCAGAATAAAGTTTTAATGCTGGTTCATCTACAATCTGAGGCTTTTTTGCTTTTAAAGTGTAGCAAAGTCGAGCGCAACCAAAACGGAAATCCAGCTCCGTTAAAGCTTCCTGATTGGCAATCAGGATATCCTTTTGCTCTTTAATCTGAGCAGTGAATTCATTGAAAATATTGAATATTTCTCTCTTTTCTTCCTGAAGTAGAAGCTGAAGTTCATTATTCAAGGGAACTACACTTTCTGGTTCAATAAAAAGAGTCGAACCGCTTCCGGATTGTCCCTGAACTATTCCAGGAACAAATGCACCAGCATTACCTTTTACCGGAAGCACATATCTACCTTCCCGTCGGGTAATAAACTTGTCCTGAAGAAAATTCTCATAACGAGCATCATTGAGCATATTCTGCATTGTTTTCTGGATGCTACGCTGTAATGAAGCAAATCTTTTACGGATTCTATTTAGCTCTACTGACGCAGTATCCAGAACCTCACCCTCAGGAGCAAATATCTTTTCAAAGCGGGTCTTTATCTCATTCAGAGGTTTCACTTTTTGCCACAGCTTTTTCAGCACAGGAAAATCTTCTACACTTTCCGCTTTCTCACTTACCGCTTCAGCCAGGGAAACTTGTAAATATACCTGCTGAAATTCTTCAAAACCAAAAAGAGAATATGTAGCTTCTGTAAAAAGAGGTTGCAGATTGGATAAATCAGTAAAATTGATGGAGATTCCACGATTTAGAGCCTCTTGAAGCTCGGAAACAAGTTCCAGCGATGCCTCTATCTCTGTCTTTTCTGATAGAGGTCTAAGCTGTTTTGCCCGTTCCTTGCCTAAAATACTCTCACATCGTGTATATACTTCTTCTACTAATCTGGAATATTCCAGGTCTGCATAAAGCTCTTTATCGTTCATTTACTGGAAGCTTTTTTCTCCTTTTCTTTTAATGTTTCACTTATCTGGTGGAAACGGTCTCTTTCGGAAAATTTCAATTGAGTAAAGATATCTTCTTTAAAAGTATCAACCGCTGCATAGACCCTGTGTTTAGACCCATCTTTCAGAGGAATAGTCACGCTGGGAAAGTAATCTAAAGCCACCATAAATACTATAACTATTAAGAGACCATTGGCAAACCCAAAAATCATACCTAACAACTTGTTTGGGAAAGAAAGATGCATAGCTTTAATCACTTTAGTTAAAATCCAGGCTATAAGACGAAGTAAAACCAGAATGATAATAACAAGTAAAATTACGGCTAAAATGGAAGAAGGAACCCGTCCCAGATGCAAATTTATAATCAAACTATTCCGAACCAGGGGAAAAATCTGACCTATTAACAGAAAAGCAACAAAAGCTCCATCAATTCGTACCAGCGTGGCTATAAAACCCTTCACAAATCCCTGAATGGTGAAAAATATAAGAATGGCAAGAATTAGCCAGTCTATAAAACCCATTTCTTCTCCTCAATAAAAAAGCAAACAGGGACATTCCCTGTTGCCAATGGGTTATTTTTTGGATAAAGGATAATTCAAATATTACCTCATATAACGCTGCATTCTGCGCTGTAGCTTAATCATTTTACGACGAGCCACATTAGCTTCACGTTTTTTCCTCTCGCTTGGCTTCTCGTATGCCTGACGCTTCTTTATCTCAGAAAGAATTGCGGCTTTCTCGCATTTCTTCTTAAACCTTTTCAATAGGTAATCAAAGGACTCATTTTCTTTGGCTACGACTGTTGGCAATCAAATCACCTCCTTATTTTATTGTAAAATTAACTTATAATTTAACATTATCTTATCTGTCAAGATGAAAATGGTAAGACTAAATTATATCTTTTCTAATTGATACTATAATAGATACTATGATTCCTCTAAAAACCTTCTCTTTTTAAGGCTTCCTCATTTAAGTTGTAGCATTTCTTAACTTGTCCTTAAATTTATATTTTTGCAAGTAGGTTTACCTTCCCATGACCTCTTCCAGCATCATAATCAAAAACAGAAAGAGATCTATTTCATCTTGACATAAAGAATATTATTTTTTATCAGTTTTTTAATTATTTAACCTTGGAGATAATAATGGAAAAATCAAATAAATTTACCTGGATTCAGACTTATAAAGAATTAGTTGAATACCTAAAAAATATGAAAGATAGACAGAAAGAATTAATTCGCTTATTAGAAGAAATTCTTGGAGAAAAACCAAAAGAAAAAGAAAAAGATAAAGGTTTAGAATTTGAATTAGAAGAAATAGACCCCTTTACTTTCATTTCATATTTAAATAAATTTGGTCAAGCAAAAAGACTTCAAATTATACAGAACTTAGCTAAAAAGCTTAATTTGACTGTACCAGTAGATATAGATGGCGTCCCTTCTACAAATCCTCAAAATGTATGGTGGTTTCCTGTAAAATCGGAACGCACAAATAATGAAATTGAAAAATTATGGAACTTTTTCTATCTGGCAGTTGAGAATAAGATAACAGATGAAGCTTTTTCAGAAATCCTACATATGAAGGGTATTGGAATTTGTAAATTAACTGATGGATTATATTTAATAAATCCTGAAAGCTATCTTTGTCTTGATGACCCTGTAACTGATTATTTAAAAGATAAATATAGCCTGACAATTAAAGTTGATAAAAATACAACCTATCAAGATTACTTACGAATATTAGAAGAAGTAAGAAAATATACTGACCTACCTTTTTATGTAATATCTGATGAAGCCTGGAACTATCATAAAGATAAAAAGAAAAAAGATGAAACAGTAGAAAAAAGAGAACCAGAATCGGAAACTAATATTATTAATACCAGTTTTCCACTAAATCAAATTCTATATGGTCCTCCTGGAACTGGTAAAACCTATAACGCTATTAATTATGCAATCCAAATTACCAGACAAATAAAGCCACAAAATGAGATAGAAAGAAGAAAGATTTTTAATGAATTGTTAGAAGAAGGAAGAGTTGTATTTACAACTTTCCATCAGAGTGTGAGTTATGAATATTTCATAGAAGGGATTAAGCCAGTTACCCATAAAGAGCAGAATAATGCTATAAGTTATGAAGTGCTTCCTGGAATATTTAAAACTCTTTGTGATAGGGCAACTTTGCCTGATGGAGTTGATTTTGAAAAAGCTTACAAGACATTGTTGAATGAATTAAAAAAAGGTCCAATAAATATATCTTCAGATAATAAGATCTATAGAATAGTTTTAAATCTGGATAATGAATTATATATTTACCCAAAAGAAAATCAGGATAAGGGCTATACTATTCCAAAGAATACGCTGATATCTTATATTTTAAACCGAAATATCCCTGAAAACCTTACAAACTTTTGCAAAATTATAAAAAAACAATTGAAGAGTTATGGCTGGAACGACAAGAGTGGTAAAAAAGATAGCTATGTTCTTATTATAGATGAAATAAATAGAGGCAACATAGCTCAAATCTTTGGTGAACTGATAACCCTTATAGAAGCAAACAAAAGAAAAGGTGAAATAGAAGAACTGGAAGTGATTCTACCTTATAGTAAAACCAGTTTTAGCGTTCCTTCCAATCTTTATATTATCGGTACTATGAATACCACAGACCGTAATGTGGAAGCTTTAGATACAGCTTTAAGAAGAAGATTCAGTTTTATAGAAATGGAACCTGAATATGATAAATTTAAAAATGAGAATATAGAAGATATCAATCTTAAAGATCTTCTTAGAGTTATTAATGATAGAATCATCGGTCTCCTGGATAAAGACCATTGCATTGGTCATAGTTATTTTATGAATGTAGAAAATTTACAGGATTTAAAACAGGTATTTTTTAATAAGATAATTCCACTTCTCCAAGAATATTTCTATGGTCGTTATGAAAAAATAGGCTTAATCCTTAGTTCTAAATTTCTTAATCCTATAGAATATAAAGAATCAAAATATTCTAAACTCGATTTTCCCTATGAAGAAGACCTTGAACATACGGTATATTTAATCAAAAGTGAAAATGAAGTTCCCGATGAAGAATTTAAAGAAGCACTCAAGGAAATTATGACATCATAAAAATCTAATGAAAATCAATAAGATAACAATCTTTGAGCATAATAAACTGATTGTAGATAAAGAATATAATGGTGTTATATTTAAGGAGACATATTACAATCAGTTAATCAAGTTCTATAATGAGCAAAAAGAAAAGGATAGTCTATATACTCTAATTGCTAACGGTATAAAATTTAAAGAGTATGTAGGTGTTATTCAGATAGGTAATCTGCAGATTGAAGTGCTCCCTAAAGCGGATAAAGACAGCACAGATGAGAATAAATGGCGCAAATTGCTTATTAATATGCTTAGAGAAATTGAGTTACAGCTGATAAAAGCTCCCTCTTCAAGCTGGCTGAAATTAATTCCCAATTCAATATTAGAACTCTATTTTGAAATATTTATCTCGGAACTGGAATACCTCATTCATACAGGTTTAATTAAACAATATCAGCCAGTAACTTCTAATCAGGCTGTTTTAAGAGGCTCTCTTTATTTCCCTAAACATATAACTCATAATCTGGTGCATAAAGAGCTTTTCTACACTCGTAATATTACTTATAACTATGACCATATCTGGCATTCTATATTTAGGGAAACTATTCAGCTTATCAAAACCTTAACGGATAATGCACATCTGCACAATCGTATAAAAGTACTGGAACTTTATTTCCCTGAAGTGCAAAAAAGAACTATTACGGCTCAAACTTTTGCAAATTTAAAATATAATAGAAAAACGGAAAGTTATAGACCGGCAACGGAAATAGCAAAACTACTTCTTCTAAACTTTCATCCCGATTTAAGTTCTGGCACAAATCATATTCTTGCCCTTATGTTTGATATGAATAAACTATGGGAGAAATTTATCTATATAACACTTCGGAAGCAATTTATACGGAATCAATCAAAATACAATGTTTACGCTCAACGCAAAAAACTATTTTGGAGTTCGGAATATAATAAAAGAGAGATTAAACCTGATATTATCATCCAGGAACAAACTAATGAGGCAAATAAACAGACTGATTGTTATATTCTGGACACTAAATGGAAAGTTCCAGAAAACATTAATGCTATACCTTCCGATTCAGATTTAATGCAGATATTTGCTTATGCTAATATATTTAATACTCACAAAAATGCTCTGATCTATCCTGGAAATCCTAAAAACAGTAAAAAGGGTCATTATGAGTCGCCTGAAGATACTCAAAAAGAAACTATTGGTTGTGATACCATACTACTTGAATGTAAGGAAAATATAAAGGAATTTCAGGAATCTATTTATAGCACAATATCTGAATGGCTTTCCCAGAAGATGGAATAATAACCATGCTTTTCTAAAACTTTCTTTCATTTTATAAAGATTACAATCTCCTTATTATAAGGTATTTCCAATAAAAAATCTGGACAAATTTCAGTTTATCCAGCAATAAGATTTAAAGGTTAAAAAGGAAGGGAAATATATGGAAGTTCATAACTCTGAAAATCTTATAAAGTTATTACAAAGGACTTATAACTTTAATAAAATACAATTCTGGCTCAATGGAGAATACATCACTGCAGAAATTCCTCCTGCTCAAACCACTCTTGAGTTTTTACATAATAATCAACACTTATATGGAACAAAATGTAGCTGTAATGAAGGAGATTGTGGAGCCTGCACAGTTGTTATTGCCTATGTAAAAGAGGGAAATATAGTCTATGAAGCCATCAATTCCTGCCTCTATAATGCTGCAAAACTACACGGCAAACATTTAATAACTATAGAAGGATTAGGCACTCCTGAACACCTTCATCCTATACAAGAAGTTATGTATAAACAACATTCCTTGCAATGTGGATACTGTTCACCTGGTTTTGTTATGAGCCTCTTTGCCCTTTTAGCCAATTCTTCCCATCCAGACGAAGAGGAAATCCTTGCCGCTTTAGAAGGAAATCTCTGTCGTTGCGGAAGCTATCAAAGCATTCTTAGAGCAACAAGAGAGCTTTCAGAAAATTTTACCCCTTCTGATATAATTCCAGATTGGTGTAGAGCAATTGAACCAAGATTATTCTGCTTTAAAGACAAATCAGAAACCGTGCAAAGGACTGGAAAGTTATTCTTCCCTTGCACTTCTTATCTTATCCCCAGAAGCTTACCTGAGCTAAAAGATATTTTACAAGATGAACCCGAAGCTGTCTTTATAACTGGTGGTACTGATGTGATGGTGAGAATGAATATCCAGAAAGAAGAGATTCCTGTCTTGATTGATTTAAGCGAACTACCAGAGCTGAAACAGATAAATTATACTAACCAAGGAATAATAATTGGTGCTGGAGTTACCTATTCCGATATACAGCATTCAGGAATTATTAAATCTGATTTACCTTCACTATACGAACTGGTTAATAAGATAGCTTCCAGGCAAATCCGTAACTTTGCCACTCTTGCTGGAAATATTGCAAATGCTTCTCCTATTGGAGATACCCTTCCTCTTTTATTAGTTATGGATGCATCTTTAACCCTATTATCTTCCTCTGGTATCAGAGAAATTTCTCTACAAGATTTCTTTCTGGATTATAGAAAAACAAAACTACAACCAAAAGAAATCATCAAAGAGATAATCATTCCAGTCCCGGCAAAAGATGCATTTATTAGAACCACTAAAGCAGCAAAACGTAAGGCAGTAGATATTTCATCTGTAGTTAGTGCCATAAAGATAGTATCCGAGAAAGGAATAATTAAAGAAGCCCAACTTGCTTTTGGAGGTGTGGCACCTATTCCAAAACTTTCATCTAAATTTCCAGAACTACTCATTGGAAAAAGCAAAGAGGAAATAAAACCTCTGGAGTTTGCAGAAATTATAGCTGCAGAATTCAGACCTATATCAGATGTTCGGGGTTCAAAAGAATATCGTCAGCTGGTAATCAGAAATCAGGTTCTGAACTATCTTCAAGAATTCCTTGAGGGAGGTTTCAATGAATAAATCCTATCCTCATATCAGTGGCAAATTGCATTTAACTGGCTCATCCCATTTTATCGCTGATGAAATTCCTTTACCAGAAATGCTCTATGCTAAATTCCTCTTTTCACCTGTAGCTCATGCAAATATTATTGAACTGGATATTAGCGAAGCAAATGCCTTCCCTGGGGTAGAAAAAGTTATTACGGCAGCAGATATTCCTGGAATAAATCAGATAGGACTGGTAATTCAGGATGAACCTTTATTCCCTGAAAAAGAGATTATGTATATTGGTCAGCCTCTGGCAATGGTTTTGGCTCAAGACGAAAAAATAGCAGAAGCTGCCGTTAAACTTATCCATCTAAAATATGAAGAATTACCACCTATCTTTGAAATTGAGGAAGCTGATGAAAAAGGTGAATGGTATGTCCCGGAACGAAAGATAGAATCTGGTGATGTGCAAAAAGCTTTAACTGAATCAGAATTTATTCTTCAAGGAATCACCGAAACACCAACTCAAGAACATTTCTACCTGGAAACTCAGCGTTGTCGCGCTATTCCGGGAGAAGATGGTCAGATTTTTCTTCATACTGCAACTCAAAGCACTATGGAAGTTCAGGAAGTCGTCTCCCGATTGTTAAACCTTCCTGCCAATCACATAATTGTTGAAGTCCCTCGTTTAGGTGGTGCTTTTGGTGGGAAAGAACGAGGCGGAACTATCTGGGCCACAATGGCAGCTTTAGGCTGTTTTTTAACTCATAAGCCTGTTCAAGTGCTCTTAGAAAGAGAAGAAGATATGCGTTCCACAGGAAAGCGACATCCTTTTCAGGGACGCTGGAAAGTAGGATTTGATGCTCGGGGAAAAATTGAAGCTCTGGATATAGAACTACTAAGCAATGGAGGAGCTTACGCTGACCTTTCTATAGCCATTCTGGAAAGAGCTATGTTTCATGCAGAAAATGCTTATTTTATACCTAATGTCCGTATCAGAGGACGTGCCTGTCGTACAAATCTCCCACCTAATACTGCTTTTCGTGGGTTTGGTGCTCCCCAAGCTATTTACATTATAGAATACATTATGGAACAGATAGCTCAAAAATTGCAGCTTGATCCTCTTAAATTACGTGAATTAAATGCTTATCGCTCTGGTGATATCACTCCTTATGGACAAAAAGTTATGGAGAGCAATTTCCCTGCTATTTTTGAAAGATTAGCTAAAAACAGCAATTATCTGCAACTAAAAGAAGAAGTAGAACAATATAATGCCCTACATAAAGACCGTAAACAAGGACTGGGTATCGTTCCAGTTAAATTTGGTATATCTTTTACCACCACGCATATGAATCAAGCTTCAGCTTTACTTTGGATTTATATTGATGGAACTGCATCCTTAACCACCAGTGCAGTGGAAATGGGACAGGAAGTAAGCACTAAATGTGCCACGGTAATTTCAGAAATACTTGGCATACCATTTGAACATATCCGAGTAGAATGCAGTAATTCCCAAAGAGTGGGAAATTCATCTCCTACTGCTGCATCAACTGGTACGGACTTGAATGGAAATGCTTCTCGGATTGCAGCTGAAAAAATTAAATCCCACCTGCTTCCTATAGCTCAGGAAATGCTTAAGAATCAAGGAATTGCTTGTGAACTGGAGGAAATTTGCTTTAAAGATGGAACTGTGTACTCTTCCGATTATCCAGAGAAAAAGATTGAATTTAAAGACCTAATCCGTCAGGCTTATCTTTCTCGTATTCCCTTAGGAGCTTATGGATACTATAGTACACCTTCTCTTTCTTTTGACCGTGAGAAAGGAAAGGGTTCACCTTTTCATTACTTCGTTTTTGGAGCTGCTTTAGCCCAGGTTCAGATTGATTTATTAACCGGAGAACACCAAATATTGAAAGTCTATATTGTCCATGAAACTGGAAATAGTTTAAATGAAGATATTGACCGAGGTCAGATTGAAGGTGCTTTTATTCAGTCTGCGGGTTGGTGTACCTGTGAAGAAATTCCCCGAAATGGTAAAGGACATTATCGTGCTATCAATCCTTCTACCTATAAGATTCCTACAGTCAGAGACTTACCTCTTAATATACAGATAGAAATGATTTCTTCAGGAAGTCAATATGCCAGCATTTTTGGTAGCAAAGCTATTGGGGAACCTCCTTTCATTTATGGTCTAACCGTCTGGTTTGCTATCCAGAATGCCATAAAGAGTGTTGTCCCTCAAGCATTATTAAAGTTTCCTGCCACTCCTGAAGCAATTCTTCTTGCTTTACAAAGAGAAAAGGAATTTGATTAAAGCAGTAATAGATTTAGGAACCAACTCTATTAAATGTATTATCGCAGAGATAGATAACAATAGTATCCGTATCTTAAAACAGGTAACCTTCATCACTAAATTAGGCAGGAAACTGCAAAAAAACGATGAGTTAGGTTTAGAGGTTCAAGAGGATGCCATTGAAGCCTTAAAATCTATCCAGCAACTATGTAATACACTTAAAGTTGAGCAAGTTGTATGTGCTGGAACTGAGGCATTACGAAGAGCTCAAGATTCTGCTTCCTTTCTGAAAAAGATTAAACAACAATTTGGCTGGCAAGTTTATGTTCTTTCACCTGAAATGGAAGCTAAGCTTATCTTTCTTGCTTCTTCTAATATCATACCAGCAGGACAAAAAGCAATGCTGGTTGAAAGCGGTGGAGGTAGCACAGAATTTATTTTTGGATACCGTGAAAAGTTCCTTTCCTACAACTACTTTTCCTTTGGAGCACTAACTTTAACGAATAAATTTATTCATAACGACCCTATTTCACCAGAAGAGTTTAATGCTCTTAAGGACTTTCTAAAGCAAAAGTTAGAACAAACTTTCCCCGAACCAAAAAATCTTTTCTCAGTTGCCAGTGGCGGTGGAGCGACCACTTTAGCTTCTGTGAGTTTACAATTAGCACATTTTGAAGACGAGGCTATTCATAACTATTTTCTTACTTCAGAAGAGATTAAAAGACAAGTGAAACTATATAAAACTTTGAATAGTGAGCAACGCCGAAAAATTAAAGGAATGCAGCCCGGACGAGAAGACATTATCCTTGCCAGTGCTGTCATTTATCAGCAGATAGCAACCCACTTTAATCTTCCAGGATTTATTATCTCTTCTCGTGGAATTCGTTATGCCCTGCTACAATATGAACTTAAAAGTTTAAATTAATTGATAAATAAAAAATGGTGGGCCCAGAGGGAGTTGAACCCCCAACCATCCGGTTATGAGCCGGAAGCTCTACCAGCTGAGCTATAGGCCCCCACCTTTCAATTTAACTTTCATTTAAATCTCTACTTTTATGTCAAGCAAAATCGCTAAGTGCATTATTTACAAAGATATTTTAACTCTCTCTTAGCTCTTCCTTAGCTCTTACTTGTCTTTTTCAATAAGAAAGAGATAGGAAACAGATAAGATAAAACACCAAACAAGCTCATAAAATCCCAATTTTTTACTTATTGGAACATTGAGAAATTACCCACTTAACCTACTCAACTTGATTTTCCCTACACCTTAGAAGAATATATG
The DNA here is from genome assembly GCF_004353895.1 of Candidatus Syntrophosphaera thermopropionivorans. Lineage (GTDB taxonomy): Bacteria > Cloacimonadota > Cloacimonadia > Cloacimonadales > Cloacimonadaceae > Syntrophosphaera > Syntrophosphaera thermopropionivorans. Next base: position 293,628 of record NZ_SMOG01000001.1, on the reverse strand, counting down.
TCTCTGCTAAAATATGAGGGGGAGTCAATAAGTTAGATTCAGCTAACTCCTGGGGGATGAGTATCGTAATCCCCCTCACCTATTAATAATCAGAAACTCATCTGTATCCCAGAGAATAAGTTTGTTTCAACCCCCTCAAACGGGTCAATTGCTTTAATATACTTACTCATCTATAGTACATTATATTATCCATATAATTTCAATTTGACTCTTTTGTCAAGCATATATTTACGCAGGTTATTAACTAATCTAAGATATAACCATCTATGAAATTTATCAAAGAAAACTAAAGGGCACGAATCCAGAAAATTCGTGCCCTTCATTTCATTTATCAATACCTGAACAGTTCTTTATAAATAATCCAATCAGGTATGATGTTGCTCTTTCATATTATTTCATCAGAATCATCTTCTTAGTGTCGCTATATTTACCAGAATTCATCTTATAGAAATAGACTCCACTGCTCATTGTATTCCCATTTTTATCCTTTCCATCCCAGACGATAGAATAATTGCCAGGAGTCTTGATTTCATTATTAACCAGAGTTCTAATCAATTGTCCTTTAGCGTTATAAATGGTTATAGAAACTGGAGCGGTTTCTTTAACACTAAAGCGAATGGTAGTCTCAGGATTGAAAGGATTGGGGAAGTTACCATATAAACCAGTATTTAAAACTGGGACGGTTGGATCATCATTACTGACTATATACCCACCAATACTACGGATACAGAAGTCATCCACATAGAATATAAATGCATCGTTAGAAACACAATGTATACCTATCCAGATTTCCTGATTATTATAGGAAGAAAGGTCAAAATTATATTCAGTCCATTGAATGGGAGCTTCCACATAGTTACCAGTAGTAATAATCTGGAAGGTGGATAAATCTATATTCGGTGATGTAGAAATTCCCACCTGGAAACGTTCCAGACCATAAGTGTCAGTTTGGGATTTAGCAAAGAATTTTACCGAACTTGCTGTTCCCAGATGAACCTTAGGTGCAATCATCCAATCATTGTTAGGAGGATTAACTGCAGCAAAAGAAGCAGCCATTTTTGAGCCATTATGTGGAGCTACACTGGTCATAGGAGGTGTTGTGGCACTGGGATTGAAAATAATGAAAGCCATTGGACTTTCTGATCCCGGAAAAATTACATTGTTAATACCATAAGTTTCAGATTGGTCTACATCATAAAGGGACCAGGGTGGAAAGACTAAGGCAAAATTCTCATAGGTTTCAAAACCATCTTCAAAAACAATTTGCGGTTCTTGATAATCCACGGTAACAGTCACGGTTACAGGAGCAGATTCATCATTGGGATAAACGGCTGTAACACCATAAATATAGGTGCCATTCGGAACATTCTGATCAGTGTAGGTGGTAGTTAAAGGGTTAGTTATGGTGGCAATTATAACATTATCACGATATACTTTAAATCCAGTAAGTGCTCTGTCTTGAGTTGATGAACCAGCTTTAATGAATAATTCAGTGGGAAGTTGAGGGCTAACCCAGTTCAAAGTCACATTATTCTGCTGCACTGTTGCGGTTAAATCTGTTGGAGGTGGAGGAATAATAGTTACACTGACAGGACCAGCTGGTGCAGATTCACCATAAGTGTATACTGCTGTTACCGTGTAGGAATAAGTTCCAGAAGTTAGATTCTGATCAGTATAAGTAGTAGTGGAAGGATTAGTTATCGTAGTAACAACAGTGCCATTACGATAAACTTTATATCCCGTTAAATTCCGATCTCTATAACTACTATCCAACTTATTATCTCCCACCAGAGTTAAAGCAGGACTTTGCCAGTTTAGAATAACATTAAATCCTTGCACTTGCGCAGTTAAATTAGTTGGAGGATAAGCTGGAGGTGTAATTGTTGCAGAGACAGGACCAGCTGGTATGGATTCACCTGCTGTATAAAGAGCAGTAACGGTATAGCTATAAGTTCCAACGGTAACACTAAGGTCATTGTAGAAAGTTGTAGCAGGATCATTTATAGTCTGTAATAAAACACCATCACGATATACTTTATACCCTAATAAATCACGATTTAATGCATTACTTGGTGCGTTCCAGCTAAGAAAAACATAAGTATTATTAATCACTTCGGCTGTCAAATTAGTCGGAGGATTCATTGAATCAACATTTAACACTATAGAAAAAGTATCAAGATACAGATAGAACGTATTAGCTGGACTATGACCGTGAAATCCTATATAATAATTACCCGTTGTGGCTGGTGTGAAAACTATCTGTCCTTGCTCATAAACTATATTGGAAATATTATTGTTTTCAAATAGGAGATTGGTGAAAGCTGCTACATCCGGTGCTGTGCCAGAATAAACTGATAAAGCTTCAGTGTAAGAACTACTATTAGCACGATAATAGAACTTAATTATGTAGATTTGACCACCGGTTAAATGTAAGGGAGGGCTAATCAACCAATCATCCATTGCAATAGATGAATTGTAACGAATTCTAACAGAATTTGGAGCAGTATGAGCATTACCTGCATTAGTTTCCCAGGTATAGGCATCATTATTAGCATTGATAGTTGACCATCCCACTGGTAAAGCTGGAGGAGTTACATCATCAAAATGTTGATTATAAGGGAAATTATAAACTGTTGGATCTGCCAGAGTAGTAAATTGCCATACGGGACAGTTTAAAGCATCACCTGCAACATTATTAAAAGGAACTATTTTCCAGTAATAGACCGTGCTATATTGTAAATCCGTAGGATGGTCATAGACGGTGGTAGTTTGAATCAAACCATTAACCAGATTGGTAGGAGGATTATCTGTTCCAAAATAGATTTTATAACCATCCACAATGCCACCTCCGGAACTCCAGCTTAAATTAGTATTAATAGGGACATTTATTGCATTATTAGAGGGGTGTGGATTTTGAGCTGGTTCTGGAGGAGTACCTTGCTGAGGAGGAGAAAAAGTGAAAATTAAACCATTAGGTGGATACACAGTATTCGTTATATCGCAAGTTGCAGTATTTATTGTTCCTGCTGTAGTGGCTGTCCAATCAGTAGTAGTGGTACGATTATTAAAATCCTGGGCAGAATCACCTCTTAAGCCTACTTGTACAGTTTTAGCTGTAGACACATAAACGACATTAAATGAACCATAAGCAAAAACTACCTTATTACCGTTTTCCCAAAGTTGAATTTGAAAATTTAAATCATCATTAGCAGCAGTAGTAGGAACTCTACGATAGTGTTTCCACTGGATAATAAAAATACGATTAGGTTCTGTTCCAGTTAGTAAATAACTTAATTCACCATTATCTCTACTTTTAATATCCCGTGCTAATGCAGCGACTACATTATTAGTGCCTGTGGCAGCACTTATGGGAAGATTACTTAAAGCAACTTCTGGTCCAAAGGCAATAAAGGCATTAGTTTGAACACTGATTTGGTTGTATTCAACGCCATTATAAGTAAAAGTAAAACCTAAGGGAATGGCATTAAAGCTTTCTTGATCGTTTGCAGTAGTGCCCAGAACAGTTCCTCCAGTAATCTCTGTGTAAGTTCCTAAAACTGAAGAAAAAGCATATTCGCTAACCTGAGCTCCTAAACCAATTACTGAAAATGCAAGTATCAGTAAAAGTGTAAGTTTGAAATATCTTAATTTCATCATATCTCCTTTATAATGTTATATGATAATTCTGTTATTCATTATAACAGCATTTTATATTCCATCATTTTAAATTATAAAAATTATCTAAATAAAAACTAATAATTTGGTCAAGAAAAATCTGATTACCTATATTAATAGCTTTAAATAAAAATCTTTGGTCTCGCTGATAGTTAAAAGTGGTAGTATCAGTCCATAATTATACACATCGCAAAGTACACTTATATGGAATCCAAAAAAATCATCTCTGAAAGAAGCCTCGCTTACAGTCATTCGGATATGGAGTGAAATACTAACCATATCTGATAATATATAAATACTCAATGTACCAATACCGACACATTTGGATTTTACTAATTATCTCAAAATAGGAAGTAAAGGTAAAAACATAAGATGTTCCTAAATAAATTACAAAACAATGAGTTGAATTTTACACCACTATTTGAGACACGAACTCACTTTTAGCTGAATTAATCCAGAAGCTCAGGAATGATTTTGTAGTTATTCACCAGTAAAGTGGTAGATAATGATTTAATATTTGCTTTGTTTATACTGCTATCTTTCTATCTAATTTGGGGGCAAACTAAAAAGCCTCTCTTTGTGGGAGAGGCTTTTGAGATATGCTCTATTCTCTAAGTTTATTAATACATTCCTTCCATACCAGTAGGCATTGGAGCAGGTTTTTCCGGTTCTTTAATATCGGTTACAATGCATTCTGTAGTCAGTAATAAACCAGCTATTGAAGAGGCATTTTGAACTGCGGAACGAACCACTTTAGCTGGGTCAATAATACCAGCTTTAAGCAGGTCTTCAAATTTGCCATTAGCAGCATTGAATCCCATATTAATATCCGTGTAACCTTTTAGTTTTTCTACTATCACTGCTCCTTCTGCTCCTGCATTAGCAGCAATTTGATAAGCAGGTTTTTCCAGAGCTTTAGTTAGAATCTCCACTGCCACCTTCTCTTCATAGGTTAAATCTTTTAATTCCTGAAGAGCCTTAGCTGCATGAATCAGAGTGACACCACCACCAGGAACAATTCCTTCTTCCACAGCTGCTCTGGTAGCATGAAGAGCATCATCCACACGAGCTTTCTTTTCCTTCATTTCAGTTTCGGTGGCAGCTCCAATACGAATAACTGCAACACCACTGGAAAGTTTTGCCAAGCGCTCTTGTAGTTTTTCTTTGTCATAATCTGAAGTGGTCTCTTCAATTTGAGCTTTAATCTGTTTTATTCTGGCTTGAATTGCTTCAGGATCTCCTGCTCCCTCACGAATAGTGGTATTTTCTTTGTCCACTATCACTTTTTTGGCTCTCCCAAGATCAGCCATCGTAGCACTATCCAAACGACGACCCATCTCTTCTGATATTACATTTGCGCCCGTGAGTATAGCTATATCCCCAAGCATTTCTTTGCGTCTATCTCCGAAGCCAGGAGCTTTAACTGCTACCACATTCAGAACTCCACGAAGTTTATTCACTACAAGAGTAGCAAGAGCTTCACCTTCAATGTCTTCAGCAATAATCAATAAGGGACGTCCCATCTGGGAAACTTCCTGCAATATGGGCAAAATATCTTTCAGAACACTTATCTTCTTATCGTGGACAAGAATTAAACAATCCTCATATTCAGTTATCATTTTATCCGGATTGGTGACAAAGTAAGGAGAAATATAGCCACGATCAAACTGCATTCCTTCAACTTTTTCCAGACCAGTATCTATAGACTTGGCTTCTTCTATATTGATAATACCTTCTTTTCCAACCGCTTCCATAGCTTCTGCAATCAATTTACCAATTTCATAATCGTTGTTGGCTGAAATAGAAGCTATTTGAGCTATCTCTTCACTTTTATTGATTGATTTGGAATATTCGTGTATCTTATCCACGACTACCTTAGTAGCTTTTTCCAAGCCTCGTCTAAGATACATTGCATTAACCCCAGCAGTTACATGCTTTAATCCTTCTTCAATAATAGCCTGAGCTAAAAGGGTTGCTGTCGTAGTCCCGTCTCCAGCAATATCATGGGTCTTTTCTGCCACTTCTTTGCAAAGCTGAGCACCCATATTTTCAAATTCATCTTTCAGTTCAATCTCTTTCGCTATTGTTACTCCATCATTAGTGATTATCGGGGAACCAAATTGCTTGTCTAAAACAACATTTCTACCCTTTGGACCGAGAGTTATCTTAACCGCATCAGCAAGCTGATCTACGCCCTTCTTTAATGCAGTCCGGGCTTCATGTCCATACATCATTTGTTTTGCCATTTTTCTTTATACCTCCATATTATCATATTTTATTAAAGTAAGGTTTAGCAGTCTCAATGATTGAGTGCTAAAATTAAGATAAACCAAAATCTGTCAAGCACAAATTATTTTTTTCTCATTTTGAGATTGACATCTCGGTCTGTTTTGTAGAAAAGGATATTATAATTAATATCTTGGGTGATTTATGGAAAAAATTATAGAGGAATATCTGGCTAATTTTTTACCTGAATTAGCTCAAAGGGGAATCAGAATTACTGGTCAAAGAGGAATAAATTATGGAATTCAACTTAATTTAAGTAAAGAAGAGCAGCATTCCGTACTAAATATTTATTATTCTGAAAAAAGAGGTTTGAGTAAGGTGCTTGGTGGTAAAGATAATAAATTGAAAACAGAGCTTCAGGAAATGATAAAAGATAAAGTAGAATCCGAGGGAAGATTTCATTCCTGGGAGCATTGGATTGGTTCTGATGAATGTGGAAAGGGTGATTATTTTGGATCCCTGGTGGTTGCTGCTTTTGCTCTGGATAGTGATATGCTTGAAGACCTAAAAGATTGGGGAGTGATGGATAGTAAAAGTCTGACTAAAACTCAAATTACAAACATAGCTCAAAAACTTTATTCTAATTATCCTTCTCGCATTTCTTGCATTGTGCTCAAACCTTTAAAATATAATGAAATCATAGCAGATATGCAGCTGCAAGGGAAGAACCTTAATGACCTTCTGGCTTGGCAACATAGCACTGCTATTCTTGCTCTATTAGAAAGAATTCCCAATATTCAGGGTATTTTAGTTGACCAGTTCAGCCGCAGTAAAAAAGTTGCTCATTATCTTAAAAAAAGAGATGTTAGTATTCCTGTGGAAGAACGACCTAAAGCAGAAACAGACCCAGCCGTTGCTGCAGCTTCAATAATAGCTCGGTACCAGTTTTTACAACAAAGAGAAGCAATGAATAATTACTATGGTATGAAGTTTCCTCTTGGTTCCGGGAAAAATGTTATTGAAACTGCTAAAAACTTTGCTGATAAATATGGTTGGAATCGGTTATCAGAAGTAGCCAAACTCCATTTTATAACCAGTCGGTCTGTGCGACAACGCACAATTTTTGATAATTCTACCGATTCAACCCACAAATAACTTGACAGAAACGATAATTTTATATATTAGGATATATATTTAATAATCTATTTTCTCGTAGGACAACAGGCTTACTAATTTTAAGAATACCGCGGATAGATCCCTCATAGGGATTATGGAGCTGAAAAATATGATAAAAAAAGTGGGACGCCTGGACCGCGATGATTACCAATTATTGGACTCTTATGTAGAAAAGATTTCCAAAAATCTGGACAAGGGAAACATTAATCAGGCGCAAAAGCTGATTTATGAAGTTGCTAATACTCCTAACTATTTTGTCCGGGAAGAATTGGGAAAACGTTTAGCGGAATATACAGGCACAGGAAACTTGGATGCAATTTGCTATGAGATGCTGGAAGATCGATTTTATCCTATCCGGGCAACTGCATTATTCTATTTTTATTACAAAAATCAGGACAAACCAGAACTCATTGTCCAGACCTTAGAAAAAACCTTTGAAACCGTTCCCTGGGAAAGCGAGACTATCTGTTCAGAGATGTGGAAAAAATATCCTGATGTCATGAAAGAATATATGCCTCGCTGGGCTGATTCGGATAACCCTAAAAAACGCGCTATGTCTATGCATGGTATGGAATATATAGCCGCTAAAAATCCTCAATATGTATTAACTTTCGTAGGTAGATTGCTGGATGATGAGGACGAGGAAGTTCAAAAAAAAGTTAGTCATATCCTCATTCAAGTTGGAAGACAGCGTCCCCTACAAACCTTTGCCAGTATCCGACGCTGGCTTTTGGATGGTGATGAAAAGCGTGCTAATTTCCTCTGGCAGATTCTAAGAAGATTATCCAGTATCTTCTCTCAAAAAAATATGCGAGATAAGTCTCAAGATTTCTTTTCCATAGCGCTTAGAACCGCACAAGAATGGAAAACTGATTCCAATCCTGCAGTGGTTCAGATGGGAAATAAATTAGCTAAAATGATTAAAAACCAATGATTCACATAATCTTAGTTGAGCCTATCTATGAAGGGAATGTAGGTGCTATAGCACGAATAATGCACAATCTTGGCTTCTCCAGTCTAAGGTTAGTAGGTGCTATGCCGAAAAAAAATGATTTCTATCTGGCTATGCATTCAGAAAACCTGCTCCAACAGGCTCAGATATATCCCACTCTAAAGGATGCTATCTCAGATTTAGACCGGGTAATAGCCTATTCTCGTCGTATGGGAAAACTCAAACCAGTAGATTTTACACCTATTACTGCTGCTCAATATTGTGCTAAAATCCCTCAACTGGAAATAGGTTTAGTCTTCGGTAGAGAAACTTTTGGACTCACGGATGAAGAGGTAGAACTATGCCCTTTGCGTTGTCATATTCCTGCTAATCCAGAATTCCCTTCTATCAATCTTGCTCAAGCTGTCACTATCGCTCTCTGGGAAATATATCGTTTGCCTCTCACTAAAGAACAAACCCAAAAAATTAATGCAGTTAGCGGAAATGACCTTGACAAAATCAAGACTTATATGCTAAGAGTAATGCACAACACAGGATTTTTCCAGCGCAAAGAAACTATAAATTGGGATAATTTCTTAAGTAAAATGCTGGCACAGTTAAACCCTACTAAAGTAATGGTATATCGCTTAAGACAAATGTTTAATAGATGGAATGTACTTATCACCGGTAAGGGTCTGGGATATGAAAAAAATGAATTAAACCCAGCTCATAATGAGTCTAATAAATATAAGGAAATACAAAACTAATTTTAAATAATTCTGGATTTTAAAAAACAGAGATTGAAATGACACTACTTTTAGCTCGAACAAAACTCACTCCAAGACAGGCAGAGATTTTCAGTTACTGTGAATCATATTTCTTTGCCCATGAAAACCCTGGATTAGCCTATAAAAATTCTCGCTATAATCTTGAAGGTTATGATGCCTTTGGTTTAGCAGAATATCAAATTAAAGAGTTACGCAATCACATATTAACCATTTTCCAACCATCTATTACGGAATTAGCCGAGCTGGCATATCCCTTCTTTGCAACTGGAAAATATGAATTCGGAACCTTAGCTATTTTTTTGTTAAAGAAGCATAGACCTCGCTTTAACCGTAGAGTCTATGAAGAGATTAAACTTTGTCTGGATGAAGTGGTAGAAAATTGGACTCATTCTGATTTAATTGCCACCAAAATTACTCCCGTGCTTTTAGAACTGGAAATAGCCTCAATGGAAGATTTTGCCACCTGGCTGGATTCAGAAAGCAAATGGACCAGGCGGGTAGCGGTTGTCACTATGCTCTATCAAAAGGAACGCTTACCAGTCCAAGAATTATTGGATTTTATCAGTCCCCTTATGCAGGATCAAGCTCGTTGTGTTCAACAGGGAATTGGTTGGTTATTGCGTGAACTTAGCGAGTTGTATCCTCAAGAAATAGAAGAGTTTCTCACTCAATACAAAGATTCTGCTGCTCCTATGCTAATCCAGTATGCTACAGGAAAGAACTATAAAGAAAAGAAAAATAACTTTCATAAACCATATGTTAAGAAAGGGTATCAATCCCATCCCAATTACCACAAGAAAAAAAGATATAAGGAAACCGACGATGAATAGAAGATTTTTGTTTTTAACTATCTTGTTTATTCCTTTTCTGCTTACAGCAACAGAGCTAACATTAAACATAAATTTTTCTGACCTGGAGCTCTTTTCTCCACAAGAAAATTATGGTTGGGGAACTTTATCTGTTCCAGGAACACCTCAATTGCCAACTAAAAACTTAAATATCATCCTTCCCCCAGATGCAATTAATGTATCCTATAACTTTGAATTTGCTCCTTTGCAGAATTTGTCTGCACCTGCTCCTGTTATCAATACTCCTTTTAGTGACGGAGAACATTTCCTTTCTGCTTGTGAACATTATCCCTCAACGCCTATGCTAAAATACTTGGGAATTAAACATTGGGGTGATATAAAATTTGTTTCTTTTTCTGTTTTACCTGCTATCTATAATGGAGTATCCTGGCAAATTAGTCCTTCTTTACAGATAAATCTTTCCTGGAGCTTAAATGCTATCTCAAAACCAAATAGAATACCTCCCATTCTTAGTTCTTTACAGAAAAGCAATCAAGTTATAGACTGGTTTTTTGTTAATCCTCAAGATTTACAAAGTTATTACACTTATAATTATTCTAAAGATTATGATTATTTAATAGTTACCACACCAGCTTTATATCCTTCCTTAACTGCTCTGGAAGCTTATCATCAGTCACAGGGTCTGGTCACTTCTTATATCAATATCAATACTATTTTAGCTTCAAGTCCAGGACTTACAGATGGTGAAAAACTCCGAAATTATCTAATCTCCCAATACAATGCTCATCCTTTCACCTATCTTTTATTAGTTGGAGATTATGATAAAGTTCCCGTGATGTATCTCACTCCAGAACCAGATGGTAATGAAACCGTCCCCTCTGATTTCTTTTACAGCGATTTAAGCAGTATCATAGATGTGGATAGTGATGGCCGTCTGGGAGAATATTCTGCTGGAGAAGGAGACCAGGATTATCTCTGTGATTTCACTCCTGAGCTCTTTGTGGGACGCATTTCAAACAATAATGTTAACTATATTTCACAGATTGTAAATCGCACTATTAGCTTTGACAGTAGTGATGCAGTCTGGAAGAAAAAAGCTTTATTGCCTGCTGCTTATCTTAATTATGCCGGGGAACCTGAAACAATTTTTCTGGAAACAGATGGTGCAGTTTTTATGGAATATGCCAGAAACACTGCTTTAAATGATTATCAATGTACTACAATGTACGAACATATGGGATATTTACCTTCTCTTCCATCTGACCTTGATTTGGATTATGACCTCCTGAAAAATCAATTGAATAGCAATAGTTATGGCATCTTGAATTGGAGTGCGCATGGTTCTTCTGTCAGTTCTGCCCGAAAGGTTTGGATGAATGATGATAATGGTAATAATATCCCAGATAGTTGGGAAATGAACTGGTATAGTCTGGTTGATCGTGAAACTTTTGATAATTTGGTCAATCAGGATGGATTAATTCTTTTTGCCGCTTCCTGCAATAATGGTATGCTGGATAATAATTTCTCTTGTTTAGCAGAATATGCTTTACAGCAAAAAGCCGTTAATGTCTGTGCTGCCACGCGTACTGGTTGGTATAAGATAGGCTGGAAAAATCCTGGTTGGGGAGGTTTGAGCTCCTATAATTATCATTTTCTGGAAAATCTAACCAAAAACAATATGTCCGTTGGTGCTGCTCTTGCCTTTGCCAATCTATTACATACGCAATATTATCTCTTTGGTGACCCGGTGGATAGTGATGGCATAATCTATCCAGAACTACAAAATGTTTATACCTATATGCTTTTTGGAGACCCTGCGGTTTACCATCAAAATAATCAAAATCCTCCATTAGGAGAGATACTGGTTTATGAACCGCTTTCTCAAGAAGGTTTACCAGTAGTTAATGCTTTGAATAATCTGGGAAACTTCAATGTAATCTATTCCGATAAACTCATCCCAGATTATAACTATATAAACAATTTTGAAGCTATCTTTTGCCTTTTTGGCTGGGAACCTAACAATTTTATGCCTGAGCAAGGAAGCCTGGAATATGACCTGCTCAATGATTATCTGGAAAATGGAGGAAGAATCTATCTGGAAGGAGATGTGCCTTGGGATTATGATTCTATCTTCTGGTCAAAGTTTGGAACTATTTGTCCGCTTAATACTCTTGCCTATATTGAAGCCATCAGATATGATAAAGACGACCTTTCTATGACCTGGCAATACAATCAAAATGACCCCTTGACTACTCCTTTATTTCCTTATCCTGAAACTGCCTCTGAACTATTTTATACTTCTAATAGCTCTCATCCCAATTTCCCTATCGGAATCTATAATAGCAATGGATATTTTCGCACCATTGCTTCTTCTTTTGCACTTTCCGCTATTGAAGAAGGAGAATACGGCATTAATGATATGATAGCAATTATTCTGGATACTCTAAATGTTCTGAATTTACCACCTACTCCCATTTCTGATTCTGTTCTTACTCCTTCCATTTCTAAGGTGATTACGATGCCCAATCCTTTTTCTTCGCAAATGAGCTTTTGTTTTGAAACGAAAGAACCCTCTAAAACTCAAATACAGATATTTAATCTGCGCGGTCAAAAGATTAAAACCATACAGTCTGAAGCTTTGGGGGCAGGAAAACAAAATATTATCTGGGATGGCTGTGATGCCGGGGGAAAACCTGTTCCTGCAGGTATTTATCTCTGGAAGATGGATAATTCTCAAAGCATTCAACAGGGAAAATTACTCAAGCTTCACTGATGAAATCTGCTTTAAAGAGCATAAATTGATAGGTCACATATGAAAAAAATTAAGATACTAATAATTATTTGCAGTATGTTGTGGGGTTTTTCAAACCTTCTTGCCTCATATTTACCTGCTAATTTCACCAATCAAGGAAATCCTGTCCTTTATAAAAAAATGAATAAACTTGCTTATTCCAATCTCAAGAAATTAGACCATTATCATCAGCAAGCCTATAAGAAATTATTGAAAGAACAGGATGATATATTGATGTCCTATCTTATTGCCTACGAGAGCGATGCTAACTTACAAATAGCAAATCCAGAAGATGTTCTTAGTAATTATTTACAAATCCAATCCTATCTCAATAATTATGGGACTGACCTTTCTCCTGAATTTTTCCTTTCCTATGTTGCTCATCAAACTGTTGCAGACGAGAGAATCACACCTTATAGAGCAGAATTTCTTAGGGATGGCTTACGAGAGGTGCTACAGAACTCTAAAAATGACCTGGAACTTTATCGTGCCGTTTCATTATGGTGCGTCTCACGTTTAAAATTCCAGCCCACTTCAGGAAGAGACCAGGCACCTTTGGATATAACTCAAAAGAGCTATCTGGGAAGATGCGAAGAGATGCAAATCTTGTTTATCTCTGCAGCAAGAACTGTAGGATTGCCAGCTCGTCCTTCTTATGTGCCCTGGTGGTCTCATACAGATAATAATCATGCTTGGGCAGAAGTCTGGATTGATGGAGCCTGGCATTATACTGGAGATATGGATGCTGCTTATTATCCCGATCAAACCTGGTTCAGTGGATTGATTGATAAAACTGTAATTATCCTATCTAAGGGAACTCTTCCTGATGCAACTGACGAAGTTTTAATTCAAGGACGCTACGAATGTGTGATAAATTCCACTTCAATTTATGCTAAAGAACACACTCGTATTCTCAAAATCAAGACCTTGGATGAACAGGATAATCCTCTTCCTGAAACAACTGTCGGTCTGCTGGTTTTTAATTCTGGAACTTTAAGGTCTTTGATTTATATTCAGACGGATGATGAAGGGGAATTTGAGCTAAGTGTAGGCAGGGGTGCTTTTTATCTGGTGGCAGACAATGAAAATAAGCGTGCTATGGAGTCAGTTCCTTCAAGTGAGGATAAAGAACTTTATTATGAACTTACTTTGCAAGAAGGACCCCTACCAGATCAAGATGAAATGCTCTTCTATCCTGCATCTGATTTTACCTGGAAAAATCCTTCTGATGAGTGGAATAATGGGGTGGAACAAGCCAAAGCAAAATGGAATCGTCGTGAACAGCGTTTTCAAGATCGGATTTTCACCTATAGTGATACACTTTTAGGAATAGTCGCATCCTCTTCAAGAGGTAATTATAATTCCTTCAAAGGGTTCGGGTATCGCTATCCTGAACCTCAAAAGGAATTCCTTAATTTCCTTATTTCTGAAGACTTTGATCCTAAATTCCTCTGGCAAGCCAGTTCCGAGCAAATTATTGCTCTCTACAACTTTTTCTTAAAGATTGATGGTCAAAATATGACCTCTTCAGAATTAGCTCCTATTCTTGCACCAACAGTATTTTATGAAGAGCTCCCGCAACCTGTTACTTATAAAAAAGGAATCCCTCAACTCTATCCTGATTCTTTCTACCAGAAAGGGAATACAACTCTGGAAAGAATGAATTCTGCTTCTGGGTGGCTGGCTAAACATTATAACATTAACTCTTCTAAAGCTTTAAGTGGATTGCTTCCACTGGATATTGCTATCAAACAAAAATACCTGACTCCTCTGCAATACAGAATGATGGCTGTAAACATTGCAAGAGCTAACAAAGTTCCTGCTTATTTTTCTCGTCAACCCGATCTCATATTTATCCAGTTTGACAATGGGGACTGGGGTTATTATGATTTGAAAAAAAATGCTCCTCAAGTAGATAGTAGAGATTCCTCAGCCTATACAAAATTGATTGTCTCTCTTGCAGATGAAAATGGAGTCCCTGTGACTGGACTCTCTGATGCAGTTAATCTAACCCGTTATCAGGATGGGGTTTTTTACTGGCTGGATCAAGTTTTTTCGGAAGATGAGCCTGGTTTAATATCTATAAGCGTTCCCAAAGATAGGTATTATCTACAAGCAGGATACAGGGTTTCCGATAGTCAGACTGCTTTTCAAATGAAATATCTGGACTTGTCTGAGACCGATAGTCTTTTCATAAATATTATTTGTCGCGATTATCCTCGCCAGTGGAGTGAAAATCTACCTCCTGAACTCCTATCTATTTTAGAAGAAATAGATAGCTCAAGATATCAGGTTATTCTTATAGGAAATTATGACCAGGAGAATAGTATTCGTCTGGCAGAAAAAATTCGTTCTTCAGGTAAAAATTTCCTCTGGCTGGGTTATGAACCATCTCCTCAATCTATTGAAAATTATACATTTAGTAGAAAATGGCAAATGCTGGTTAATCTGGAAGCACAAAATCGCTTCAGAACTATTACCCTATTTAAACAAGATGGTATATGGCAATATTTTGAGGGGATGTGGGAGCGTTTACCAGAATAATATAATTCATTCAAAAGGGTAAGATATCACCTTTTGGGGTGCGAGATGTCCACTTATTGGGTGCAAAATATCCCCTTATTAGGTGTAAGCTGTTCCCTTTTGGGGTGCGAGATGTCCTCATCTCGCAAAGCCGTAAGGCTTTTCTTCTTTAGTGGTTATATAAACAAAGAATATAAATCTTAGCTTTTAATACATTATTAACAACAAGCTCCTTCGGAACTTCATAAACGGGGACGTTTATGACCCCGTGTAAGAGAACGTTTATGACCCCGCTATAGGGTGCGAGATGTCTGCTTATTTATCACGCATCTATAACTCAAAAAATTACCGCACATTTACAATACGCCCTTTACGAAAGTATTTATATCACATCTTAATCAAGCGTTAATCAAGTCTTAATTTATTAACGCTTGATTAACGAGTGATTAACACTTGATAGCAGAGAAGAGTCAGGTAGAACCCATAATTTAGACCGGATTTACAATTAAAATAGAAAAAATAATTCCCATAACATTTCTTGCAAGAACCTTCAAGATTAAGTCTGATAAAAAAGTCTTGACGAACTAAGCATTTCAAATATGATAAATTATATGAATAAATTGAAATCCTTTTTAGTTGAATATTTGCTCTGGCAATATTTGTGGGGTTGTGTTGCCTGGATGGCTTATCGTCTTTATTCTTTCTCTTTTCCTGAACTTTCAATCTTCGGGATACCTCTTGTTCTTGGCTTCATATTTGGATTTCAGCAAAATAGTTTAGGCGCTAAAGTTGCCAATCCTGATAAAGAAATTAAGGGCTGGTTCTGGAAAGCAGAAATCTGGGCAATTGTAATTATCAGTCTTATAGTAGGCTGGATTATTGTGGAAGTAAAGCCGATTGCTTTTTTCACTCAGGCAGGAAATGCGAAAAATATAGTGCAGGGTCTATTCAATCCCAATTTTAAACAGTTAGTTCCAATGCTGGCAGCTTTGATGGAAACGGTATATCTTGCTCTTTTAGCCACTATTTTTGCGGTACCTTTTGCTTTTATTCTCAGTTTTTTTGCCGCAAAAAATCTAATGTATTCCACTATTTTAGGAAGAATCGTTTACTATTTTATACGCACTATCACTACGATTGTTCGTTCCATAGAAGCCTTGGTCTGGGCGATTATTTTCTGTGTTTGGGTAGGTATAGGTCCTTTTGCTGGAATGCTTGCTTTGTGGATACATTCCATAGCTGCTTTAGTGAAACTTTATTCAGAACAGATAGAAAGCATAGATCCAGGACCAGTGGAAGCTATTGTTGCCACTGGAGCATCCACTCTTCAGGTTTGGCGTTATGCTGTGACCCCTCAAATCCTATCACCCTATCTGGCTTTTACTATCTATAGATGGGATATGAATGTGCGAATGGCAACGGTCGTAGGATTTGTAGGTGGTGGAGGAATTGGATTGGCATTAAATCAACAACAGCAAATGCTTGCCTGGAGAAATGTAGGACTCATCATCTGGTTAATTGCTCTGGTAGTTTGGGTTATGGATATATTTAGTGGCTATCTAAGAGAAAAATTGGTAATGACTTAAGGAGAAAAAGATGATAAATTATAATCCAGTAGAACTTATTCTGGCTAAAAGAAATGGAACTGCATTAAATGAAGACCAGATAAGAAATCTGGTAGAGGGTTTTTTAAGTGGAGAAGTTCCTGATTATCAGATGAGTGCACTTCTTATGGCTATCTATTTTCAAGGTTTAAATAAAGAAGAGATTTTTGCTCTAACTAAAACATATATTGAAAGTGGAAAAACTATAACTTTTCCAGCAGAACTCAAAGTAGCCGATAAACATTCTACTGGTGGGGTAGGAGATAAAATCAGTCTAATGCTTGCCCCCATTGCAGCTTCCCTCGGATTAACCATACCTATGATCTCAGGAAGAGGATTAGGTCACACTGGTGGCACTTTAGATAAACTTGAATCTATCCCTGGTTTTCGCACTCAATTTTCCATAGAAGAATTTCGCAAGCTGGTTTTAGAGCATAACTGTGCACTTGCCGGTCAATCTAAAGACCTGGTCCCTGCTGACCAGAAGATTTATGCCTTGCGAGATGTAACTGCTACGGTTGAAAGTCCAGGTTTGATAACTGCCAGTATATTGAGTAAAAAAATAGCAGAAGGAACAAAACATCTGATTATTGACCTCAAGATAGGAAGCGGTGCTTTTATGCCAGATAGAGAAAAAGCAAAAGAATTAGCTGAATTGCTCATCTCTACTGGAGAACGATTTGGTTTAAAAGTGAAAGTTGCTTTCACCAATATGAACTCTCCTCTCGGTTTAGCTGTAGGAAATGGTCTGGAAATGATTGAAGCGATAGAATATTTAAAAGGAAATCCTTTAAAAGATACAAAGATATTAACTTCCGAACTCACCGCTCAACTGCTTGTAAGCACCAATCTTGCTGAAACTGCAGAACAAGCTATAGCTATGATTGAAGAAGCTGTTAAAAATGGGAAGGCATTAAAAAAACTGGAAGAAATCATTGTTGCTCAGGGTGGAAATCCTAAAGTAATTGATGACTACGGTCTTTTGAGCACGACTAAATATAAACTTCCCATCCTATCTCCTGCTTCCGGTTATGTTTCCCATATAGATTGTCGCGCAATAGGTTATGCACTGATTCATATCAATGCAGGAAGAATGAAAGTGACCGATTCCATAGACCATAGCTCAGGTGCTCTCTTAATCCCAAAGATTGGAGATTTCCTGGAAAAAGATGAACCTATCGGTGAAGTGCATTGTAATGACCAAATTAAAGGTGAGGAAGTAGTAAAACTTATCCAGAAAGCTTATACTTTAAGTTCAGAACCCATAACAGAAGAGCCCATTATCTTTGATATTGTATAATTAAAAAAGTATCAGAGAAAATAGAATGTTGAATTTTTAAGGAATCTATTCCTAATCTTAAGCTGGATCAAAAGTACCCTTAAAATGATATAGTTGGTTGCAAATAGGAATGTTACATTCTTGCAAATGAAGATGGGAATAGAAATTAAAAAAGATTATTCTTTCCTGACGAGAGAGATAATTTCCCCCATGAAGAAAGACTATTTCCCTATTTTCAAAGTAAATCAGTTGACAATAAGGCAATATTATCTTTTTTTGAAATAAAAAAATATTATAAAGAAGGACAATATGAGAATATTAGTTCTCAATTGTGGCAGTTCCTCCATAAAATATCAATTTATTGATATGAACAATCTATTAGTTCTGGCAGAAGGAATTGCTGAACGAATTGGTGAAGACCTATCACTTTTCACTTATAAAAGCGAGAAGTATACCTTAAAAAAGAAAGAGATGGTAATTGAAAATCATGAACAGGGTTTACAACTGATAATAGATTATTTATTAGACCCAGTTAATGGAGTGATTAAGGATAAAAGTGAGATTGATGCTGTAGGTCATAGATTAGTGCACGCTGGTGAATATTATTCTGATGCTGTAGTTATTACCGATGATGTAGTGAGAGTGATGAAAGAATGTATTCCCCTGGCACCCTTACATAATCCCGCCAATATAAAAGGAATAGAGGCAGTTAAAAAGAATGTGCCTGAGGTTCCTCAATGTGGACTTTTTGATACGGCATATCATCAGACTATGCCTCCAAGAGCTTATCTATATCCCCTTCCTTTGGAATACTATGAAAAATATAAGATTAGAAGATATGGTTTTCATGGAACTTCGCATAAATATGTAAGTTTAAAAGCTGCCAGATTTTTGCAAAAGGACATTTCTCAATTAAAGATTATCACCTGTCATCTGGGAAATGGTGCTTCAATGACAGCTATAGAAAGGGGAAAATCTATTGATACTTCAATGGGTTTTACTCCTCTGGAAGGGTTAATGATGGGAACTCGTTGTGGAGATATTGATCCTTCTATTCCCATATATATGCAACAACATCTGGGCTTAAATGTAGATGAAGTGAATAGCATTTTAAACAAAAACAGTGGAATGCTGGGACTCTCTCAGATTTCTAATGATATGCGATTTATAGAAGATGAAGTCCTTCAAAAAAATAATCCTAAGGCTATGCAAGCTCTGGAAGTTTATTGCTATCGGATTAAGAAATATATCGGCTCTTATTATGCGGTTATGAATGGTCTGGATGTTTTAGTATTTACAGGTGGAGTAGGAGAAAATATGCCTTTAGCCAGAGAAATGGTCTGTAAAGATATGGAAGCTTTAGGCATAAAACTTGATTTAACGGCTAATGCAAAATTTAGCAGTGAAATAGAAGTGATAAGTGTTCCCGATTCCCCGGTAACTGTATTAAAAGTTCCCACCAATGAAGAATTGATGATAGCTCTGGAGACACAAAGACTACTAACTCAATAACTCATCAAATCTGGGGGATTTATGCGCATAGATATGCTACTGAATAAGCTTTGCCTTACTAAAAGTCGTAGCATCGCTAAAATAGCCTGTGATAAAGGTTTAGTTAGTCTCAATGGCAAAACCGCTAAAGCCTCAGCTGAGGTTAAAGAAGGAGATATAATTCAATTTCATCTCTATGGATATGAACACCAAATCCGGATTGATAAGATTCCTCAGGGGAATGTGGCTAAAAAAGATGCCACGAATTATTATACTCTTTTGAGTCGCAAGGAGATTTCAAACTGAAATCGGCAATCTGGAAATGCTTAGTTCTATTTCTATTTATATTTAGCTTTCTTAATGCAAACTATCAGATAGCTGTTGTAACCGATAACTTTGTCATTCATACCATAGACGGTAAATTTCCTGTAACGCAAAGCTTTATAAATGAATTAAATCAGAGAATAGATCAGTTACAGATGGGCACGGGAGTTTATCTGGATTCTCGCGCTGATATCTATGTGGTGCCTGATGAACAGTCTTATGAACTATTAACTCAGGGTAAGGGAAGAATTGTAGAATTTTCCAGTGCTTTTTACTCTTCTTTGAATCATCGTATCTATATCCGTAGTGCAGATCAGATATTATCTAACTATAGTGGAATAATAATGCATGAATATACGCACTGGTTATTAGATGAGATTTTAAGAAAAGCTCCACTTTGGTTTCATGAAGGAATGGCTACTCAACAGGGTAATCAACTTGGACTGGATAGATACTATTATTATATAAGAGAGCGGTTCTGGGGCAATAAAATGGACCTGATAAAGTTAGCAGAAAACTATCCTCAACACCCTGCAGATTGGGATTTATATTATATAACTTCATATTATGCAGTGCAATATATGAAAGATAAAGACCCTCAAGCCTGGAAAGATTTCTGGGAAATCGTGTCTAAAAATTATCGGATGGGGAAGAAAACAATTTTCTCGGAGGCATTTCATAATGCCTATCATATAGACCTCTGGCAATTCAATCAGGATTTTGCTGCTTTTAGTAAAAGGCAGGCTTATGTTTATATTTTTACTGGTTTGGGGACTTTTATTTTGATTTTAATGCCCTTTATCCTCATCTATGCTCATATTAAGCAAAGAAAAAAGATGAAATCGCTACCCGATATAGATTTTCCTGAGGAAACCACAGAAGATGAGGATGAGAATTATTATTAAGTTTTAAGGAGATACTATGTTTCCTGTAAGTTTTGGAAGTGATAATCATTCAGGAGTGCATCCTGAGGTCTGGAAAGCTCTTCTCAAAGCAGATGAAGGTTTTGCTCCAGCTTATGGAGAAGACCCTTTAACCCTTGAAGTTTTAAATAAGATTGAATCACTCTTTGGAGGAGACTGCCAAGCCTGCTTTGTTATGACTGGAACTGGTGCTAATGTGGTAGCTATACAGAACCTGGTTAAATCTTTTAATGCTATCTTTTGTGCTCAAACTGCGCATATCAATGTGGATGAATGTGGTGCAGTACAAAAATTTACACAAGCAAGATTGCAGGTTATTCCGACCACTGATGGTAAATTGACTCCAGAATTAATCGGTCCCTACCTTCTAAATAATAGAGACCAGCATCATTCTCAAGGGAAGGTTGTTTCCATTGCTCAAAGTACAGAATATGGGACTTTATATACCATTGAAGAGCTTAAAGTCCTCGCAGATTACACTCATCAGCAAGATATGCTCTTACAGATAGATGGTGCAAGACTTGCCAATGCAGCTGCAGCTTTGGACTGTTCATTAAAAGATATTACTAAAGAAGTCGGTGCAGACATTGTTAGCTTTGGAGGAACAAAAAATGGACTCCTTTTTGGAGAAGCATTAATTAGTTTTAGACCAGAACTTACCTCCGATATCAGGTTTTATCGTAAACAATGTACACAACTATTCAGTAAGATGCGATATATCTCTGCGCAATTTGATGCTTATCTGAAAGATGCATTATGGAAAAAGAATGCCAGCCAAGCCAATGCTATGGCAACTCTTTTTAGTGAAAGTTTAAGGAACATTCCCGAAGTTGAAATAGTACAACCTGTGCAGGTAAATTCATTATTTGTTAAAATCCCGAAAAAATCTATTGAAGAACTGAGGGAGAAATATCATTTCTATATCTGGGATGAAGCAAAAAATGTGGTGCGCTTGATGTGCAGCTTTAATACCACAGAAAAACATATTGAGGAATTTATCTCTGACCTTAAAAGTAGTTTAGTTAGGTAGCTCTGAACTGATTAGGTGTATACTCCAATCTTACTATTTAAATCCTCAGCAGCTAAAGCGGCAGCTTGAGCAAATTTAGGAGACCTATCCTGAAAGATGATGCCTCTGGAAGAATTGATCAAGATATTGGGATAATCATCTGAATCTTTGGTATAATGCATAACTGCATCCAGGTCTCCTCCTTGAGCACCGATTCCAGGAATCAAAAAGATATGTCCAGGCATAAGCTCTCGCATTTCTTGTAATTGATTCACCTGAGTTGCACCAACTACTGCTCCAATTTTATCTGGCGGAAAAATGGTTAGCCATCTGGCTATCTTTATAGCCATATCTTCTTGAATAAAGAAATCCTTAGCTGAAGGATTGGAAGTGAGAGTGAGCACAAAAGCAAAAGCATTCTCTCTTTCCAAGATAGGCTTAAGCACATCAGCACCTAAAAGTGGATTAATTGTTATGGCATCAAAACCCATCACTTCCAGAAAAGTGGAAACATATTGTTCCATAGTAGAACCAATATCCCCCACTTTGCAATCCAGAATAACAGGAATATCTTCAGGAATATAATTGATAGTCAGTTGTAAAGCTTCTAATCCACGGATACCGTCTCTTAAATAGAAAGCCAGATTAGGTTTATAGGCACAAGCATATTGAGCTGTAGAATCAATTATCCTTCGGTTGAATTCCCAGATAGGGTTCCTTTCATTTAGAACACATTCTGGCAGTTGAGTTATATCCGAATCTAATCCAATACAAAGTAAGGAATGAGAGCTTTGCCAGCGAGCTCTATATTTATGCCACAACGATTTTGACAGAGTCCTCTCCATCAATCTCTGCAAAAGAAACTTTGATTATCTCTTCCTTAGAAGTGGGAACATTTTTCCCCACATAATCAGCTTTGATAGGAAGTTCACGATGACCACGGTCTATCAGGACTGCCAATTGAATCTGTTGAGGTCTGCCAAAATCCAACAAGGCATCAATAGCAGCACGAACAGTCCTACCTGTATAAAGCACATCATCCACCAGAATAATGGAAGCACCCTCAATCTCAAAACCAAGTTCAGAACCTTTAATCACAGGTTGATGAGATATCATAGAGAGGTCATCACGATACAGAGTTATATCCAGAACTCCGACAGGAATATCCTTTCCTTCAATTAGGCGAAGATAATCTGCCAATCTTCGGGCTAAGGGCACTCCTCTGGTTCGGATACCTACAAAACATATATTTTCAATACCTCTATTCTGTTCAATTATCTCATGCGCCATTCTATGAATGGTGCGTTCCATCTGGTCCTTGTCCATTATGATACTTTTAACTTGCATCTCTCGCTCCTGAGAATGGTTCTCTAAAATGAAGCCTTTTTGGCAACTTATTAATCTGGCTTAACTACTATCATAACATCACCCTTCCCAACACTATCTCCAGCATTTAACGGAGTGGAAACAACTGTTCCTTCTACGGGACTGGGTATATTATTATACATTTTCATCGCTTCCAACACCAGTAAAGTTTCCCCTACTTTCACTTTGTCTCCCACTTTTTTCTCATAACGCACTAACATCCCAGGCATTGGAGCAGTGACTGGAGTTCCTTCCACCGCAGTTGACGCAGTTTGAACTGAAGACTGATTAGGAACAGGTTGAGGATTGTTTTTTACGGGTTGAGGAGATGACTGTGGATTTGAGGTTTGACTGGGTTGCACCTGAGGATTGGAAGCTACTTTAGCACTATGAACAATATGGGGGACACCCTTTTCTGACACTTCTACTAAAAAGTATTCATCATCCACAAATACATCAAACTGTCTCAAACCTTCTGGCTTGGGAACTTGCTTTTTAACTGGTGGCTCTACCAGAAGACCTGCTTTAGCCTTTTCACATAGCTCCTGCTGTCTTTTAACCTCTTCCAGAGTAATAGGTTTCATCTCATCTGGCATGGGTTCTAAACCATATTTTATCCTCAGGAATTTCTTCCCTGTGACATTATATAGAGCTACAATTAGGACATCATCAATATCCTTAGCTAAACCTTCTGCTTCCTGTTTTGCTTTTTCCAGTCCAGGTTCAAGAATGTCCCCAGGACGAACTGTGATGGGTTTTTCTCCTCGGGGATAACCCTTTAATGCTTTTTTCTGCACCTCTGGATTGATGGGCATTGGAGTCTTGCCATAAAGTCCATAGCAGAGGTCTTTCACTTCTTCTGTGATATGGGAATATTCTCCTTCATAGCTATCAAAGAGAGTGTTATTAACTGCCTGAATACCTACAATTTGACTGGTAGGAGTAACTAAAGGAATCTGTCCCAGATCTTTTCTTACTCTTGGAATCTCTTTGAAAACATCATCCAAACGGTCTAAAGCATCCATCTGACGAAGCTGATTGATAAGGTTGGAAATCATTCCACCTGGAGTTTGATGGATAATGACATCAGTATCAATAATGCTAAATTTGGTTGTATCTGCAAATTGCATATATTTTGGAATGTCTTTCTCCATTTCCTTTCCTATTTTATTAAGCAGTTTAATATCAAAACCAGTGTCACGATTTGTCCCTAAAAGAGAAATTACCAGAGGTTCAATCGCTGGATGGGAAGTTCTATAGGCATAGGGTCCCACACAGGTATCAATGATATCCACTCCTGCTTCAATAGCTTTAAACAAGGATAAATCTCCCATTCCGCTGGTGAAATGAGTGTGTAGATGTACTGGGACTTTAACATTTTCTTTCAAAGCTCTAATCAAGTCATAAGCATCATAAGGAGCAATTAATCCTGCCATATCCTTGATACAGATAGTATCAGCTCCCATATCTTCCAATTGTTTAGCTTTGGAAACATAATATTCTATATTATATATTTCTCCACCCATTCTCTGTTCAGTCAGGCTGAAACAGATAGCCCCCTGAAAGTGTTTATTATTCTTTTTTATAATCTTGACGGCAGTCTGAAAATTACGGAAATCATTAAGTGCATCAAACACCCGAAAGATATCAATTCCGTTATCACAACATCTTTGCACAAAGGTTTCTACAATATCATCTGGATAATTACGATATCCCACCAGATTTTGACCTCTTAAGAGCATAGAAAATGGTGTTTTAGTGATATGTTTTTTCAGGACCCGGATGCGTTCCCAGGGGTCTTCTCCTAAATAACGATGCATAACATCAAAGGTTGCTCCACCCCAGACTTCCATAGAATAGAAGCCTACTTGGTCCATTAGTTCTGCTACATGTAATAAATCTTCTGTCCTAACGCGTGTAGCAAAGAGAGATTGATGTCCATCACGGAAGGTCAGATCCTGAATCTTGATGGGATTTGCCGCTTTAGGGCGGTCCGGTTCATAGCGCATCTCGCTATATTCCAAGATGCCATGTTTCTGCATTTATTCTCCTTATTTATGTCTTTTTATTAATCTTCTTTGGGTTAAATCACGATAAAGCATTGTCTGTTGACGACCATAAGCTTGCCAGAGCAAGGAAGCTCTTGCTTGAGGAAGCTTTGGTGCTTCTGCTTCTTCTGCTGTAATTAATGCCAGAACTCCTGCTATGGCAGCAATTTCTTTTTTCTTATCTGTCATTTATCATATCCTGAAATGTATTAAACTGGTATATTTCCGTGCTTTTTAGGAGGCAAGCTCTCACTTTTAGTAGAGCAAATCTCCAGCGCATCAATTAATCTCTTTCTGGTTTCGGAAGGAAGGATAATTGCATCTATATAGCCACGAGAAGCTGCCACATAAGGATTATTGAATTGTTCTTCATAGATTTTAATCATTTCCGCTCTTTTAGCTGCCTTATCTTCTGCTGCATCAATCTCTTTTCTAAAGATAATATTGGCAGCACCTTCAGCACCCATAACCGCAATTTCTGCTGTAGGCCAGGCAAAAACCATATCTGCTCCTAAATGTCTACTACTCATTGCAATATAGCTGCCGCCATAGTCTTTGCGTGTGATTACGGTCAGTTTAGGAACAGTGGCTTCTGAATAACACCAGAGCAGCTTTGCTCCATGCCTTATTATTCCATTATGTTCCTGATAAGTTCCAGGAAGATAACCTGGCACATCCACAAAGGTCACCAGAGGAATATTGAAAGCATCGCAGAAACGGATAAAACGAGTGGCTTTATCCGAAGCATCGATATCCAGACAACCTGCCAAGACAGTAGGTTGACTTGCTACCACTCCTATAACTCTTCCATTTAATCTACCAAAGCCTACTATTATATTCTGAGCATAGTATTTATGTGGTTCAAAGAAAATACCGTCATCCACAATTGTTTTAATCACATCATGCATATCATAGCTTTCTTTAGGATTATCTGGGATGATAGTATCCAGATTGGGACAAAGACGCCAGGGATCATCATTACACTCAATCCTGGGAGGTTCTTCCATATTATTGGAAGGCAGATAGCTTAACAGAACCTTAATTTGTTCTATGGCATCAGCATCATTTTCACAGGCAAAATGAGCATTCCCACTCTTAGTATTATGAGCCATCGCACCACCAAGTTCTTCCTGAGTTGTTTCTTCTCCCGTAACTGCTCTTATTACTTCAGGTCCGGTGATAAACATATAACTGGTGTTTTTAACCATAAATACATAATCCGTCATTGCAGGAGAATAGACTGCTCCACCTGCACAGGGACCCATAATAGCAGTGATTTGAGGAATAACACCACTGGCACGTGAATTACGGAAGAAGATATCACCATAACCTTTAAGAGCATCTACTCCTTCCTGAATTCGTGCTCCACCACTATCTTGAAATCCAATGAGCGGTAATCCATTTTTTAAAGCCATATCCATTATCTTACAGATTTTAGCAGCATGCATTTCTCCCAGAGAACCACCACGAGAAGTGAAATCTTGTGAAAAAGCAAATACTGGTCTTCCATTAACCAAACCGTGTCCTGTAATTACACCATCCGAAGCAATTTCCACTTTATCCATCCCAAAATTATCACAGCGATGTTGCACAAACATATCCAGTTCCCGAAAAGTGCCCGGATCAAATAGAAGGTCTATTCTTTCGCGAGCAGTCAGTTTCCCTTTTTGTTTTTGCTTTTCTACAGCTTGAGGTCCTCCTAATTGAAGCACCTTTTGCTCTTTTTCCAGTAATTTCTGGATGGCGTCTTTAGTTGAAGGCATCTTATTGTCCCCTTTTATTAGGTTCGTAATTCAAGGC
Source organism: Candidatus Syntrophosphaera thermopropionivorans (assembly GCF_004353895.1). Lineage (GTDB taxonomy): Bacteria > Cloacimonadota > Cloacimonadia > Cloacimonadales > Cloacimonadaceae > Syntrophosphaera > Syntrophosphaera thermopropionivorans. The sequence continues at coordinate 266,866 of NZ_SMOG01000001.1, read as the reverse complement.
ATATACCGAATTCTTCATTTATATATATGCTTATTTTACATTTTAAAATAGCTAAGTTTTTCGTCAAGTAAAAGCAAAATGAATTCCTTATCCTTTCCCATTTCCCTTGACGGAAATAAATGATCAAAAAATGGTGCAACTAATATGTAATTAGACAATTGGAGATTTTTTAATGCTCAAACTGGAACTTGACCCTGATATGCAAAAACGTGCCAGAAAAGCAGCTGCCTCTATTGCTGGCTCTTTTCAATGGCTCTTTGATGACTACTCTTCAGTCACTATTGAACGAACTGTTCTTAGATTGCTCGGTATTGATGGTGCTACTGAAGATGGAACTCCCTATCCTAATGTAGTAGTTGATCACTTACAGCAGAGGAATGCTTTGCTTAGAGGTGCTGCTATTCCTCTGGCTAATGCTATCATTTACACTGGAATGTCAGCTCAACAAATTGCAGAAGAGATAGCTCAAGGCAATCTTGATTTAACGAAGACACCAGTTGCTTCTCCTGATAAAATCTTTCAGGTGCTGGATGAACTTTCAGATAAAATGCTGAAACATATAGCTAAACAGCGAGAGACCAGAGAACAACTTCTTCAGACCTACGGACCCAGAAGAATTCCAGCTATCTATGTTATTGTTGCCACAGGAAATATTTATGAAGATGTGATTCAAGCTAAAGCTGCTGCTTATGAAGGTGCAGATATCATTGCGGTCATTCGTTCTACTGCTCAATCGCTTCTGGATTATGTACCTTATGGTGCAACTACGGAAGGTTTCGGAGGCACTTATGCCACTCAGGAAAATTTCCGGATTATGCGAGCTGCACTGGATGAAGTTTCCGCCTCAGAAAAAAGATATATCGGTTTAACTAACTATGCATCAGGACTTTGTATGCCAGAAATTGCCGCTATGGGGGCAATGGAACGTCTGGACCATATGTTAAACGATGCGATGTATGGAATTCTGTTCCGAGACATCAATCCCAAAAGAACTTTATTAGACCAATATTTCAGCAGAATGATTAATGCTTACGCAGGAATAGAAATTCAAACCGGAGAGGATAATTATTTAACCACTTCCGATGCCATTGAAAAAGCTTATACTGTTACCGCTTCTCAATTGCTAAATGAACAGTTTGCCCTCTTGAGTGGTGTGAAACCTGAGAAAATGGGATTAGGACATGCTTTTGAGATTGATCCTGATTTGGAAGATAGCTTCACTTATGAACTGGCACATGCTCTGTTAACACGTGAACTCTTTCCCGGTTATCCCGTGAAATATATGCCTCCAACGAAGTTTGCTACTGGCAATATTTTTAAAACCTATCTTATGGATGCTATGTTTAATTTTGCCGGAAAATTAACCCATCAAGGGGTTCAATTACTGGGAATGATGACCGAAGCAATTCATACTCCTCATTTAGCAGACCGTTCTTTAGCTATTGAAAATGCACTTTATATTTTTAATGCCATAAAAAGTCTGGATGAGAACATTACTCTGGTCCCCGATAGTTTCATCAATAGAAGAGCCAATCAAGTATTGAAAGAAGCCACTGAATTCCTGGAAAGAGTGGAAAAAGAAGGTCTTTTCAAAGCTATGGAAAGAGGTGAATTTGCCGATATAAAACGTACTGAAAATGGTGGGAAAGGCTTAAATGGCGTTTTCCGTAAAGATGTGGAATATTTTAATCCTTTTCTGGAAAAGATGAAAAAGGAGCTGGGATTATGAAACACAACATCATCCGTCCTTATGGTGATAAATCAGGCGATGGAAAGGTTCAGCTTTCCTTCACTCTACCAGTTCCACCAGATGATTGGGGAAAAGAAGCAGCCAAACAATTATTAAAGCAGATGGGCTTTGAAGATATCATAATCTGTGGCATACGAGACCTTCATGAAGGTTTCACCCATTTTATTGCCTATGCTGTAACTCCTTGTTCCGTTGATAGTTCTAAAATTAAAGTTAAAAAAGTGGATACCCCAGTGATGGAAATGGAAGAAGTGGATGAATTTATTAAAGAGAATATTAGACGCAAAATAACTGTCGTGGGTGCTTGCATAGAAAGTGATGCTCACACCGTTGGCATTGATGCCATTATGAATATGAAGGGCTATAATCATCGTTATGGTCTGGAACGCTATCAATGGTTTAATGCTATTAATCTTGGTGCTCAAGTGCCATGTGAAGAATTATTGCGTCGTGCGCGAGAAGAAAATGCTGATGCAGTGCTGGTTTCTCAGGTCGTAACACAAAATAATATCCATATTCATAATCTCACCCGTCTTATTGAATTAGCAGAAACAGAGAAATTACGGGATAAGATGCTCTTTATTTGTGGTGGACCAAAAATCTCTCATGAACTGGCAATAGAACTCGGTTATGATGCAGGTTTTGGGCCTGGGACTTATGCTAATGAAGTTGCCAGCTACATTGCTGTTACCTTAGCTAAAAAATTAGCTCAGAAATCTTAGGTATATCCTCTGCTGATTCTTATAACTATCAATCTTTCAGTATGTTTTATCTGCTACAGCCTCAGATTTTAGGATAACCCTATGACCTTACTTTTAACTATCCTGGCTTTTGGCTTAATGATTTTTGTACATGAACTAGGTCATTTTCTTATGGCTAAAGCATGGGGAGTAGGCATTGAGCAGTTCTCTATTGGTTTTGGCAAACCTATTGCTCAATTTACCAGTCATAATGTGCAATGGCGTATAGGGTGGATTCCTCTGGGTGGCTATGTTAAAATGAAGGGAGAGAATCCAGATGAGCAGAATATAGACGATGAAAATGCTTTATCTCGCAAACCCTGGTGGCAAAAAGCTATCATTGGATTTAGTGGACCTTTTGCCAATATCGTTTTAACCCTTATACTTTTTATCTGGTCTTTTATGATGCCTGTCTATATTGAAGACCAGCTGCCAGTAGTATATAAAGCAGAAGGTAAATGGGCTCAAGTTTTTGCTCCTGGAGATAGCATTATAAGCGTAAATGGAAAAAATATCCGAGGCTATAGTGAATTTCTTCAAGAATTACTTTCAAATCCTGAAAACACCGTCTTACTTAGCCGTAATGGCAACAAACAAACTGTGCTAATCTCCTCTTCTGAAGTGGATTCTCTGGCTAAAAGTCTCTATCCTTATGCTGATACTCGCATTGGAGAAGTAGTGCCCAAAACTCCTGCTTATCATTCTAAATTGGAATCTGGAGACCGTATTGTAGCAATTGATTCTCTGCCTGTTTCAAATTGGTACGAAATGCGTGAAATTATCGTCAATTCTGAAAAAGACGAGGTGCTTTTGACTATTGAACGCAATGGACAGAGGTTCAACAAAGTGCTACCTTTGGAAAGCAGTATTAATACTGGTGGAAACAAAGCTATTGGCATTATACAATACCAACCTGTAAAGTATGAGCGTCGTTATAAGCCTCTGGAAGCAATTCAATTAGGGACAGTCAATACAGTTAATTTCATCGTTCTGAATTATCAGGCACTGGGAAAATTGGTTCAGAAACCTCAAGATTTAACCAAATCAGTGGGTGGACCGGTTATGATTGCCAGTATGAGCCAATCTTTTGGGAAAAAAGGATTTGGCAGTCTTCTCTTTTTCTTTGGCAGTATCAGTCTTATGCTTGCTATTATGAATCTGCTTCCTATTCCCGTTCTGGATGGTGGACTGATTCTTTTTGCTATCATTGAAGGTATCATCCGAAAACCTGTTCCTCAACAAGTTCAATCTATACTCCAAACTATAGGATTCTTTATTCTCATCTTTCTGATGGTTTTAGCCTTCTATTCGGATATTGCGAGTGAAGTTTTACGATTTATTAATAGGTAGGGCAAGTTGTTCAAATTTCAATTAGAAAAAGTTTCTAACAAAGCCAGAGCAGCCACAATTACCACCAGTCACGGTAAGATTAAAACCCCAGTTTTTATGCCTGTTGGGACAGTTGGAACCGTGAAAGCAATGAGTCCAGAGGAACTGGAAAAGTGCCACACTCAAATTATCCTTGGAAACACTTACCATCTTTATATGAGACCAGGTTATGAACTTATCCAGCAAGCAGGTGGTCTACATAAATTTATTGCCTGGAAACATCCTATTCTGACCGATAGTGGTGGCTTTCAAGTGATGAGTCTGGCAGGACTTAGAAAAATCACTAATGAAGGAGTGAAATTTCAATCGCACTTAGATGGTAGCACGCATTTTTTTACCCCTGAAAGCGTTATCGCTATTCAAGAGGCACTTGGTGCAGATATAATTATGAGTTTTGATGAATGTCCTCCATTTCCTTCAACTCGTGAATATGTTGAAAAGTCCTTGCAACGCACTTTAAAATGGGCTGAACGAGGAAAGGCAGCTTTTCATAATTATAAAAATCAGGCTCTCTTTGGTATCGTACAAGGAGGAATCTATGAGGATTTACGAGAAAAAGCAGCTAAGACTTTGATGGAGATGGATTTTCCTGGCTATGCTATCGGAGGTTTAGCTGTCGGTGAAGATAAAGCTGATATGTTCCGTATAACCAATTTCTTGAATGATATACTTCCCGCAGATAAACCTCGTTATCTGATGGGTGTAGGCACTCCTTCCGATTTATTATTAAATATTGCTAACGGAGTAGATATGTTTGACTGCGTGATGCCTACCCGAAATGCCAGGAAAGGAAGTATTTTCACTCGCCAGGGAAAAATGATTATCAAAGCTGCTCGCTATAAAGATGATTTTCAACCTATTGATAAGCAATGCGGATGTTACACTTGTAAACATTTCAGTCGTGCCTATATTCGCCATTTAATCACAATGAATGAAATCCTGGGAATGCGTTTAACCACCATCCACAGTCTCTATTTCTACAATGAATTAATGGAAATGGCTCGCCAGGCAATAATGGAAGACCGTTATGAGGAATTCTTAGCAGAGATGCTACCAGTGCTGGATAGAGTCATTTAATCTATTTTTAGCATCCTCTCTTTTATATTATTTACCCCTTAATTTGCTATCCAATACCTATTGTATCTATATATATCTTGATTAATTACATCTTTATTTCTTCACTTTTTTCTGAAACTTACCCCTTATGCTCTCGTCTTTCAAAAACAATTAAAACCATCAGCTTTTTATAAGGTTGCTCTTAGCTTTCCCCTGCTATCAAGTGTTTATCAAGCGTTAATCAAGTCTTAAATAATTAACGCTTGATATAGAAGTGATTAACACTTGACTCTTGCGGATAGCTAATAATCCGCCTTCCTTATAACTTTTAACTTATTGCCCTAACATAAAATATAATTTAACTAAAGGAAAAGGATAGATAAATTTATATTTGGTCCTATCTTCTTTAACGATAGAAAAGTGCGACCTATATTGTTTTGAATTAAAAAGTAATAGACCTTAATTTTTCGTTTATAGCTCGTAAAGATAAACCATCTTTATGATAACGAGGAATAAAATGTAGATGGAAATGAAAAATGCTTTGATGAGCAGCAGAACCGCAATTCATCAGTAAATTATAAGCTTCTGGATGTAATTCTTCATCTAAAAGATTTCGCATAGTCCGGCTAATTTCCAATAAAGCTGTCATTTCTTCAGGTTGAAGTGTAAAAAAATCAGGAGTGTGCCTTTTTGAAATGATGAGAGAATGACCCTTTGTTATTGGATGTATGTCCCGGATTGCAAAGAAATATTCGTTTTCCGCTAAATATTTGTCTGGACTGATAAGACAAAAAATACAGTTCATTTATTCTTTACCCCCTTTATGTAAACTCATAAATTAACAAAAATCTAAATATCAATATAATCTGTTCTACAAAAAGAGTCAAAGGATTTTATAATGGTTTATTGGGGATAAGAAAAAATTTGCAAACTGATACAGGTTTAAGAGATAGAAAAAATTTTATTGACAGATTAGTTGTTTATATGAATGAGAAAATAAATAGGGATTTAACATTCCTTGAGCCTGTTCCTTTGTTCGGGAAAGCCTCAATCTGAATGTAAGATGTCCCGAATGCAAAGGAGTACAAAAATGCCTGACAAGACTTTAATCTGCAAGGACTGCCAGAAAGAATTTGTGTTTACAGAAGGTGAGCAAGAATTCTATAAAGAAAAAGGTTTAGTTAATGAACCTCAGCGTTGTCCCGAATGCCGTAAAGCAAAAAAAGCCAGATATAACCGTAACCGTTATCAACACAACGCTCGTTAGAATTAAATCTGGTTATTAAAAAACCGCTGTCTTTCCCGATAGCGGTTTTTCGTTTTATTTTCAAGAGTTTCTTCAACCCTGCTATAATTTGCAGGGAATTTGAAAAGTTATTGGCTTATGGAACGGTCACTTGCGTAACTTTATTGGGCTCAATAACAATATCATCTGCCAGTAATATCCTATTTTTAGACCTGATTTCCAAATAATGAGTTCCCACTCTTAAAGGAATTGTATTGGCATCATATTCTGGGTCTATTCCCACACTCTGTCCATCAACATAAGCCTCTCTATTGGCCATACTTCCTTCCAGACGCAGATATCCATACTGTACTTGTTCTTTGTCCTTATTGGCACTACAGGAGAATAAAAATATAAATAAGAGCAGAGTAATGCATAATCTAAAGATAGTTTTATTCAATTTTTCTACCTCAACTTGTTTTTTTATATTAAATTCCAGTAAGGTAGACTCTGTCAAGAAGAAGAAATCAATTTTAAGTTAAATTTATTAGAAAATAGAAAAAATCCCTTCTAAAGAAAATAATTTAACCATTAAAAAAGCCTATCCCGATAGAATCAGGATAGGCTTTTAACTAATTGGGATATTTTTATTCCCTTTCTTTCCCGGTTAAGCACTCCGGAAAATAGAGGGAGACTCTATTACGGCTTCATTTTGCTATTCATAACATTTAGTGTTTTGTTTTGATTAAGTAAATAGTTTTGAAGTAATGGCGATGAATATTTACTTTCTTGCGATATTGATTTTGCTGCAAGAATAGCAGTATCTGCCGTAATTTTGAAGAAAGCTCGGTTGCTTAAACCGAGTGCATTAAGTGCTTCGTCAGTGATTTCAAAGTAGTTATCATCCACAGTCTGAATAAGGATATAATTGCCATAGGGATCATTACTACCATTGACCTTATAACTATTAGCACCGCTAACAAGATCCCAACCTAAAGATATCCCACCAGGGAAGGCTTCTATGGCAACATTTTCCGGTGCAGTAAGAACTGGTGGAAGGGATTGGTCTGTAACTAAAAAATCATCCACCATAAAGATAAAGGCATCATTAGACACGCACTGTACTGCAAAATATTTTGTATTTTGTGGCAAAGTGTAGGTATACTGAGTCCAACTCGCAGGAGTTTGTATATCGTTAGCTCCACTGATGATAGTGAAGTTAGAAGGATCGGTTCCCGTAGTAGAGGCTCCTACCTTGAATCTCTCCAATCCATATTGAGCAGTATAGGAACGAGCCCAGAAACTAAGCGTTGCATCAGAACTCAGGTTTAATTGAGGTGAGATTAACCAATCATTATTAGGATAGTTTATTGCAGCAAGGCAATAAGCACCCTTTTCTCCAGTATGTGGATCAATGGCTGTTCCTGCCATGGAAGGAGAACACAGGGAAGGGTTAAAAATTATAAAGGAACCGGTATAATATTGATTAGGAAATGTATAATTTTGGATAGCATATGTTGAACTTCCATCTCCATCATATTGCGTCCAGGGAGGGAAATTAAGGGCAAAATCAGGATAATTCTCAAATCCATCTGATAGAACCGCATATTGAGCACTTCCACTTAAAGCAATATTTATAGTTCCACCATTAGTAACAATTTGGAAGTTTACATTATCGCTACCATAATCTAAAGGAGCATAAGTAAAGCCAAAATCATAAGTTTGACCATAGACCAGACTTATATTGGAGTTAAAATTGGTAGAAAAATCAGTTCCTGATAGATCTGTCACTGAGGTTACCATTAAGGTTCCTGAACCAACATTGGAAATTGTAAAAATATTACCTGATCTTGCCTCATCACCAGGTGAAAGAATTCCTGCATTCCAGGAAGTTAGATTAACTGATGCTTGAGTAGGTATGAGATTATAAGGACCTGCTACATCATCAATAACGAAAGTTTTATAGTTTGAAACACTTGTATTTGTAGCGTAAGTTTCAAATACAAAATAATATGTATCAGCAGGAAGAGTATTCACCACATAGCTAAAGGTCTGAGCAGATGAAGTTAAGGTAGCAACAGTAGGAAAATAAGTCCAATTTCCTATAGTAGTAGAATACCCAATCTTTATTTTTTCTCCATAGTCCGTAGTACTTCTCTTAGCTTTAAAGGTGAGATTGGGACAGGTAGAATCAATAGTTAAGGCGGGAGTTATTAATTGCTTACCACTAACATTTCCTGTTGCACGATAAAAAGCAGAAGCAGTTCCAGAAATTATATAAGAGCTTGAAGTGGTACAGCTAAAACCACCAGTGGTGGGATTTATTGACCAACCAGCGGGAGGAAAAGTTGTGCTTTCAAATCCTTCATTTAATGTAGGTAAAGGCAATGTGGGAATGATACCTATAACAGCAGCTTGATCACTGGTAAAGTTTTCACTTCCTGGATTCAGCGCAGTAAGGGCATAATAACCATTATAGCTACCATTCCATCCCCAATTGATATGGAAATTGGAGTTCTGATATCCATCCATTACAAAGGCATGTCCTCCAGATTGGGAGCTTGAACCACTGTAATAAATAGGACGAGAATTGTCTAGTTCTTCCTTCATCATATTTTCCCAGGTGGAAGAAGAATATGAAGATTTTGACCTATATTGAGTTGTGTTTGCATATTTGAAATAAGTAATTAGAGCATTAGGAACATCAGTACTATATGCCCCAGAGCCATTTGGACCATACTGCATATTGACAGCAACCCCAGCATGATAACAGATAGTTGCTACATCTGTATTAGTGCTGGTCACTCTATCTGGCATTGCTGCCCAATTATAGGCAGTAGAACCAAAATCAGCGGAAAGAGTTCCATACGGAGGACAATTATAACTATGAGAACCATTCCCTACTGGAGGAAAAGACCAATAACGCATAATCTGAGCCATTGCTGTGGCTACACAACCTGTTAAAACATGACCATCAGGACCAGCTGCATCCGGGGGACACATAGCATTGTAATAAGTTCCTTGACCCCATACGGTTGTGAGCAAAGGTCCTACCGTCCTAAAGCTTCTGTCTGGCACAAATAACACTGAATTACAGTTATATTTAGACCAGAGAGCCTGAGTTTCTTTGGGAGCAGTTAAATTATGCTCTCTAATATCTTGTAATTGAGCATTCCAGTTCTCCAGTAAATCTTGTAGCTGGACAGGAATTTCCACTTCACCCCAGTTATTCATAGCACTGTAACCTAATACTGGAATTGCTGCATCATCAGCCGCAACAAGGATAAATCCTTGCGGAGTTAGGTTAACGATATAAATATAAGATTCACCTTTCACTGAATCTAAAAGTTTTGCCGTAGTTACTGCATACTCAGATCCCATCCGTTCCAGAACAAAGTTTTTTGCCACACGGGTCGCAGTATCAGAATTTACCGGTATCCCTAAAAGAAAAGTTATTGCCAACATCATCATAAGCGAGATGAATAGCATTCTCTTCATTATTACCTCCTTTTTAAAGGAATATAATGAATTTGTCACCTATCTTTCTTGTATAATATTTAACAAATTAAGTCAAGATTTATTTTTTACATATTATTACCATTAAATATACTCACAGATTTTTCGTAATTATCGGCTAAGTTAGAATTTTTAAAAGTTAAGTTCTGCTTGACAAAATGGCTAAGTTAAAAATTAAAGTTATATTTATGAAAGAAAGAGTGAGAGAAATGAGTATACGAAAAGAGCAGTTAATAACTATAAATAGGTATAAACAACGAAAATTAAAGCATTTGCCAGATAGCAAATGCTTTTTTTTATTTATGGAGGGTAAATGAATTGGAGTGAAATTATCCGTCTTGCTTTACAAGAAGATTTAGGTACTGGTGATATTACAACCGATTATCTAGATTTAGAACCCATCCCTGAAAAAGCTTTTATAGTTAGCAAAGCTCCTGGCGTGATTGCAGGTTTAGAAATAGTTAAGGAAGTATTTTTAACTGTGGATAAAAATTTAAAAATAACAATGTATAAAAGAGATGGGGATACCGTTAAAAGAGGAGATGAAATACTCCGTTTAGAGGGAAATCCTGCCAGTATTTTAAAAGGTGAAAGAACTGCTCTTAATTTTCTTCAACGTTTAAGTGGGATAGCCACAACGACTAGAGCTATGGTAAATAAACTGGAAGGAACTTCAGCTAAAGTTTTAGATACCCGCAAAACCACTCCATTATTACGTTCTATGGAAAAATATGCTGTGCGTATTGGCGGAGGATATAATCATCGGTTTGGTCTTTATGATATGATTTTAATTAAAGATAATCATATTAAAGCCTGCGGAAGTATTACTGAAGCGGTTAATAGAGTGAAAGAAAGAAATATTGCTTATAAAATTGAAGTAGAAGTCTCTAATATTAAGGAATTAGAAGAAGCAGTTAGAGCTGGTGTCGATCGCATTCTTCTGGATAATATGTCCATACCTAAAATTAAAAATTGCGTCAAACGCTTCGGTTCTAAGATAGAACTTGAAGTATCGGGAGGAGTTACACTGGATAATATTAAAGAAATAGCTCAAACTGGCGTACCCTATATCTCAAGCGGTGCTCTCACTCATTCCTATCAGTCTCTGGATATAAGTCTTCAATTTAAGGAGTAAATAGATGGAAGAACAATTACGCACTTTGGCACAAATGCAGAAATTAGATGATAAAATAGGTGCCTTACGACAGCTACAAAATGAATTACCTAAAGAACTAAATGATATCCTGGATAATGTAGCGCAAGCAGAAACAAATTTGAATAAAACCAAAAGTGAATTAGAAGAAATCAATAAAAAACTTAGAAATCTGGAACTGGACATTAAACAGCATCAAGAAAATATAAAAAAATACTCTCAACAACTGGCTGAAATAAAAACAAATAAAGAATATAAAGCTTTAAATAGTGAAATTGCCTATTTAAAAGAAAAGATATCTGAATTGGAAAGCCAGGAACTTGAACTTATGGACGAAGAATCTGAATTTAAAAAGAAAATGGAAATAGCTAAAGCTGAATTGGAAAAAGCAAAAAAAATACAAAGAGAAAGAGAAGACGAACTAAGAAAAAAAATAGAATCTCTGGACGGCGAAATTGATAATTTTAGAGCCGAAAGAAATAAACTGGCACAGACTCTTCCACAATCCCTGGTGAAACAATATGCAAAACTTCTTAAATATAAAAATAACTGTGCAG
>NZ_SMOG01000001.1:0-255380 GCF_004353895.1 Candidatus Syntrophosphaera thermopropionivorans | reverse complement strand
CAATCCCTGGTGAAACAATATGCAAAACTTCTTAAATATAAAAATAACTGTGCAGTTGCCTATGCCAGAAATGGTGCTTGCGGTGCCTGTGGTTTTGTAATTCGTCCTCAGGTTCGTATTGAGATACAACAGCGGAATAAGATAAATTATTGTGAAAATTGTGGCCGGATTTTAATGGAGAAATTTGAAGATTTATAAATTCTACTTGACGATTAATCTTAAATATTATTAACTGCTTTTTAAGGTAAAAAGGATAAAAAATTGAATTTATATCTTGACAGAAAAGTTGAAATGGATATTTTAATATTAGTTGATTGTTAATTCTGTTTTCATAGTTGGTTGATTATCCGATTCCAGTGCATTAAAGATATTACAGGATACTGGCTGTAAAATAAAGTTAGAGATTATACTTCAGCCAGTGGAAAGTGATAATATAAAGAACATAAATGTACAAAAGGAGTTAACCTATGAAACGACTATCATTACTTCTGGTGATGATAATCACCGTGTGTGCAGCTTTCGCAGGCATTGATGAGTATTATACCTTCAACGCTACCAGCGGAACCTACACTCCTATCGTGGGAACCAATGCGAATATTTCTTCTGATGATGCAATCTCAGAAGCAATTCCCATTGGCTTTTCCTTCCCTTATGGGGATTATATCTACACTGAGGTTAAGATTTCATCTAATGGCTGGATTGGTTTGGGTACTTCTCAGACGGGTAGTAACCTTACCAACAACTTAACTTCTACGAGTTATGTCCCCATCGTAGCCCCTCTTTGGGATGACTGCAGCCTGGCATCAGGTAGCTGTGAATATCTAGTTTCAGGCACAGCACCCAATCGCATCTTTACCATTCAATATACTAACCTGAAATGGAGATACGGTGCTACTACTTTCTTCAATTTGCAAGTTAGACTCTATGAGAATGGTAAAATTGATTTTGTTTATGGTTCTTCTACTGGTGATCCTAACACTCCTAGTGCCTCCATCGGCATTAATATGCTTCCTGGAGGTTCAGGATGGTTTTACAGTATAACACCAGGAACTCCAGCTACTGCTTCAACTACTACTGAAAATGCAATTATTGCAACCTGGCCCGGTGAAGGAACTATCTATGAGTTTAACCCAGTTGTGGCTGTTCCTAATGATTTAGCTGCTCTTTCCATTACTGGTAATACTACTCCTACCGCTGAACAGAGTTATGATTATGTTATAACTGTTCGCAATCGTGGTACCAACCCACAAACTACTTATCAGGTTAAGCTATTATTAGGAACCCAAGAAATTGGTTCAGTAAATGGGACTGCCATTCAAGCTGGAGAAATTCTAACCTTTACTATTCCCTGGACTCCCTCTACTGCAGGTCCTGGTGTTCTTTATGGTAAAGTAGTGTTGACTGGAGACCAGAATCCAAACAATGACCAGACACAACCACTAGCTATTACTGTCCAACCTGCTGGAGTCCAAGCAGTAACCATTGGTTCAGGTAATGAATTAGCTCGTGTTCCTATGGATTTCTACTACAAAAATTCCCTTTTTGAATGTCTGTTTTATCCGGATGAACTGGGCTTTACCAGTGGAACCATAACTTCTTTAGCTTTCTATAATAACTTTGCTGATTCACCTGCTAACGGTGCCACCAAGATCTGGTTAGGCACAACTAATCAGGCAGACCTTAGTGCCGGATGGATACCCTCCACTCAATTGACTCTGGTATTTGATGGTAATATCACCTATCCTTCCGGAGCAAATACCATTACTATACCACTACAAACACCCTATATGCATACCCCCGGCAATCTGGTAATGATGGTTGAGAGACCAATGGATACTCAGTATTATTCTTCCTCCGATAACTTCCAGGCTCAGACTATTGGAACAGCTCGTGCTTTGAAAGTTCAAAGTGATAGTACTGATTATGATCCTGCTAATCCTCCAGCTGGCACTACTCCATCAGGCCAGTTTCCTAAAACTACTATTTTCTACACGGGACAAGCAATTGTAAATGATTTAGGTTGCTTAACTATTAGTGGTAATACCACACCCAGTGTGGGTGCAGCAACACCCTATACTATTACAGTCAAGAATAATGGGACCGCAGTTCAAAGCAATTATACGGTTAAATTGATGAAGGAAGGCGGCGTTCTGCTTGGTTCTGTTCCTGGAGTAACCATCAATTCTCTGCAGACTTTGGATTTCACTATTAACTGGACTCCTAGTGAGACTGGAGCTACCTATATCTATGGTGAAGTTGAGATGACTGGTGATGAAATAGCTACTAACAATCAGACACCGCATCTAAATGTTAATGTTCAGTCCGCAGGTACAGTAGCCATAACCGTTGGAACAGGAAATAGTACTGGACGTATGCCTATGGATTTCTTCTATTATAACTCTTTATTTGAAACGATATATCTCTCTTCAGAACTCAATATTGGCGGTCTGCTTACTGATATTCAATTCTATAATAACTTCTCAAGCAATCTACCTAATAAACCAACCAATATCTGGGTAGGAGAAACTACGCAGACTGATCTTTCTGCTGGTTGGATACCATCTACTCAATTAACCCAGGTATTCAGCGGAAATGTGAACTATCCCAGTGGTCAAAACGACATCTTGATTCATCTTACTACACCTTATGCCTATGGTGGAGGAAATCTCGTAGTGATGGTTGAGCGTCCTATGGATACTCAATATTATAGCTCTTCCGATGTATTCCGCACTCAAACCGGGACGGTGTCTAATCGTACTCGCAATGCCTATAGTGACAGTGTAGATTATGACCCTGCCAATCCTCCCACAGCTACTCCGACAGCTATGTTCCCAATGGCTACTTTTATGTTTATAACTGATGGATTGGGAGCTATTAATGGCACTGTTTATGGACCTGGTAATGTTCCTCTTGCTGGTGCTACTGTCACAGTTGTTGGAACTCCGTTATCTTACACTACTGGAGCGGATGGAACTTTTTTGTTCCCTTATGTAGCTGAAGGTGAACATCAGGTTACTGCTACTAAACACGGATATAATGAAGTAACTAATACTGTAACTGTAGTAGAAGATCAGACGGTGACTACTAATTTTACCCTCACTCCTCTTCCTCAAGTTACGGTAAGTGGTCGTATTGTAGGAAGTGACCAACCCACAGTTGGCTTAGCTAATGCAACTATCACCCTGACTGGTTATGAAAACTATGAAGCTACTACTGATGCCAATGGACAGTTCTCCATTCCCAATGTCTATGCCAATCATACTTATGACTATGTGGCACATGCTACAGGTTATCAAAATGCTACAGGTCAAGTGGTGGTCGGTTCAACTGATGTCAATATGGGAGATATAGTTGTTAATGAGATGGCATTCCCACCTTATCAAGTTGTAGCAACCGAAGCAACCGATGGTTCTAATGTTTCTATCACCTGGATGGCACCGAATCCCAATGCGGTTGGTGAATGGATTCATTATGATAATGGTGAGAATAATGATAGTATAGGTACTGGTGGAGCGGCTGATTTTGATGTAGCAATACGTTTCCCTGCCTCTGCTTTACAGGATTATGCAGGTATGAGTCTCTATGCCGTGAAAGCCTGGCCTGCTCAAGCAGGAACTTTCTCAATCCGTGTTTGGACTGGCGGTAATGCTTCTGCTCCAGCTACTATGGTTGTAGACCAACCTTTCACACCAACCTTAGATACATACAATACCGTAATGTTAAATAATCCAGTGACCATAACTGGAACAGAGGAACTCTGGTTTGGTTATCGTTGTAATGTAACGGGAGGATATCCTGCAGGTTGTGATTCAGGTCCTGCGGTAGATGGTTTTGGAAATATGATGTATTTCCAGGGCAGCTGGTCTACCTTATTGCAATTGAATCCGGCTTTAAATTATAACTGGAATATTCAAGGTTATGTGGGATATTCTGCTCCTACTCAAGCACCGGAAATTGGACCGATTACATTACAAGCAAATAGTCTTTCTAAAAGTGAGACCAGAGATCGTGTTCTTGTGGGATATAAAGTATATCGCTTGCTATCTGCCAACCAGAACAATGAATCTCTTTGGACTCTTTTAACTCCAACTACTATAACTAACACCAGTTATGTGGATAACACATGGCAACCTCTGCCTTCTGGTGTTTACAAGTTCGCTATTAAAGCTGTATATACCAATAATGTTCTATCTCCTGCTGCTTTCTCCAATGAAATTCACAAAGGTATGATGGGCACATTAACTGGAACGGTTACTGAATTTGGTACCAATGTCCCTATTGAAGGTGCCACCATTACAGCTGGTGAATACAGCGGTACTTCAAATGCTCAGGGTGTATATTCCTTCAGCGTCTATCAGGGAACTTATACCGTAACCTGTTCTAAACCAGGATATCAAACTGCAACTCAAACCGGAGTAAATATCGTTGGACTTCAGACTACCACATTAAACTTTGTTCTAACTGAAATAACACTACCTCCTGCAGCAGTTCAAGCAGTTGAGGCCAGTCCCACAACTGTTAATATAACCTGGATGGCACCTGGTTCGGGCGCAAATATCAGTGAAGGTTTTGAAGGCACGCTCTTCCCACCTGAAGATTGGTCTCAGATTATCACAGATAATGGACCTCCAGTTGGAGCAGGTATCTTACCTACCTGGTGTCAAGCAGGAACTATTGCCTTAACCCCTCCTGTTCCGCCTCATGGTGGTTCTTATCAAGCAGCAATGTGGTGGGATTATGTTCATCAGGATGAATGGTTGATTACACCTCAATTCGTCTGTCCTGGTGGTGATTTAACCTTCTGGAGTTATGTCTATTTAGGCAGCACTAATGGTGATCACTACTATATCAAAGTATCAACTGATAATGGTAACACTTGGACAGTTCTCTGGGATGCCAGTGCTCTAACAGGTGGCTGGAACTACTATGCAACTCCTATCGTGATTGACTTAGATGCTTATGCTGGACAACAGATTAAGCTTGCCTGGCATGCTGATGATCCACCTTCTAATGATGGAATGTGGTATGTCTGGTTCGTAGATGATATTACTGTAGGTAATGCTAAGGAAACTATTCATTTCACTAACAATGAATTGACTCGTATAAGTGCAAGAGATGATTCATATCCTCAACTTCGTACAGTTAGCCCACAACTTCCAGCAAGTCGTGCCATGGCTAAAACTTCGTTGATAAATAGCTATAAGCACTCCACTCCAGAGACAGTCATTAGAAATGATAGAGTTCTTAATGGTTATAAGGTCTGGCGTTTGCTTCAAGGACAAGAGAATAATGAAAGTGCTTGGACTCTGCTTACTACAGATGTCATAACTGCCACAGCTTGGCAAGATACTGGTTGGGGTTCTGTGCCAGATGGAATGTATAAATGGGCAGTAAAGGCTGTTTATACTGGTGGAGCCCTTTCTAATGCAGCCATCTCCAATGCCTTACCCAAATTAACTCAGATAGGAACTATCGCAGGCACAGTTAAGAATCAGCAGAATGCGCCCATTATGGGAGCAACGGTAACCTGCGGAACTATCACTGCTACCACTAATGCCAGTGGTGCATATAGTATGCAAGTACCAGCAGGAACTCATAGTGTTACTGCCAGTGCACCAGGTTATGATTCGGTTACTCACTCTAATGTGATTGTGGTAACGGGGCAGACCACTACCGTTAACTTCATACTTCCTCCGAGCAGTACTATTATCTTACTGGAGGATAGTTTTGAGACCTATGAGAACTTCGCTCTGACCTTTGCTCCCTGGACCTGTGTGGATGTAGATCAGAGTGCCACTTATGGTATTTCAGGATATAGTTTCCCCAATTGTTATTCACCTATGGCATACATTATCTTTGTGCCCTCAGCTACTACTCCTCCACTTACTGCTACAGATGTAACTCATACTGGAAATAAGGTTGCTGCCTGTTTTGCTTCCACTACACCTCCTAATAATGACTGGTTGATTACTCCAGTGCTTAACGGACCGACTCAGATAACCTTCTGGGCACGCTCTTATACCGCTCAATATGGACTGGAGAGATTTAAGGTAGGAGTATCTACTACGGGAACCAATCCTTCTAACTTCACTATCATCAGTGGACCTAACTTTATAGAAGCTCCTGTGGACTGGACCGAATACA
Organism: Candidatus Syntrophosphaera thermopropionivorans; assembly: GCF_004353895.1. Lineage (GTDB taxonomy): Bacteria > Cloacimonadota > Cloacimonadia > Cloacimonadales > Cloacimonadaceae > Syntrophosphaera > Syntrophosphaera thermopropionivorans. The sequence goes on along the minus strand of NZ_SMOG01000001.1, from coordinate 249,236 downwards.
CCTATGAGATGGAAGGATACACGGGTAATGTGTATATTGGCATTCAGTGCGTATCTAATGATGCCTTTATCTTCCTGTTAGATGATGTTACCGTTGAGGGTACTCCTTTAGAGGATCCCAATGTTCCAGTGCTGGCAACAGAGCTGCAGGGTAACTATCCTAATCCATTCAATCCAGAGACTACTATTCGCTACAGTGTGAAAGAGACCAGTCCTGTAACCATTGAGGTCTACAACCTTAAGGGACAGCTGGTACGCACCCTGGTGAATGAAGTCAAGACTGCAGGTAACTATTCTGTAGTCTGGAATGGAAGAGATAATAACAATCAGCCTGTATCCAGTGGAGTCTATTTCTATAAGATGAATGCTGGTAAATACAGCAGCACTAAGAAAATGATTATGATGAAATAAACAATTCCTACCATAACTCCTAGCCCCGGATAGGTTTTTACCTTCCGGGGCTTTTCTTTCCTCAGTAAATCAAAAGTATTTTTAATAAATATGATCATTTTCTTATACCGTGAATCCACTTTGGTTCAATAATTGCATATCTATAAAATTAAGTTTAATAAAGGAGAATGAAGATGAAAGCACATTTTCAATGTTTCTTAATCGGATTGATAGTTTTGGCATTTATTGTTCTACCTATTAGTTTGATTGCCAATAACAATAAATCGACTCTTTCTGACAGAACTCAGATTTCGGTAACTATTGGAGCCGGTAACCTTGTAGGCAGGGTTCCGGTAGATATGTCCTATAGAACAAGTTTATTTGAAACCATTTATCTTGCTACGGAGATGAATGCTGCAGGAACAATAACAGATATAATGTTTTATAATAATTTTGAGAGTAATTTAACTGATAAACCAACCCAGATTTGGTTAGGAGAAACACTTTCCGAAAATCTAACGAATGGTTGGATCCCAGCTTCCCAATTAACCCAGGTTTTTGCGGATAATGTAGATTACCCTTCAGGAATAAATACTATTACTATACATCTTACTAATCCTTATAATTATAGAGGAGGCAATCTGGTAATGTTGGTATATCGTCCTTGGGAAGAGGATTTTTATTGGATGAATCAAGATTTATTTGCATGTCAAATTAATGGAGACAATCGTTCTCTGGTTACTTATAATAACAATACGCAGATTAGTCCTGATAATCCTCCAACGACGGGAGTAATCGGTCTTTTCCCGAAAACTACATTTCTAATTAATGTGGATGGAATGGGAAGCTTGAGTGGAAATGTTAGCTCTTCTGGTATACCTCTGGAAGGTGCAAGAGTGCAAATTGAAGATAGTCCATTATATCGTATCACGGGAGCAAATGGCAATTATAGCTTCCCTTATATTCAACCAGGAACATACACTATTACTGCCTCAAAATTAGGTTATAATCCTCAATCTCATACAGTTACTATTCTTGCAGGTCAATCAGCCACTCAAAATTTTGCTCTTACCGGTATCCCGGAAGTAACCGTGGAAGGAAGAGTAGTAGGAAGTGATGCACCAAATGTTGGTATTGCAAACGCTACCGTTTCTTTTACGGGATATGCAGATTATACCACTGTTACCGATGCTCAGGGTTATTTCATATTTTATAGTGTCTATGCTAATCAAACTTACGACTATACTATCGCAGCACCAGGATATCAGATTTATACTGGACAGGCAGTGGTTGGTTCTTCCAATTTAGATATGGGTGAAATTGTTTTAAGCGAGATGGCATATAGTCCAATAAATGTTATTGCTACTGAAATTAATAATGGAACAGCGGTACAGATAAGTTGGCAGGAACCTTTAGTCCCCGAAGAAGGGTGGATTCATTATGATTCAGGACAAAACTTTAATGCTTTTGGAACTGCAGGTTCTGCTAATTTTGAAGTAGCTGCTCGTTTTCCTGCTGATTCTTTAGCTGCTTATGCTGGTGGTTATTTACAAGCTGTAAAGATTTGGCCTGCTATGGGTGGTAACTTTGTAGTGCACATCTGGTTAGGTGGAAATGCTCTTGGTCCTGGTCCTATGGTTCTAAGCCAACCTATTATTCCTGTATTAAATACCTGGAACACAGTTATGCTAAATACACCCATTCTTATCACTGGAACGGAGGAACTCTGGATTGGTTATCTTTGTGATACCACAGGTTTTAATCCTGCCTATGCTGGATTTGATGAAGGTCCCGCAGTAAATGGTTTTGGGAATATGATTCTCTGGCAGGATCAATGGACGACCTTACTAGCAGTAAATTCTTATTGTGACTTCAACTGGAACATTCAGGGTTATGTGGGTTTAACTCCTCCTGCATTATCAACTTATGCTCCAGAAATAAATTTAAATGCATTTAATGACCGAAGTATGATTGGATTCAAAGTATGGCGACTACTTCAGGGACAGGCAAATAATGAAGATTTCTGGGTGAGTCTTAATGAACAACCAACGACAGATTTATCTATAATAGATACAGCCTGGAATAATCTTCCTGATGGTACTTATCTATGGGCAGTCAAATCAGTTTATACAGGTGGAGTGATGTCCGATCCAGCATTTTCCAATTCTCTCACTTTAATCACACCAGTGGGTACTATAGCAGGTTTTGTGCGTAGCACTTCTAATGTTCCCATAAGTGGAGCAACTGTGACTTGTGAAAATGTAAGCGTTACCACCAATACAGCTGGAGCTTATACTATGCTGGTTGCAGCTGGAATACATAGTGTGACTGCAAGTCATCCAAATTATCAATCTCAAACACAGGAAGGAGTTCTGGTTCAGGTAGGATTGACCACCACCTTAAACTTCTTTCTACAAGAGACTGCCATCCAGGATGATAATATTCCAGTTGTCAGAACAGAACTTCTGGGAAATACGCCCAATCCTTTCAATCCCGAAACTATAATCTATTATAATATTAAGGAAAGTACTCCTTTGAAAATTAATATCTATGATATGAAAGGACAGTTAGTTAAGACTCTAATAAATGAAGTTAAAACTCCTGGACATTATAAAGTTGTCTGGGATGGAAAAGACAATCATAATCAGCCTGTTTCCAGTGGAGTCTTTTTCTATCAGATGCAATGCAATAACTACAGCTGCACTAAAAAAATGTTGTTGCTCAAATAAAGTTAAGAATATTTACATTAAGGCGGAGTTCATTTTTCTCTAAACTCCGCCTTTTATATTTAGGTTGTAAGCTTATAGATTCATAAATTTTACAAAATAATCCAAAAGAAAATATTACTTTAAATCACAGTCTAAAGTAGGATAGCTATTTAACCTTGACATTATTTCGCAAGTTATTTACTTAAAATAAAATCTCCCAATGAGGGACTAATGAAAAAATCAGTTTATTTAACCTGTATTTTTATATTGTTTATAAGTTTTTTAACCGCTTCCGAAACAAGGTTAAAAATTAGTAATCTCTTTGAACTCAATGCTTACGCTAATAAGAGAGTTGGTGAATTAAATTACTATGATATAAATTTTTCCAAATCAATAAATGCTTATCCCGATAGTATCGTAATTATTTTCTCAGCTTTAGAGATGGATTTAACCGTAACTCTTACCCCTGAAAACAATTTTTTAATTAATGCTATACGATTTAATATCAGAGCCCTTTTTAAACAGGAAACCTATATCCACGAACTATATTTAACTATGGATAATTCAAAACAGCATATTTATCCAATCTTAAAAGGGGTTCCAGCCATTGAAACAAACGATTCTTCCAAGAATAAAAATATTACTCCCTTTATGGACAAAGTAGTGGAATATACTTGCGGAGAACAACATTTCTGGATTGTGGCATCTGAATACGAAGGCTGTGACGGAATAGAAGGATTAATGGCAAATAAGATTATGCTTTATGATTTCCACTGTCATTTTTATCGTGCTTTTGATGCCAGGACTCAACAAAACCATTTACTACGAGATGCATTTTATAACCCACCAAATAGCTATCATCAATGGGCTTTTCTACTTTTTAAACAAAAACCTGTGCTTCTGGATATTAATAGATGGTTAGGAAACAGTAAAGCGGCACTATGCATCACTAATGATGCAGATAGTGAATGTCTATCAACTCTGCAAGCTGTTTTTGAAGGAAGTAACAATCCTGCTAGTCCAAAATATTATAATAAAGGATTTTTTGCCCGAAACATCCCTATTACCAATACTATTTTTGGAATCAATCAACCTTCTTTAGGAGAGATGTGGACAAAAATCCAAGATTATGGAAACCGAATTGGTTATCATACTTATTCTCCTTTAGCAGATCCTCCAGGAACTAATGCTCAAGCCCTACTGAATGATTTAGTATCATATAACATACGCACTTGGATAGATCATGCAATCCCTCATAATCCTGAAGATATAGCTTACAATGGTCTTTATCCTGATAGTTTAGGTTATGTAGCAGATGTTATAAATCAATCTCAGATTGACTATATTTGGCCTGCGGATACACTTCCCTCTAATCCTTTCAATGCTTATGATGAACCTTGGCGTTTACCCCATATAGTTTATGAGGCAAAAACTCTCACCCGTCCTATCTGGTTTTATGGTAGAACAAGAGAAGAGGTATGGGAGTATACTAATTATTATAATCCTGTCTGTATGAAATATTTAATAACTCCTGATAATCTTGATGCTCTTATCGTAGAAAATGGTTTGCACATTGCTTACACTCATCTTTCTATAGGTTCTCACTCCAGTGTAGTTGGTTTCTACGAAATAACACCAACTGGAGACTATGAGATTAGAGATGATGTGGATGAGATGCTTCAGATGCTGGATTTCTATAGAAGAGAACGAGGACTCTGGATTGCACCCTTAGAGGATATCTTTGACCGAATGTTAGCTATTGAACAGGTGAAAATTACTTCCATTGAACCTTTAGACGACGATTTCTATAGAGTTACCCTGCATAATTATTCTGACTTTGATATCCCTCAACTTTGTATCAAATATAAAGAAAGGGATTATATGATACCTTTATTAGCAGCAGGAGAAAGTTATCTGCTTTATCTGGCTAACTATTCTCCTGATGAACCAATTCCTCCTGCGCAATTTAATGTCCGTTATCAAAATGGCAATCTGACTATAAAGGATATAACTGGATTAAATATAGACCCCTTAAGACTGGAAATATTTAATATCCGTGGACAGAGAATCCTTTCTCAGCATCTGGTTAATAACGGTCCTGAAATTAATCTTCCTTTTGCTAAATATTCTTCTGGTATCTATCTGATGCGTCTTTCTCCCGATAATGGAACTAAACCCGTAGTATTAAGGTTCTCTATCGTGAAGTAAATTAGAGGTTTTAACCGAAATGAAAAAATTATTCTTTATGTTTTCCTTTATATTTTCTTGTATATCCTTTAGTTATGCATTAATTAATATTGGCAATGTATGGAGCAATTCCTTATTTGAACTAAATATATTTGCAGATCAAAGGATTGGAGAATATAACTATTATAAGGTTAATTTTAATAAAAATGAACGGTCATATCCTGATAGTACAGTAATTATTTTTTCGGCACCGGAACTTGATGTAATTGTCTCTATCCTTCCAGAAAATCAATATCTTAGAAATGCCTATCGCTTTAATATTAGAGCGCTTTTTAAGACAGAAATTTATCTTCATGAACTATATCTAACAATGGATAATCCAGAAAACCCTATTTCCTCTTTTCTCAAAGGTGTAAAAGCTATTCAAATGAGAGATCCTTCAAGAAATAGAACCATTTCTCCTTATATGGATAAGGCAGTAGAGTATACCAGTGGCGAGGACCATTTCTGGATTGTTGCTTCTGAATATGATGGATGTGATGGAATTGAAGGTTTAACAGCCAATAAAATTATGCTATATGATTATCATTGTCACTTTTTCAGACAATATGATCATATTTCGCATCAACCCTTTCTGCTCAGAGATGCTATGTATCAAGTTCCAGGAAATATGCATTATTGGAATTTCTTGCTTTTTATTGATAAGCCTATACTTGTAGAAATAAACCGTTGGTTAGGAGATAAAAAAGCAGCTCTGTGCATCACTAGTGATGCTGATGACGAAACCTTGGAACGTCTTCAAGCAATTTTTGAAGGAAGTAATAATCCCACTAGTTCTAAATATTATAATAAGGGGTTTTTTGCTCGTAATATACCAATTACAAACTCTATCTACGGAATCAATAAAAATACTTTAGGAAATATGTGGACTAAAATCCAAAGTTATGGAAATAGAATAGGTTATCATACTTATTCACCTCTTACTGACCCTCCAGGAACAAATACTCAAGCTTTATTAAATGATTTATCACCTTATAATATACGCAGTTGGTTTGATCTTAATTTTTGGTATAATCCTGAAAATATAATGTATAACGGACTTTATCCTGATAGTTTAGGTTATGTAGCAGATATTATAAATCAATCTCAAATTGAATATATTTGGTCTGCAGACACTCCTCCTACTAATCCTTTCAATGCTTATGATGAACCCTGGCGTTTACCTCATATAGTTTATGAGGCAAAAACTCTTACGCGTCCTATTTACTTCTTTGGACGCACCAGAGAAGAAGTTTGGGAGTATTTATCTTTCTTTATGCCCGTATGTATGAAAACTTTAATGACACCTGATAATCTTGATGCCTTAATAACAGAACAAGGTTTACATATTGCTTATACTAATTTATGTCTATTACCTACTGCTAATAGTGTAAGTTTTTGGGAAATAACACCAACTGGAGACTATGAGATTAGAGATGATGTGGATGAGATGCTTCAGATGCTGGATTTCTATAGAAGAGAACGAGGACTCTGGATTGCACCCTTAGAGGATATCTTTGACCGAATGTTAGCTATTGAACAGGTGAAAATTACTTCCATTGAACCTTTAGACGACGATTTCTATAGAGTTACCCTGCATAATTATTCTGACTTTGATATCCCTCAACTTTGTATCAAATATAAAGAAAGGGATTATATGATACCTTTATTAGCAGCAGGAGAAAGTTATCTGCTTTATCTGGCTAACTATTCTCCTGATGAACCAATTCCTCCTGCGCAATTTAATGTCCGTTATCAAAATGGCAATCTGACTATAAAGGATATAACTGGATTAAATATAGACCCCTTAAGACTGGAAATATTTAATATCCGTGGACAGAGAATCCTTTCTCAGCATCTGGTTAATAACGGTCCTGAAATTAATCTTCCTTTTGCTAAATATTCTTCTGGCATCTATCTGATGCGTCTTTCTCCCGATAATAGAACTAAACCTATAGTATTAAGGTTCTCTATCGTGAAGTAAAAGCTCACGAAAATAGTATTCGTTCTTGACAGAATGTTTTATTTATAATAACAAACATCCTTGAGCTTAGGAGGTATCCAGATGCAAAAATTTATATTAGTGGTTATCGCTCTCCTATTATTTCTAACTATTTACGCCCAGAGTAGTTATATTGATGAATTACTCTTTGCTGCTAAAAATGGAGATACCGATGCTCAATATGAGCTGGGTAGAATCTACTATGAAGGCAAGTTAGTACCTCGCAATTTGTATGAAGCGGTAAAATGGTTGGCTCTGGCTGCAGATAATGGAAATTCTGCTGCCCAATGTGATTTGGGTTGGTGCTATTTTAAAGGTGAAGGTATAGAGAAAAATGCCGTTGAAGCAGCGCGCTGGTGGCGAATAGCTGCTCGTCAAGGTAATCCAGATGCTCAATATTTATATGGCTGGTGTCTGGATAATGGTTATGGAGTGGCAGAAAATAAAACTGAAGCAGCTCAGTGGTATCAAAAAGCAGCTAATAAAGGCAATTCTTATGCTCAAAATAATCTGGGTTTTAAATATTTTGCTGGAGAAGGTGTGGAGCAAAATTATTACCTGGCAGTGTCCTGGTGGCTTAATGCTGCAGAACAAGGTAATAGTGACGCTATGTATAATCTTGCGGTATGCTATGAAAACGGATTGGGTGTCCCTAAAAATCAACAAGAAGCAGAAAAATGGTATCGCATAGCTCAGGAACAGGAAAAGAAAACTAAGGGGAATCTTATAGTAATAAATCAACTTAAAAAAAGTGGGATTTACTATCCAAGTCTTGAATCAGTTACAACTCCTTCATCTCTCACTACAGAATTAAAATCTGAGAAAGCAAAAACTTCTGATGAGTCTATAGAAAAAGCAGTTTCTCCTGCTCCGATTTCTCCTAAAAAACCGGAAGCCATAGAGCCACAAAAACCAGCAACTCCAGCACCTAAAGTTCCAATATATCCTACAACGGCAGAAGAAATGTATGAGTGGGGAATGAAATACTATCAAGGAGAGGGAGTCCCACAGGATTATAAAGAAGCAGTTCGTTGGTGGTTGATGGCTGCAGAAAAAGGAGATGCTCGTGCTCAATACAGTTTAGGAATCTGTTATAAAAATGGTCGCGGCGTAGAAAAAGATGACAAAGAAGCAATCCGCTGGTATATGTTAGCTGCGGAACAGGGAGAACCGAGAGCACAGTATAATCTTGGAGTTTGCTACAAATTTGGCATAGGAGTACCCAAAGACTATGATGAAGCAGTCAAATGGTACCGTCTGGCAGCTCAACAGGGTCATCCTCAAGCCCAATGTAATTTAGGAGTTTGTTATGCTAATGGAGAAGGCGTCGCAAAAGACCTGGAAGAAGCCTACTTCTGGTTCTCTTTAGCCGAAGTTAATGGCAATAAAACTGCTGCTGAAAACAGGGCTCTACTGGAAGACGAGCTTACTGAAGAACAAAAAGAAAGAATAAAAGAGCGAGTGCAAAAGTGGATAATCAATAGATAAATTCTGACCCTGGGAATGAATTTATAATCTATTATTAATCTTCGGATTTTGCCCTTTATCTGCCCATTGAACCGCTATTAGCAATCGTAGCTCCTACTGTAATAACTTCATATATAATTTTACTCTTACTTAACATAAAGACAAAGTTATAAGTTATAATAACCTATATTCCCCTAATTAACCTAAAATCTAATTTACTCCTTTGATGTTTTTTGTTCAGTTTCTATAGATTATCCCATTTATTTATTCTGCCATATAGGATTATCTATCATTATTGTCATAGAGCATTGTGCCTTTTTAGCTTCCTATTTTCCTCTGAATTTTCTCTTGGCTCTCCCTTAGCTCTTTTGCTTGTAAGTTGCTAAGAGACAGTCAAGTAGGACTTTAGGGACTAAATGTGAGGTTAATGTATTCTGTATCAGGTGATTAAGAATAATATTAATGGCGTTTCCAATCTACAAATATGTTTACATTATTTAATAAATAAAACAAATATTATATATGCTATTTTAGCAATATTAAATGAGCGGACTTTGAATAATAAATCATAGGAATTACCAAAATAGAAAGAATATAAAATACGCTTCAGCTAAGTAATGGAAAAGTTTTAATCTCCTATTTTCCGCTGGAGGCGTTTAACTCTTTTTTCTAATTCCAGAATTCTCTTACTATTGACCAAAGGACGACTCAGATTCCAGTGTAATAATTTCAAAGCAACTTCCAGAGCTTGAGCATAAGCCTTTCTTCTTTCCAGTAATTTAGCATACTCCAGCATTCCGTCAGGGTGAAATAAATCGGTAGCTATTGCAAAATACCTTTCCGCTCCTATTATATTTCCCTCTTGTTTACATAAGATTCCCAGAGCACAAGCAACATCACCAGTCAAATAATTCTGGTTTAGCAAGTCTGATAAAATATATTTTGCTTTATCTTTATCGCCCTGTCTTAGATATAGCTGGGCGAGAGCATAATAATCAATTCTCTGGTCGTAACCTGCCACTGGTGGATAATCAATAGAATCACAGATAAGAGTAAAAAGTGCTGCAGTATGCAGTATATCAAGTTGGTTGTGGATAAATACTTTTTTCAGTGCTTCTGGTTCTCCAGTTTGAAGATATTGGAAATAGGTTTGCGGGATCAGTTCACTATCTATATCCCATTCCTCTTCTCGGATTTTTCCCATAAGATAGAATTCTAAGGTTTCCAGAGCACAAGAAGGTAACTTATTTTTCCACAATCTTCTGGCTAATTGAAGCAAATCAATATGCTCTTTTTCGCGTAAATTAAGCCAGATACGATTATAAAGTAAACGTGATTCCAGAATTGGAATATCAAAGGTTTTACCATTAAAAGTGATGAGAACAGCTTTACGAGAAAGTAATTCAGCTAAACGGTCAAAGGAATTGACTTCAGCTTCAGGTACAGGAAGAAAAATCTGTTCCACCACCAGCTGGTCTTCTTCATAATATCCCAATCCAATTAGAAAGGCAAAAGTCTGGTTCCGTCCTAAACCTGTAGTCTCTAAATCCAGAAATAAAAAGTCTTCTGGATTCCATTGACTTTCGCTATCCATTTGTGCCCATTTGAGCAACACTTCTGGGATAGTTTGGGGAAGAATAGGCAATCCATCAAGAGGAGAAGCTATTGGATAAGAATATTTAGTGTAGAAATAGGGGAAATCCTTATGCGAAGAAAAATCTCCTTGTAGGAGCCTTTTTAATTCTTCGGCTACGACTTCCCAGAATTCGTTATCCATATAAGTTATGCCTTTTTAAGATTAAAAAACCACCCCGCAGGGTGGTCGCTTTTATTTTTTCTTATGACGATTTTTACGTAGACGTTTTTTCCGCTTGTGAGTTGCAATTTTATGACGTTTTCTCTTCCTACCGCAAGGCATATATAAACACTCTACTCATCAATTTTTACATTGCTAACGGAATTTTTGAACTCACGGGAAAACTTGAAAGTAGGGACAGTACGTGCTGGTACAGGCACTCTTTGTGCGGTTTTGGGGTTACGACCTACGCGAGGTTTACGGGTTTTCAATTTAAAAGTTCCAAATCCCCTTATTTCAATATGATTCCCCTGACTCAAGCTATCTTTTATTGCCTGCAAAAAAGCATCTACGACTACTGCAACATCTTTGCGGATAATACCGGTACTTTCGGATATGATTTTTACCAGATCTGCTTTTGTCATCTTTTTTCTCCTTTATTTTTTTATCGTCGGATAAGAATCTTAAAAATTCATTTATTTATCTTCAAAATAATATCTTAGGTTTATGTCAAGCAAAAATAACTTTAAGAGCTTAATAGTGCATAAATTCCCGCTGACGAAGTTCTATGGTTGCTCTATAGGGTTTCTCTCCTTCTTTCAACGGACGGTTCAATTCATCTATAACCTTACTCTGAAATTCTCTCGTATGGGCTTTAATGTTAGTCTTAAAAAATATACTGGCTATCTCTCCACCTTCTCTATCATAGACTCTTATTAAGAGTGCCACTTCCTGGTCTTTTTTACCCATATTTTCTATTTCATATCCCACTCTAATATAATTTTTGTCATACTCATCAAAGCCTATACTATGAATAACTATCTGCTTTGCCATTGCTTTATTACTATACTTTTGGTAAAGTAGAGCACCAACAGCAAGAAGAACTGCTAAGAGTAGAATAGCACTACTCATCTTATATTTTTTAGGATATTCCAGACGGTCTACAATAGGCATAATTAGTAAAAGAACTGCCAGCTAAGAAACAATTGATGACGAGAATCTTTACCAAAAGTGGAACTAAGACCCAGAATAAAACTATGATGTGCCATAAAATCCAGATGAATAGCATTAGTCCAGGTAGGAATGAAGCTTACATCACCTTCTAACCAGTAAGCTTCTGCGGTATTAACTATATCGCTTGGAAAGTAGGTATGATAATTTAAACGCCAATCATTGCCCACACTACCTTGCCAGGTGCAAGAAAACTGACTATCCCATCTCATTTTCCAGGGCAAAGGAAGATTTAATTCAGCGGTTAAATCTACCAAATTTGAACCTTTAGGATAGCCCAGAGGCAATCGCTCATGGGAATACATTGTTACATTATCATAATGAGTGTAAGTCCAGGGTCGGATAGCAGTAGCTTCCACTGTCAATCTTGGACTTTCATTATCCGTAAGTGCAAACTCTGGTATCATCATAGAGACACCTGTTTGAATTCCATATTTATTTCCCCACCAATCGGTAAAGATTTTATTATAAGTAAGTTCATCTATTGCCACATTTAAATAGACGACCAGATTAGGAGCTGGATAGTAGTTTGCACCACCATAAATCATAAGATTATCTTTCTCTTGCATTCCATACTTTCCAACTCTCCAGAAGTAGAAAGGAAGCATATAACTGAGATCATAGTGACTGCCATAAACCACCGTTTCCCCAACAAATAATTCCAGCTTATCCAGAGGCTTATACATCATCTGATGAAGAGCAAAAAACTTATCTGGATAATCATCTGAATCTGGAGTTTTGGTACTATCAGCTTTCAGTATTGAATTTAGTAAGGAAAAGCTGAATTTTCCTACTCTTTGTTCCAGAAGCAGATAATCATATTCATTAACCTTATCTGAGAGTATCATAGAACCAGAGACGGAGTTACCTATCTGAAATCTTCCTCTACCCACCGCAGCATTGAAATATTTATTATTATAGCTGATATCGCCATTCATATTATCCAGCAGATTTTTATCCGGATTCTGGTTATTATAACCATCAATTAGGGGAGAGTGTTCCCAGTACATTCTGGAACCGTGAAAAGCACCATTCCACCAGTTTCCTCGCACTCTGAATCGGTCATTGCATTGAGAATTGAATCTTAAACCCTTATAGAAAAAACCATAATCTCCAGGGTCATCCGAACGCTGGTCATAACCTGCAGTAAAATTTATATCCATAGAAAAGTAAAGCTCAGAATCTGCATAGGCATATTGAACAAAAGAATGGGACTTTTCACCGGGAAGAAAAGCTTCCCTTGCGCATCTGCGGAACTTACGAAGAGTCTGAAAAGGATGATTAACTCCCAGTCTATTTATCGTATGAGGATCGGAATGATAGGTGTCATTAATTGATAAGATACTGTTGTAGACCTCCGTCCTTACTTCAGGTATTAAATCTGAATCTTCCCAGAAAGAATAGGCACAACAGAATGATATTCCAGCTAAAAATATAACAAACACAAAGATGAACTTACCTGCTGGTATCCTATTCATCCGATTCCTTCTTTAATGCTGAGATTATTTTATTAACTTCTTTTACACTAAGATGTAATTCTCGTGCAATCTCTTCAGGCTTCCAATCCTTATCCAGCAGTTTCTGCACCATAAGTTTAGCCGTTTCTGGAGGCAAAAGAAGTGCACTTTCTTCACCAGACTTATCCTCATTCCCCAGTCTTTTCCTCTTCTTTTTAAATAAAGATTTAAGAACGAAAAAGAGACAAACCACCGCAATAATTGATAAAATCAGGTATTTATATCTGTTCCAAAAACTGGGTAAATTGCAGTTAGGCTCATTTCCCACTTCTTCAACGGGTATACTAATCGTATCTGAAGAAGAAAGCTGTAAACTATCTGCCACTGATTCCTGAGATGGTATATCTTCAATTTTATTTGAAGAAAGCCCAAACTCATTATTAGTATTTCCAGAAGAAGTCTTAATTTTCTCCTTATTTACGGTTTGAGAAACAGCCTCTGATTTAAGAGTCTTTTCTGCTTTTCCTAATACTTTGGAAGACATTGCCTTTCCTGCTCCTGAAGAGTGTATATTTAAAGTGAGTAGATTGTCCCCTGATTCAAAATATGAATTTACAGGATAATCTCCCATAGTAATAATATCTACTACCAAATTATTCCCAGCTGGATAACAAGTAATTCTATCCAGAACAGCACTTAGTCTGGGATAAGAAGGTTTCACATTTCCTTCCACATCGTATAATATGACTCTAACTCCCTTCGCTTCAGTTAGTTTTTGCACGCTATAACGAATGGAATCAGAAACCGTTATATATATTTTATTACTTGTGGAAGATAGGTCTTCAGAACGAATAGAAAGGATTCTGGTTTCAGCGCTGAGGAAACAAATACCAGCAATCAAAAAACAAAATCCTAACCTCTTTAGCACCAGCTATTCCCTTTGACTCTATGCCTCTTTCAGTCTGATATCATCTACTGCTAACTTTTCTTAACAGAATAAGTGTCAGTAACTAACTTTATTCTATGGGGATTATTCTTTCTATGGTTGCTTCAATATTAAATGCTATCTGCAAAATACCATCCTTATATTGCACCTGGGGATTATCTTTATCCAGATTTAAATCCGGGAAATAGATAATTCTTTCAAATCTACCTGTTTCAATTTCCATACTGTAATAGGTAGCATGTTCAAATTCTGGATGAAGGTCTCTTTCTCCGCTAATTTTAATGTAATCATCGCCTCTTGAGATACTTATATCTTCTTTCTCCATTCCCGCAAGTTCCACTAAAATTATCCATTGAGAATCGGTTTGAAACACATCACATTTAGGGTGCCAGATGTCATCAATAGCATTTTCCATAGTTAAAGGGTCCCGAGAACGCAAAGATGCATCACTGAGAAATTTTAGCATCTCTCTTCTCAAACTCCTTAAGTTATCATAACAGCGTTCTTGCATTGTTATATCCTCTGTTACTTTGAGATTAATCAATATTCTGTTCGCTCCACAAAGGAGAAAATAATTTCCTGATTGGGAGCTATATTTATCTTGAAAGTTGCATTATTATATTCATCTACAGTGGGTTGAGTAACATTTTCTACTGATATTATTTTAGCGTTAGTCCCTAAATTATGAATCACATCAATTGATTTATTTTCATTAGAATTATTCCTAAGAGTAACTTGAATAGTGCGTTGACTAATATACTGACTTATAGTCTTCCTATCTTTAACTATGGTTTTACCTACAAGATCAAAGGCTGAACCAGTATTGATTCTCACTTCTTCATTTTTGCTGGTATGATTGATACTATCTTCACCAATAAATTCTAAATTATTATCTACATCCTTTTTATAGACCTTGATAGTACCCTTAGGCAAAGGTTTCCCAATTCCATTTGCTTCTGTATTCTTAAATTTAATGATGCTAAGCACACTACTGGCAAAAGTGTTATATTCATAAAACTGGGAAGCAGTTATATTTTGAAGAGGATAAAGTTCAAGTTGCTTGGTCTGCTTGTCAGCAAAGGTAACTGGTTGATCCAGAGTATACATATGAAAATCGTGGAAAGCTTTTTCTTCAAAAGAAGGAGCAGCTTGATCAGCAGTTTTTAACATAACTTCATAACCTCTTCCTGCTGTATCATAATAGCCTTTACGGACTCTATTAACATCCCCAGCAATTAGTTTTAAATGGACATTATTGAATGCCTTGCCACTATTATTAGTAATCGTTACCCAGGAATTCAAAGCTAAAATATGACCATCCCAGACCGTGTTATAGGTTACATCCCAGCTCAATCCTCCAGTTAAATACATTAATTGGAGTTGATGTTTACCAGCTTTATTGGCTAATAAATTCCAGTGTAAAGTGGGTCTAGTGTAAAAATTGGGAGGAAGTTCTGCTAACTGAATGAGCTGAACTTGATCATTATCAGCTACAATCAGACGATTTGTTCCTTCTTCTATTAAGCCAAAACTTATACCATCATAGAATTTAAGGATACCAGTCAGATGACTGTTATCTTTTGTAAATAAATCCACTTTCTTATCTATATATTTATTCAAGATTTGGGCTTTCCCGGCAAGATCGTATTCATAATTTTGTTCTGCCACTCTAACTGCTCCATCCTGAGAAAGCACTATCACCGAAGGAGCTTCAATGCGAGAAGTTATATCTGAATAGTTATAGTCCTGTCTTCCCTGCTTTAATTCCAGTTCAAAATTAGAACGTACCAGAGAAAGGTCATCATTATAGATAGTTAGCCAATCTTCTGCCTGAACAAAAAATGCCAGAAGCAGCATTAATGCCATTATTAAAATTTGCTTATGCATTGAAACCTCCTATGATTTACCTTATATCTAATATTAATCATTTATCCAAATTATATGTTGTTTATTATTGGTCAAGTATAAAGTAAATTTGATTGACAGAATTAACTATAAACTGTGCATAGCCTTATGGAAACTATTAAAAGAAGACCAACCCGCCAAATTAAACTGGGAAATGTCCTCATTGGAGGAGGTGCTCCCATATCTGTGCAAAGTATGTTGAGTGTACCTACTTCCGATATATCAGCAGCTTTGAGTCAAATTCATTCTCTGGAAAAAGTTGGCTGTGAAATCATCCGTTTTTCCGTAGAAACAATAGCAGATATTCCTTCTATCTATGAATTTAAGAAGGAAACGCATATTCCCTTAGTAGCAGACATTCATTTTGACTACAAACTTGCTCTGGCAGCACTTCAAGCAGGAGTGGATGGTCTAAGGATAAACCCTGGAAATATAGGTTCAAGAGACAAAGTGGAAGCTGTTGCAAAATCAGCAAAAGAACGAGGTGTTCCCATCAGGATTGGAGTAAACAGTGGTTCTTTGCCTAAAGAGCTACTGGCTAAATATGGTTTAAGCTCAGAAGCAATGGTAGAAGCAGCTTTATCCCACATCCGTATTTTGGAAGATATAGGTTTTGAAGCAATTAAAGTATCTGTAAAGGCTTCCCAAGTTCCTCTTATGCTTGCCAGTTACCGTGCTTTAAGTCAAAAAATAGATTATCCTTTGCACTTAGGTGTCACTGAAGCAGGAACTCTTCTTTCGGGAAGCGTTAAATCTGCTCTGGCTTTGGGAATTCTTTTAGAAGAAGGTATTGGTGATACTATACGGGTTTCCTTAACGGCAGATCCAGTAAAAGAAGTTATGGTGGGGAAACAAATTTTGCAGAATCTGGGTTTGCGTAAAGGTTTGCAAATCATTTCTTGTCCCACTTGTGGTCGCACCCATATCAATCTTATGCGTCTTGCTGAAGAAGTTGAAAGTGCTCTGCAAGAATATGCAAATTTGCCTTTAACCATAGCTGTTATGGGTTGTGCTGTCAATGGTCCAGGAGAAGCAAGAGAAGCAGATTTTGGTATTGCTGGAGGAGTTGGTGAAGGATTGATTTTTGCTAAAGGAAAAATAATTAAAAAGGTTCCAGAAGATAGATTAGTAGCTGAACTGATTCAATTGATTAAAAACTGGAAAGAAAGTGTCTAACTCCTTATTCTCTCTATTTCTTACTTTTCTAAAAATTGGCGCTTTCACCATTGGTGGAGGCTATGCAATGATTCCTTTGATTCGCAGAGAAGTGATTGATAAACATCATTGGCTTGATGATAAAACCTTTCTGGATGGCTTAGCTGCTTCTCAATCCTGTCCAGGTCCTATAGCAGTTAATTTCAGTGTGTATATTGGTATGCATCTAAAAGGATTCTGGGGAATGATTGTTGCAGTTTTAGGTACGGTCCTTCCTTCTTTTGTTTTTATTGTTATTATTGCAGCACTTTTCACTCAATATGCTCAATTAACTCTGGTACAAAAGGCTTTTCATGCTCTTAAACCTGCTGTAGTAGCTCTTATAGCATCCCCTTTATTGCAAATGACGCGCTCTTCTCAGATTAAACCTGCTTTTTTATGGGTTCCTGTCTTAGTTATGATTTTAGTGGCATTTTTGAATATCAGCCCTATCTGGATTATAATGACTACTATAATTTTTAGTGTTCTACAGAGTCTGTGGCAAAAGAATCGGTCTGAATAATGCTTCTTTCAATGTTCTTAACCTTCTGTAAAATAGGGCTCTTCAGCTTTGGAGGTGGTTATGCCATACTGGCTATGATTCAACAGGAAGTAGTAACAAAAAATGCCTGGATAACCAGTTCTGAATTTGCGGATATAGTTGCAATTTCACAGATGACACCAGGTCCTATTGCTATCAATGCAGCAACTTTCATTGGTTATAGACAGGGTGGCATTTTAGGTTCTGTGGCTTGCACTTTAGGAGTTATTTTCCCTTCTATTATATTAATGATAGCTATCACTTTAACTTATATCAAACTTTCAAAACTTCCCTGGTTTCAAAATATATTCCAGAAATTACGTTTTGTAACACTCGGCTTAATTGCTGCTGCAATGATACTTATAGGAAAAACAGCCTTCCCCGATTTCTTTTCTATAATCATATTTGTAGCTGCTCTATTTGTTAGTTGGCGCTGGAAAACCAATCCTATATATATCTTATTAGGTACAGCAGTTATAGGAATGATATTGGGTTAAAGTAGAAGTGATTTGAGAACAATATTTTTTATTATCTTCTTTCATTGCTGATATATTTTTTCTAATGAATTTAAAATTTTTACCCTTCTTTTCTGTCTGGTCTATCCTGGCTCTCTCTTGGCTCTTTCTTAGCTAAAGTGTTAAGAGACAGTCAAGTAGGAGTCAGGGGACAAATATATCATCTAAAATGTTTATTGTCTAATAATTAAAGGAAAATTAGACATATTTAGGATTCACTAAGAATGAAACAAATAAATTTATTAAGGCAAATAATAAATGCCATTTTACAGAAATTTCTTGACACTTCTACTCTTTAAGGAGAATGTAATATTATGACTATCGCTAATTAAGCGAAGAAGGATGGATATTATGAAAAAGATTTTCCCAGTATTATTTGTCGCTTTACTTTTACTTTCCGCTTGTGAGATAAGCAAACCTCATCTTCCTACCTGGGATGTGGAACTTACTGTACCTTTGATAAATGAGCGATATTTTGTTTCTGATTTAGCGGATAGTGTTAATCTTTTCGTAGGTGAAAATAATGTTCTGACCTTGATAGGGACAGGTGAAACTGAGAGCCAGGAATTTGGAAATGTAAGTTTTAATCCCGAAGCAATATTAGACCCTATACCTTTACTCTCTGGAATAGTAGGCAATGTGACTATCCCTTTTATTGACCCTACAAATACAGTAGAATTAATTTATGGATTAGTTGATAATGGGACGCTTTCTTATTATTATGACTTAGATGATCCGGAAAATACGCAGGTTTCCCTGAGTTTCC
The DNA here is from genome assembly GCF_004353895.1 of Candidatus Syntrophosphaera thermopropionivorans. GTDB lineage: Bacteria > Cloacimonadota > Cloacimonadia > Cloacimonadales > Cloacimonadaceae > Syntrophosphaera > Syntrophosphaera thermopropionivorans. The sequence goes on along the minus strand of NZ_SMOG01000001.1, from coordinate 230,314 downwards.
CTGATATACGCACTTCTTCAGGTAATCCTTTAACTATCAGTGGGAGCTCTTATCCGTACTGGCAGGATATTGATTTAGCAGGATGTACTATAGGTGTAGAGCATTCCGGACAGGTTTTAAATGCTTTATCAGTGGTGATTACAATACAATCAAATCTACCAAATGGAACACCAGTTGGCACAGCAGGTTTAAAAATAGACCAACCTCTAAGTTTTGTTGCTTTTGAAGGTTATCTTTCCGATTACCAGCTGGATATGGAACCTGGCTCTGTCACTATAAACATTGATTATCCTTTTGGAATTGATGAAGCAATACAATTGCAAGAAGCTAATCTTCGTTTGGAAATGAACAATGAATTTGGTTTTGGAGTAAAGTTTTATGGAGAACTATATGGGATTAATCATAGGACCGGCATAGAAAAAACCATACCTATTTTAGATGAAAATGGATTGCCTTTTTATATAGCTCCTGCCAATCAATCCGGTTCCGTTATCACTGAACTTCAATTTTCTAATAGAATAAATGAGGTGCTTCAAATTATGCCAGATGAAGTTAACCTTATCAATGCCTATTTATTAATCCAGGGAGGCAATAATGGTACAGCTGGCTTTGTTAATTCTACTAATAGATTACGTTGCACTTATCAAATAGATGCACCTTTCACTTTTATTCTTACTGATAATCCTTTTACTATGGAAGAACCATCTAAGGTAGAAATGCCTAAAGATGTAAGAGACCAGATTGGTGACAGGGTCACTTATGCCGCAATGGTAATGAAAGTTAAAAATCAGCTACCTATTGGGGCTACTACTACTATTTATGTAGGTACTGATGCAAATATTGATCCATCTAATCCTCAATCTTATCGGTTTAATAAGCAGTTTGCTATTCGTTCCTCTGAATATATAGGTCCGGATGTAAATTCTGAGGGAGAGCAATTAATAAATCTAACTTTAGAACAGGAAGAAATAAAAGTTTTCCAGAATCCAGAAGTATATCTTTTGCCTTCCTTCAGCTTTGAAGCGACTGATGGTCCCGTAACCATTTATGCTTCTCCCGCGGATTATATTCATATGAAAGGTATGCTTACTGTAAGAATTCATATTGAGGAGGAATAATGAAAAAGATTATTATTGGATTGATTATATTTTTAACGCTATCAATACTTTCTGCTACAACAGTAACACCAAAATCAATGTTTTTTGCCGATAGTTATATGTTACGAGCAAGAGGTTGTGATGCCAACTATTGGAATCCTGCTTTGCTTCAAAGAGGTTATTCTGATATTATGATTCCCTTCTTCAATAACAGCATTTATCTGGGAAATAATTCTTTTAATATTGATTTATACAACTATATTATGGAACAAGATTACCTGGATGATGTAGCTAAGCAGAAGATTTTGAATGCTATAGATGGTAATATGTCCTTTAGTATAGGTGGAAATATGGGAATTATTGGTTTTACCACTGGTAATATGTCATTCACTGGTTCCGTTCACTTAGCAGCTAAAGGAGCTTTGGATGAGCAATTTCTTGAGTTTGTTCTTTATGGAAATGGAGATGGAAGTGAAGTCTATCATTTTACCAAAAATAATAACTATGCTGAAGGCTTGAGCTATGCAGACCTGACTTATGGAATTGGTGACATATCACTTCCCCTTCCTGAAACCATCCCAGATATAAAATTCGGTTTTTCCTTGAGTGCACTTGGAGGATTAGGCAATGTTCAAACTCGTAAATTGGATGGCTATCTTTCCTCCAATTTGGATGGCTTAAATGTCCAGCAGGATGTTATAATCCGCACTGGTATAGGTGGTTATGGACTCAAAGCTATGCTTGGTCTGTATTCTGAACCCATACCTCGTTTAGAAGTTGGAGCTACTCTGGATAATCTGTTCGGTTTTATCCGATGGGAAACTCAGACTCAAGATGAAATTTATCACTTTGAGATAAACAATCTTTATGCTTCAAATATAGATGAAGACTTTTATATTGAAGACAGCTCAACGGTGGATATAAAACCCTATACAACTAAACTACCTCCTGAAATACGTTTATCTGCTTTATATACATTTAAGCCAGTCTCAGTTTCTGCAGATTATGTGGTGGGATTTGGCAATTCTCCTGAAGTTAGTAAACAGGGTCGTATCTCACTGGGAGCACAGATTTGTCCTCTTCCGCAAATTCCAATTAGTTTGGGTTATTGTTCAGGCAATGAAATCTATCCCTGGCGTATGTCTTATGGGATAGGTTTGGATTTAAAATCAGTAGGTTTCGGTATTGCGATACAATCTATAGAGAGTATCTTACCTGGTTCTTCAACTAAAGGACTTGCCCTTGCTACTTACTTTAATGTGAGGTTATAGTACTGCAATACATAATCATAATTCTGATATCTCTGATTATATCAGGATATTACTATTATAGAACTCAACCAGCCTTAGAAAAAGGTAAGCGTTTTTTGCTTTTCTTTCTGAGAAGCATAAGTCTTACTATTATCTTGCTTCTACTTATCAGTCCGATAATTCATTATGTTCAGCAAGTAAATGAAAAGCAACAGATTATCCTGCTTTCCGATATCTCTGCCAGTATGGACCTTCCAGGTGGCAATGGAAAAACAAAGAAAAACTGGATACAGAGTTATAGTTCTACCATAAAAGATAAATTTAGCTCAGCTGGCTATGAGATAATTTCCTACGATTTTGCTTCTGGTTTGACCAATAACAGGAATAATACACTTCTTGTTCCTGCTCTGGAAGAGCTAAATAAGAAGCATGATTTCAGTAGAATAAAGGGTATAGTTTTGCTTTCTGATGGCTGGTTACATGATGCATTTCCTATACCTGTAAAACAATTAGGCTGTCCCTTTTATGCTCTGGGTGATACCGCAACCTCTTTACAAGCAGATATCAAGGTGGTAAAAGTTATCTACAATCCACAAGCTTATCGGAATGAGCCCACCATCATAAGAGCGGAAATCCATTCGGAAAACTATTCAGGTTCAGCAAAGGTCAGTTTATTTCTTGGCAACACAGAAGTTCGTAATCAAACAGTCTCATTAAAAGCAGGTGAAACTATAAGTCTGGATTTTGATTACCGCTTTAGCCAGACAGGATTTTATCCTTTTAGAGTGGAGGTTTCCGTTCCTGGAATTAAAGAGAGGTCTTTGAATAATAACAGTTATCCTGGAGCGATAGAAGTGCTAACCAATAAACAAAGAGTGGTTATTCTTTCTGAAAGCCCTTCTTGGGATAATAAATTTATAGTTGATGCCGTAACGGAAAATCCTCGCTGGGAAGTGAAATATTATCGAGTTCAGGGTGATAAAGTATTTGCTGGAGAAAAGCTGGTTGATACCATACCCTCAGACCATCTATCTGCCATTATCATTCTTAATAATGGTGCTTTACAACTTTCGGGATATCCACTAAATTATGTTCTTTCTTCCTATCAAAAAGGGATAGGAATTTTGTTTCAGGGGCTACCCCTTCCAGAACTTGCTTCTATTCTTCCGCTTCAAAAATCCAATATAAGCAGTGTTTATCAGGGTTTTCTGGAATTGACTCCTCAAGCAGCAAGATATCCTATGCTGGAATTTGTCAATTCAGAATTGCAAAATATTCCTCCATTGGATTACTATTATGTGACATCAACTAAAGGAGCTGAGGTTCTGGCAACAATAGACAATCCACAAAACTCTCCTGCCATAGCAGTTAACACTCAAGGTAGAGCAAAAGTAATTGCAATGGCATTTTTGAATCTCTGGAAGTGGCAAATGCAAAGCGAGAGTGGTGGCTATAAAAAATTACTTTCTAATACTTTAACTTGGTTAGCTAACACTTCTTCCACAGGTTATTATGCTATTTATAACAACAGCTATTTTCTGGGAGAAGAAATTAATATAAGACTGCGAGCAGAAGATAATATTAGAGGTTTGCTTCTGGATTTGAATCCTGAGCTTAAAATTCTTGATGCAAGTGGGAAAGAAGTATATCGTGATTTTATGATTCAAGCAGAAGGTGAATATACCACTCATTTCAGTCTGGATAAACCTGGTATTTACAGTTTTACTATTTCAGATCAGATGAGTAAACAAAGTGTTTCAGGAAAGTTTAATGTGGCAGAATCTTCTCTGGAATCAATGGATTTTGACCTGAATATACCTCTACTTTCCTGGATAACTTCAGAAACTAAAGGAAAACTTCTATATCCTGCTACCCTCCAAAGTTTTCAACCCCTTCCAGCTCAAAACAGAGTGGTCAATAAAAGCAAAGATATCCCTCTTTATCGGAAGTGGTATGTGTTAACTTTATTTATTGTAGCTTTCTGTTTGGAGTTATTTTTCCGTCGTCGCTGGGGTCTCCTATAAATACGGTCTATTCTAAGATTCAGTTTCGCCGAATCATAACCAGATAGCCATCCAGTACTTTGAAACCCATAGAACGATAAAGATTCAAGGCAGCAGCATTATCAGAGTGAACTTCTAACTTGGCTTGAAGACCTTGTTTATCAGCTATTTGAATTGCTTCTTGTAATAAAGAGCGACCTATCCCTTGCTTCTGGAACTCTGGTAAAACTGCCATATGGTGAATATATAATCTACGGTAATCATTAGTTAACCATATAGTTCCCACTAAGATAGCTTCCATATAAGCAAGAAGAAGAATACCTCCATGTTCTAAAGTTCTCTGGATAGAATCAAAACTATCGGCACGTTCAGGATTACTGATACCTGTTTTATCCCAGATAGATATGATTTCAGCATAGAGATTCTCATTCAATTGGAGACAATGGATGATATTTAGCGTAAAAGTTCCTCCGGATCACCTTCTTGAGCACGGAAAGTAGCGGCAAATCTTGTAAAACGGAAATAGGTGTCAAATGGCACTTCAAAGACCAGGTCTGGATAGAGGTCAATAGTCATAAAGTAATTCTTTTCTCCAGGATAAAATTCAATCAGGATAGTGGAATTATCAGTTAATAAAAGTTTAACAGAACAAGCAGAACTCCCCAATTCTGGAGCTTTATCAAGAGACATAATTGTGCCCGAACCTAATCTTGAAAGTGCATTTAATATCTTGCCCATAGTGACATTTCCAGGAGGGATATCAAAATCCTCCTTACTATCTTTATAGTGCCAGATATTTCCGTTACGAGTCAATTGATAGCTGTTTTTGGTATGCTTAACTTCAATAGCATATAATTGTTCAGGGAATATTCTAAGTGCATAAGGAGAACGCCAGGAATCTAAATTTGGTTGATAATTTAAGCAGACTTTTCGTTTTATCTGGTAGACATTATTATCACCTTTAAAACAGAAATAATCTGCAGGATTACCTAAATCGGAGAACCACACCTCTTTAAGAAGTTTATTCTTACTATCATAGACCTTGATTTTAAGTGCGGTGGAATCTTTTAATTCATATTGAACAAGCTCTGCTTTGCCAGAAGCAACGGGTTCAGTGGAATATTTCTCTTTTAGCACTTCGTTCCAGAACATCTTGAAACGGTCTTCATCCACATCCCATTTAATAGGATAGGTTATCGTCCAGTGATTATTTATCTTAGAAAAAGTGATACTGGTATCAGGATTGGCAATCTCAATCTTGGCAATAGCTGTAGAATCAGCTGGAAATATAGGCTTTAGGGTTTCTTTTTTCTGACGAGAAGTTAGCAGATAGATAGCCACTGCCAGCAAAGCAAGAAAGACGATTAAAAGGATAATCTTATTTTTCTTCATATTTAATCTTCGCTGCGTGTCTTGAAGCTTGAATAATGCCAAAGAGTGCCAAAAGAAGAACAGGCAAGAAAATAGCGGTCAGCCGAAAATATCTATTTAAAATAGAAATAGTCTTTTCTTGTTCAGCAGGTTGCATCTGGTGTTTTTGCATATAAACTTCTGCGCTGAGTTCATTATAGATATCTCTGGGTGAACGGATTTTTATCATATCGTTCCTACCTAAAAGATAATCTACGGCATTAAGAACAATAAATGCTCCTGCACTAAATTCCAAGGGAAATTCGCTATCCGCAAATAGGATAATCTTTGATTTATCCGTGGAATTATAGAAGGTACTGTCATCCAGTGCTACATGGAAAAAACTATGAAAAGTACCTGACACCTCAGCAGCAACTGTTTTGGGTGGTTGACTGAGATAACCAGGATCCAAACCTTTTTGGACAGCTATATCCACTCTAAAATCTGGTCCTATTAAAACATTGGAATGATTAGAGGTTTGGAGCACTTTTTCAAACTTAATTTTAGCATCTGGTACGGGATTAATTTCAGAAGCAATATTCATGGTGATAACTGGAAAACCAGCAGTATAGGGAAATTTAGGATTAGGACGTAATCTTGGAATAAAAGGATAGGGGACTATAGTTCCTAAACCACTTCCTCTACCATATTCACATTCCATATCCAGCACAATATTGGGTTCTATACGAATTCCATAATGTTCCAGAAGCCTAAATATAGGTCCATCCAGAAGAGCCAGAGCTGAACCACGCTCAGATAAAAACATCAGAGCACGATCCTGAGTCATAACTATATTTCCGTTTTGCATCAGATATTGATCAAGATAGTAGAGTTGTTTAGTGCTCAAAGTATCAATAGTTCCTAAACATAGCATAACAGGGGTATGCTTAGGACGGGTGTTAAGGTCAGTATAGGTGATTCTATAGTTATCCATCAATTCAAGGAAAAAGGTAGCTAAGGCATCTGAATAATTTGTATATTGATGAACCATACTAAGAGAATCCATAAAGACGGTTAGTTCCGGTAAATTATCTGGATGCAGTTTATTAATTTGTTTCAAGAGCTGATATTCCATCATTTGTTCCATACCAGGTCTTAGATACATAGAGGAAGATTTTCCGGCACTTTCCAGATACAAGCCAAAGACCACCTGTTTAGTAACAAGTTTTTCATCCTCATAGGCAGTAAAAGAATAGGCTGGAATATCATAATCTTTTGCCTGTTCAATCAGTTCTTTATTATTGCTGGCTCTAACATATTCAAAACTAAACTTGTTATGGGAATTACGGGCAAATTCTTCCAGCATATCTTTTAAGCTACGGTTTATAGTGCTCAATTCCTGTGGTAAATCCTGTGATGCAAAAACCTTAACTATAACTTTATCTTTTAAAGAATGAAGGGTCTCTTTAGTTGCTTTGCCCAGAGTGTAGGACTTACTTTTACTCAGGTCAATTCGGAAATAAAGGAAACTGGAGATAATTACTACCAGCACAACAATCAGGATTTTGATGATATAGGATGTTATGATTTGATTGCGTGTGTTCATTTTATCGCTCCTGACTAAGGTTTTGAGCCTGAAGACGGAATTGAGCTAAAAGGATAAAGATTATGGTCACGGCAGCAAACCAGATTAGGTCTCTACTATCAATCACCCCTTTCAGGAAGCTTTCCAGATGATAATCAAAACCAAAGTATTCAATTGTGGCAAAAAGTTTCAGAGGGATTAAATTTCCTATGCGACCAATGATAAACAGGGCACCTGAGATGGCAAATGCTATAATGAAAGCCAGAACTTGATTATCTGTTAGACTGCTGGCAAACATTCCTATGGCTATAAAAGCCGCTCCAGCAAATAACAAACCAAGATAACCAGTAAAGATAGCTCCATACTCTACCCCTATACCAAAAAGACTAATTAATAATACAAAAACAAGAGTAAAAAGCAAGACGGTGACTAACTGGAATAAAACACCTAAAAACTTGCCCCAAACGATGTGACCCAGCTTGATGGGTAAAGTACTGATAAGCTCCAGAGTACCAGTGCTTCGTTCTTTAGCAATGCTTCCCATAGTTAAAGCAGGAATAAAGAATAAGAACAGGGTATGCATAACACCAAAGATACCTCGCATATCTGCCGCTCCGATTTTAAGTGCATTAAGAGCAAACCAGATGCCACAAGCCAGAAGATAAACCCCATAAATGATATAAGTGCTTAAGGAACGATTTGCCAGAGAGTATTCTTTATTAGCTATAGTTAATGCAGGGTTCATTTTTGCTCCTTAGTTGAAGATTCTTCTTGAGCCTTTTCTTCAGTTTCCCTTAAAGATATTGTCTCTTCTTCTGGTTCTGCTTCAGACTCATTAACTTCTTCTGAAGAAATTTCTTCCCCTTCTATAACTTCCTCTTCTTCCTCTTTTTCTTCTTCTTCTTCAGTATAGAAAGGTTCCTCTGAGGTGAGTAAATGGAAAATTTCTTCCAGACTTTGAGTTTCTCTATACATACTGATAAGATACCAGCCCTGCTCTGATACAAAAGCAGATAATTCCTTACGAAGATCCATCTCTATGGGTATGGTGAACTTGAACGCTAAATGGTCATCTTTAGGTTCTATGTCAGTTAGCTGAACTTGAGGATATTGTTCCAGCCAGGGTTGAAAATCTGGATTTTCTGCTTCCAGTTCAAGAACTATCTGAGTGGTCTCTGAAATATAAGAACTGAGATTCTCTATGCTATCATCAACAATGATTTGTCCTTTATGGATAATAATTACCCGGGAACAAAGAGCCTGTACTTCTTGCATAATATGACTGGAAAGGATAACGGTTTTATTTTCTCCCAGTTCACGTATCAATTCCCGAATTTCCAGAATTTGATTGGGGTCAAGTCCACTGGTTGGTTCATCCAAAATAAGTAGGTCCGGATTATGAATTATAGCTTGAGCGAGACCAGTGCGTTGACGATAACCCTTAGAAAGAGTGCCTATTTTCTGTTTCCAGACTTCATCCAAACCACAATTATCTCTAACAAACTCCAATCTCTCGGAAAGATATGGTTCTTTCATTTTACGCAGAGCAGCGATAAATCTTAGAAATTCTTCCACGGTCATTTCATTATAAAGAGGATTAAGTTCAGGAAGATAACCTATACGAGCACTGGCTGCAAGAGGGTTATCAAACACATTTTCTCCATCCAGCTCAATGGTTCCACTATCAGGTTGCAGATATCCCACCATCATCCGGAGAGTAGTTGTTTTCCCTGCTCCATTAGGACCGAGAAAACCTACAATTTCCCCTTTATCTGCAGTAAAACTTATATTCTGTACTGCCTTAATATCCCCAAAACTACGGGAAAGGTTCTTTACGGTTAACATCTCAATATAACCTCATTTATTTATAAACTTTGAAAGAACTAATAAAAGTAAATCCGCTAAAAATCCTATTTTATATAATCTGATAGAATTCAACTTTAAAATTCCTTAGAACTTATTCTCTCAGCTTTGGTATCTATCAAGAATAATGTTATATGTTCAGGCGGTTTAACTTATTTAACTGCTCTATCCTAACATCTAAGATAGCTTTTCTTGTCAATAAAAATACCTTGAGTCTTGGTCTTTTAAGTACTTTCTTTTTTAAATCTTATTGACTTATTAATTATTTCAGTCCTTAATTTTTCTTGACAATAAGGACTTGTATCATAAAAAAGAAGCACGCCGAGTGTTTGAATCTAAACTCAAAAAGCAGGATTAAACACCGACAGGGTATAACTGGAAACGGTTATGCCTCCCATTTTGGAAAGGCGGGAGAGCAATTAAATCTCCCCTCTTTTACAGCTTTTAGGAGGATAAATGAAGAAGCTGATTTATTTATTGGTTCTTTTACTGCTCTTAGCATTTACTGCTTGCAGTGAAAAAGACAATCCCTCAGAGGTCAAGATTCTTGGTTACAAACTTGACCAGTTTATCAATCCCGATACCGTGCGTATTCATATTGACACTCAGGCAGAAGCAGATTTGGAATACCGTTCTTTATTTGCTTATGAAATCGTCAGTTCAACTGATGGATTCAGTCCTCGTCAAAGTGCTTATGCAGGTTATGACTTGCCCTGGGAAACTTTTTCGCAAGGATACTATGTTCCCAATGACGACCATAGAACCTGGTTTCCTGGAATGGGGCTGCCTTCTGCTTTTAAAGTTAGAAATGCAGGATTGTTTCGTCTCTATCGTAAGGTGGATGTAGATGCTGGTAATAGAGGTTCTAAACTGATTGAATTGCGCGGACTGAGCACTTATACGGTAGATAACTGGTCAGGCACAGCCGAAGATGCCATCAAGCTTAGTGACTTGCTTCAGGGTATTGCTGCTTATGATTCTGTAGCTTTTGTAGCTGTGGATGGATACAGTAAGAACTATCAACCTGAGCTAATTAACGATGGTTATTATTTATTAAATTCAGAGGTTACAACTTTCCCCAATTTCAATTCCACTCTTCCGGGTAATATGAAAAAATTCAAAAAACTGGCAAAAATCAATGTTTATGGTGCTACTTCTGCCCAGAATTTTGATTTTGCCCTGGCACCTCAAGAAAAAGCAGATTTGACTTTTACCATACCCAGCGATTTAAGTGGTTTTGAAAGCACGGAAATGGTGACGGAAAAGTAAACTTGCCCAGATATCTTTCCCTTTTATTAATACTTCTATTATCTCTGAATTGTTTTGCAGAGATAGCAACAAATCAGGCTCCGGTGGATTCTCTGGTTAAGAAGACATATCTACTCCCGACCGTGAGAGTTATAGCAGATAAACCAGAGGATGCCATCGGAGCTCTTCATATTATTGATTATATAGAACAAAAGGGGATTGCTGCTCTCAATCTTTATGAAGGATTGCAGGATATTGCAGGAGTGACAAATACAACTGGCACAAAAGATGAGAGCAATCTACGCATTCGGGGTTTCCGAAGTAATGAAGTGAAAATTCTGGTGGATGGTCGTCCACTTAATAGTGGTTATTTCGGAAATATTGACTTACATCAATTTTCTCCTTCCGACATAAAAGAAATCCATATTATTAAAGGTCCCAGTGCAGCCATTTATGGAACGAACACTATGGGCGGAGTAGTCAATATTATCACTTCTGACCCGGGCAAAGATAGCTGGTTAAAACTCAATCTATTAGCTAAAAGAAACAATGCTAATAGGCTGGAGATTAGTTCAGATCACAAGCTTAAAAACTTTGGTTATAGAGTTAGTCTGGCACGAGAACATAATGAAGGCATCGTATTACCAAAAGATTTCACTCCTACCCCCTTTGAAAATGGAGGAGTGCGAAATCACAGTTTGAAGACTCAATATGATTTTCAGACTCGTTTGGACTATGAGTTCAATCCTTTCAGACAGGTAGGAGCTTCTGCTGGTTTCACTTATGTGCCGGAAAAGCTTATTCCTTCATCCATCTATACTCTGGATTACCGTCAATATACAGATTGGATGCACTACTGGACAACTTTGGAATATGTAGATATTCTCAATGAATTCTTAAAGTTAAGTTCTCATCTTTATTACGATGGAGGTCAGGACATTTATAGGGAATACAGTGATGCTTCTCACCAGTATCTTATTCTGGATAGCCATATGCGTTACTATACTCTGGGTTTTAATCCAAGGATGGAATGGGTTCCCGATGCTTGGAATACTTTTAATTTTGGCTTTAGATTGGAATCTATGCATAGCACCAGAAAAGACAATGGAAACTATCTTCAGTGGACTCCTCACTGGTTAAATATTTATAACGCCTTCTGCCAGTGGAAATACCAGCTGAATAATAAAGTTAATTTCCTCGCTGGTTTGGGGGCAAGCAGTCATCATTGCGATGTGAAGAGTTCACTCAGTTTTTTCCCTGAACCTTCTGCAGCTTTCAATTTTAAATGGAATGAGCTGAGTAAAAGTACTATTTCCATTGGGAATAACATCTCTTTTCCAACAATGCGTCAGCTATTTTCCGCGGAAAATGGTAACCCGAACCTTAAACCTCAAAACGCTATCAAATGTGAAATCAGTCATCAACAGAAAATTAAAGCAGGAAATATAATTTTTAGCAATCAGTTAAGCTTATTTTATAATAATACACGAAATCTAATTGATAGACAGGGAGATACATACCAAAATATTTATAAAGTGCATTCTGCTGGCACAGAATACAGTCTTATGTTCAAACCATTTGCCTGGTGGGAAAGTGAGCTTGCCTATTCATATATCTGGTGGGAAGGAACTGAGAATTACGAACTAACTGAAACTCCACATCATCAAGCTAACTTTACTCAGAATTTATCTTTGCCCTGGAAATTAAAACTTAGATATACCTGTAGCTATAATGATAACCGTTTTAGTCAGGATAAATTAAATAATTATCATATCCTTTCTTCTTACTGGTTGCACAATATAGGCTTGTCCTATAAATTCAAAAAGTTCAGTCTCGCCGTAGGTTTAGAAAATATTTTTGATACCTATTACGAGACAGAGTATGGATACCCTGGTCCAGGACTCAATTTCTTCATTAGATTAAGCACAGAATTTTAATGTTCCATATATTCATCAATTATTCTCGTAAATTAAAGTCATTCAGTTTATAATATACCTTTTAGAGTATATTTATCACTTATATAATCAATTTGATTTTATTAAACTGCGATAACTTCTCCTGAAAAAACGATAACACCAACATAGACAATTAATTAGAGCACTTATCTGTCCCTTGACTCCTAATTAGCTCTCTCTTAGCGACTTAGGCAACAAAGAGCTAAGGGAGAGATAGGATAAATTCAGGGTCAAGATGAAAGGTAAAAATTATAAAGATTGTTGATAATTATGTGATTTGTTATTTGTTAGAAATTATTTTTAAATATCTGGTATCTCATTGTTTCCCAATTAGTTATAAGGAAGAGAAAATGTTAAAATTTCCGTTGTTTCGGAAAATCCTTCAATAATAAGTTAATTATTAAGAGCATTCAGAAAATCTGCTACGAGAGAAGAATGCTATATCCTTTTATTCTTGAAATAATTTATAATATATTCTTTTGTTATTTTGAATCTGATACAATTATTAAAAGGGTACTATTTATATAAATACTTATAGATTTACCAAGGTATCATTTTTATTGAATGCTATCTTCACAATCTAATCTATTAGGATATAATTAGTTAGGTGATTAGTTAGAAAATTCTTTATTGAGCTTTTTTAACAATCAGTTTATTACCTTCCACGCCCAGAACAATAACCTTAGTATTTTCCTCAATAGGAGAACCATCTTCAGAGATAGCTGACCATTCTTCTCCCCCTACTTTCACATAACCTTTTCCATCCTGAGGAATGGCTTTTGTGACAAAACCTGTTTTCCCTTTAAGAGCATAAATATTGGTTTCTGCTGTAGGAAACTGGAGTATTTTTTTCCCAATTTTGCGTGTAAGAAGGAAGCAGATAAAGCTAAGAACAGCGAATATAATAATTTGTAGCAGAACATTACTGCCTACAATATAGAAAAGACTCAATAAACCAGTAATGAGAGCAGCAATACCTAAAGCAACAAAAAAGAAAGCTGGGTCAAATATTTCAATTATAGTAAAGATTATTCCCAGAATAATCCAGATTTGCCACGGTTGCATTTAGCTACCTCCTTCAGGTTTTAGGTTCATCCTTAGTTTCTTCCTTATTTCCAGATTGATCGCTCGTTCTGCCATCTTTGTAAATACGTTTAACCTTACGTCTGTGTCTCCCGTAACCATAACGGGAATCATATCGGTTATAGTAATCACCATAGCGATAACTACTACCTAAGGTACTGGCACTAAATCCTTTAACTCCGAACAGCGAAAGGATATAAGCTATCAATCTTAATATATAATAGAGCACTACTACTCCAACCACTAAAATCACGAGAGCTTTAACGAAATTTAAAGCAAAGGTTTTAGCCCAAGAAAATTGATTACTAACCACAGATGGAATAAGTTGTACATAAAGTAATGTAATATCAGATTGACGAAGTGCTTTAACTCTATCTTCCTGAACACGAATTTCAGTAATCAATCTATTTTTATAGTCAGCAAGTGAGCCATATATATTTCCTGCTGCTTCCAGGTCTGCCAGTTCTTTTCTTTTAGATTTGAGGATTTCTTCTTCAGTAGCTAAGGATTTATTCACCAGTGAGGTATCGGCAACTTCTATTTGCTGTTCAATATTGCCCAGAGAAGCAAGTTTTTGTGTTAATTCGGACATTTTATAACTATCTACTTTAAAGATAAATTCACCATAGGAGCTTTCCCGGGATTTCAATAGAGGTGTATCCACAGCATAGGAATGGACAATAGCATCCATCTGTTGAAGAGCATTAGCGATATTGGGACTGCTGATTCTAATTTTAGCTTTTTTAATGGCATGAGTTTCTTCAAAGGTCTTATTTGACTTTTTGAAGATTTCATTTAAATTAGGACCACTATCCTTTTGCTCCATTGCAGAAAAAATTGCCCATCCGAGCGAAAGAAAAATAATAATTATAGCTATACCTTTAATTCTCTTGCGGGCAGTACTGGAAATTTTTGCCATTATAACCTCATTTATATTTAGTCATTAATTCTTCAGCATGTTTTAAAGAAATTTCGGAAATATCACCAGCCAACATTCTGGCAAGTTCTTGCTTTCTTTGTTGTGGTTCAAGGGAAATAATACGGATAACATTTTTATGCTTAGCTGGCACTTTCTGCAAAGCCAGTTGTTCATTGGCAATAGCAGCAATTTGAGCCAGATGTGTAATACAAATAATGCGATGATGCTGTGCTAACTGATAAATAAACTGAGCGACATAATCGGCAGTTTTACCACCAATTCCCGCATCAATCTCATCCAGAATAATAAGTTTTTCTTCCATTCTTTCCGACAATACCTTTTTAATAGCCAGTAATATACGTGAAAGTTCGCCACCTGAAGCGACTGCAGAAAGAGGTTTTAAGTCAGTTCCCCGATTAGCACTGAAGAGAAATTGACAGTTATCTTCTCCTTCATCACTGCATACACTTAGATATTGTTCTAATAACATATTCTCAATTGTCTTTTTGTCAATATTTATTTTGAATAGAGCATCAGGAATAGAAAGAAGACGGATATTTTCTTGCAGTTCTTTAGCCAGGGAATCTGCAGCTTTTTGACGAGATTTTGTAAGTTTTTCTCCCAGCTCTTTAAGGTTTTCATAATCTTGCTGAATGCTATTCTCCAAAACTTTAATAGTTGCACTGAGGTCTTCCATCGCATTGATTTGACCCTCTCTTTGCTGGAAAAGTTCAATCAGTTCAGCGATATTTTTTGCACGATGTTTATAGAGCAGGCTATTTATTTCATCCAGACGAAGTTGAATTTCTTGAAGTCTTTGCGGATTAAGATTTATACTTTGACTGATATCATTCAAATCTGAAGCAGAGGCAGAAATTTGTTCCAAACAATCCTTTAAATTTTCCAGAATTGGAGCAATCCGGGGATAAATAGAGCTGTAGGAGCTAAGGCTATTAATAACCTGAGCCAAACGAGAATGAATACTGTCTTCACTTTCATAAAGAGTGAAATAGGCAGAAGAAGCAGTTTCAATTAGCTCCTGTGCATTACTCAGTAGTTCAAATTCTTTCTGCAATTCCTCATCCTCTCCCATTTTAAGGTTAGCCTTTTCCAGCTCATTAAACTGATACTGATACAGTTCCTTTAGCTGACGATTTTTCTCTTCTTCTTCTTTTAGTTTTTCCAGCTCTTTCAAGGCAGATTTCAGCGAGTGATAGATTTGAGCATATTCTTTTTTAAGAGAGGAATTTTGGGCATAAAGGTCTAATAATTGAAGCTGATAGGCATTAGACAGTAATCTTTGCTGGTCACGCTGATGGTGAAAATCAATCATTAGAGGTTTTAATTCACGCAAAAGAGAGGCTGATACCTTGCGGCCATTAAGAAAATAAGTGGATTTCCCTGCTGGTTTAATTTCCCGAGCTAGGGTAAGTTCAGAATCTATCTCCTGCCCCTGTTGCTGTAAAAAGCTTTGTACTTCTGAATTATGAGAAATATCAAAGGTAGCTTCCAGATAGATAGGTTTGGTTTCATCATAAGGTTCTAAAGCGGTAGAGTTATCCCCAAAAATTAAAGCAATAGCACCAACTAATATGGATTTCCCTGCTCCAGTTTCTCCCGTTAAGACCGTCATACCCGGTCCAAATTCTATTCTTTCTTGGGGAACAAAGAGATAGTTTTGGATATAAAGCTCGGTCAGCATCTATTTTCCCAAGTGCATCTTGCGTCTAAGAATTTGATAAAAAGTGCGATTAGAAAGTTTAACAAACTGTACTGTCTGCTTTGCAGCAGTGATAGCTACTTCATCATTTTCTTCTATGGGACTACAATTAACTCCATCTATTTGAAGAGTAGCTGGTGCTTCCAGATTATGGATACGCAATAAGATATGGTCAGTGGAAGGGAAAACCATAGGACGAACAGTTAAAAGATGGGGATTTAATGGACTTAATACCATAGCTTTCATTTCTGGAGATAAAATTGGACCTCCAGCAGCCAGGGAATAAGCAGTTGAACCTGTAGGAGTGCTGACAATTACACCATCACATCGTGTGTCAAAAACGAATCTTCTATTGTTAAAGATGCGTACTCCAATAAGTTTTGGCATTTCAGCTTTACAGGCAACAGCATCATTTAAAGCCAAATCTTTATAAATAATAGAGCCATTTCTCCTTAACTGACATTGTATAAGCATTCTTTCCTGCAAGCGATATTTTTTGTTCAAGAGGTCTCTAAGAGAAGATTTTAATTCGCCTAAGGTAGTTTCCGAAAGAAAACCAAGATAGCCTATATTAATTCCTAAAATAGGAGCTTTTGTCCTAAGAGCGATATTTTTAGCTCTGAGAATAGTTCCATCACCACCAAATACGAGCACACAATCTATTTTAGGAGTTTTATCGCTTTCCAGGATATGAATATCTGGAGGAAGAATCTCTTGCTGAGAAGGAATGCCATAAAAGTTCAAGTGGTCTTCACTTTTAAGTTCTTCCAGCAAATCATAAATAGCAGTTTTATCTTTATAAGCTTGATTGATGTAGATTACGAAGTTTTTCATTATAAGGAATTCAATAGACTAACATAGGAAAGATAACGATTAGTAGGAATCTTCCCTTCTTCCAGAGCAGAAAGGACAGCACAATGCTCTTCATGAGTATGAGTGCAATCATTGAAATAACATAAAGGTGCCAGAGTTGCAAAACCTGGAAAGACTCGGGGAATTTGAGACTTAGTATCTTTAGCAAGATTCACTGTTTTAATTCCAGGTGTATCCAGCAGATGACCTCCAAAACTCCAAGGAATCAGAATAGTGCTGGTGGTGGTATGTTTTCCTTTTTCATTGTAATCACTGACCTCAGCGGTTGGAAGATTCAGTGAAGGTTCCAGTCTGTTAATAATAGAACTTTTCCCTGTTCCGGATTGACCGGAGAAGACACTATCGCGATTTTTTAACAGTTCATAAAGTTCATCTATCCCTTCACCCGTAAGAGCAGAGGTATATAGAAGAGTATAACCTACGTTTTTGTAGTAAGATACCGTTTCTTCTAATTTTTCCCGGTCTTCACAGAGGTCAACTTTATTGATAATGATGATAGCATCAATATTATCCAGAGCAGCAAGACAGAGATAGCGGTCTATCAATCCTGGTTTAATCATTGGTTTTCTCCAGGAGGAAGTAACTATTACCTGGTCAATATTAGCAGCTAAGATGGTAGGTCTTTGGAAATTAGAACCCAGATAACGAGTTAAAGTATTCTTACGCGGAAGGATATTTTCAATTCTTGGTGGTTCAGCTACGATATCCAGTTCCACATAATCACCTACGGCTACTATGGACTTACTATGAAAAGCGAATTGCTTTAATCTTCCCGAAAGAGTTGCCGTAAAGGTTTTATTATCAGCTTCAATAGTATATTGATAGTTACTTTTAATTTCCAGTATACGCCCTGAAATTAATTGCATATCTTTTTTGTAGGTTTCAGCAACTTTTTCGGGAGTTCTTTTTGCTTTAAACTTTATATTATCGGGCAATTCATCCAATACCTCAAGGTCCAGCAAGCGTGTATTTTTTAACCTTGCTGGACGATGTGGTTTGAGGATTTTCTTGTCCTTGGGTTTCATAGTTTTAAGATAAAAGTGGGGTTAATCTATCAAATAGTTCGCTGGCTGCTTTTAGTTTTGCCTCATTTCCTACCACGCAGTAATGATTCATACTCATCACTTCTTCAATCATATCTGCATATTGACGAATATCTTCCAATCTGGTGGAAAGTACCTCATCCCTAATCTGTTGTCTATCTTCCTGGGTAAAACCAGTGATATAATCATCATCTGATTGAGCACCCTTTCCTTCAGGAGTTTTAGGATAATCCAGATTGGAGATATCACCAATGATATACCTTTCCATATCCCGCTTACTGCATTCAAAATTACGCAAGAATTCAGAAGTCTGATCATAAACCTCCAGAGTTCTTTGAAGATTGGGGTCTCTATAGGAAACAAAATACATATAGCCATTCAAGGTAAACCCTGACCAGGCTCCATAAGCGCCACCTTTTTCACGGAGTTCACGATACAGGTAATCGCTATTGAGAATATTAGTAAGGACTCTCAATTTTCCAGAATAAGAATAACCTTTACGGAAGAAATTACCACCTTTGGCACAGTACTGCACCTGAATGGGAGCAATAATACCTTCATTGAGTTCTTTAGGATGAAAATATCGTTCAACAGGTGGGAACTCTTTATCAGAAATGGCATCAAGAAATGGATTTAATCCATTAATGGTATCTTTTATGGCTTCTTCTTCTGCAGTGATACTTATTAAGAGATTATTCTGTAAGAAGTAAGTATCTCGTATCTGTTCAAGTTTATGAGCAATAATTTCTATATCCTGTTCTAATTTTTTATCTAAGTTACTGAGAAAACGATAATAATCCAGACCACTGGTAAGATCAAGAAAATGATGTAATTGGCTGGAAGGAGCAAAAAGTCGGTTAGTTGCGATACTTTCGGCAAAATAAAATAATCTGGTTTGGAGTTTGGCTTTTGCTTCCCGGATGAGTAGTTTCAATCTATCATAGTCATCAAAAAGAGGATAGAAAGCAAATTCTTTTGCCAGTTCAATAAGTTTTTCTGTCTTATGATAGAGTGCTTTTCCACTAAGTAGGAACTTGAGCAGAATGATATCTGGGTCCTGATAACTGGGTCTGATATTTAACTTTAAATTCAAATCACCAGTATGACTGTATATTTCGTTGGAAAGGTCTATGTAATCATAATTTTTACTACTCACCATTCCCATAAGAGAAGCATATAGCGCAAGCCAGGGAAGGTCTTCTTCGGAAGAATGGTCAAGGTCAAAATAAGCTTTGAGATAGACAATTCCATTAGTTTTTAAAGGATGAGTAAGGATAGTTTTAGTTCCGAGTTTTTCTATTTCCAGTGAATAGGCTTCTGCTTCAGGATTTATGTCTTCAAGCGTGAGGAAAGGAATTCGGGCAAGCTCTTCAGGAGTTGGTTGTTGTAGTTGCCATTGTTGAAATTCTCTGGTCTCTTCTATCAGTTTATTTAGCACAGCTTCACTCAATTTGTTTTTCTCTTCCGCCAGTTTTTCTCTTATCTCTTGCTCCCATTTATTAGCCAGTCCCGGAACAGGAACATAGGTTATCTGGCTGCTATGATGATTCTTAAGCATTGATTTCTTAATCAATTCTTCATAATAGGGCTCAGTGAGACCTCTTCTCAATTCTTTCAGAATATCTTCAAATGCCAGAGCGTCTATGGGATTACCACCATGTATCCAGTGATGGTAAATATTGAAAGCATAATAAAGGCCCTTAGGGAAATTACCACTGGGACCTTCTCTTAGGAAAAACTCTCTACGATTGAGAACTGCTTCAATGAGTTTTTTATCAATCCCTTCCTTAACCAGACGATTCAACTCATCGGTGATAAGCTGAACCAGAAGAGGGATATTTTCTTTTTTAACTTCTTTGCAGATTAAACTGAAAGTAGGCTGTAAAATGCCGATATTTAAAGAAACTCTCACATCATGAGCTAAACCTGATTCCAAAATGGCTCTTTTTAAAGGAGAAGCAGGTGTACTCATCAGGATATCCATCAAAGCATTTATGGCAGAGACGGTTATTAAATCAGGATTTTTACCATAAGTAAAATTCAAACTTAGATGATATTGTTCACTTATATCTTTCCCTTCTTCAACGGGATATTCCACTTCCAGTTTCTTGGTTCGGGTAAAAGGTTTCTGGAAAGGCACTTCCACCGGTTCCACCTCTTTATTAAATTGCGAGAGATATTCCTTATCCATCATTTCCATTATTTCATTTTCATCGGCATCTCCATAAAGAAAGATATAGGAATTGGAAGGATGGTAGTGCTTTTTATGAAAGTTGATAAAAGCTTCATAAGTGAGTTGAGGAATTTCCTTAGGATTTCCCCCAGAATCATATTTATAAGGCGAATCGGGAAATTGAGCAATCTGATTGTTCAATTCAATCAAGTTATCTGGAGAAGAATATGCTCCCTTCATCTCATTATAGACCACACCAATAATCTTAAGTTCATCTTCAGGGTCTTTGATATCATAATGCCAGCCTTCCTGACGAAGAATATGCGGTTGCTCATAGATTTTAGGGAAAAAAACTGCGTCCATATAAACTCTGGAAAGATTATAGAAATCCTTCTCGTTGGTGCTGGCTACAGGATAAAGAGTCATATCCGAATCTGTCATTGCATTGATGAAAGTGTGCAACGACCCTTTTATCAACTCCATAAAAGTGGATTTTGCAGGAAAATTCTTTGAGCCATTTAAAACAGAATGCTCCATTATATGTGGACATCCGGTATTATCCTGAGGTACAGTTTTAAAAGTTACGCAGAAAACTTTGTTATTATCCTCACATTTAACATTGAGGAAATGGGCTCCACTCTTCTTATGTTCATAGTAATAGGCGGTTGCTGAGATTTCTTTTATCTCACGAGTCTCAAGCAGTTTAAAACCGTATTTTTCCACCTGCTTTTTCATTATATTCTCCTAAATAAGTTTATATTCACTTAAAACATTATGTAAAATCTCTCTATTGTTATCCATCAAGGGACACATAGGTAAACGGAATTCTAATTCCAGCATTCCCATCATATGCAATGCTTCCTTCACTGGAATAGGATTGGTCTCTATAAACATAGTTTGATGTAACTTTAATAGATGCTGATGCTGTTTTGCAGCAGTAATAAAATCGCCATTTAAACAAGTATGTATATGCTCACTCATCTCTTGGGGAATAATATTTGCTGTAACTGAGATACAACCCTTGCCACCAATTGCCATTAAAGGAAAGTTCATTGCATCTTCGCCACTTAACAGAGCAAAACCTTCAGGTGCATCACGAACTATTTCCGTTGCCTGGATTAAATTACCACTTGCTTCCTTTATTCCCGCAATCTGAGAACATTCACGGGCAAGTTTTACCACTGTAGTAGATGAAATATTTACTCCCGTCCTTCCTGGAACATTATAAATAACTATAGGAATGTTAGTTTTCTCAGCAATAGCCAGAAAATATTCTTCCATACCTTTCTGAGTAGGCTTCACATAATAGGGGGTTATTATCAGAGCATAATCTGCTCCCAATTCCTGAGCCTGCTTGGTATCTGCCAGAGTATGGTTAAAATTATTGCTTCCAGTGCCAATGATTACCGGAACTCGATGATTTATCCTCTGCATCGCAAATAAAAGCAATGCTTCTCTTTCATCCGATGCCAGACTGGAAGCTTCTGCCGTAGTCCCTAAGAGGACAATACCATCTGTCCCTTTCTCTAAATGAAAATCTATTAGCCTCTCCAAGGCTACATAATCTACCTCTCCGTGCTTAAACGGAGTTACTAAAGCCACAAAGGAACCTTGTAACATAAGTACATCTCCTTAAAGTTTGTTATTATTTGATATTTAAACATTTAATATTCTGATGAAACAAGTTTTTTGCTTAATCCTGTATTTCCAAAAACCATAGATATTATTTTCCGTCAATCTAAATATTAGAAGCAGTATAAGATTTAAAGATTTGTTCTGAATAATCTCAAGGGAAAATATGAGAAGTGGTATCAAATGGGAAATGTAATCTTCCCTTTATTCATTCATATAAAACGAATTTCTGGATTATTAATAGTTTTCTTATATCCATTATTTATTCTCATTGTATTCGTTAAGTCATGCGTTATATAACTAACAAGTTTTTAATATTAGGGTCTTTTGTTTGTCATTTTAGTAGTTGTATAGTCCATCTTGCTTCTATCTTAGCGAATTCCCCAAGAAAGAGCCAAGGAAGAGACAGGTAATTGAATAATTTCCATCTTATTATTAAGTTATAGAAAAAAAGGATAAATTATCTAATAAATTTACTTTGAAGGAGTTAAAAATAAAAGGAGCATTTTCTGAAGTTTTGGGTCTTGAAGACACTTTAAGAAAGCTTGAAAGTTAATCAGAAATCCAGAAAAATGGCTACCTTATCAATAATATCTCCATCTAAACTATAAGCAGTGCAAATCAAATAATTTTTCTGGTGATTAAGAATAAGATAATTATAGGAAGAGCAAAAGATTTTACTGTAGGGATGTTGAGAAAGAGAAGGACGAAGAGACCCTCCAGCACCTCCTGAGATAAAAAAGTTGAGGTTTTTCCATTGTAAATGTTCATAATTATGGTCGTGTCCAGAAAAAACGGCAATAACCTTATGAGAAGCAAAAAGAGCCGGAAGATAAAGTGCCCAATCTTCATTTCCACTATGATAACCACTGCTGAATATAGGATGGTGCATCAGGATAATCTTAGGTTGTAAAGGATTAGAATTGAATGTCTCAATTAGCCAGTTTAATTGTTCGGAATGAGGTGAAAGTTCCAGAGTGCTATCCAGAATGATAAAGAGCAAGCTATCATATTCTACCGTGTAATAAGTTTGGCTTAAGAAAGGGAAGTTTTTCAAGAATAATTCAGAAGAAGCATCGTGATTGCCCTTAACTGGATAGAGAGGACACAAATCTGTAAGGGGTTTACAGCAAGAAAAGAACTCATCATATTCTTCCTGCTTTTTCCCCTGAGCAGTTAAGTCTCCCAGATGGAAAGTAATGTCTGGTTGATATTTGATTATAGCTTCAACTATCTGTTTATGAATATCATTATTGCTTTGAGAATCACCATAGATAGCAATAACGGCATAAATAGATGAGAGAAAAAGAAAAAGGAAAAAGGAAAGTAGAAGTTTTTTATATAAAGAACCAGCATTCATTGAAGTAGTTTAATATATTCAGCCTGAAAACGCTGTAAGTCCTGCCAGGCTGGTTTTTTCCAGTTCGGATTCCTTAATAAAGCAGAAGGGTGGTAAGTTACAAAAGTTTTAATATCTTTAAAGCTATGAGTGGTCAGACGCAGTTTTTCCATACTTAGTTTTGTATTAAGCAAGGTTTGAGCCGCAACCAATCCGAGTATAAGGATTAATTTTGGTTGTATAATTTCAATTTGTTCCAGGAGATAGGGTAAACAGGCTTCCCTTTCTTCCGGTTCAGGATTGCGATTATTGGGAGGTCTGCATTTCACGATATTACAGATATACACATCTTCCCGAGAGAGATTAATTGCCTTAAGCATCTTAGTAAGAAGATTACCCGCAGGTCCGACAAAGGGACGACCAGTTAGATTTTCTTGTTCTCCCGGACCTTCACCAATAAGCATAGCCAGGGCGTCCGGATTACCTTCCCCATATACAAATTTGATTCTTCCGGTATGAAGTTTACACTTTGTGCAGGTAGAATATTTAATACTTAGTTCTTTCAGGATTTCTGCTTTACGAGAAGTAGGCAGAAAGATTTCTTTAACACCGAGATTTTTCAGCAGTTCCAGATGTTGAATTAATTCACGAGGAATCATAGAACCCGGTTATTCTTCTTCATCCTCAAAGTTATCCAAGTCATCCTCAAACTCGTAGGATTCTTCTTCCTCTTCCTCTGTTTCTTCTATTTCTTCTTCTTCCTCTTCTTCTTCGCTATAGAAACGATGAGTAGAATCGGCTAATTCTTCAATATGTTCGCCGGAATCGTCGTAGGTCTCTTCTTCCAGTTCCACTTCTTCTTCAGGATAGGGTAAGTGTTCTTTAGCCATCTTAAGCGTGGCTTCTTCTATTTCTTTAAAGTAATCGGGAACTTCATTATCAGCGACATGATTCATAGCCATAACAGGAATTTTATCCGGGAAATGTTGTCTGACATAAGCTGGAAGCTGACTTAATCTCTGAGCTTCAAGATTAGCCAGAAGGCAAAACAGATAGTCTATACCAGTTTTTTCAAGAAACAGGTCAATTTTAGGATTATACATAATTATTACTCCTCTTCCAGAAAGTCTTTAATAGGCTCTGGATAACGGTTAGTGCGGTTTTCTTCACCGCGAATAATAGCCAGCACATCTTCAACCGCAACAGAAAGTTCATCATTAACTATGAGATAATCATACTGTGGAATAAACTTAATTTCCTGCTTGGCGACAAGCAGTCTTTTCTCAATTTCCCGCAGTGAATCGGTATTTCTTTTAATGAGTCTTTCTCGTAATATTTTCATAGATGGTGGCATAATAAATATTTTAACATAGGGAATACTGGTAGAGCTAATTTGAGCAGCACCCTGCACATCAATATCAAGAATAATATGATGCTGGGCAGCTAAACGGTCTTTAATAAAGCTTATAGAAGTGCCATACCAGTGACCAAAAACTTGGGCGGTTTCCAGGAAATCGCCTTCTTCTCGCCGACGCAGAAACTCTTCTTCATCAATAAAATGATAGTGCACTCCATTCTTTTCATCTCCACGAGGAGGTCTGGTAGTATAAGATACGGAATATTCTATGTCCGGTCTTATTTTGCGCACTTCATTAAGAATTGTGCTTTTCCCACCTCCAGAAGGCGAAGAGAGGATAATGAGAAAATTCTTATTTTTTTTAATCACCGTTCATAAAGCTTCAATTAATTTAGTATAGTCACGAGGACTTAATAAGTCTTCCAATTCTTCAAGATTAGAAAGATGAACCCGGAATAGCCAGCCTTCTTCATAGGGTGATTTATTGATGATTTCTGGAGATTCTTCAGCTTCAATATTTTTTTCTTCTATAACCCCACTGACAGGACTAATCAGATCTTCGGCAGATTTAACTGCTTCAATAGTGCCACAAGGTTCACCTGCAGAGACTTTATTTCCAATCTCTGGCAATTCCAGATAGACAATATCACCCAATTCTTTTTGAGCAAAATCGGTGATGCCTACAGTGGCAATCCCATCATCTAATCTAACCCATTCGTGTGTTTCTGTGTAGTATAAATCATCAGGAACCAGCATTTTGTTTCTCCCCTAATTTATTTTAAAGCTAAATTTGAATAGCTCTATATTGTGTCAAGGACAACTTAAAAAAGTTTTCCCCAGACAGAAAATAAATGAGATTAAAAAAGAAAAGGACGCAAGCTTTGAATACCTGCGTCCCTTTCTTTGTGAGGCTGGTTTATTGAATGACTATCTCTTTCTGCGGAGTTGGTTCTTTCTTCGGGATAATCAGATGCAACACGCCATCTTCCATTTTAGCCGATATCTTAGAGACATCAGTATTATCAGGAAGAAGTAAGTTGCGACGATAGTTACCACTATAGCGTTCGCAGCGGTAGATTGTTCCTTTCTTTTCTTCCTTTGTCTCTTCAACATTGGCTTCAATCAGAAGCTGATTATCATGAACCGTTATTTTTACATTGTCTTTCTTGAATCCAGGCAGGTTAGCCAGAATCTCATATTCTTTATCTCTTTCTATGATATCCATTGGCATAGCCCGGAAATTTTCTTCTTCAAAATCTTCCTCAAAAGCACGATTGAAAAATTCATCAAACATATTTAACATCGTGCTCATTGGATTAATCTCTGAAGTTCTACGAGATGGTACTAGTTTCATTTTAAACCTCCTTTTTCATTTATTGATTTCTACTATTAATATAATGAAAGTGAGAGAAAAAGCAAATAAAAAATTAGCAGTCTCCAGTTCTATCTGCTAAAAATAGTCTGTGACCTAAGCTTTGATACAAGGTTTTTGGGCTAATAAAGCTTCTTTTTTCTATTCAAAATTCTATTACAGGGGATATAAATCCCTTCAAGGGATAAAAGTGACAGAATATTTCTTCGTCTGTGGAACGAGGTACAATCTTCTTTACTAAAGCAATAACAATTTAAATCTTATAAAAAATACCCAGGATGATATCGTATCAGTCCTTCTACACCCCATTTTAATAGAAGAAGTTAATCAGTAAGGGTATAGTAAATAGAGCAATAAAAGTTGAGATAGAGACCACGGTTGCAGCAAAATCGCGGTCCATATCTTCTCTATCAGCCAAGATAAGGGTATTAAAACCTGCAGGCAGTGAAGAACAGATTATAACCACGATTTGAGCTGTTCCATGTAACCTAAAAATGAGGGTTAGTAGATAACCGGTAATTAGGCCTACTCCCATTCTCAATACTACAGCAATCAGAGCTTTCCCGAGATGTTTTAGCTTTGGTTCACAGGCTAATCCGAGAGCTACCATCATCAGAATTCCAGTAGGATTACCTAAAAGTTCCAGGAAAGAGATAACCGTATTGGATAGTTGCAGATTTGACATTTTAATCAGAACGGCAAAAAGAATGGCATATAAAGGAGGAAGAGTGAGAAATTTTTTGAGCTGGATTTTTTCTTTAGTAGCAGAAGTCCCATATTTGATTGCCTGATAATAAGCAAAGGTAAAAATCATTATAGTGTTTCCAATATCAAAAAGGGAAGCACGAGCCAGTTCTTCACTTCCTATAATTTTAAAGTAAGGCAGAGCAAAAGCTGTGTTCATTATCATAGTAGCTACCAGGAAACTTCCGAATGTTTGGGGTTCCATTTTCAGCTTTTTCCCTATGGCAGAAGAGATGAAATAAATTATCACCATCACCAGCATTGCACAGAGTGCTACTAAAAGTAAATCCAGAGCTAAGGTAGCACGATAAATAGCCAGAATCATTAGAGGTGGGATACAGACATTAAGTACAAAGCGAAGAAGGATGTGAGCATCATCTTTTTGTAAGAGTTTCAGCTTTTTCAGGATAAAACCAATAAAGAAACACAAAATAAAGGTGAGATTCTGTCCCTGGAAGAAATTCATAACTTATTGAGTTCTTTAGCGGTTATTGTTATCCGATGGAAAATAGAAGACTTTATAAATTATTTCTAAGTCTGATTTTAAATCTTCATTATGTTCTTCATCAGCTCTTGTTTGTGGTGGTTCAATAAATTTCCAGGCAGGGTATTCGGATAGAGCTTGAGCTAAATTCCATTTTCGCTTAAATTTTTTACCATCCAATTCAGATAAAGCTTTGAGTTGTTCCTCAGTAAAACGACGATTAAGACCTCCTTTATTGAGGAGTTCCACATTAACCAGGAGAGGATAATTTTCACATATACTAATAATAATTTTTACCTCTTCAGGTGTATAGAAATCTTCTTCCATTAATTCTTTATAGAGCTCTCTTTCTGTTTTGAAGGTTCGTAGGTTAACAAATGATAGATGTTTAGTATCTATTCCGCGTTGTTCTATTTCTTTTACTGCAGCTTTATCTACTGTGTAGGTTATAGGAAGGCGTACCTCTAGTTCAAACACATTTTGACTTATATAAAGAGCAACAAAGGAAAGAAGGAAAGCCATCAAAGGTGCAACAATCCACGCAAGAGATACCTTCCCAAGCACATTATATTTTATATTTTTTCCTCCCTTAGCCAGACCTATACCAAGTACAGCACCGACCATAGCTTGGGTGGAAGATATAGGAACTAAGGGAACAGCTGGTAACCCGATAGAAAGAAGTAAATTATGCAATCCACGAGAAGAAAATAAGAATAGAACAAAGGTCTCAGCTAAAAGAGCTACTAATGCCATAGCTGGAGAAAGTTTATAGATTTCATGCCCTACAGTTCCCATCACTTTATGTGAATAGGTGTAGATGCCTAAAACTACAGAAAGCGCACCAACCAGGTATAATTGTTGAACTCCAGTAAGTGAAAACATAGAACCTATGGTTAAATCTTTAAAAGGAGTAACTGGTACAAAAACTCCAATGGCATTAGCAATGGTGTTTGCACCTAAGAAATAAGCTGCAATAGCTCCAAATACAACTAAAGCATAACGGATAATCATATCCTGTTCCAGAAGATGTAATCGGGAACGATTTATCCACCTTCGCATAAGATAAAAGAATAAAGCAGCAACTGCAGCAGAGACAATAAATGCAATAATCCAGCTACTGGCAATAGTAATCAGAGAATTAAAATCGGTGATGCGTCCAGAAAAGTAGTTCCAACCAATTATAGCTCCAACAATAGTTTGAGAAACGGCAACTGGAATGCCTAAACGGACAATTGCCACAATAGCTAAAGCAGCAGCTAATGCGACAGTAAAGGCGCCCCCAATAGCATCTATGGAACCCAATCTTCCGAGAGTTCCAGAAGGTCCACTTCCTTCCAGAAAAGCACCTAAGGTATAGAAAATAGCTGCAATCAGGGCAGCTTGACTGAATTTAATCATACGGGTGGAAACGGCAGCACCAAAAATATTACCGGTATCATTGGCTCCCATTGACCAACCGATGAATAACCCACTCAGAAGATAGAAATAGACCATATCAGCTGATAATCTATAATTGTCTTTTTATAGTATAGATAGCAAGCCTATCACAGACTGCTTGAGCATAATCAGAAATCTGTTCAATATGAATGGCAAACCAGCGTAACTGACTCTTAAGGGCAAGGTCTATATCCAGAGAAAAGATTTGACGGCGTAGTTTTTCTCCTAATTGGTCAGCTTCTCTTTCAAAGAAATAGACCTTATGGATGAAGTTATTGACCTGACTGAGGTCACGGAAGAAGGAACGCACAGCAAAGACCAGTTGTTCTACAGCAGCTGTAGAAGCAGTGGTAGTCTGCAGCCAGAGGTCATCCAGTACGGAAGGAATTTCCGGATTTTCTATAGAAAACTGCATCAAAGTATCCTTCATATGGTCCATAACCTCATCAGTATTTTCCAGTATAGCCAGAACATCACCCCGATTTTCTGGAATTAGTGTTCGTTCATATAAATAGCGTTCTACTGCTATCCTGAGGTCATCCACCTTCTTTTCATTCTCTCTAATCAGATTCAATCTTTCTTCAAATTGCGAGGTCCTTTCTTGGAGATAGTCATCCACAGCAAAACGGAAAATTAAAGCAGAATCACTGACTATATCCAGAAAGGTATCAATCTGGGCTTCTACGAATTTAGTAGTTTTTAAGACCAGAGCCATTATTTCTCCTTGGATAATCTTAAATTTCAATCTTTAATAAATATTTATGGTTATGTATTTTGTCAAGATTAAGCTGCAAATCCTTTTTTTATCCATATATATTTTAATATAAGTGATTTAATATTGACAGTTTAATCAGGATAAGAGAATAAGAAAAAAGAAAATAACTTTAAGAAAGGAGCAAAGATAATGCGAGATAAACTTTACTTGATAGATGGTACGGCACTTCTATATCGCTCTTATTACGCTTTCGTTAATAATCCACTGATAAATAGTAAAGGTGAAAATACCAGTGCTATATATGGTGTGGTCAATTCCTTCTTGCATTTACTGGATTCCAAAAAGGCAGAAAATTTATTGATAAGCTTTGACCGTAAAGCACCCACTTTCAGACATGAACTCAGTGAAGCCTATAAAGCTAATAGACCTCCTATGCCAGATGCTCTGCTGGCACAGGTAGAGCCAGTTCAAGAGTTTTTTCGGATAATCGGTCTAAAAGAAATATCCATAGACGGTTATGAAGCTGATGATGTTCTGGCAACTTTAGCAGAACACTTTAAAACTGATTATGATATAGTGTTTGTTACTATTGATAAAGATTATGCACAACTGGTCGACGATAAGGCAGTTATCTACGACCCAATGAAGAATATTACTCTGGATAAAGAAGCAATTGTTAAAAAATATGGAATACTCCCTGAACAATTTGTGGATTTTCTGGCATTAGCAGGAGACCCCAGTGATAATATACCCGGAGTTAGAGGCATTGGAGAAGTTACAGCAGTTAAGTTACTCAAGCAATATTCCAATTTGGATGAGATTTATGCTCATCTGGATGAAATTCCGGAAAAATTACGACAAAAGCTGATTGAAGGTAAAGATAATGCCTATCTTTCCAGACAGTTGGCTATGATAATCAGAAATGTTCCTATTGAGATCCCCCGAATTGAAGCTCTAAAATTTAATCCAGAATCATTACATAAAGCAAAGGATTTTCTCACTCGCTATGAGATAAATACTTTGAAGAGATTAATAGATAATCGTTATGGGCAGAAAATAGCTATTTCAATTCCTTCAGAAGAACCGGATAAATTGGTACAGAGTGATATATTTGAAAGTGAGTATACAGTTCCCTCCAAAATGGGAAATAAGAAGTTTCAGGCAATACTGGCAACAGCAGAAAATTATTCTAAGCTGCTGGACCATTTGAAGAAGGTTAATCTGGTAAGTCTTGATACAGAGACTACTTCTGAAGATGCAATGCAAGCCGATTTAGTTGGTATTTCCTTATGTTTTAAATCTGATGAAGCCTGGTATATACCTATAGGACACAAGGAGTATAATAATTTCCCTAAAGAGCAAACTCTCCGTGAACTAAATGAAGCTTTGCAAGGTAAATTGATTCTGGGTCATAATATTAAGTATGATATGATCGTACTCCACCAGGAAGGCTGGAACTGGGATAATAAAATTGGAGACACTATGATTGCCGCTTATCTTTTAGACCCTGGGACAAATCAATATTCTCTGGAAACCTGTACTGCTACGGAACTTCAGTATGAGATGATTACTTTTTCAAGTTTAATTAATAAAAAAGCCTGCCCCAGCTTTGATTTACTGGAAGTAGAAAAAGCTTGTGACTATTCTGCGGAAGATGCCTGGGCAGTCTATATGCTCTATCCTATCTATCTGAAAAGGCTGGAAAACACAGGTTTAAAAGAGCTATATGAAAATATAGAAATCCCTTTAATACCAGTTTTACAGCAGATGGAAGAAAATGGAGTCAGCATTGATACAGAAGTATTGAAAGAGATATCCAAAAATATCAACCAGGAACTGGAAAAACTTACCGAAGAGATATATGCCTATGCCGGTTATGAGTTTAACATTAATTCAACTCAGCAACTGGCAAAGGTTCTTTTTGAAGAGAAGAAGTTACCTGCTAAGAAGAAGACCAAAAGTGGTTATTCCACCGATAGTGCAGTTCTGGAAGAGCTGGCAGAAAAATATGAGATTGCTGAGAAACTTCTGCAATACCGAATGTTAAGTAAACTTGAATCCACTTATGTGAGTGCTTTACCAAAATTAATTAATCCGAGAACCGGGAAAATACACTCTTCTTTTAATCAGACCGTAACCTCAACGGGAAGACTTTCCTCTTCCAATCCAAATCTCCAAAATATACCAGTTAGAACAGATTTAGGTAAGACGGTTCGGAAAGCTTTCATTGCCGCTGACCCGGATTGGGAACTTATGGATGCAGATTACTCCCAGATAGAATTGAGATTGTTAGCATTAATGTCTGGAGACCAGGTCCTGATAGATTCTTTTAAACAGGACTTAGATATCCATCGTCAAACTGCTGCTCTAATTACAGGAAAACCCTTAAACGATGTCACTGATGAAGAACGAAGAAGAGCAAAAGTTATAAATTTTGGTTTACTCTACGGAATGGGACAGAAGAAACTTTCACGGGAACTGGGAATTTCTCAAGAGGAAGCGAAGAAACTCATTGATGAGTATTTCCATCGTTTTCCCACCATCCAGGCTTTCATTAATAATTGCAAAGCAGAGGCAAGATTACATGGATTTTGTCAGACCCTATTTGGCAGGAAACTCTATCTTAAAAATATAAATAGCAGTAATCAGGGATTAAGAGCTGAGGCAGAAAGAGTGGCAGTAAATATGCCTATCCAGGGTACTGCAGCCGACCTTATTAAGATTGCTATGATTGATATACATAAACAAATTAAAGATAATCCCAGAATCAAGATGATACTACAAGTCCATGATGAACTCGTCTTTGAGGTACATAAAGAATTTTTGTTAGAAGCTGAAAAGTTGGTTAAGAAAGCAATGGAAGAAGCTTTACCGGAAAAATACAGTCGCATTGTGACTTTAAAAGTTGATATTGGACACGGTCATAGCTGGTTTGATGCACACTGAAAAGAAGCTTGACATTATAACCTGTAAAATATCTATAGAATTAAGAGCATTGAAATTTAGCTTTTTAGGGAACATCATTATAATCAATATTTAAAATCATAAAGAATATTTGAGGATAATAGTGGATAAAATACAATCTCAAGCTTTAGCTGAAAACCTGGCTCAAACACAGGTAAAAGAGATTGTTCTTTCACCAGAGAGCCAGTGGTTACTAAAGCAAAGTACCAATTATTTCGGTATACAACAAAGAACCAAGCAATTTTTGGAAGAATTTCACCATCCTTATGCCAATTGGGATGAGGTGCTATTTTTGCTCAGACAAAGTGTAATTGGAGATTTATGGTTCTATCTTCAGCTTCCAGAAAGAGATAAGGCTCTATCTATTATTCTAAAAATCTTTGAAGAAATCTTTCAAAAAGCAGAAAAAAATGAAACCAAGCAGAAGGCTATAACTGAATTTCTATCCTTCGTTAGTGCTTTAGCAAGTCAGGAACAGGTTCCACAAATAATTCTGGAAGACAGTGGAGAAATATTAGAAAAATGGTATAGAGATTACCCAGATTTATTTATTCCGCTTACAGGACAATGTTATAGCACATTGAAGCTTCTTTCTACCAGGATATCCCATCCAGAAAGGTTACTTGTGCTATTAAAATCTATCTATCAATCTTCTCTGGAATTGTGGAAATCCAGCTCTTCCATTGAGGAATGGTATGATAAATATACCGATTTGATTACTCTCAGTCGCAGTTATCTTTCTCGTACAATAGGCACCAGGTTCTATAACCAGCAATTAAACCAATTGGGTAAGATTAAAAGTATAGAGGAATTAAACGAGATTCCTTCTTTTACAGAAATAGCCGTTCGTCATAGAGATTTGCTGGCTCAATTTCCAAGTATACAGGAAAAGATTCATTATATCTTTTATCTTTTGAGTTTACCCCCTATGAGTGGTTTAATTGACCATCTTTTATGGGATTTTAATCGGATTTTAGGACAGTTACGAGAGACCTTATCTGCTAAAGAGATAAATGCGCTATTAGATTCTGTCTTTGAATTCCTGGCTGAATATAAGGATGTGCATACCAGTATTGTGCTGGATTGTGTTCTCACTATTGGCAAGGCGGTACTTGACCCTGAAGAACCCGAACTGGAAAAAAGGTTAATAAGAAAGATAATAGATCTTGGTTTTATTCCTCCCGGAAAAATTAAAATTAACCGGGACTGGCAGATTATAGCCAATAAAAACCACATTAAAAATATACGTGTCTGGCTTCAACTTATCAGCATTGACCCAGCTTTTTGTAAGGATTTATTAGCCGCTTTAACTATTTCTATAATCCGACAGGGAATCTTTGTATCCGATACGGATTTGTTCCAGAAAGATGTATCTGCATTTCTAAATAGCAACATCAAACCTATCTATGTGCAAGCAAAGCATCTTTTAAGACTTTTACCTGTTTTTTATAATGAAATAGGAGCAGAAGGTGAAATTAGAGACTTAAGCACCGAAATTGATGAGCTCTGCTATCGTAAGGATTTATTGATACACTTTGTCCGCAAACAGGTGCACACTGAAAGTAATAATACTCAGATTCAGCTGCTCCAAGAGATATTAAATTACTGGGTTGACCTTGACCCTAATCATTTGAAGGGCTTGGCACCTGAAGATATAGAAGAATATATAAGTCATCCCGATGAACTCAACCAGAAACAGCATCAGGCAGTAAATAAGTTTTTAAGCGACCACAACTTAGATGCACAAACCCTGCTCAGCCAATCCTGGCAAAGCATTGCTCCACTTTTTAAATCAATAAAAAATGAAGATATCCCACTTAAAAAATTAGAACTGCTATGCCGGATTTATTATCTTTTACTGGATAAATATCAGCTGGACCCCTATGATATAACAAAGTTTCTAAACCGATATAACTGGTTTGACCAGAAGGAGCAGCTTCGCTTGAAACAGAGTCTGGCAAGAAATGACTATGATAGCAGCATCCATCAGATGCTTAATTATATTGGCAGATTAAATAAAATAGTGCTTGATCCAAAACCTACTCAGCCCTGGGAAAATATATATTATAAAAGACACATAGCTGCTGGTATTCCTTCTATGTATGGTCAATACCGAGAACCGAAATTAGAAGCTATGGGCATAATATTCCGTCTGGAAAATCTGGTGGAAAGACTGATTGAAAAAGACATAAAGCAATTAAATCTGGAATATCTAACTGCTAAAACCCTCAAACGTATCATCCATATTCTTGAACTATATGAATTGGGTTTGATTTATGAAGGCTATTCAGTCAGTGCTTTTTCCAATGCCTTGGAGATGTTAAAATCCAGTCAACGTGTAGTCAGACTTTCCTTAGACCAATATCTGGACCTCTTCAAACAGATAAAAGATAGTATCACCGATTTAATCAATGAACATTTCTATCGTTTTTATGAACAAGAACTAAGCCATTTACCCGCTAAGGGAATACCAGGAAAGTATAAAAAACAAACCATCCAGCAAATGTTTGCTGAAGAATTTTTTCGTAAACTTCTGGGTAGCTCATTTCTCGTCCAATCAATGGACAATTTTATCTCTCAGATTATCACTTCTTTAAATTCTATGAAGACCATATTTGCTCCAGAGGACCTCATTAAAGTAATGAGTTATGACCCTGATTTGCTGTTTGTACCTCTACATACAAATAACCGTCGTCTGGACAATCAAGTGCTTTTAGGTGCTAAGGCCTATTTTCTTAAAAAAATGATTCAGTATGAATTTCCCATTCCCGCAGGAATTGTTATTACTACAGAGCTATTCCGGGCTCGTAATATAATTAATGCGCATCCAGAGATAGAGAAAGAGCTGGATGAAAAAATCCGCTTCAATGTTAATCGTATAGAAAATTATACCGGATTGGAATATGGCAATCCAGAGGCTCCTCTATTACTATCAGTGCGTTCTGGAGCTCCTATGAGTTTACCTGGAGCTATGAGCACCTTTCTCAATATTGGTATGAATGATGAGATTACTCTCAAGCTAAGCACTATGCCTAATTTTGGTTGGACTGCCTGGGATTGTTATCGTCGTCTTTTGCAAAGTTGGGGAATGGCATATGGTATAGACCGTGATGAATTTGATGCGGTGATGATTTCTTATAAGCGTCGGTATAAAGTACAGCTTAAGACTCAGTTTACTCCGGAGCAGATGAGAGATATGTGCATTTCCTATAAAAAGGTTTTAGCTCGTCATAAGGTTTCCTTTGAGCAGGATGTATTTCTTCAGCTTAAACAGGCTATAAATCATGTTTTAGACTCCTGGAACACTGATAGAGCACGTTTATATCGTCAAAAACTTCAGATAGCAGATGATTGGGGCACTGCTGTTCTTATCCAAAAAATGATTTTAGGTAATATCAGTCTTGATTCAGGCACGGGTGTTGCATTCACTTATGCAGATTGGAGTAAAGAACCAGGAATAACTCTGAATGGTGACTTTACCTTGTGCAGTCAAGGAGAGGATGTAGTAGCAGGATTGGTATATACTTTGCCTATCTCAGAACAGCAACGGAAATTATCTAAATCACCAGTACAAGTTTCCCTGGAAAAAGATTTCCCGGACATTTATGCTCGTTTACTTTCCCTGGCTCGTCAATTGGTAGAAGAACGTGGATATCCCCATCAAGAGATAGAATTCACTTTTGAGGGTCCACGCAAAGAGCAATTATATATACTTCAGACACGCAATCAACTAATTACTAAGGTCAAACAATATACAGTTTTCAGTGTCCCTAAACGTGAATTGAAAATCTTAGGTAATGGAATTGGAGTCGGAAAGGGTGTCCTGAATGGGATAATTGTCATTTCTCGTAAAGATATTGACGAACTAAAAGATATGAATTTACCTTTAATTCTGGTTAAACCGGATACAGTTCCTGAGGATATGGAACTTTTATTTGATTGTCAGGGTTTGCTAACTTCTCGTGGTGGTGTCACTTCTCATGCTGCTGTAACAGCCGTTCGTCTGGGAATTATAGGCGTCGTTAACTGTCGTCAACTCAAGGTTATAGAAGAAGACAATATCTGTCGGATAGGAGATTATATTCTGCGTCCTGGCGATAAGATAGCGATTGATGCTTCCAGTGGTTCTATATATTTAGGACATTATCCGGTGGAAACCATACCAGGTTAAGATATTAACGCAAAAAAAATATAGATAAGGAGAAAAACAATGAACAGCCAATTGAAAGGTAAAAGGCTACTTGGAATCAACGGAGTGGGAAGAATAGGAAAACTTCTGCTCTGGAATCATATTCATCTGAGACATTTTGATGGTATTGTCATTAACTTTGGCAGAGAAGTAGGAAAAAGCTTGGATGACCTGATTCAGGTCTTAGAAATGGATTCCACCTATGGCAGCATCCACAAATTCCTTTTTGGGGTAGTTGGACGTAAGGCAGAAATCAAGGTTATAGACCCAGAAAAACCTGTTCTGGAGATTGAGGGTATGCCCATAACTATACTTCGTAAAGCACGTGATCCCAAAGATATCAACTGGTTAGAAGAAGGTGTCCGCATAGTAGTTGATTGTACAGGTAATTTTTTAGACCCCAATATTACACCTGAAAAAGGAGTGCCCTGTCTTAGAGGTCATTTAGCAGCAGGTGCTCTCAAGGTCATTTGTTCAGCTCCTTTCAAAAGTAAGGCAGCAGTAATGGAAGATAATCCAGATACCATAACAATGATTTATGGTATCAATCACCTCAATTACGACCCTCAAAAACATCATATAATCTCCGCTGCAAGTTGCACTACCACTGGACTGGCTCATATGATAAAACCTCTACTTGAACATAAAGAAACAGCCAACATAATGACTGCATCTATGAGCACTATTCATGCTGCCACCAATTCTCAAAGTATCCTGGATTCTGTGCCTAAAGCAGGAGCTTCTGACCTGCGTAAAACGCGCAGTGTCTTCAATAATATCATCCTTTCTACTACCGGTGTTTCTAAAGCTCTGGAACTGGTGATGCCAGAAATTAAAAATATAGGTTTTATGGCAGATTCTGTGCGAATTCCTACTAACACCGTCTCTCTTATTAACCTTAATGTAACCTTCCATGCAGAACTAAATGAATTAGGACAACCCAATATCACCAGAAAACTAATTAATGATATTTATAAACAGGCAGCCGAAGGTCCACAAAATGGATTATTAATGTATACCGAAAGACAAAATGTTTCAGCAGATATGATTGGCAATATGGCAGCAGTAGTGATAGAAGCTAATGAAACTCACACCCGTACAAGCTTTATTGCTGTGCCACCCCAGACCCTGAAAGAATTGGGTGCTCCAGAGGATAAAACTGTCTATATGCCAGTAACTCATGCTAAAATCTTTGGCTGGTATGATAATGAACTCGGTTCATACACCAATTGTCTTTCTCGCCTGATAAATTATATAGATGAGACTACACCCTGAGTTTAAAGTCTAAACTTAGAGATGGCGTAATTCACGACGCAATAGATTAGCATTACTAACCACCGTTACTGAGCTGATAGCCATAGCTATTTCAGCGATAATGGGATGTAATGCACCAAAAATCGCTAAGGGGATGGCAATAACATTGTAAAAGAAAGCCCAGAACAGATTCTGTCTAATCTTCTGGAAAGTAGTAAGAGAAAGCTTTATCGCTCGGGGAATGAGCTCTAATTTATTGGGAACGATTACAATATCTGCTGCTTCTATGGCTATATCTGCTCCCTGACCAAGAGCTATACCAATATCTGCTTGTTTAAGTGCTGGCGCATCGTTAATGCCATCCCCTACCATAGCTAAAGCACCATATTCATCTTGTAATTCTTTAATAATTTTAGCTTTATCTCCAGGAAGTGCATCAGTTATAAATTTATTGATACCACATTCTGCTGCAATGGCAGAAGTGGTCTCTTGATTATCACCACTCAATAAAATGCTTTCAATTCCCATTTCTCTTAGAGTTTTTACTACCTCAAAAGCTTCAGGACGAATGGTGTCTGCCAGATATAGTATACCCAGGACTTGCTTCTCATCCGTCAAAAATACGGAAGTAGCGTAAGGATATTGTGTATCTTTTAGGTTGAGTTCGTCTATTTTAATCCCATTTTCTTTTAGGAGAGCAAGATTACCCAGATAATAGCTTTGACTATTTATTTTAGCAGAGATACCCTTTCCACTATAATTAGTGAATTCTTCAATAGGCAAGGTTTGCAGGTCACGAGCCTGAGCTTCTGTAATAATAGCTTTAGCCAGAGGATGTTCACTACCTTGTTCCAAACTAAAAGCAATCTGTAATATCTCTTGTTCGGAAAGTTTTGGACTCACTATCTTTAAAAGCTTTAAATTCCCATAGGTAATGGTGCCGGTCTTATCAAAAACTATAACTTTTACATCTTTCATCCTTTGTAAAGCTTCTCCATTTCTTATTAGAATCCCTCTTTCAGCTCCAATTCCACTACCCACCATTAAAGCTGTAGGTGTAGCAAGTCCCAGAGCACAGGGACAGGCAATCACCAGAGTGGCAATTGCCGCCATCAAAGCTGCAGCTAAGCCATAATTAGCTGAACTTAATGGAATAATTGTCCGAATGGCTTCGCTTATATTACTCATAAAAGACGGAAAAAGTAGCCAGGCAAAAAAGGTTAAAATGGATAGTGTCAAAACAACTGGAACAAATACAGATATTATCTTATCTGCTAATAGCTGAACTGGCACTTTGGAATTCTGAGCCTCCTCCACCAATTTTACTACTTGAGCCAGAAAACTATCTTTACCTACTCTTTCTGCTTGCACTTTAATAAAGCCATCAAGATTTAGAGTTGCGCCCAGAACCCTATCTCCTGCTTGACGATATACAGGTAAGGATTCTCCCGTAGCGATTGATTCATCAAGATTGGCACTACCCTCAATAATAATTCCATCGGCTGGAACTTTTGCTCCTGCTTTTACTAAAAATATATCTCCTACTTTAAGTTTATGCACTGGAATCTCTTTTTCTTCATCATCTATAAGCACAAGAGCTGTTTTTGCTCCCAGATTAATAAGTTTTCTAATTGCTGAAGAAGCCTGACCTCGTGCTTTTGTCTCCAGATATCTACCCGTTAAATGAAATGCCAGAATCATTGCTGCTATACCACTAAAATCATCTGCTCGTATTCCATTTACGATTAAAGATAAAGGAACTACCAGCAATGAAGCAATGGTGCCAATAGCTATCAATACATCCATATTAGTGCCTCCAGTGCTTATTGCCCTGAAAGCTGAAATATAGACTCTACGAGCAGGAAAACACATCCCTAAAATAGTTAAAGAAAATATTACCCAGTTTGCTGCCTTATGCCAGGAAGGCATCTCGTGAGATGCCATCATTATTAACATTATTGCCATCACAATGATGGCTATAATCCACATCTGAATCATATTCTTTCTGGCTATTTGCACTTTCTGTATCTGTTCATCTTCCGTCAGGATAATACTTTCCCGAACTGAATAGCCCAGAGATTCTATGGTTTTTACTATATCTTCAACCTTTAGATATCTATCATCATATTCAAGGGAAGCTTCTTCCAGTCCAAGATTAACACTTGCTGAAATCACTCCTTTTAAACTGGAGAGAGCTTTTTCTACTCGTGCACTACAGGCTGCACAATGCATACCGTCAATACCAAGATTCAACTGTTGTCTCATTTTTTTCACTCCTTTTTATATTAAAATCTTATTCTAATAAATCTGAAAGGCAATCTCTTTTTGAGATGCAGAGATAGGCAAGTCTCCTTAGAGTTATCCTGTATCACTGTAACCTATAAAAAACATTTATTTTTGCACCAGTTATTGCATATATCTATAAAGATATTAATTCCTGATGATTAAAGGAAATAACTAATGCCCAAAAAAACTTTTAAATATTTATCTCTGATACTTATACTGTTAGCTCCACTATTTCTTCTGGCTGAAACCTCCGTTGCACCTTTTAATATTGTTAATATTTCAGACAATTCTATCCAAATCCGCTTTGAACTTCCAGCCTGGTCTATGGAAAGAAGTGAAATTAATAATCTATCCCGAGTTAAAATAGACGATATCCCCTATCTTTTCCTGGAAGAGACCGAAACTCTACCTGTATTTAGCACGATGATTGCCATTCCCTATCAGGGAGGGGTCAATCTGCAAATAAACACTACTCAACAAAGTATTCAGAATCATATTAGACTTGATTTTGACTCATTACTTAGTTCTGAGAAGGCAAGCGGAAGATATAATGAAGAATTGTATCCTGCAAATTCAGTAGTAATATCAGAACCGCAAATTATGCGTGATTTTCGTATTGTCACTTTAAATATTTATCCCTTCCAGTATGACCAGAGTAAACAAACTTTATCCATCTTAGAATCAATTGATATTCAAATAAATTATGATAATCAACCTTCTATCAATGAAATAGAACCCCCCTTAAACTTATCTCCTGCCTTTGAAAAGATTTATCCTGCTCTGATTTTGAATTACGAACAGTTTATTACCCGTGATGAAATAACTTATTCTCGTCCCAGAATGCTGGTGATATATGGAAATTATTCAGATACTATCTATTTAACCCAGGTCAATAATTATGTTAACTGGAAAAAACAAAAAGGTTATATAGTAAATGCAGTTAGTACTTCTACTACTGGTAGCTCTTATACTTCTATAAAAAACTATATTCAAAATCAATACAATAATCCTTCAACTCGTCCTGATTATATTGTCCTTATTGGTGATACTTCCGGCAATATGGCTATCCCCAGTTACAATAGTTATATTGATTATTACTACACTTGGTTAGCTGGGAATGATAACCTGGGAGATGCAGCCATAGGACGAATATCGGTTGAGAGCACAGCCGATATGGTAAATTATATGGCAAAGGTCTCTTCTCTGGAAAGAGATGTAAATATTAGCACTGCTTCCTGGCTTAATAGTATGCTACTGGTTGGAGATTCCAGCAGTTCTGGTATTTCTACCATTTATACTAATAGATATATACATGATCATTCCTTAATGGTTAATCCTTCCTATACTTATACCGAACTTTATGGACCTTCTCCTTC
Organism: Candidatus Syntrophosphaera thermopropionivorans; assembly: GCF_004353895.1. Taxonomy (GTDB): domain Bacteria; phylum Cloacimonadota; class Cloacimonadia; order Cloacimonadales; family Cloacimonadaceae; genus Syntrophosphaera; species Syntrophosphaera thermopropionivorans. The sequence goes on along the minus strand of NZ_SMOG01000001.1, from coordinate 189,003 downwards.
TACTACCACTATCAATAATGCCATCAATCAAGGAGTAGTTTTCTATAACTATCGTGGTTATATTGGGATGAGTAATTGGCCCAATACAATCAGTCAATTAAATAACGGTTATAAGCTATTCCATAGTGTTTTTATTACTTGTAATACCGGTACTTTCAACAGTGGAACGAGTACCACGGAAGCGGTAGTTAGATATGGAACTGCAGCTTCTTTAGGAGGGGCAATAACCTCAATAGGAATGGCAACTTCTTCAACTCATACGCCTATGAACAACTGTCTGACTGTAGGAATCTTTCATGGCATCTATCCTCTGGGAATGCGAAATATGAGCGAAGCAATGCTCTATGCTAAACTCTATCTGTATGCTGTCTATGGAGTTAGCCAATCCACCCAGGCTTATAATTTCTCTTCCTATTGTAATTTAATCGGTGATCCTACTGCTTCTGTCTATGTAGGCATTCCTTCAACTTTCATTTCCAATGCACCTACTTCTATTCCTGCAGGTTCATCTACCTTAGAAATCACAGTTTTAAACGATTCCAATCAAATTGTGCAGGGAGCATCAGTCGTATTGAGCAATGAAAATGGACAGCAAGCTTTAGCTTATACCAATGCTCAAGGTAAAGCCTATCTGGAATTTGCTTCCAATCTCTCTGGCTCTTTAACCTTAACTATCAACAAAGATGATTTCAAACCCCTGGTATCAACCATTAATATTGTCAGCAGTGGTGGAATTGTTTTCAATGGTACAGAACTTGATGACAATATGTGGGGTAATGGTAATAGCTTGTTAGATGCTGGAGAAACAGTTGAAACATATGTAAGTCTTAAAAATACAACCAATCAAGTCTTGACGCCTGCTGTGATTGCAAATTGTTCTGATCCATATGTAACTTTAATTCTTGCCAGCCGAATTCAATATAATAATATAAATCCTCAAGCAAGTGGTGTGAATATTGACCCCATTGTTTTTAGTGTCGCTTCACATTGTCCTGATCAACATCAATTTTCCCTAAAACTTACAGTGGAAACTACGGCAGGTAGCTGGGAAGTATATGTACCATTTACAGTTCATAATGGTAATCTAAATATAGCCTCTTATACTTTTATTGGCGCTACTAATAACTACATTCATCCTGGTGATAACCTTCCTATGACTATTAGCCTAACAAATGTTGGTTCACTTGGGTTAAATGGAATAAATGCAAGACTACGTTCTCGTGATATTTACTTTACAATAACCGATTCTATTGGAACTTATGGGTCTATTCCTGTTGCCTCAACTGTTTCTAATAATTCTGACACTTTTAGTGTTTTTGCTCGAAGTACCTGTATAGACGGAATGGTGATACCTCTGGAACTTTATCTCTTTAACTCTGCGGGTTATAAGGAAACTATTTATTTTACTGTCACTATAGGACAAACTACAATACACGATCCATTGGGACAGGATGCTTATGGATACTTTATCTTTGATCAGGGTGACACAGGGTATGATCAGTGTCCAACTTATAACTGGATTGGTATTGCACCTGCGGAAGGAGGCAGTGGAACTCTTCTTCCTCTCTATGATCCAGGAAATACGAGTGATGAAGGAGATCAAACTTCAGCTGTAGCTATAACAACTGTTAATCTTCCCTTCCCCTTTAAATTTTATGGGATAGAATACACTCAAGCTTCTATCAGTTCTAATGGTTTTATTGCCTTTGGACAAACTCAGGATGCAGATTGGCGTAACTGGAGAATTCCTGATGCGGGAGGTCCAAGTCCTATGATTGCCGTTTTCTGGGATGATCTCACGCTTGGAACTGGTAGTGGTGTCTACACTTATTACAATGCAACTTTACACTATTTTGTAGTGGAATGGTATCATATGATTTCCGGATATAATAATAGCTCACTGGAAACCTTTGAAGCCATCTTATATGACCCCATCTATTATCCTACCTCCACCTTAGATGGACAGATTAAACTGCAATACCAACAATTCAATAATATTGATTTAGGTTCTGGTGATACTTTACCTCATGGAAATTATTGTACTATCGGAATTGAAGACCATACCGAAACTATAGGCTTGGAATATACTTTTAATAACACTTATCCTACTGCAGCAGCTCCACTTTCTCATAATTCCGCACTTTTTATTACTACCAGACCAATTTTACCAGATTATCCTTATTTAGTTTTAGAACAGATATTTGTGATAGATCCTAACGATAATGCCTATTTAGAACCAGGAGAAAATGCGGATCTATCTATTCGTCTGGGAAATCGTGGCTTGGTTAATGCTACTGGGGTCTCTGCAGTTATTTCCAGTTCTGATTCTTATGTAACTATCCTTAATTCCAGTACTAATTATGGAACAATACCAGCTCAGAGTAGTGGCTATCCTCAAACTAATTATTCTATATTCGTATCTCCTAATTGTCCAGCACATCATCAAATCAATTTTAATATATATATTACTTCTGATACTGGAAACTGGAACTATAATTTCCCACTGGAAGTAGTAGTTCCAGAACTCGGTTTTAATAATATGACTATCAATGATAGTGGCGGAAATAGTAACGGTATTTTAGACCCAGGTGAAACTGTCACAGTTAATATTCATATAGTAAATACAGGTGTAATTCCTGCCCCTCCTGGAACTGTAACTTTAACCTGTAATAATGCTGGAATAACAATTATTAATGGGACTGATACCTTCCCGGTCCTTGAACCAGCAGCTTTTGAACCTTTATCTTTTACTATTAGTGCCGCTTCCAGTATGAGTACTGGAACTTTAATTAACCTTATTTTTAATGCTGTCGCTGGAACCACTACTGCTCAACATTCTGAAACTGTGGAAGTTGGAGCACCTATCGTATTAACTATTGGAACGGGAACAGGAACCCAGTCTTATCCTCTGGATAGATATTATAATTATTGTGCTCATGAGTCTATTTATTTAGCCAGTGAAATTGGCTCTGCCTGCACCATTAAAAATCTTGCCTACTACAAAGCCAGCGGAGCAGATGTAAGTCCTATTGAATCCGTTACTATATATATGAAAAATACCACTGCTTCCACTTTGAGTTCTGGAACTTATAGCACAAGTGGATATACTCAAGTTTATAGTGGTTCCTTCCCTAATAATTCCACCTCTGGCTGGATGGAAGTCACTCTATCTCCAATGTTTGTCTATGATGGAACTTCCAATCTTTCTATCTTAATTGTTAAAGGACATCAACAATGGATATCAAATTATCCTATGTGGACTTATACTTCTACCAGTACCAGCAGAGCAAGACAAAATAGAAGCGATTCTGCTCCTCCCACAAATTTGACAACAAGTAACAATTTGCCCAATTTACGGTTAAAAATTTTCCCACAAGTTGAATCCTTACTGCCTCCTCAAAATTTCACTGCTATCCCCAGTCATCAATCTGTATATCTTTCTTGGTCTGCTCCAGTGTCTGGTAATCCAACTGCTTATAAGATATTTAGAAATTCATCCTCTATTGCAAATGTAACCTCTTTAACCTATACCGATTTCTCCGTTACTAATGGAGTCTCCTATTCTTATTATATCATTGCGCACTATTCCAATGGAGAATCCTCTCCTACTTCTACTATCACTGTTATACCAAATGCTTATCCTCCTACCAATCTTACTGCTTTGGCAGGAAATGCCACAGTGACTCTAAGTTGGAATCCTGCAGAAGGTCGTAACAGTCCAAGAGATAATACTAAAGAAAGATTGATTAGCTGTTATAGAGTTTATCGGAACAATGTCCCGATTCAGGATGTTACCGAAACCACTTATCAGGATACAGGTTTAGTTAATGGCACTACCTATTCTTATTATGTAACAACTGTTTACATTAATCCAGCGGGAGAATCAGCTCCCTCTAATACTGTTGAAGCCACTCCTCAAATGGTTTCTATTGTAGTTTTAGGATCAGGAACCTCGATTACCACTGGAGTACAAAATAGTCCTTTAAATATCTGTAATAATAGCGTTCATGGTCAATCTGTCTATACAGCTGCAGAATTAAATGCCGCAGGAATAGTTGGTCCCCTAAGAATCACTGCCTTAGGATTTTATGTGGTTACACCTCCAGCTTTACCATTACCTCAATTTTTGGTAAGAATGAAGCATACTGATGCTACCGATGCAGCAAACTGGCATACTTCGGAAAATCTTTTAACCACCTATACTAATCCATCCTTTATGCCAACTGAAGGCGGTTTTGATATGATGACTTTCAATACACCCTTTGAATGGAATGGAATAGATAATATTTTAGTGGATACTGCTTTCAGTCTGGTGGAAACTGCAAGTAACACGGGTACTTTGCAATATACCTCTATGACTAATGGTTATCGTTTCGTCTGGAGTAATAGTGATGACCAAACTGATGTCTTTACCGGAGGAATGGTTGTCAGCCGTAGATATAACATCCAATTATATCTTCAACCCATTGCTCAAGCTCCAGATATAACAGTTTTCCCTCTTTCTCTGGAATTCGGTAATGTAGAAGTAGGAACTTCTTCCTGGAACAACTTTACTATCCAGAATAACGGCAATGCAAACCTTACTGGAACAATAACAACCCCCCAAGGATATACTGTGGCGCCCTCTGAAAGTATTTCCTCTATAATTTATCCTTTAAATAAACAGGAAAACACACAAAGAAATACCATTAACTTTAATATCCCATCAGGAAACTCTGCTATTTTCAATATAACTTTCACTCCTCCCGCTGTAGGAACCTATAATGGAGAGGTATCTATCTTAAGTAATGACCCCGATGAGAGCTTGATAAACATTGCCGTATCTGGTACCGGTTTCCTTTATAACCTTATTTCTCCAGTGGTAAATATCTCATCAAATCTACAAGGAATCTTTCTCTCCTGGCAAACAGTTCCTTATGCCACTTCTTATCAAATCTGGACCTCTGATGATCCCTATGCAAACTTTACCCTTTTACAAACTGTAAATGAGAACAACTATCTGGATACACGTAATCTATCTAAAGTCTTTTATAAGGTCATTGCTATTCGCAATTAATTTATAAAGTCAATATTTTAAACCTGCTTTTGCCTCTTGAGTACCTTAGCTCTCTCTTAGCTCTTTTTTACCTAAAGTGCTAAGAGAGAGTCAAGTAGGAGATAAGAAACAAAAATATGATTTAACTATAAGTAAAGATAGATAATTACATAGTTTTCTTCAAGAAATATCTCTATGTTCTTAGCTAATGAACCCTGAAATATTTGTAAAAAAAGATAAATTAGCATACTCATTTACAAAGGTTATTGCCTATAATTGCCTTAAGAGGTATAATATATAAAAAAGATAACCAAATCCTAAACATAAATGAAGGCATCGTAAAAACTGAAATATATCCCTTATATAGAGGGATATTCAATAGAGAGTAAGTGTCATTAAATTATCTCTATTCGTTTAATTTAAGAAAAAGTGGGAATTATTATAAAATGCAACAAATACCTTTATAAATCTATTCACAATACCATCTTATAATCTTTGTGCATTTGCAATCCAAACCAATTCTTAAAAATAGGCTATCTTGAGTAATTTTCTAAATAAGAAATAAATTAATCTTGACAAAAATTGTTTGTTTGACTTAATATAAAAATGTAAAAAAAGGATATAGAAGAGAAAAAAATGAAAGGAGGTTTTTTCTGAATAACAGGTTATAAATCTACTCCAGCTTGAAACTTAGAGTTTTTTATCTTATTATTTATTATAGTTTTATAAATTTTTTAAAAGCTTTAAGGAGTGAATTTTAGTATGAGTTTTTTAAGAGAATTTTATTTTTAATGTTTTGTTAATAGGAATTAGGGTGATAGTTCAAAATGGCTGAAATAAAATGTCCAAAATGTGATTCTCCAATGGTGATTCGCACTTCGTATGAAGGAAAAAAATTTTATGGCTGCTCACGCTACCCTCATTGCAAGGGCACACTCTCCTATAAACCGAAAAAAATGAATGAGAAAAAAACTAACCCTCCTCCCCGCGCAAAAATAAATAGTTCAGTAGATTTAGATTATCCTCGTCCCTTTGTGGCAAGGGAAAAATTTGAAAACTATCAAGTAAGGTTTTTTGAAAACGGTGCGGTTCCCGAAGATTTTTTAGATCTCATCCAATCTGAAGAAATAAATGAAGAGTTTCTTAAAGCTATTTCACAATGGCGAATAGATTTTCATAAAAAGGAATGGTCCCAATCCCTTACAGAAATCCAAAATTCTCTTATTTCCGTAATGGAAAAAATATTAACCAGAGGGCATATTACCTTAGTCTCTCCCATAATAGAATCTAAATTTAAGGAGTTATTTAAGCTTGCTAATCCTGAATTTTACCCCGAACAAATACAATCATTACTAACAAGAGTTACGAATCAAAACCAGCTATCGCTTTATTTAGATAGTAAAGAGGAAAAGATTTTTTATGAAAAAATACTTCCAGACATTTTAGGAGAAGGATTTGAAAAATATGTAATTCCACAGGTTGATATTTCCAGTTTTATTCCTCCAAATAAAAATTATGACCAGGAATTTCAGAGAGTTGATTTTGCTATCTTTCATCCTGACCAAAAGGGAAAATTTATTGTAGAAATTGATGGAGAACAGCACAAAAGTCATATTGAGGCTGATAAATTACGAGATTCTATCTTACAGAATTATGGATACAAAGTTATCCGTATTCCGGCATCTGAAATTAGAAAAGGAAAGGGAGAGAAATTATCCTTATTAAAAAAGGAAATTTCTGGTATAATTTCTTCCTTAAATTCCAGCAAAGAATCTTATGCTTCTGATGAAGATATAATAAGATATTTAACTTCCATTAAAATATCTCATCAAATCCAACTGACTCTTCTAACTGCCATTCAATCAGGTCATTTGAACTTAGAAGAAACAGGATTATGGCATATTATCTCTGATATAGATGAACTTGGTATTTTTGATAAAGAAGAATCGCTTTCTATTCTTAAAGGATCAGTAGAAGATTTTATAGAATTAGCCGAATATTTATGTAAAATTTATACAATTGATTTAGCTTTAGAAACTCCCCTTATAAATATAAGTTCAGATTCTTATTCGGTGGAAACTGAAAATACCATTTATATCTCCTTTGCTAATTATTTTCCCCAACATTTGACCTGTTTTTATGTGCAGGACCTCTACTTCCCCTATCATATTACCAATTCTTCTATGTCAACTACGACATTAGTACCAGTTATTGAAAATCCAGAAGAAAGTGATTTAGTATACTTTCTACAATACCTCTTCAGAAAACCGTATTTTTTAGAAGGTCAATATGAGGGAATTATTAGGGCAATTACAGGTAAAGATGCTTTGCTACTTCTTCCCACTGGTGCAGGTAAATCCTTAGTTTATCAACTATCTTCATTGCTATTACCCGGCATTACAATAGTTATAGACCCTATTATATCGCTAATGGAAGATCAAATTGATAATCTTTCTCTGGTAGGAATTGATAGATGTATTGCTATTTCCAGCCTGATGGAAGATCAAGAAGAAAAGACAAGAGCAACTCAATTATTTGGTCAAGGAGAGTATCTCTTTGCTTATATATCTCCTGAACGATTACAAATTGAAGAATTTCGTGAGCAATTGAGATCTCTTACCGTTGGTATTCCCATATCTTTGATAGTCATTGATGAAGCTCATTGCGTATCTGAATGGGGACATGATTTTCGTACTTCTTATCTCAATATAGGAAAGACAAGTAGAAACCTTTGCAAAAATCCAAATAGCAATAGAATTCCTCCTCTACTGGCTTTAACTGGAACAGCCTCCAGAGCTGTTCTAAAAGATGTTCAAAGGGAACTTCAAATAGAAGACTTTGAAGCAATAGTCACTCCTAAAACCTTTGATAGAGCTGAATTAAAATTTGAAATTATCCATACCCCTTCAATAAATAAATTTAACATCTTAAAAGGCATTCTGATAAATAAACTTCCTCCTTTATTTAACACCACAAGCTCAGATTTTTATCAACCGCATGGTAAACAAACTAATGCTGGATTAGTATTCTGTCCTCATGTAGATGGAGAATATGGTGTAGAAATGATTGAACAAAAAATTAAAAATGAATTGCACATTCAAACTGATATTTACAGCGGAAAACAACCTAAGAATTATACCAGCAATGAATATAAAAATAAGAAAAAAAATGCTACCATTAAATTTAAACGTAATAAAATCCCATTATTTGTTTGTACCAAAGCTTTCGGAATGGGAATAGATAAACCAAACATTCGTTATACAATCCATTATAATATCCCACCATCTATAGAATCTTTTTATCAAGAAGCAGGAAGAGCTGGAAGAGATAAAAAAACTGCTTATTGCTTTATCATTGCTTCTAATGATTACAAACCAAGATCACATAAACTTTTAGATCCTAATGCAAAAATTGAAGATATAAATAAAATTTATGCCAATATTTCCAAAGATGTTGATGATGATATTTCAAGGAATATGTATTTTCACTTAAATTCATTTCAAGGGATAGAAAATGAAAAAAAGAATATGGAAACCATCTTAAACCATATCGGAGATATAACTCACCCCAAAAAACAATCTTTCACTATACCCAATAAATTATTATATAACAAGAATAGTTCCCCAAAAGATGATTCTGATAAAAAGGATAACCCGCGTGAAAAAACTGAAAAAGCCATCTATCATCTTAAATTATTAGGAATTATTTCTGATTACACTCTTAAATATAGTAATGATGAATTTACTATTTATTTAACTGGAGCCTCTAAAGAAGATATTATTGAAACATATAGTCAATATATTGAAAGTTATCAGTTTGGAAGAAGTCTTGCAGAAAAGAACAAAGCATTGAAATTTCTTTCCTTACCATTTAATGAATTTGTTTCCAAGATGATAGAACTGTTACTCAATTTTATTTATGAAGTGATTGAAAAGGGCAGAAGACGTGCCTTATCAGAAATGGTGCTTTTATGTGAGGAAGGTAAGAATGATCAAGAAATAAGACAACGAATTCTAAGATATCTTGAATCCACTGAATATTCTGAACAACTGGAAAAATTGATAAGTGAAGAAAATGGTGGTTTATTATATTGTATAGATGTGTTTAATGAAGCTCGCTCTCCTAATGAAGCTGCTGAACTTAGAGGTCAGGTTTCTCGTTATCTTGAAAGTTATCCCGATCATCCCTCACTTCTAATGTTACGTGCTATTTCTGAAATTTATACCAAAGAAAAAAATGCAGAAGTAGTGAAACAAAACTTCTTAGTTTCTATATCATCAGCATTGAACAACTATAATATAGAGGATAATCTGGTTTGTAATTTTGCTGGATGGTCAGCTACACTTATTGCAAAACGTGATACCTTCTTAGCTAAAGATATAATTTCTGATTTAATCAACGGTTTATTAAGGTCTCAAATAAGATACCTTATTGATGCTTTACCATTTGAACTTGCTGATATACCAGCATGGCATCTCATTTCAGAACTTAATAAAAATTGCCAATCCTTAATTTTAAAAAAGGGAGATTATAATGAATAAAGATACTGATAACTTTTTACAAGCTGAAGATACAGCAGTAAAATTGGTTGAAACCTTACAAGAACTTCATAATGAAGCAACTTCCTATCAATCTGCAACTCAAGAACTGGAAACGGTTAGACAGCGCCTTATAGGACTTATTGAATCTACCGAAAATATAGCTAGCGGAAGCTATGAAATTATTAAAATTCTTAAAGAAATTGGTGCTATGGAAATTCTGGAAAGACTGGAAAAACTTAAATTAAATCTTAACCAGGCAATTGATAACATCAATGAAAATAGCCAAGAAATTATCACCCTTATAAAAGATAATATCGAACCAGAACTTATGGAAGGCATCACTAAACTGGAATATAGTCTTAATCAAGCAGCTGATAAAATCAATAAAAATAGCCAGGATATTATCACGCTTATAAAAGATGATATTAAACCAGAAATTATAGAAGGCATCACTAAACTGGAAACCAGTCTTAATCAAGCTACTGATAAAATAAATAAAAATAACCAGGAAATTATCGCGCTTATAAAAGATAATATCGAACCAGAACTTATGGAAGGTATCACTAAACTGGAAAATAGTCTTAATCAAGCTGCTGATAAAATCAATAAAAATAGCCAGGATATTATCACTCTTATAAAAGATAATATTGAACCAGAAATTTTGGAACGCATTGCTAAACTGGAAAATAATATTAACCAGGCTTTTGAAAAGGTTAATAAAGATAATCTGGAACTTATGAAAACCTTAAATGAAGTTATTGAACCAGAAATCCTTAATAGAATTGAAGAATTAGAAAATAAATCTATGGATAAATTAGAAGAACAAGGTAAGGTAATAATTCACATAAACAAAATGCTCAATAGTGCTATTGCAATATTATTGTTATTGGGGGTTATAATATTAGTCTTGATTTTTTCTATGTTTCAATAATTGAAGAATAATAAAATCTGTCCAAATAATTAGTTTCTTGCGAGTCGGATGAAAATCCCTTTATAATTAATAGTTAAGCACTTTTATTGATTTTTTTCTTAACAATTTAATTAAATGCATTAGATTATATATCAAATGCTCAAACTTTTTAAATAGATAGGAGAACCAATGTCATATGTCTAATATAGAAGTAATTATCCTTATTCTTTGTTCTCTACTCTTCATCATCGGAATTATTCTAATTATTCTTCTTTCAAGAAAAAATATTCCAATGGAACAATTAAAGGATTCTCTGAATCATATATCCACATTGATAGAATCTTTTGAAAGGACTATTAGAGATGATATCCAGCGTTTGCGAGCTGATTTATTATCTTTTCAATCCAATACCCGAACAGAATTACTAACCACATTAAATCAGCAAAATGAGGCTATCAGCAAAGAAAATAGAAGCAATAGAGAAGAAATCTCATCTTCCCTGGCAAAGCTCAATCAACAAATGAATGAGGATGCAGCTAAGAATCGTAATGAATTGGGTAATTCTTTGCGAGATTTATCCGAATCTTTATCTCGTAGGCTTCAGGAACTTGTAAGTACTGAACAGACTCAATTTGATTCCTTAAAAACTGCTATGGAAGCAAAAATGGAACAGATTCGCAGTAGTAATGAAAATAAACTGGAAGAAATGCGAAAAACAGTAGATGAAAAGTTACAAGATACCCTTGAAAAGAGATTAAGTGCTTCATTTCAACAGGTAAGTGAAAGATTGGAACAGGTCTATAAAGGTTTAGGTGAGATGCAAAATCTCGCTAATGGAGTTGGTGATTTGAAAAAAGTGCTCTCCAATGTTAAAATCAGAGGAATGCAAGGAGAATATCAGCTGGAAGCAATATTAGAACAGATACTAAGTCCTGGTCAATATGTTAAGAACTGGAAGCCAGATAAGAATAAAAATGAGGTGGTAGAATTTGCTATTTGCATACCTGGTAAAGATGATCCGAAAGAAAAAGTTTATCTACCCATAGATGCTAAATTCCCTCTGTCAGATTATAATGCCCTGGTTGATGCCTGGGATAAAGGTGACTTAGCTGCTGTAGAAACTGCAAGAGCTGCTCTTAGAGATAGGATTTTGAAGTGCGCAAAAGATATCCAGAAAAAATATATTGCCCCACCTTTGACTACTGATTTTGCTTTGCTTTTTCTTCCCATAGAAGGTCTATATGCAGAAGTTTTACACGATCCCACTCTTTTTGATGAATTGCAGAAATATCATATTGTAGCAGTTGGACCAACCACCATATCTGCTATTTTAAACAGTCTGCAATTAGGATTCCGCACTTTAGCTATTCAGCAACGTTCCAATGAAGTGTGGAAAATTCTCGGTGCTATAAAGACTGATTTTGCCAAATTTGGAGATTTACTGGATAAAACTCAGAAGAAGTTGCAAGAAGCATCCAATACCATAGAAGATGCCAGTTCTCGCAGTCGTCAAATTCAGAGAAAGCTTAAAAGCGTGGAAGAACTTCCACTGGAGGAAAGTTCAGTGATCTTAGAATTGGGAGAGGAAAAAGATTATCAGGTACAAGTTGAAGAAAATACGGATGAGGATTTATCTTGACAGTCTCTATTAAATTTAAAAATAAAGTATTACTTAAAACATAAATAAAAAAGGAGGTTAAAATGTTTCTAACAGGACAACAGATGAAAGAGGTGTTTCTCAAAGCAAAAAAACAGCGTTTTGGCATTATTGCTTCCAATGTGGTATTTGATATGCAAGTGCGAGCATTAGTCCAAGGTTATAATGCAGTTAAATCGGATGGACTCTTACAAATGAGCAGTGGTGCTTGTAAATATGCCGCTGGAGAAACTCAGGATATCAAAGCTGGAGCTCGTTTAATATCCGCTATAGCCAAGGTTTTCACTGAACAATTTCCGCATTGTGGGGTAGGTTTACATATAGACCATGCCACACCCAACTATTTTGACTTTATCGTCTATTGCATTGAAAACAATTTGGTCAGTTCGGTAATGATAGATGCATCCAAAGAAAGTTTGGAAGAAAATATCAGAATTACTAAAGAAGTGGTAGATATTGCTCATCGCCATGGAATTATAGTTGAAGGTGAGATTGGTTATATTAAAGGTTCAGAAGACGAGATAGTTTCAGAAACGGAACTTTATACTAAACCTGAAGAAGCACTGGAATTTGTGAAAAAGACTAATGTAGATTTATTTGCCGCATCTGTAGGTACCAATCATGGTGTCACTAAAGGAGAAAATGTGGTTTTGCGTTTGGATTTAATTAAAGAGATTGATGATTTGCTAATTGCTAATGGAGTTGAAAGAGGTCTGGTTTTACATGGTGCTTCCGGTTTGACTGATGAACAACAACAAACAGCTATAGCTAATGGTGTAGTCAAACTTAACAAAGATACCCATTATCAGATGGATATGGCAGCAGCAGTGCAAGCCTATTGGGAGAAAGAAAAAGATGCCATTGTCTGTCCTCCTGATGTTCCACCCGATGTCTATATGCCAGATAAAAGTAGATTTGATCCTCGGAAATGGCTTATTAAAGCAGAACAAAGAATGCAAAATACCGTCCAGAGTTTTTGCTTGATGTCTGGAAGCGCTAATAATAGTATATTATTATAATTATAAAAAAGGAGAAACAGAATATGAAAAAGGTAGCTATTAACGGATTCGGACGCATCGGACGTTTAGTGTTCCGTGCCATAATAAAATACCATCCTGAAATGGAGATTGTTGCCATTAATGATATAACTGATGCCAAGACTCTTGCCTATCTTTTAAAATACGATAGTGTGCATAAAATCTTTGATGCTAATATAAGCAATACAGAAGATAGCATCATAGTCAATGGAAAAACTGTAAGAGTTTTTGCTGAAAAAGATCCCCAAAATCTTCCCTGGAAAGATCTGGGAGTAGATTTTGTGGTTGAATCCACAGGTGTGTTTAATACCAGAGAAAGTGCTGCTAAACATTTAACTGCTGGTGCTTCCAAAGTAATTCTTACTGCTCCAGCTAAAGATACGGTTGATGCAACTATCGTTATGGGAGTTAATCATAATATCTTAACTGCTGAACATAAGGTGATTTCCAATGCTTCTTGCACCACGAATTGCCTTGCACCTATAGCTAAGGTCTTACAAGATAACTTTGGCATTATAAACGGATTGATGACTACGGTGCATGCTTATACCAACGATCAACGTATTCTGGATTTAGCACACAAAGATCTGCGTCGTGCTCGTGCTGCTTCTCTTAATATGATTCCAACCTCCACTGGAGCAGCAAAAGCAATTGGCTTAGTTATTCCCGAATTGGCTGGAAAACTTGATGGTATAGCCATCCGGGTACCAGTTCCAGATGGTTCTTTAGTTGATCTTAGTGCCAATCTGGAAAGAGAGGTATCCAGAGAAGAGATAAATGCAGCAATGAAAGAAGCTTCGGAAACCTATTTAAAGGGTTATCTGCAGTATTCTGAAGATCCTATAGTTTCCAGTGATATAGTTGGTAATAGCAGTTCTTCTATCTTTGATGCCACTTCTACCTTTGTAAAAGGTAAATTAGTAAAGGTATTTAGCTGGTATGATAATGAATGGGGTTATTCCTGCAGAGTAGCCGACCTAATGGAATATCTCTCTCGTTTATAAAGCAATAATTGAGGGCGGTAAGTTTTTTCTGCCGCCCTTTCTCTAAATATGGCTCGCTATTTTTATACGGACAAAGGGAAAACTCTCGGTCCCGTAAATCGTGAACAGATATTAAACCTCATTCTAAAGGATGTGCTAAGCCTGGATTCCCTGGTAATGGACACACGTTCTCCACGCTGGATTAAAATACGTGATATCCCTGAATTAATGCACTTCCTTTATGAATCTGACATCCAGATATCCGATTGGGCTGAGGAAATTGCTCTTTCCGGCGAAAGTGATGAATCTATTCCCCTATTCTTTCATATCCCCACAACTCGCTTAATAACCTTAAGTATTGTCACTTTTGGCTGGTATGAACTCTACTGGCTGTATATGAACTGGCGTTTCTTACATTACTTTCGTAAAAATAGTAGTGCCAAAGCCTTCTGGCTGGATTTAATCAATCCACTCGGTGTCATTAGAATCTTTCAGCACATAAGCAATGATAAAGAATTACGGGTTCAAAAAGAAGAGCGAGATTTCACTGTTAATGGAATAATCTGGATTTTAGCCCTGCTAACTTTATTTATCTTTGCCAGCGGAATTATTAACTATCTGACCCGCATCCCTTTCTTAGTTAGTATTTTTGTCTCTTTTGTTGCCTTAACTTTGTCTCTTTGCTGTATTATGCCCATACAAAATTATATTAATATTGCCAATATGCGGTTTAATAAGAAATTATCTGCTCATACTTTTGGTCATTATGGGACAATTATTCTGGGTATTTTAACCTGGATTTATGTGCTAATCCTCTGGATACCTGCATTATTTTAGTTTTATTCTAAATCCTTTTCTTCTCCACTTTCCTCAAGATTCATAGTAGGCGGAGATTGCTGATTTTCTGGTCGTTGATTATGTTCAATGGCTTCCTGAAGATGAGAGCGATGTCTTATCTTAATTAACCAGTTAATAAAGAACGCCAAAAGCAGAACTGCCAGTGCAATTATGACCCAAACTATCCAACTTATTCCTTTTTTCATTTCCACGGTCATTAATTCTGACTTATTCCACATTTGTTCCGTGTCAAATTCCCAGCTAACCGTTTTATTCTTATAATCTATTTTATCAGCAGTAGTACTGGCAGAGATTATTTTCCAGGGTAGATGAATTGTATAATTCCATTTAGGATAATCTTTCTGTTGCTTTTTATAGATGCTTGCCAGAATATCATCAGGGTCAGAAAGTAAATTGATATCAATAGAATCACTTTCCGTTCCAGGTTCCAGTATTTCAGAACCACCTAAAGAAATTCTACGTTTATAGACGAGATGTCCTTCACTATTTTTATTTACAGATATCTGTCCCAAAAAATCTACAGGAGTAGGTTCTTCGCTTATTCTATTGAAGGATTCTATATTATCAAACTTGAAAGTTACCTTATAGACCATAAAAGGTCCATT
The DNA here is from genome assembly GCF_004353895.1 of Candidatus Syntrophosphaera thermopropionivorans. Classification (GTDB taxonomy): domain Bacteria; phylum Cloacimonadota; class Cloacimonadia; order Cloacimonadales; family Cloacimonadaceae; genus Syntrophosphaera; species Syntrophosphaera thermopropionivorans. Next base: position 173,377 of record NZ_SMOG01000001.1, on the reverse strand, counting down.
TTTCTGCACCTGGGAACTAATAAGATGAATTCCCGGTAATTCAGATTTTCTCATTATCTCCTGTGTATTGGCATAGTTGGAACGATGGACTAAACGCAAAGAGACTTTTCCTGAACCATCAGGATTTAGCCACATTTCTTCATTGTACTCCACACAGCCAACTAACAGGAATAACATTATGATTAAGAGAGGTAACATTTTTTTCTTCAATTTAGAATCCTCATTACAATTAGCTTATCTTTTCCTACTAAAAGAATAATCGATTTTTTGGCAAGGAAAATATTTTTGACACTGAATTTCTAATCTAAACAAAAATCTTTTAAAAAAGAGTTTCTTTTTCGGCAGATAGAATTATTATAATTATAGTCAGTGTTATTTTATGTAAATCCTGAAAAGTGGATTTTGTAACTTCAGGAATACAATAAAATTAAATATGTGTCATAAAGTGAAATTTATATTGACAAAAAAAGCAAAAGAATCGCATAAGAAAATAAATATATTGATAAGGAGTTGAAAAATGATTGAATTACGTCAGCTTTATCATTGCACTGTTTGTGGCAATGTTGTAGAAGTTACCTATGTTGGAGGAGGAGAATTAGTCTGCTGTGGTAAACCAATGGAATTACTGGTAGGTAATACTGTAGATGCTGCAACGGAAAAGCATGTTCCCGTCTTGATTGATTTGGGTGATAAGGTAAAAGTAACCGTAGGTTCAGTACCTCATCCTATGGAAGAGAAACATTATATCACAATGATTGAAGTTCTTACCGAAAAGAAGGTCTTACGTCGTGAACTCAAACCAGGAGATGCTCCTGAAGCAACCTTTTGTGTGAAAGCTGAAAAGGTTATAGGTGTTCGTGAATACTGTAATATCCACGGATTATGGAAAGCTTAATCATTAAAAAATAGAAGGAGGAATAAAAATGGCATTTAAAGATAGTCGTACAGCTGATAATCTAATGAAATCATTTGCTGGAGAAGCACAAGCTCGTTTGCGTTATCAATATGCAGCACGGGTTGCAGAAAAGGAAGGATTTATTCAGATTAGAAATATCTTCAATGAAACTGCAGATAATGAGAAAGAACATGCCAAACTCTTTATCAAACATCTAATAGCTAATGGATTGGAAGGAGAAGCCAGAAATATTATGGCATCTTATCCTATAGGTTGGTCTCCCGATAGCACTCTTAAAAATCTTCTCTATGCGGCAAATGGAGAAAAGGAAGAATGGAGTGAGCTCTATCCTCTATTTGCTGATATCGCTGAAGAAGAAGGTTATACTGATATAGCTAATACCTGGCGCCAGGTGATGAAAGTGGAACAACAGCATGAGAAACGCTATCGTAAATTATATGAGAATGTGAAAAACCAAATGGTGTTCAAAAGAAACGAGAAGGTCTACTGGAAATGCAACAACTGTGGCTATATACATGAAGGCACAGAAGCTCCAGTAACTTGTCCCTGTTGTCAGCATCCACAATCCTATTTTGAAGTCCTTTGTGAAAATTACTGAGGGAGGATACTATGCAAAAATATCAATGCATAGCCTGCGGTTATATCTATGATCCTGCCGAAAATGATGATATTCCATTTGAGCAACTTCCAGATGACTGGACTTGCCCGGAATGTGGAGTCGGCAAAGATATGTTTGAACCGATAGACTAATAAACACTAACCAAGAGGAAAGCCTGCTTGATGCAGGCTTTCCTATATAAGGAAAAAAATGACTGCTCAAGAATTTCAAGAAATAATTGATTTTGCTATCGCTCGTGAAGAGGAATCTATTAAGTTTTATCAAGACCTTCAGAAAGAAACTAAATTTCAGGGTCAGATAGAAATGCTAAAAGAATTGGAAGCAATGGAAAAAGCTCATAAATCTACTCTTCAAAACATTCGCTATACTAACGATTTTAATATTGATAAAGTGCCCAACCTACATATATCTGAATATCTAACTGACGATATAGAAAAGCTTGACCTCAACTATCCAAATTTGCTGGTTATGGCTATGAAACGCGAAGAAATTTCATTGCGTCTTTACTCTGAACTCAGTGTTAGATTCGCTGATGAACAAATAGGTAACCTCTTCCGTAAACTTGCTTCTGAAGAGGCAAAACACAAACTATGGTTTGAAACTTTATACGATGAGTGGTTAAAGCAGGGTAATTAGCGTTTTGAAATTAGCTCTTGATACTTCTCAATCTTCTGGTTCCATCGCTTTATGGGATAAGGGAAAAACCATCTGGTCTGCCTGTTTTGATATCCGAATTACTCATAGCGAGACTTTAATGCCTCAGATTGACACAGCTATGAAATTTTGTGGCTACAAACCAGCTGATATCAAGACGGTTTTAGTCACCAGCGGACCCGGCTCCTTTACAGGACTAAGAATTGGGCTTGCTACGGCTAAAGGTATAGCCTATGCTTTAAAAATACCAATTTTGACCTATAGCAGTCTCCAGCTCTATGCTCTTCAGCGATATCATTGTGGAAAGGATATTCTGGTGTTACTTGATGCTAAAATGCAAGAGGTATATGCTGCCCTTTACAATGAAAATCTGGAAGAAATATACCCTCCACAGGTATGCACTCTGGAACATATACTATCCTGGGAACTTAGAGATTGTTATCTTATGGAAAGAGGAATAAACTCCTTAGAGCTGCTTTCCCAGGAAAAAAATGTACCTTTTATCTCAGTTCCGTATTTACCTATTAGTGCAGCTGGATTGTTTTTGCTAAAAGAAATCTTTCCTCAACCAGAAATTTACAATCTGGATTATATTGCCAATCTGGAACCTAAGTACCTGAGAGAATATAACGCTCAAATTCAAAAACACAAAAACTAAGATAATCTGATATTAAAATCTCCTAAATTTTATATAAGGATATAGCAGCTTCTTTATCCATAGTGCATTATATTCAATTATTACGGTGGGAATATGATGCTTTTCTGATTGACAGAAAATAGAAGATATTTTTTTATTAAATAAAAATAAAATCAAGGGACTAAAAAAATGCAACCCTATCTAATTTATGGCGGAATAATTTTGACCTTTAATCCTGAACTCCCCTTACTAGAAGGTTATTCCTTACTGGTAGAAGATGGTAAAATTAGCCAAATTCTGAAAGATACAGAGATAGAATCTTTGCCTTATGAAAAGCTGGATGCCCGGGGAAAAATTGTTATGCCAGGATTAATTAATGCCCATCATCATTTTTATAGCACTTTAGTAACTGGTTTAACCAAAGCATCTCCAGCTAAAGATTTTCTGGGAGTGCTGGAAAACCTGTGGTGGCGTTTAGATAAACAACTGACTGCAGAAGATATCTATATCAGTGCGTTAATTTCTGCAATGAATGCCATTAGAAATGGCTGCACTACTATTTTTGACCATCATTCCAGCCCTGGTTTTATAAAAGGTTCTTTATCTCAAATTGCTAAAGCCATCCAGGAAAGTGGAATTCGTGCATCTCTTTGCTATGAAGTTTCCGATAGAGATGGTATTGATAAGTGCGAAGAAGGTATTCTGGAAAATGTGACCTGGTTGCAACAAGTCTCTCAGGAACAAAATCCCAGGCTTAAAGGACTTTTTGGAATGCATGCAGCTTTTACTCTCTCTGATGATTCTCTGAAAGATATAGCAGATTGGGTGGATAAACTCAACTGTGGTATTCACATTCATATAGCTGAAGGCGAATATGATGAACTCTTTAATATTCAGCACTATGGACAAAGAGTGATTGAAAGACTCTGTGATTTTGACCTCCTGAATTGCCATAGTCTTCTGGCACATGGCGTTCATCTAAATGCCAGAGAAATGATGTTGATAGAAGAAGCAGGCGCAGCAATTATTACCAATCCTCAATCCAATCTTAATAATGCCGTCGGAATAGCAGATATATGCAAAATGAATGAATTAGGTATCACTGTGGGTTTAGGAACAGACGCTATGACTACTAATATGCTGGAAGAACTGAGAGTTGGAATCTGGGCACAACATATAAAACAGAATAATCCTTCCGCAGGTTTTGAAGAAATGACTAAGACCTTACTTTTGAATAATCCTATAATAGCTCAAAAATATTGGGGAGATAATTTTGGTTTCATAGCTGAAGGAGCTCCTGCCGATATTATTCTGATAGATTATGAACCACATACTCCACTAAATGAAGAGAATTGGATTGGACATATAGTTAATGGCATCTCTCAAGCTAATGTAAATACAACTATCTGTGCGGGAGAGATTTTGATGTGGAATGGTCAATTGCTGTTATCTGTGGATGAAAATGAAGTGCGGAAAAGAGGCCGTGAACTTGCTAAAGCTTTATGGGAAAGATTTTAAGGAAGATAAATGTATCACGAGATTTTAGAAAAAGCCAGAGAATATGAAGCTGAAAGCATTCGTTATCTAACAGATATGATACGCATACCAGCTTTTTCCACTAAGGAAAAGGAATTGGCTGAATATATCCTGCAAGAAATGAAGAAAGCTGGATTTGATGAAGCTTTTATAGACCCTCTGGGAAATGTCATAGGAAAAATAGGTAGTGGAAAAAATATAATTGCCTTTGATGCTCATATAGATACTGTCTATCCTGGAGACCTTTCCTTATGGGATTTTAACCCTTTTGAACCTCAGGTAAAAGAAGGGATGATTTGGGGAAGAGGAGCTGTTGACCAGGAAGGTGGAATGGCTTCAATGCTTACTGCTGCTCGTATTATAAAAGAGTTAAATCTAAATTCAAAGTTTAGTATTTATTTTACGGGCACAGTTATGGAAGAAGATTGCGATGGACTTTGCTGGCAGTATATCATAAGAGAAGATAAAATAGTGCCTGAATTGGTAGTCCTCACGGAACCTACTAATATGAATATCTATCGTGGACATCGTGGCAGGATGGAAATGCAGGTTTTTGTCCAAGGTCGTTCCTGTCATGCTTCAGCTCCAGAAAGAGGCGTTAATGCTATTTATAAAATTAGTCGTATTGCTCTTGAAATAGAGAAGCTTAATGAACATTTACGCTATGATGACTTTCTGGGAAAGGGCACTATTGCAGCCACAGAAGTGCATTTTAGTGGACCTTCACAATGTGCTATTCCCGATAGTGCATATCTGCATTTAGACCGCAGACTAACTCAGGGTGAAAACAAAGAAATAGCAGTGGAAGAAGTTAAAGAAGCCTGTCATTTAGCTGGAGAATCAGATGCCCGGATTCAGGTTTTAACCTATAATGAACCTTCATATACTGGATTGGTCTATCCCACTGAAAAATATTATCCCACCTGGGTCACTCCTGCGGATTCCCCCTATCTTAAAATTGCTGAAAGAGCTTATAGCCAGACTTTAGGACGAAAACCTGTAATTGATAAATGGACCTTTTCTACCAATGGCGTTGCTATTGCAGGAATGCATCATATACCCTGTATTGGTCTGGGTCCTGGCAATGAAGTTTATGCTCATGCCCCTAATGAAGCGACGCCTGTAATCCATCTAACCGAAGCCGCAGCTTTTTATGCTGCGTTAATCTATGCTTTAAATCAATGAGTTTCTTTCAGAACTGGCGCTGTACCAATTGTGGTAATGAATATGAATTGGACGAAGTTCACTATCTTTGCCCTCAATGTAGCAAAAAGTGGATAGGTGGTGAACCTCTAATCGGAGTTTTAGAAGCCCTCTTTGATTATCCAGCGATTAAACAAGAATGGGATAAACAACCTTATCCTGGATTGTTCAGTGTTCTTGAAGAAAAATTCTATCCCTCCCTTCCGGTTGGTAACACACCCCTTTTTAGACCTGAAAGACTTAACAAAAACTTAAATCTACCTAATTTATTTATCAAAAACGATGCTCTGAATCCCAGTGGTTCTTTAAAAGACCGTGCTTCTCAATTAGTAGTCGCAGATGCTATTAGATTGGGAATAGATAAAATTGTTTGTGCTTCCACAGGAAATGCAGCTTCCTCACTTGCCTCTATCTGTGCAGCTGCAGGAAAAGAAGCTATAATATTTGTCCCCAAAAGTATTCCTGAGGCAAAGCTCATTCAGATTAAAGTGCATAAAGCAAAACTCTATACTGTATCTGGCACCTATGATGATGCCTTCAATTCTGCGCTGGCTTATTCTGCTAATAATGATTGTTTAAATAGGAATACCGCTTTCAATCCTTTAACTATAGAGGGGAAAAAATCTGCTGGAATTGAGATATTTCTTCAATTAAACGATGTTCCAGATTGGATTATTATACCGGTTGGTGATGGTGTTATTCTGGGAGGTATCTATAAAGCTTTTAAAGATTTAAAATCTGCTGGTATAATAGAGAAATTACCTAAACTTCTTTCCGTTCAAGCAGAAAGTTCTGATGCTATTACTTCTTACTGGGAAACAGGCTCCTATCATAATGCCAATCATCCTTACACTATAGCTGATTCTATCTCAGTTAAAACTCCAGCTAATGCACACTGGGCAGTTAATGCTCTATATCAAACTCAAGGAAAATCAGTTCGTGTTTCCGATGAGGAAATACTCTCTGACCAAAAATATCTGGCACAAATGACGGGAATCTTTGCTGAACCTTCCTCTGCAGCAGTTTTCTCAGGATTGAAAAAGGCTTTAACCCAAAAATGGATTAAACCGGAAGATAAGATTGTTCTGCTCATTACAGGAACTGGCTTAAAGGATATCAATGCCGTTAGATTATAAACCTGCAGGAATCTGCGACTTTCATGTCCATATCGGCGAAAAAATAAGCGGATATGAATTGCGGGATGATTTTCCTGATCTGGATAGAATGGCTGAACTTAATGGTATTGCTGGAATTGGAACATTCGTGACGGAAGAGTCGGACCTTTCTCTAACGGTAAAACTTAGAAAGATGCAAGAAAAAGCCAAACTTAATTTTAAAGGAAAAGTACACTGGCACTTAACTCCAGTTCATACAAAAACTGATGAATTATTTCCGCTTCTGCAAGAAGGATGGGACTTAAAATTCTATACCACCTATCGTGAATCTGGATTGTACTGCTCTTATGAACAAATAGAACACTGGATGGTAGAACTATCGGATATTAAAACCAGAATGTTAGTGCATTGTGAAGATGACCAGATTATAACTCAAGCTTCTGCAGAGCATCCTTTTCGCACCCCTCAAGACCATACTCTCAGGAGACCTGAACTGGCAGAAATAGTTGCCGTAGAAAAAATCTTGAACTTAGCTATAAAACATACTCATCCTATACATATAGTTCATATCTCTTCACCTAAAGCTGCCATCCTGGTTAATGAAGCAAAGAAAGAGTATCCTTTTATAACCTGTGAAACAGCACCTCATTATTTAATATATAATGAAAATAGATTGTCTGGTATAAATGCTCATCGCTGGCTTTGCACACCACCATTCAGAAGTGAAGAATCTCGGGGACTCTTAGTAGAACTTCTGCAAGATGGATATTTTGATATTTTAGCCAGTGACCATTGTCCATTTAAACTTGAAGATAAAGACCGCTTTAAAGATAATCTTGAACTGGTACCTTGTGGAATCCCTGGTTTGGAAACTCTTTATTCCAGTATGTTCAACAACTTTGTAGAGCCAGGAATTATCTCTCAAGCGAGTCTGGATGAAATGACCATCCATAAACCGAAGACTTTAATGTCTTGCTTTTAAGGGTATAAATATGGAAAAAGCTTTTAGAAATGATGCTTATGCAAAAGTCACCGGTCAGGCTATTTATACTGATGACCTGAAATTACACGATATGTTATATGCTGTCCCTGTCTATAGTGAAATGCCTCGTGCAAAACTCATCTCTCTTGATGGTTCTGCTGCCTTAAAACAGTCAGGTGTGGTTGCTATTATCACCGCTAAAGATATTCCAGGAAACATCCGTTACGGACAGATAATAAAGGATTATCCTGTTCTGGTAGATGAAGATATCAATTCCACGGGGGATGTTTTAGCTTTAATTGTAGCCCAGACACGCGAACAAGCAATAACCGCTGTTCCTTTTATCAAAATAGAACTTCAGCCCTTAAAACCTATTTTAGACCCTGAAGAAGCGATGAAACCAGATGCTGAGATTCTTCACCCGTTTCACTGTTCCAATCTCACCAATTATCATCGGGTCCGTCGTGGAGATGTAGCCACAGCAGAAAAAGAAGCCGACCTCATAATTGAAGAAGAATTTTCCACTTCCAGAGTTGAACATTCCTATTTAGAACCAGAATCAGCTATATGTCATTTAAGATCGGATGGAGTTATGGAAGTCTTTGGCAGTATGCAACATCCTTTTTCAACTCGTCGTTTCGTTGCCTCCACTTTAGGAGTAGAGCTAAAGGATGTGGAAGTTAAACCTTTAACCTGTGGTGGTGGTTTTGGTGGAAAAGATGATACGGCTGCATTGGTTTGTGCACGTGCAGCGCTCTGTGCTTGGATTCTTAAAAAACCGGTTAAAATAACCTATTCCCGGGAATGGAGTATGAGGGAAAGCTACAAACGCCATCCTTATAAGATGCAATATAGAATGGGACTAAATAAAGAAGGTCAAATCCTTTCCGTCAAAGCACGCATTGTGGCAGATGGTGGTGCTTATTGTAGTGTTACTCCCTGGGTCACCTGGCGTTCAACGGTTCAAAGTTGTGGATGTTATGAGGTCTCCAATGTGGAAACTGATGTCTATGGAGTCTATACTAATAATGTATTCTGTGGTGCTATGCGTGGTTTTGGTTCCCCTCAAATAAATTTTGCTATAGAACAACTGGTAGAAATAGCAGCAGAAAAGCTGGGAATGGACGAAATAACTTTCCGTCGTAAAAATATAGTTAAACAGGGTTCCACTACTATAACTGGTCAGGTGCTGGATAATCATATAGTTTCTCTAACTCAAGTGCTGGATGCAGTATTGAAAGAAAGCGATTATGAAAATAAACGTAAACTCTGTTCTTTGGGCAATCTCAATCAAAAGGAATGGTATGGTATTGGACTGGCTATCAGCTATCGGGGTGTAAGTCTTGGTGCTGAAGGAACTGATGTGAATTCTGCGATTTTATATGTTCAACCTGATGGTTCAGTCCTATTAGAAACAAGTGTATTTGAAAATGGACAGGGCGCTGAATCAGCTATGATTTTAATTGCTTCAGAACAACTGGGACTTCCCTTAGAACGAATCCGTTATCGTATGCCTTCCACATCTAATATTCCTGATGGAGGCTCAACCGTAGCATCTCGTGGAACTATTATGGGTGGAGGAGCAGTAATTAATGCCTCAATAATTTTAAAACAGATTATCACCGAAACTATACAGAAGATTACGGGTAAATCTGTTGCTTATTTTAAAGATTCTAAACTACTTGACTCTTCAGATAATCTTATTATGTCCTGGGATGAAGCAATAAAGCTCTGTTATGATAATCAAGTCTATCCTTATGCCTTTGGAGTTTTCCAGCCTCCACAAATTTCCTGGAATGAAGAAACTGGGCAGGGAAATGCCTATTTTACCTGGGTGTATGGATGTCAGGCAGTGGAATTAAAAGTTGATTCACAAACAGGTGCAGTGGAACTGCTGAATATGATTGCGGCACACGATATTGGTAAAGTGATAAATCCTTATGCTTTAAAAGGACAATACTACGGTGGTATGGCTATGGGTGCGGGTTATGCTCTGTTTGAAAATTGTCCCTGTGAAAATGGCTTAGTTGTTCCTACTAATTTCCATAATTATCATCCGCCAAGAAGCATAAATTTACCGGAAATGAAAGCTATCTTTATAGAAAATCCAGACCCTATCTCACCTTCCGGAGCTAAAGGTATCGGTGAACCTGCTAATGAAATTATGGCTCCTGCTATAGCTAATGCTATTTATCACGCTACCGGTAAACGATATCATTCTTTGCCTATAAGGATAAAAATATGATTACGGTTAATGGTTTCAACTACTATGATTATGACCTGGAAAGAAAACTTTCTCTCTGGTTGAGAGAAGACCTTTCTCTCACAGGTACTAAAATAGGTTGCGATATTGGAGTTTGTGGTTCTTGTACTGTCCTGATTGATGGAGAACCAAAACTTTCTTGCCGTCTGAAATTGAAAGATGTTGAGAACTGCAATATTATCACTATAGAAGGTATCGCCTTACCAGATGGAACTTTACATCCTGTTCAACAAGCATTCATTGATGCAGGTGCTATTCAATGTGGATTTTGCACGCCTGGTATGGTCTTAACTGCTTATGCGTTACTTAATAAAAATCCACATCCAACCAGGCAAGAAGTGCGACTGGCTATTAGGGGAAATCTTTGTCGTTGTACCGGTTATCAACAGATTATTGATGCTGTAATGCTTGCCGCTGACAGACTTTCCTCCAACTAAATTTAAAAAAGCATTTGAGGAATGAAATGGATAAAAAAGAAATAATTAAGTCAAGACTTTTAGAATTGGAAAAACTACAGCCAGAGCTTTATGGAAAAGATTTTCTGCTCACCTGGGAAAATAGTCTGGATAATTTGAAAGCCATTATGGCTGTAGCAGAAATACTGCAGAGTTTGCACTGGGAAAAGAAACCCTTCCGTATCTTTGACTATGGTTTAGCCGTCTCTATCTTTCGTGATAATAGCACTCGCACTCGTTTCAGTTTTGCTTCTGCTGTTAATGCTCTCGGTTTAGCTTTAGCAGAATTGGATGAGGTAAAATCTCAGATTGCGCATGGAGAAACTGTTAGAGAAACAGCTAATATGATTTCGTTTCTCACTGAGGTTATAGGTATTCGTGATGATATGTATCCCGGAGAAGGACACTCCTATATGCTGGAAGTTGCCGAAGCAGTTAACGATGGATTCCAAAATAGAGTTCTGGCTCAGCGTCCTATGATTCTTAATCTTCAGAGCGATTTAGACCATCCCACTCAATGTTTGGCTGACCTTTTAAAGTTGAAAAGTTATTTTGGAGACCTCAATCAGCTGAAAGGTAAAAAGATAGCTATGAGCTGGGCATATTCTCCTTCTTACGGAAAACCACTTTCTGTTCCTCAAGGTATAATCAATCTTATGTCTCGCTTCGGTATGGAAGTAGTCTTAGCCTATCCAGAAGGCTATGACTTGCTGCCTGAAACTGTAAATAGCGCACAAGCTTTTGCTGAGCAAAGTGGCGGTTCCTTCCGTATCACTCATTCTATGACAGATGCTTTTACTGATGCTGATGTGGTCTATCCAAAATCCTGGGCACCTATGACGGTTATGCAAGAAAGAACAAGATTATTAAAAGAAGGAAATCTTCAGGCATTGCAGGCATTGGAAAAACAATGCTTAGCAGAAAATGCCAGACATCAAGACTGGGAATGCACCGAGGAAATGATGAAACTTACTCGCAATGGCAATGCACTCTATGAACATTGTCTTCCTGCCGATATTTCAGGTGTAAGTTGTCCCAAAGGCGAAGTAGCAAAATCTGTCTTTGAACGCTATCGTATTCACACTTATCAAGAAGCAGGATATAAACCCTTTGTCATCGCTGCTATGATATTTCTTTCTAAAATAAAAAATCCTCTATCCCACTTAAAATCTTTAAATACACTGGAGCAGTAATGCCTAAATTAATCACTGAAAAGAATTACAATATCATTTTGAAAAATGCTAAACGCTGTAAAGAACGAGGAATTATCCTCCCTACTATTAAACAACAGATTAATCCTGAAACTATTCCCAATAACATCAAGAATCAATTATCAAATATAGGTTTATGGGACATCAATCCTCTGAATCTGTTTCGTATAACCTGGAAAAATGACATTAAAACAGGTCTTTTTGGAAAACCTAACTTTTTTGAACTTCCTTCTTCTCTAACCGGAGTTCCAGCCCGAATTATTGGGATGGTGGGAAAATACTTTCCTATTGGTGCACATAAGGTCGGAGCTGCCTATGGTTGTTTAGTACCACGGCTTGTTAGTGGAACTTTTGACCCGGAAACGCAAAAAGCAGTCTGGCCCTCAACAGGTAATTATTGTCGCGGTGGTGCTTTTGATTGCGCTCTTTTAGCCTGTCCAGCAGTAGCAATTTTGCCCGAAGAAATGAGTCAAGAGTGCTTTGAATGGTTACGCCAAATTGGAGCTGAGGTTTATGCTACACCCGGTTGTGAATCTAATGTTAAAGAGATTTATGACCTTTGTGCTGAATTACGAAAAGATCCTCGTTATGTTATTCTCAATCAATTTGAGGAATTCGGTAATCCTTTCTGGCACTATCATGTCACTGGAAATGCTATTAAAGAAGTATGGGATATAGTAAAAGATGAACATAGTAATTTTAGTGGTTTTGTTAGTGCTACTGGTTCCGCAGGAACTATTGCTGCCGGAGATTATTTGAAAAAACATTTCCCTTTGATGAAAACTATAGCCGCCGAAGCTCTGGAATGTCCCACTCTCCTTTTTAATGGTTTTGGTGGCCATCGTATTGAAGGTATAGGAGATAAACACATACCCTGGGTGCATAATGTCCGGAACACTGATGCTGTTGCTGCTATACGGGATGAAGATTGTCTCCGTCTTTTCCGTTTGTTCAATGAACCCTCAGGACAAGAATTTCTGATAAAAGAAGGTATTCCAGAAGATATAGTCCAAAAACTGCCTCTTTTAGGAATTTCTTCTATCGCCAATCTTCTGGCTTCTATAAAATTATGTAAATATTTTGAGTTGGGGAAAGATGATATCATTTTTACTGTCTTTACCGATTCTGCGGAATTGTATCAATCCAGACTTATAGAGCAGCGTAATCTTAAAGGAGAATATTCTGAAAGACAGGCAGCTCTGGATTGGGAAGGTACAATTATGTCGCAACAGATTGATTATTTCCTTGAGCTTCGCTATTGGGATAAAAAGCGCATTCATAATTTAAAATACTATACCTGGATAGAACAGCAAGGAAAAACCTATCAGGAAATTCTCCAGCAATGGGATCCTGCATACTGGCAAGAAACTTTTGAAGATAATCTGGAACAACTGGATAATGCAATAGAGGAGTTTAATGCCCTTCTCTGATATACTTGCCCTTATACCGGCTTCCGGAAAAGGTAAAAGATTTGGTCAACCCAAACATAAAGCTTTGTTAAATGGTAAAACTTTTACTGATTGTATCATAAATACCCTGAAAGAAGCGGGAATTAATAATATATACTTAGCAAAAGATTTCAATACGAATGATATGTTATCTACCTTGCGTTGTGCATTAAAACAATTAAATCCTTACCGCTTTTCGGGATTTCTCATTTTCCCTATTGACCATCCTTTTGTGCAACCTTCTACGATAAATGCTTTATGCTCTACTTTTCATCACTTTCCAGAAATGGTAATTCGTCCTTCTTGCAACGGAAAAACTGGACATCCTGTTCTTATCCCTTCCTCTTTAGACCTTTTTATGGATGATAATGAAGAGGGTCTTGCTTCTATTATTCGCACTCAAGCAAAAGGGATTATTGACTTTCCAGTTGAAGATAAAGGGATTCTGCTTAATATTAACCGTCCTGAGAACCTATTATGGACTTAATGGAATTGATTGCAACTCGTCATAGTGTACGGGATTATCTTCCTGATCCCATTCCTGAAGAAATTCTTGAACAGATTCTGGAAGCAGGAAGATTAGCACCTTCTGCACGAAATCGTCAACCCTGGCGTTATATTGTCTTTACTTCCAATGATGATATAAAAGAGTTATCCTTGCGTTGCGGTTTGATTGGCTTATCCAATATCTTTATTCGTAAAGCTCCCTGTCTAATTGTTGCCTGTGCTGATACTAATTACAATGTTCGGATAAATCATCAAGACTACTATCTGGTGGATACTGCTATCTCGGTCCAGCAGATGGTTTTAACTGCCTGGAGCTATGGCATTGGAAGTTGCTGGATTGCTGCATTTAGTGAAAAAACTCTGAAAAAATATCTCCAATTACCTGATTCCTGGAGGATTGTAGCTTTACTTCCCCTAGGCTATCCTGCAGAAAAGAAAACTCTCTACACTCAGGCTTTAAGCGTTTTCCCCAAAAGCAAGAACCGTTTACCCCTGGACAAGATTGTCACCTATTATCATAAAAGATCAAGCTGAGGTTTAATCGCTTTTTTTATTTGACAAACCCCTCTTTATTTATTTAGTGTTAAGGAATTATTTGAGGTAAAAAATGAATATAAAATTAACTCGTGAATTTGTGCAAAAGCTCCCCAAAACTGACCTTCATGTCCATCTGGATGGTAGTGTTCGGATAAATACCATTATAGATTTAGCTAAAAAATTCAATATACAGCTTCCTACTATGGACCCGGGTGAACTCAGAAAACTTATCGTTTGTGATGAACATACCAGAAGTCTGGAAGAATATCTGCGTGGTTTTGATATAGTTAATCTTGTTCTTCAAACCAAGGAAGGTTTATACCGCGCTGCTTATGAACTGGCAGAGGATGCAGCTAATGAAAATGTCCGTTATATGGAAGTGCGCTTTTCTCCTATTTTACACACAAAAAAGGGACTGAAAATGACTGAAATCACTCAATCAGTTATAGATGGTTTAAGACAAGCAGAGCGAGAATTTCCCATAGAGACAGGTGTTATTATCTGCGGACTTAGGAATATGGACCCTACCACTTCAATTAAATTAGCTGAGTTAGCAGTGGCTTTTAAAAATAGAGGAGTAGTCGGTTTTGATTTAGCTGGTAGCGAATTTAATTATCCCGCCAAGGAACACAAAGAAGCTTTTGAGCTCTCTCTTAAAAACAATCTAAATATAACTATTCACGCGGGTGAAGCCTATGGACCTGATAGCATTCATCAAGCTGTGCATTATTGTGGAGCACATCGTATCGGACACGGAACTCGTTTAGTGGAAGATGGTGATTTACTGAATTATGTTAATGACCATAGAATCCCCTTAGAAATCTGCATTAAAAGCAATTTCCATACTAAAGCAGTTCCCAATATTCAAAGTCATCCTATAGATTTCTATATTGATTATGGATTAAGAGTTACTATCAATACCGACAATCGCACCATTAGTGATACCACTGTCACCGATGAATATATGCTTGCTATCAACGAACTTCACTTGGATTATCCCACCATAAAAAATGTTATCCTTAATGGCTTCAAAAGTGCTTTCTTACCTTATAAAGAACGAGTAAGATTGATAAATGAAACTCTCCGCGAGCTGGAAGAACTGGAAAAAAGCGAACTAAAAACCACTATTAAAATGAAGGAAAATCTGTAACTATGTTTGACCTTATCCAGAAATCTTTTACCGAAGCCGAAAAGACTTTGCAAGCTTTTATTACCAATAACCACAACTTAGAAACCATAGATAAGATTGCAGACCTGATAGCTGAAGCATTTGAGAGAGATAATAAAGTGATTATCTTTGGAAATGGCGGTTCTATGTGCGATGCTATGCATTTTGCCGAAGAACTGGCTGGACATTTTCGCCAAAATCGTAAAGCTCTTCCCGCCATTGCCTTATCTGATCCTTCTTTTATCACTTGTGTAGCCAATGATTTCGGATTTGAAGAAATTTTCGCTCGAGGAGTGGAAGCTTATGCCCAAGCAGGAGATATTGTGGTAGGAATTTCCACCAGCGGTAATTCTCTCAATGTCATCAAAGGTGTTCAAAAGGCTCTAAGTCTTGATTGCTTCACTGTTGCTTTATTAGGTGGAAATGGAGGAAAAATTGCCGGAACCTGTGATTTTGAACTTATCGTTCCCTCTTTTGCCACAGATAGAGTGCAGGAAATTCATACAATGATAATCCATATCTTATTAGAAAACATAGAAAATAGGCTTTTTGCCTACATTTAACTAAAGGTACATAATGCAAAAAATAATCTTTACTCTTATTTTAATTTCACTGAGTATCTTCTGTTTTGCTCAGGGAAATTATTACGATTCTGTGATTGATCTCACCGGACAAACTCTTTATACAGCTTTACATTCACTCATATCTACCAATACCAATAATAGTTATAATGGTTCTAAAGCTTTTCTTTTCCAGCAATTGGATAATGTTAATGGCTATGTAACCTGTATCTATACTGGCCAATCCTTTTATGTAGGATATAACTACACTGGTTCAACTAATCCAAATACAGAACACATTTATGCCCAAAGCTGGTTTGGAGTTGAGAATGATCCAGTGCGTCGTTCTGACCTTCATCATCTTTTCCCTTCTGATTCCAATGTCAATAGTGCCCGTAGTAATTACCCTCTTTTCACTGTTGCTAATCATAATTCTGCCAATGTTTATTATTCATATACTCCGTGGCAAAGCTATCGTGGTCTTAGTGCCAATGGTTATACCGTTTTTGAACCTGCTGATGAATCCAAGGGAAATGTGGCACGTGCTCTCTTATATTTTAATACCCGTTATTATGATACTCTTACTCAGCAAAATGTAAATATGATACCCGATTTAGTTGTCTGGAATACTCAAGACCCTCCAGATGCAGCGGAAATTGCACGTAATAACGCCATCTATGAATTTCAAAATAATCGTAATCCCTATGTTGACCATCCAGAATTTGTAGACCGTATCTGGAGTACTCCAATTACCGATGAGACAATAACTTCACCCCCATCTTACCTCTCCCTTAGCTCTATCTCACCCAATCCCTTTCATAATACTGCAGTTATAAATATCAAGAGTCAGGATGTTGGTAAGGCAGAAATCTCTATCTATAATCTTAAAGGTCAAAAAATCCGCACCTGGAATCAGACTCTTCTCTCTGGTTCTACGGAAATAATCTGGGATGGCACAAACTCTTCCGGGACAAAAGTCCCTTCCGGGATTTATTTGATAAATATTAAAAGCGGTGGAGAGACTATCACTGCTAAAGTTCTTTTTAATTGATTATCTCTCTACTGCGAAAAAGGATAAATTATGAGCCTTAATTATGAACAAATTAAGTCACAATTGCAAAGCTATAAACCTAAGTGGGAAAGTAAAAAAACTCAACTGGAAGCTTTAACTATACCTGAAGATTTTCCTTTTAAAGAATTTTTTAATGCCTCTCGGGATATTTTTCTTCAAGGATATGAGTTCGGGAAAATAATTTCGGAAGACCCAGAATTTAAATCTACACCTATAGAATTGCTACAAACACTCAATGCTGATTATTTCGCCCCCATCAAACCAGAAGGTTATCAGAGAAGCTTGGCTAATCCAGATTACACAGTAAATCTATATGGTAAAGATATGGGACAGTTACTTTCTGCTATTTACACTCAATATCGCAATACACGCACATATCTCTTGTTTGATAACTACCTCCAACTGGATGAAGATTTACATTTATTCTTAACTCTTTATGATTTAGCCTCTTCTAATAATGCCAATTTTGATGACTGGAAAAAGGTATATCTCTCTGCCCGTTTAACCAATATGTATTTAAAATCTGCTCTTCAAAATCTACTGAGACTCTCTCCTGAGGTTGACCTTTTCCGTAATATTATAGAAACTTCGGATTTAAATGATCTTCGCTATCTTTTCCGTTATGGAAATTATATCAGTGATAATGAGTTTGCCCTCGCAGATTTTATGACTCAATATCCCTCAGAGGAACTGGATAAGCTGGCAAAATATATAATTCAGTGCTGGATAGATGGTTTTATTCGTGCCAAAAAAGATTATTCGCTCAAGAAATATGTAAATCTGGTTATTCCTTGTGGTATGGAACGCCTTGGGAAGCTTTTGATAGAAGAATTAAAAAGGCTTAATTTTATCCCTTTAGTCACTCAACCTTATACTAAAGGTGCTAATCGTCAATACAACTATGACCATCGTTTTGATATTGCACTACTGCTTGACCGTTCCTATGTGGATGAAAGCCTCAAAATTGCAGAAGATATCCTGGAAGATCTAAAAAACCTCATTATTGACCAAGCGGGACCTGTCTATGTTGAACTTTTTGGTGAGCTTCCATTCACTCCTGAAATCAAATCTTCTACTATTCAATTAAGTCCTGAGCAGGAACAGCTTTATAGGGAACTGAGCAGTAAAAATTCCTTTCTCTATATGAAGTATTATCATCCCGATGAAACAAGTTTTACCATTATAGCTTTCCCATCTCCCGAAATTGGACCTCAATTCCCTGAAATCTTTGCCGATACGGTAAAAATCAATACGCTGGATAGTCATAAATATGCTCTCATCCAACAAAAGATAATAGATGTGCTGGATAATGCTGATGCTGTCTATGTTAAGGGTAAACCAGGAAATGAAACCAATATTATAGTTAAATTACATCCCTTATCCGATTCTGAACATCAAACTAAGTTTGAAAACTGTGTAGCAGATGTTAATATTCCTGTAGGTGAAGTCTTCACTTCTCCATTACTTAAAGGCACTAATGGTACACTCTTTGTAGAAGATATTTACCTGCAGAACCTTCGCTTTTTCAATCTAAAAATTCAATTTGAAGATGGCTGGATTAAAGATTATTCCTGCACCAACTTTCCTGATCCTGAAGAAAGTAAAAGATATATCTACCAAAATCTCCTCCTACCACATCAGACTTTACCTCTGGGCGAATTTGCTATCGGCACTAATACCACAGCTTATCAAATGGCTCGTAAATACAATATTATTTCTCGCCTTCCTATCCTTATCATAGAAAAGATGGGACCTCATTTTGCCATTGGAGATACCTGCTTCAGCCATGAAGAAGAGGCTCCTCATATCAATTTTTTAAACGGTAAATCTATGATTGCTGTAGAAAATGAAAAAAGTACTACCAGAAAAGAAGACCCTATAAATGCTTACACCAATAAACATATAGATATCACCCTACCCTATGAAATGCTGGATTCTATTACTGCAATTGGTTACGATGGAACTCGCACTGATATCATCCGAAACGGTAGATTTATTCTCCCTGGTACGGAAGAATTAAATATACCTCTGGATGAAGGATGGTAAATGATTTTTTATTATCCTCTTTCTCTATCTCTTTCAATGGCTTCTCTGCGAAGGGATTCTCGTTTGTCATAAATCTTTTTCCCTTTTGCCAGAGCCAGAATAACCTTACAGAGCCCTTTTTCATTGATTTTGAGTTCCAGAGGGATTAAGGTCATACCTTGTTCTTCAACTTTAGATTTTAACCTGATAATTTCTCTTTTATGAAGTAATAGTTTGCGTTTGCGACTGGGATCCGGAACAAAATGGGCAGATTTTCCCCAGGGACTGATATGAAGGTTGTAAAGCCAGCATTCTCCATCTTCAATTTTGGCATAGCTATCGCGAAAATTGACATTTCCTGCCCGGATGGATTTTATTTCACTTCCAGTCAGTACTATTCCCGCTTCTATTTTCTGCAGGATATAATAGTCGTGTTCAGCTCTTCTATTTTTAATTGATTTCAATTTGCTAATTGCTGAAGAATATATTCTTTTTGTTGTTTAGCGGTAGCAATAAGAGCAGATTCATCCTCTTGCATAAGCTTCCCATTTTCCAGCACAATTTTGCCATTAACGACAACATCTCGCACATTCCTTGAACTGAGAGCATAGACAATATGAGAATAGGGATTATATAGTGGCTGACTTTCCAGTTCGGAAAGACTAAGGATACAAATATCTGCATCTTTACCAATTTCCAGGGAACCACGTTTATGGGAAATACCAAGAGCTTTGGCTGCATCACAAGTTGCCATTCTCACAATATCCACTGCTGGAAGAAAAGCAGGATCATTATTTATCACTTTATGCAACTTAGCGGTAACATCCATTTCTGACAGGATATCCAGATTATTGTTAGAGGCAACTCCATCAGTAGCAAAGCAAAGATTTACCTTATACTTTCTATAAGCAGCCAAAGGAAGAATGCCAGAAGCAAGTTTGAGATTACTTTCCGTACAGATAGCAATAGAAGCAGGAACCTCTGATAGTAGCTCAATTTCTTCTTCATCTATCCAGACTCCATGAGCATAAACCGCTGGTAAATCAAGGATTCCTATATCCTTTAGATAAAAAACTGGTCTCAATCCGTGTTCTTTGATACATTGTTCTACCTCTGATTTTGTTTCGGAAAGATGCATATGCAATAATATTCCTGTATCAGCTGCTACCTGAGCACATTTCTCCAGCGTTTGACGACTGCAACCATAGATGGAATGAGGTGCCAGATTAAAATCCACATAGGGATTATCCTTATAGCGTTGTTTCAATTCCAGCATCTTATTTCCAAGTTCATTAAACCTTTCTGGAGAACTGTTATTCCCATCTAAAAGTGCCTCGCCAATAATAGCACGCAAACCCACTTTAGTACAGGCATCAGCTATAGCCAGCATATCAAAATACATATCGTGAATCTGGGTTATGCCATTTTTCAGCATTTCTGCTGCTCCATGAAGCGAGGCATTATAGATGAAGTTTCTATTTAGAATCTTTGCTTCAAGTGGCCAGATATAATGATTTAACCAGATTTCCAGAGGAAGGTCATCCGCTAAACCGCGAAAATAGGTCATTGGAAGATGAGTATGTGCATTAATCAAACCAGGCATCACAATGCAATCCGATGCATCCAGAGTTTTAGTAGCAATATATTCCTTGCTTTCTGCTGGATAGATGTCAATAATCTTGCCTTCATCAATTGCAATCTGGTAATTTTCCAGATTCCTCATCTCCTCATCCATACAAAGGATAATGCCACCCTTTACGATTAAATCAATCTCTTTATTCATAGTATTTTTGCACCTTTTGAGCTGCTTCAGAAGCAGGAAAAATGCCCTGAGGAGTAATAATTCCAGTTATAAGTTTTGCCGGTGTGATATCAAAAGCTGGATTCAAAGCAGGAGATGAAGGATTAGCTGTCGGAACACCAGCGAACTGTTTCACTTCTTCTTCGCTGCGGAATTCTATAGGTATATCTTTGCCCCGAATGCACCCAAGGTCAAAAGTGGAAAGTGGAGCAGCCACATAAAAGGGCACTCTGTGATATCTTGCCAGAACTGCTTTTTCATAGGTTCCAACCTTATTTGCCACATCTCCATTTAAACAAACACGATCAGCACCAGTAATCACTAAATCAATCTCTTTCTTCCAGAAATAGAAGCCACAAGCACTATCCGGAATGATAGAATGAGGGATTCCTTCTTGTTCCAATTCAAAAGCTGTGAGAAGTGCACCCTGAAAACGAGGACGAGTCTCACTCACATAAACAAAAATCTTTTTACCCTGACGATGAGCAAAACGAATAGCAGCAAGAGCTGTTCCCCAATCCACAGTGGCTAATGCCCCTGCATTACAATGAGTTAGGATTCTTGACTGGTCCTGAATTATCGCACTTCCAATTTCGCCTATCGTGCGACAATCCTCTTCACTGTGTCTGGCAAATTCCTGGGCTGCAAGTATGGCAACTTGCCGACAATGCTTTATATCTGGAATAAACTTTATGGTCTGTTCATAAACATAGTTTACCCCATTAAGCAAATCCACTGCGGTGGGACGAGTTTCTAAAAGATGTTTTCTCGCTTCTCTAAGAGAAACACGAAATCTATCCTCGGGTGCAACTTGCGCCGCTAAAGCCATAGCAAAAGCTGCTGCAGTTCCAATGGCAGGAGCTCCTCTAACGGTCATATCTTTTATGGCTTGAGCCACCTGGAGGTAATCTGTGAATTCTACAATGGAAAGTTCCCAGGGAAGTTTGTTCTGGTCAATCGCATACAAACGATTATGTTCCCACCATACACTTTTATATTCTTTTTGATTTATTATCATATTATTCCGTTTTTATTTAGTTTTAAACTTTCTCCTCTTTAACTTTGTTAATTCTGTTATAATTCCAGATTAATCCACCTATAAGAGTTAATAAACTCGCAAGCAAACCTATCAAACTCAATCTGATACTGATAGTATAGGATTCTGGAGCAAAAACCAGTTCCAGTTTATGCTGACCTGCTGGAATCTGCAATCCACGAAGGATATAGTTAGCTGGATAGATAGGAATCTCTTTATCGTCTAACTTTGCTTTCCAGCCAGCGGGATAATAAACTTCGCTAAGCACTAAGAAAGAAGGCTTATCAGTATAAACATCATAAGCCAGCTTATGTAATTCATTAACGGTTTGAACCACGCTGCAGGAATCAGGAGCCTGCACATCTTTAATATCTGTTTCCACATAAGCCAGATTACGAGGATTAAAAGTCTCTTCCCTCAAAAGTGGTAAGATAGAATCTGCGGGAGCCACTTTCTGTACTTTATTCACAAACCAGGCACGAGGCAAAGCTCTATTATTTTTATATATAATCACATTGTCACTTCCATCAAAGACTGGATGGATATTAACTAATAATGAATCATAGGGCAGGTGTTCAGGATGCAACATATATTTAACTGATAGCATATCCATTATATTTGTTGGTTTTTCTCGTGGAATTTCTCCCTTTTCAGGGCTAAAAATTCCAATAAGATAATCACGCCATTCACCAGGTCCTTTAACGCTATCCTGCAGATAGTTCATTAAAGCATCATAACGAGCCAGTTTGGCAGCAGAATAACCTGTAACTATTTGATGATGATATGCCCATTCTCCTGTGGTCTTAGGCAAACGTGCATCACTGATAATATTTTGTTCAATTGGATAAATCCGATAGTTGCTATTATCAGCCAGTAGATATTCATCATAATCCTGAGCTGCAAAGCGGTCTTTATATTGCTGAACAGGTTGCAGATTCTCTTTTTTGAGAAACTTACCTGTATAGGTATAGAGGTCAATAAAGACAATTACCGACATCAGAACCACAAAAATCATTTGAGGCAATTTCTTCACGGTTTTAAGATATGCCAATCCAATACTGACAGTTAATAGTAGTAGACTCAATATTCCGCTGGTATATAGCATATTAAGCCGTGTAGCACGAATATCAGCAGGAATCTCAGTCATATTGTATTTTGCCAGCTGTTGCTTTTCTTGTGCACTGGCAAAAGGTAACCCTCCAAAAATAGGTTTAGCCAGAATCAACCATAATAGAAAGATTATTCCACAAATCCAGAAAGCCTTGAAAAGTCCTTTGCTCCATTGCTTTCTTTCCTCTTCCGTCAAACTTAAAATAGTGTCCAATCCCAGTCCTGCCATAATTACTGCCAGAATCTGAACCATCACCAGAATCATAGAGGGTACTCGGAATTTATTGAAATAAGGTAGATATTTTAAAAATAGATTAGAGAGATGGGGTGTAGCACTACCGAAAGACATAATTAAAAAGAGTAGAGAGCTGATTCCAAGAAAGGTAGCTGTTTTACGATGTTTTTTACCACACAAAGCTATAATTGCCAGAGCCAGGACTACAATACCAAAATAGTTATAAGTCTGAGTGAAGGGCATATAACCCCAGTAATCAGGACTCACACCTCCAAAAAAATTAGGAATAATCAAGGTAACGATTTCCAGAGGATGAAAGCTCCATTGCTGAGCATAGCTGGTTTCCAGACCCCCAGAACTACCACGAGGGGTATATTTACTGTATTCCCAAGTGCTTAAATAGGGATTCATAACCGCTAAAACTGTTATCAGAAATGCCAGAATAAGCAATCCAGTAAATTGCCAGAATTTCTTTAAATCCTTAGCTTTAAGGCTTACTATCAATTGCCAAATCCAATACAATCCTACAAATAGATATAAATAATAGGTGATTTGCGGATGATTCTCTCGCAATTGCATAATCAAGGTTGTGCTCAAGAATCCAAGTCCAAGCAACCCTGGCTTTTTCCTTAAATGAATTAAAGCCCAGATAACCCAGGGAATATACATTATAGCTCGGAATTTAGTATTGTGTCCTATCTCCAATAATCCCATCCAGTGGCAGGAAAACATAAAGGCTACGGCACCTAAAAAACAAGCCCAGATATCTAGTTTGAGATAGCGTAGCAATAAAAACATTCCCAGAGCACCTACAAATAGCAGGAATATCCTCCAGTTGATAACCTTATCTGTTATCCTGGTGATGTTTTCCAGAAAAGGATAGCGATTGGGAAAAGATATCATATAAGAAGGCATCCCGGAAAACATACTCTGAGTCCAGAGAGCAGGGTCCTTGTGGGTCTTATTATACTCTATTATCTGATGTGCAGCTCCTTCCCATTGAGCTGTATCCGAAGCTGGAGGAACCATATGCTGAAAAGCTACTGGAAAATAGAGCAGACTAACAAATACAAACAAAAATATCATCAAAACCCAGGGCAGCCATTTCTTTTGAGAAAGAGTCTCTCCAGGTTCGATTACACTAACTGGCACAGAAGAGGGTTTGCCTTTTTCCTGCAATTTTTTCTTTACCTCTTGCTGAGTTACCATCTTTTTCTTCTCTTGTTTCCCAACTGGGGAAATTTTGGGATTGACAATTTTCTTAGCCATATAATCCTCAAATCAGATATTGTTATTACCTTTGAATTATGCTGCTTTTATTGGTCAAGAATAAATTGCACAGCATAGTTATTTAAATAACGGAGTTGCACTATGATATTTGAATTCCAGAAAAGAATATACGGCTATGAATGTGATGTGTATGGACACCTAAACAATGCTAATTATCTCCAATTACTGGAAGCTGCACGGGTGGAAGCTATGATAAAGATGGGGATGTCCATTAAAAGAATGAGAGAGCTCAATCTGCAGATTCTTATCCGAAATTTCAACCTGGACTATAAAAGAGCTGTCCAGCATGAGGATTTAATCACTATCCGAAGCTGGTTTGATGAAATAAGCAGAATAAAACAACACTGGATTCAGCAGATTTATGATTCCAGTGGTAGGCTCTGCTTTGAAGCTCAGATGCTGGGAGTTTTTGCCAGTGAAGGAAGAGCGCAACGCTTACCAGTGGAAGTCTTTGAGGTCTTCCATCTTTACCAAGAATCTAAAGCTCCATCTTAAATAAGCTAATTAAAACTATTTACTCTTAGCACGGTGGTACTTTATTATCGGTAAAGGCTTGTATCATAGTAAGTAAAAGTAAATTGTTCTTGACAGTTCCAGTCAAAGATAAAAAAGGATTTCTCTATAAAAATATGATAAAAGGAGCTTGAATGTCCAGTATTGCGGACAATATTAAGAGAATAAAAGAACAAACTGTAGAAAAACTAATTTCCCTGGGAAGACCTGAAGATGACATAACTATTGTAGCTGTCACGAAAACTCATCCAGTTGCAGTAATAGAGGAAGCTCTGCGAAATGGCATTTCTCATATCGGAGAAAACAAGGTGCAAGAAGCAATACATAAAATCCCATTTATAACCGTTCCTTATGAAGGTTTCCACTTTATAGGTCATCTCCAATCCAATAAAATAAACAATCTCTTAAAACTAAAACCAATGCTCATTCAGTCCATAGATAGTCTATATATCGCTCAACAACTTAATCGTTCACTGGGACGAAAAAATATCACTCAGGATATTTTAATTCAGGTTAATACTACTGCTGAAACCACTAAAAGTGGAGTCAACCCAGAAAATGCTATAGATATGATCTGGCAGATTGCTGCTTTGCCTTGTCTGAATATTAAAGGATTAATGACCATCGGAATGCTTAGTCCTAACCCGGAAAACACCCGTCCCTACTTCAGAAAATTATGGAAATTGAAAGAGAAAATAGAGGCTGAAAAAATACCTGAAGTTCAAATGAAATATATTTCTATGGGAATGAGTGAAGATTACCTGATAGCTCTGGAAGAAGGGTCCAATATGCTACGTCTGGGCACTATTATCTTTGGTACCAGAAATTATGGAGGAACAAATTGAACTATCTGATTTTAATTCTAATCATTATAGCTGCCTATTTTTATGGTTGCATCTCTTCCGCTCGTGTTGTAGCAAAAACCTTCCGTTCTTTAAATATATATAAAGTTGGCACTGGCTTAGCTGATACAGAAAATATCTTTGTTAATGTGAGTCGTCCTCTGGGAGTCCTGGTAGGATTACTGGACATTCTTAAAGCTTTCTTCTTTTTACTTGTAATAGAATATCTCGTGCGCTGGCTTAATTTTTATGGAATTGTAGAGGGGGCTGACCTTCTTTATAACAAAAACATTATGTTACTTTATGGACTGGCAATGCTGGTTGGACATTGTCTTCCTGCTACCAATAACTTCAAAGGTGGAAGAGGAATCTTCACCTATAGTGGGTATTTGCTCTATTTTGTTCCCGCTCCTATGATTATTTCTTTAATTGTTGCCGGAGTAATTACCTTCATCTGGAAACAAGTTCGTTTTGCTCAGTATGTTATTGTTATTCTTCCCGTGCTTTTAACTCATATTTTTTATGCCTTTATTCCTACTTTTAGAAGGAATTTACCTCCTCATTTTATCGTTATAATCTGGGCTATTGCAATTATTATGGGTGTACTTAATTTCATATTATCCAAAAGGTTAGGCGAAATATAGAATGTCCAACCATGCTTCTGAAGCTCTTATAAAAGAAAAAAAGACCTCTTTAGTTGATGTGGAAAGCAAGACCAAAACTTTCTTAAGCCCCATAGATATTATAACCATTGCTTATTGTGCCTGGATTATTATCTATATGATAATTGGTATTTTTGTGGGGAGAGCAGAACAACCTGCAATTCATCTTCCACGATTTATCAGCATTATAACTGCTGTGTTACTTATGGCTTGGCTGGAACGCAATTATGCTTCCGTTATGAATCCTAAGCTATTGCAATTTCTCCAATTTATCAGAAGTATTTATCCTGTTCTCCTTTTTACTTATTTTTACACTTCTCTGCATTCGGTTTGTCGCATTCTCTATCCTGAGTGGCTGGACCCTTTCTTCAGCAATATAGATTATAAAATCTTTGGTTATTATCCTTCAATGGTCTGGGGACAAAAATATGACAACTGGTTTGCCCAGGAATTTTTCCATTTTGCCTATTTTTGCTATTATCCTATGATTGCAGGATTGCCTACCTATCTCTATTTTAAAAATAAAGAAGGCTTTAAAGAGCTGATATTCAATCTTACCTTTGTCTTTTATTTTTGCTATTTTTTCTATAGTCTCGTTCCGGTTGTTGGAGGTCGTTACTTTCCTGAAGGTTATCAATTAGCTCATTCCTATCGTTATGGCTTTTTCACCAGACTTATGGCTTTTATCTATAATCATAGTGGACACTGGGGTGGTGCTTTCCCAAGTTCTCATATTGCAATAACTATAGTGCTTACTATTGCGGGTTTAAAATATGTGCGTAAATGGGGTTATGTGTTCTGTGTAATAGCTTTCTTTCTATCTATCTCTACGGTTTACTGCCATTATCATTGGTTTATTGATGCAGTGGCAGGAATTGTAACCGGGATTGCAGGTTACTTTGTAGCTAATTGGATTAGACAAAAACTGGAGAAAGAACCAAAATGAAGCGACTACTAACTTTACTATTCCTCTTTTGCTCTATTTCTATTTTTGCTCAGAATTCGGATATGCCTATCATTCAGAGTTATGATTATGCTCTTCCTGAAAACAATGTTTCCCCTATTGCCATAGGTATGGGTGGATTAAATGTAACCTATGCAGGAGATTTCTATTCCAGTTATTCCAATCCTGCTTTAATTGGAGACAATGATTTTAGCGTATTGATGGGTGCATTCAGGATAAAAAGTGATGAAGCGGTGAATTTTGCTGAAGCTGCTCAATTTAGCAATATTTTGAAGCCCAAGCAGTTAAAGTATATTTCTCTTCTGGCAAAACAAACAGCATGGACTTATCAACCAGTGGCTTCTGTACATATTGTTGAACCTCCTGAAACCGGAGTGGGATATCGCTATTATGACTATAAACTGGATAAAGTTCAAGCTACCATAGCTGGCAGTGATGATTCCTGGCAACCTATTCGCTTCGGTTTAAATCTTAAATACTTAACGGGAAGGCTGGTCTATCTTGTCTCTACCAATCCAAATTCCTTCATTGATGACAAACTTAATGGCTTTTCTACTGATTTAGGTTTTACCCTCCAGACGGGAAGTTTCACCTATGGTTTGGCAGCTTATGATATTTTCTCTCGCTTATACTGGGAACATTACAATTCAGAAGCTATTCAAAGCAGAGTAGCTATGGGTATTCAATACGGAACAGATAATTTCAACTTAAATCTGGGATTGCAGGGTAAAATTGCTCAATCCACTGATACCACCTATCATCTTGGAGGACAATATATCTGGACCTGGGGTTCGCAATATTATAGTGTGGAAAGTGCAAATAAAGCACTGGCGCTTAGAGCTGGACTATATAGTCACAACTTTTATGGTACTCAGAATATCAATTATACCATTGGTGGCGGATATAACTACAATATTTTCCGTTTTGACTTTTCCTTGAACAATAAAGGTATGAAACTTAAAGATAGTGAATTACTTATATCGCTGGGTGTGGGAATGCCCTAAACTATGGGTAACTTAACTTTCCTCAATGCAGGATTCCTCTTTTTCTTAGCTGCAACTATACTTCCATTAATTATCTGGTTGCTGGCTAAGAAAAAACCAAAACAGGTTGTTTTCCCTACTATCCGTTTCATCAAAGCCAGTCAAGAACAGGAAAAAAAGAAAACCCGATTTAAAAATATCCTTCTACTTATCATACGTATGCTCATTATTCTGCTGGTAACTTTAGCTGCTACCAGACCTTTATTTTCTTCTTCTCATTTGAAACCTTCTGCTAATCATCCTCCCACAGCTTTAGCAATTTTATTGGATACCTCATATAGTATGGATTATGTTTATGATTCTCGCAGCAATTTAGACCGAGCAAAGGATGCAATCAAAAAGATTAATTCACTCTCCAATTCTGATGACCGTTTAATCCTGGTCACTTCAGATGAAAACTGGAATCGCCTTCATTCTCAGATATATGCAGGCTCTATTCCAGAAGATATCATAGAACCAATAAGCGTTACCTACGAACCTTTAACCATTTCCCTTATGCTGGAACAGGCAAAAAGCCGCTTACAGGAAACTCAGTTTGCCAATAAAGAAATCTACCTGATAACCGATGGTCAAAAACAGGAATATCCTTCCCCTTCTGATATTACCCTCCAAGTGATTAACATCGCTGAGAACGAAGATTTTTCAAATCTAAGTTGTTCTCAAGCACAGGTCTTACCTCAACTGGCAGAAAAATCCAGAAGACAAACTATTGAGTTTAAACTCACCAATCATGGAAATAAAGACCGTCAGGAAGTGCTAGTTAGAACAGTGCTGGGAGAAGCAAAGGTAGGAGAGAAATTCGTCCATCTTCCTGCTCGTCAGACGGTAAATCAAACTATGGTCATAGACCTGCAAAAAGATGGCTGGCAGAGTGGATATGTGGAAGTGGTTGATGACCATCTGGAACAAGATAATCGCAGTTATTTTTCGTTCCCTTTTTATCTTTATCCTCAAATTGCGGTCATCACCCAGAACAGGTCTTTACCTCCAGCTTTATATTCTCTCTTAAGAGTTTATGCAGGCTCCGAAGGCAAAATTAATTTAATTGAACCGCAGCAACTTAATCTTTCTATGCTCAATCAATACCAATCCTATGTTTTTTTAGGCACCCCTTCTTTTCCACCTCAGATGCGAGAAGTCATAAATACTTTACAGAGTTCCAATCGTGGTGCTCTTTTCTGTCTTTCCGCTAATCTTTCCACTGAATATCGCGCATTTCTGGAAAATATATTTAAGGTCAAATTTGGTGCTTGGCAATCTCAGCCAAAATCTATAACTTATGTTAATCCCCATCATTTTACCACTTCTCTTGTTGCTGGAAAAAGTCTTCAATTCAATAACATTTCAGATTTCTGGCATTTAGAAGGGAGGGAAATAAATGCACTTCTGGCTGGTTCGGGAGAGACCTTTGCCTTAGCCAGAGATAATTTTATCCTCTGGAACTTTGACCCTGGTTCAGAACGCTCTACATTTTTGCTGGATGCAGCTTTTCCTGTCTTCGCTTATCGTTGTTTGGAACATACCAGTTCATCTATTGCTACCGGAGAAAAATATATTGTCGGAGATATAATAAACACTCACAGTGTAATAACTCCAGCTGGTGAAAACTTGTTATTTTCCAATCGTCCTTATAAGCTTTCTCAACCGGGAATTTATATTCTACAAAAGGCTGATGGAACGGAAACGGTTATATCGGTGGAAGCTCCCAGACAGGAAAGTGAATTTATCCCAATGAATTATCAAGAACTGAAAAATGTCCAGCTCTTAGGTGAGGACTGGCAGGATAAGATATTCCATACTCGGCTGGGTTATGAATTATGGAAAATCCTGCTGGCTATAGCCTTAGCTCTGGTAATTCTGGAAATTATTCTGGTTAAAAGTGAGGAACTGCGCTCCATTCCGGAAGCAGTTCCCAGTTCAGGAAGTTAACTATGATATTAGAAAATATAAAGGACCCTTCTTCCATCCGAAAATTAAATACGGAAGAAATGAACCTCCTGGCAAAAGAAGTCCGCAAACGCATCATTGATGTTGTGTCCAAAACTGGAGGACATATCGCTGCCAGTTTAGGTGTGGTTGAATTGACCATCGCCTTGCTCAATGTGTTTGATCCCTTAAAAGACCGTATAGTCTGGGATGTAGGTCATCAAACCTATACCTGGAAAATCCTTACTGGAAGAAATGATAGATTTGAAACGCTCCGTTCTCTTAATGGATTGAGTGGATTTAGCAACCGAAATGAAAGCCCTTATGATGCTTTTACCACAGGTCATAGCAGCACTTCTATCTCTGCAGCTTTGGGTATGGCTTGTGGAAGAGACCTCAATCGTGAAACTGGACATTGTATTGCCATCATTGGAGATGGAGCATTAACTGGTGGTATGAGCTTTGAAGCTTTAAATCATGCAGGGCAACTCCAGAAAGATAAATTCCTCGTAATTTTAAATGATAACGCTATGTCCATCTCACCAAATGTGGGTGGTCTGCAAAAATATCTCGCAAGAATGCTGGCAAGCCGTCCTTATAACACTCTGAAACAACAAATCTGGGACCTCAGTTCCACCTTACCTGCAAATCTACGTAGAACCTTCATTCTCGGAGCTCAAAAACTTGAAGAATCAATGATGAACATACTGGTCCCCAATATCATCTTTGAGGATTTAGGATTTAAATATGTGGGCCCCATTGATGGTCACGATATAAATTTAATCTGTACTATGCTTCGTCGGATTCAAAGACATATGGTAGGTCCGGTTTTTCTCCATGTTGTCACTCAAAAAGGGAAAGGTTATCTACCTGCAGAAAAAGAATCAGTCCTCTTCCATGGCGTGGAACCTTTTGATGCAGAAAGTGGAACTTTACCTGCTAATGGAAAGAAAAGCTGGAGCGAAGTCTTTGGAAAAACGATTTGCGATATAGCGGAAAATAATCCTGAGGTTGTGGCTATTACAGCAGCTATGTCCTCTGGCACAGGTTTAACCCCTTTTGAAAAAAGATTCCCCAAAAGATTCTTTGATGTAGGAATAGCAGAACAACATTCTGTGACCTTTGCCGCTGGCTTGGCATGCAAGGGAATAAAACCCTTCGTTGCCATTTACAGCACCTTTTTACAAAGAGCTATAGATCAGGTTATTCACGATGTTGCTCTGCCAAAATTACCAGTCGTCTTTTGTATTGACCGTGCTGGATTAGTAGGAGAAGATGGGCCCACTCATCATGGAACCTTTGATATCTCCTTATTAAATTCCATCCCTAATCTAATGATTTTTTCTCCTGCCAATGATGAGGAATTGATTGCTATGATAAACTTTGCTGCCACTTATAAGGAAGGTCCCATAGCTATCCGTTATCCTCGTGGTTCTGCTTTTCACAGTGAAGAAGTTGTTACCGATTTTATCCCTGGTAAAGCTCAAATAGTTAAAGAAGGTGAAAATATTGCTCTACTTTCCGAAGGGGGAGCCTGGCAAATTGCTTTAGGAACCTGGAACTTATTAAATAGCAAGGGATTAAATCCCTGGCTTATAAATCTCCGTTGCTTGAAACCCTTAGATGAGGACTTGCTAAAAAATCTCGGAAAAACCTGCTCCCATATCTTTACCTTTGAAACCAATGTGGTAATCGGTGGAGTTGGTGCTCGCATAGGACAATTGCTGGAAGAATCACCCTGTAAAGTAATTAACTTTGGTTATCCTGATTTCTTTGTACCGCATGGAAAGATAGAACAGCTTAATGAATTGATTGGTTTCACTCCCGCTCATCTTTCGGAAGAGATACAAAGACATCTAAGTTTATAAATGGCAAATCTTTCCGAGCCTATCTGTGCTCTTATTACACCTCCGGGTTATGCTGCTATAAATGTTGTAAGAATCAGTGGAAAAGGAAGCATTGGCATTGTAGCACAATATATTAAGCCCCGCAAAAAACTACTCAATTGCCCTTCTCATAGGGTGGTATTTGGCACCTTTTATTCCCGAGAAGGAAGAGCTATAGACCAGGTGCTTTGCACAGTTTTTAGAGCACCTCACAGCTATACCGGCGAAGATGTGGTAGAAATATCCTCGCATGGAAATCCACAAATTGCTTCTCAAATCCTGGAAAATCTACTTCTGGATGCAAGAATGGCTAATCCAGGAGAATTTACTTTGCGAGCAGTTTTAAATGGAAAAATGGACCTCCCTCAAGCAGAAGCAGTTAATGACCTCGTTTTTGCCTCCGGGGCTATGGCTGAATCAGCTGCGTTAATGCAGGTGCAGGGAATTCTCTCACAGCATTTACAAAATTTGCTAAATGATATATCGGAAACAAGATTACGCTGTGAATTAGCTATTGATTTCGCAGATCAGGACTTACCTCCTGTAGATCCTGAAGATTTGAAAAATAGAATATCCCATATTTTAAAACAAGCAGAAGAGCTGTATGCAGAAGGTGTTTCGCAGGGTAAATATATCAGAGAAGGCATTAAAATCAGTCTGGTAGGTGCACCTAATTCTGGTAAATCCTCTATTTTCAATGCGTTTCTAAAGTATAATCGTGCTATTGTTAACCCTCATCCTGGTACTACCAGAGATTACTTGGAAGAGAGAGTTAATTTACAGGGCTATACCTTGATCTTATATGATACTGCCGGATTGAGAATCAGCTCCGATGAAGTGGAACGGGAAGGTATTGAAAGAACCAGAGAGCTTATGCAAAACTCTGATTTAATTCTCTATCTTCTTCCTGTAGACCAGGAAATTGACTGGAAAGAAATTGATGAACTTCCCTCTGAAATAAAGAATAAAATTCTCTGGGTAGCAACTAAATATGACCTTATAACTCCTGATTTTTCTGATGTCAAAAACTCTGATAATTTGAATGGACATTCACCTGATTCCGCTATTCCTGCTTCTGTATATGCAATAGAAGGTCTGGAAAAACTCCAGCAAGCCATTCTTAATCATTTTGCTCTACCTCAAAAATGGGTTGACCGTCCCTTAGTAACTAATGCACGTCATCTTGCTGCTTTATCCAGAGCCATTTCTTCTCTTAAAAATGCTCTCCAATCTATTGATAATCAAGCAGGTTATGAATTTACCGCCTTTGATTTAATTGCCGCCAGCCAAGCTCTGGAAGAAATTCTGGGTATCGTTACCACCGAGGACTTACTCACCAATATTTTCAATAACTTCTGCATTGGAAAATAATATCTCACACTTAATTAAAATATCCAGCTCTTACATATAGTCCCCCAATATCCCTTTTAACATAGATTATTTACACCTTTATCTTCTCTCTTCATAATTTATTTTCCTCTTATTTTCCACCTTACTATCCCTTATTTCTTTATTACCATATCATTACTTATCATTATTGTCCTTTTTATATTAACCTGGGAAGATGTATGCCTTCCCCCAATTTCTCTCCTGGCTCTCTCTTGGCTCTTTTGCTCATAAAGTGCTAAGAGAGAGTCAATTAGGAGTTTTGCAATTTAAAATATGCCTAACTCACTGATATATAATACAATTAGCTATAACTTTCCTGACTTTTTGTGTCCAATAATCTTAAGATTTATATGATAATTAATTATGAACTCCTGAGCTGCATTCATATGAAATCCTTGAATTTTATAAAAGAACCGGGTAAAAAATGTCTATCTTTTTGATAGATATGGAGCTCTAAATTTTCTATTGCCATAATATAGCAGTTTAAAAGAATGGTAAATAAGAAATAAGTAAAAAAGGAGGTGATTATGGTCCAATATTTCAAAGTTCAAGAGCAGCGTTTTGTCCCTGCAATGTCACCGAATGAAGCTTTCTGGATTCATCTGGATAATCCTAATGATGAAGAAATCAAACAATTGATTGAACGCTTCAATTTGGAAGAAGACTATATCACCGACCTCCAGGATGCTGATGAGAACAGCCGTATGGAATATGATGGAGGTGCAGTTCTCATTATACTTCGGGTGCCTTTATATTACCGTCATAGATCTGCCACTATTCCTTTTGCTACAGCTCCATTAGGAATAATTGCGGTACAGGACAAGCTCATAACTGTTTCTTTCTTTGCCACTGAAGTGCTCACTCAATACCTTGAAGGTAAACATAAACCTTTTAATATCACACAACAGAGTTTTCTACTCCAAATAGCTCTCCGCACTGCTATCTATTTTCTGAAGTTCTTGAAAGAAATCATACGCCGTTCCAATAACATAGAAACTGAATTATATCAGAGTATGAGAAATAAAGAGATCACTCGTCTTTTAAGATTGGAAAAAAGTCTGGTCTATTTTTCCACTTCCCTGCAATCAAATGAAATAATTCTGGAAAGGATGCAACGCTCACGGTGGTTGAATCAAGACCCTGATGCAGAAGATATGATTGAAGATGTTATTATTGAAAATCGTCAAGCTATTGAGATGACTAATGTCCATTCCAGTATCTTAAGCAGTATGATGGATGCTTTTGCTTCTATCATTTCCAACAACTTAAATATCAGAATGAAATTCCTGACTTCAGTAAGTATCGTCCTGATGCTACCAACTCTGGTGGCAAGTATCTGGGGTATGAATGTAGCATTACCACTTCAAGAAAGTAAATATGCTTTTCTCATTTTGATGGGAATCTCAGCAGTTGCATCCACCCTCGTGGTATTATATTTCATCCATAAAAATATGTTTTAAATAGAGGTTATCTATGTATAAATTAAGCGTCTATGATTACTTTAGTGCTGCTCACCGACTTCGTGGATATGAAGGTCCTTGCAGCAATGTTCATGGACATAACTGGAAAGTTAAGGTTACTTTCCAGACAGATACACTTGATTCCCTTGGAATGGCTATAGATTTTAAAGTCTTAAAAGCGAAGCTCTGGGAAATCTTAAATCAGCTTGACCACATCTTTTTAAATGAACTGCCCATATTTAAAGATATTAATCCTACTTCTGAGAATATTGCCAGGTACATTTTTGAAAGCATAAGCGAATCCTTTAAAGATAGCTCGCTATCACTTTTAGAAGTGGAACTGCAAGAATCCGATAAAGTTAGTGTTATATATAGCAATGCTTAGATTCGTGCAATCCTATTTTGTTAAAAGTGCAGTTGAACCCAAAGATTATCCTGCCAGTGCCTACCCTGAATTCGCTGTTGCAGGAAGAAGTAATGTTGGTAAATCCACCTTAATCAATCTATTAACTGGCTATCATCAATTGGCTAAAACCAGTTCACATCCTGGTAAAACGAGACTTTTAAACTTCTTCCTTATTCGGTGGAAAGATGATGAAGCTCAAAAAGAAGGACATTTACAGTTAACTGACCTCCCTGGCTATGGATATGCAGAAGTCCCCTTAGCGGAACAGGAAAAATGGCGTAAAATGATAAACAACTACTTTGACCAGCGAGAAATGTTAAAAGGAATAATAGTTCTGGTAGATATAAGATTAGCAGCCGATCCTAAAGATATCCAACTCTTGGAAATGTTAAAACTTAGAGGAATAGATTACTGTGTCGTCGCTACTAAAGCAGATAAAATACCAAAGACCAAACTTAATCGCACGCTACAACATCTGGCTAAAGGACTTGGGTTGAAAGATAAAGATATCTTTCCGGTGTCTGCCCTAAAAAAGACAGGATTGGAACCTCTTTATAATTGGATAGGAGCACATCTGATATAAATATGACCCGTGACTTTGATGTAATCGTTGTAGGAGGAGGTCATTCAGGTATTGAAGCAGCTCTGGCTTCTGCCCGAAGAGGTGCTAAAACAGCACTTTTTGTCCTGAAACTGGAAACTATAGGCAGAATGAGTTGCAATCCTTCCATTGGAGGTCCTGCTAAAGGACATCTTGCTAAGGAAATTGATGCTCTGGGTGGAGAACTTGGTTATGTAGCAGACCTTTCCGGCATTCATTTTCGTATGCTAAACCGAAGTAAGGGTCCAGCTGTCTGGGCTCCTCGCGCTCAAAATGATAGGCTGCTCTATTCATTATTAATGCGACAGCACTTAGAAGAACAGGATAATCTCAGCTTGATAGAAGCAAGTGTTTCTGAACTTTTGGTAGAAAAAGGAAGTATTCAGGGTGTTAGAATCTTGCAAGGAATGGAATATTTTGCTCCTCAAGTAATCCTTGCGACTGGAACTTTTCTCAATGGACTCATCCATATGGGAAATATCTCTTTCCCTGGTGGACGTAGTGGAGAACCTGCTTCAGAAGCTCTTTCTAACAGCTTACTAAAGTATGGATTGAAACTTGGTCGTTTCAAAACTGGCACTCCTCCCCGAATTGATATGAGAACCCTGAACTATAATCTTTTAGAAGAACAACCAGGAGACCCTGAACCAATGGGTTTTTCTCAGTATCGGGAAGTAGAACTTTCTAATAAAGTTAGCTGTTATATCACCCATACTACCACTGAAACACATAATATTATCAAACAAAATCTGCAGAAATCCTCTCTCTATGGAGGCATCATAAAAGGTATTGGACCTCGTTACTGTCCTTCCATTGAAGATAAAATAGTGAAATTCCCCCAGCGCGAAAGCCATCATATCTTTATTGAACCCGAAGGATTGGACACCTGTGAAGGTTATGTGAATGGACTTTCTACTTCTTTGCCTCCTGATATTCAAGAAAAATTGCTACATAGCATTCCAGGTCTGGAAAATGCTCAAATAATGCGATATGCCTATGCTATTGAATATGATTATATTAACCCAGAAGAAATTCTTCCTTCGCTGGAATGCAGAAAAATCAAAGGTCTGTGGTTAGCCGGTCAAATTAATGGCACATCTGGTTATGAAGAAGCTGCTGCTCAAGGCATTATGGCTGGAATTAATGCTACTCTTGCTCTGGAAGGCAAAGAACCCATCATCCTCAGTCGCACTCAAGCATATATTGGTGTCCTTATAGATGACCTGGTTACCTGTGGAACTAATGAACCCTATCGTATGTTTACTTCCCGCGCTGAATACCGTTTGCTCCTTCGTCAGGATAATTGTGATGAACGATTAATGCCTCTGGGTTATCAATTAGGATTGGTCTCAGATGTTCGCTGGCAAAAATTTAAACATACTATGGAATTGAAAGAACGGGAAATGGAAAGGTTGAAAACCGAGAAGAGCATCAATCATCCTGACCTGAAAGAACCACAAAAATTTGCTGTCCTTTTAAAAAGACCAGATATCAATATAGAAAAGCTCAAACTTTACGGTTATAAACCATCTCCAGAAGTAACTCCAGATATTCTTCGCCGCTGCGAATTGGAATTAAAATATGAAGGCTATCTGCAACGCGCAGAAGAAGAAATGCAACGCTTCCGTGCTTCTGAAAATATCTTCCTCTCTAATGATATAGATTATTATTCTATCAATGCACTTGCCTGGGAAGCTCGTGAAAAACTAATGAAAATCCGCCCTCATAACCTTGCTCAAGCAATGCGTATTCCAGGAGTTAACTATTCTGATACCGCTGCTCTTTTGCTCTGGCTAAAGAAACAACAAAAAATTGAGAGAAAAGCTGAATGAAAGCAGTAGCAATAATTCCTGCTCGCTATGATAGCACCCGTTTTCCCGGGAAAGCTCTGGCAAAACTTCTTTCTAAACCTCTTATTCAATGGGTCTGGGAAGCAGTAATTAATGCCAATCTTTTTGATCAGGTAATAGTCGCTACTGATTCTATACAGATTAAAGAAGCTGCAGAGAATTTTGGTGCTATAGCTATTCTCACCAGAAAAGAACATCCAAGTGGAACTGACCGTATTGCTGAAGTAGCAGAAACGCTTGATTGCGATATTGTAGTTAATGTGCAAGGTGATGAACCTTTAATTAATCAAAAAGCTCTTGCCCCTTTACTTCATGTTTTTGAGAATTCTTCCATCCAAATAGCCTCACTGATGACTAAAATTAAAGATTTAAAACAACTTTCTAATCCTAATCTGGTTAAAGTGGTAGTAGATAATGCTTCTAACGCTCTCTATTTTTCTCGTTCTGCCATACCATTCAATCGTGATAACATCCATTTTGAAGATTACTTTCAACATATTGGAGTTTATGCATATCGTCGTCAAACCTTGATGCAATTAGTGAGACTACCTGCAGGAAAACTGGAACAGGTGGAAAAACTTGAACAATTAAGAGCACTGGAAAACGGAATCCCTATCCGGATGGTCACTACAGAATATAATGGTATGGGAGTGGATACTTTAGAGGATTTACTTAATCTGGAAATTTTATTAAAAGAGATGAACTATGAAGTTTAAGAGAATTTGTATTGTAATCCTGTCCCTGACAATTAGTTGTATCTATTCTACTCCCTTTTCTGTCTTTTACACAGGAGATACTCATGGTGTTTATGAAGCTCAATTGGATAAAGAACGAGGAACTCTTATGGGTGGCTATCTGGTTCTGGAAGAAGTATTAAATCAAAAAAGAACGGAGAGTAAGAATAGCATTTATGTAGATACGGGAGACCAACAAACCGGTACTATCTTCTCCTCGCTGGTAGAAGATGGAATTTATGGTGGAGCAGTTATTGAAGTCTTCAACCAGCTCGCACTTGATGCCAGTGTGTTTGGAAATCATGAATTTGACTTTTCCTATACTAACACCAGAGACCTGGCAAAAAAAGCTAATTATCCCTTTGTCTGCACGAATTTAATAGATAAAACTACAAGACAGAGTGTTTCCGGAATACCCTATGCTATTCTGGAGAGAAATAATATAAAAGTCGGAATCTTTGGCATCACTCTGGAAAAATTGCCTGAAAAAGTCAAAGCCGAAAATGTTAGTAGTGTAACCATCCTTCCACCTATTGAGGCTATCAATAAATATCTGGAAGAAGTTGATAAAAAGACTGATTTAATTATTGTCCTAACTCACCAAGGTTTTGAAGCAGATAGCTTGCTTGCCGTTAATCTGGATAAAAGAGTTGACCTCATTATTGGAGGACACGACCATATAAGAGCAGAAAAGCCCCACTTTATAAACGGTAAGTATCTGCTCTATAGTGGTTCTCATCTAAATTATCTGGGTTTAGCTGAACTGGAAGTTGAAGATGACAAAATAACCTCACTTAAAAATCAGCTTATTCCTCTGGAAATACCAGTAAAGGAATTTGATACACCTCTGGCAAAATATATCCAGGAAAAGACTGTGAAAATAGAAGAAGAGATGTCTAAGGTAATTGGTTTTATTCCAGAAGATTGGATTCCGGATAAATATCAATCCACTACCCTTTCTCGCTGGATAGCCAGTGCCTTAAAGACTGAATATGAAAGAATTTATCATCCCGATATGGCTATCATCAACAATGGAGGCTTAAGAAAAGTAATTCCTGCTGGACCGGTAACACTTCGTGATTTGAATGAATTGCTACCTTTTAATAATACGGTGGTAGTCTTCTCTTGCTATGGTAAGGATTTATTAACTTTCTTCCAGTTAAATGAACTTCATTCACAGGAAAAACCCTTTGATATTTGTGAATATACCAGGCTGGATTCAATTGAAACAGATAAAATCTACCGGATAATCTCACATGATTATATTGCTGGACAGTGGGATAAATACCTCGGTTTTAAGCCTTTTGATATCTATGATACCGGAGAACCTTTCTTAGATGCTATCATTCATCAGGTTCAACTTCAATTTTCGCCCATAAACGAAAAAGATTGGGATTAAAAAAATGGAAACAACCAAAAATATCAATAAGAAGGAAAACTTAACCGAGGAAGAAGCAATCTCTATCGGTAAATATGACCCGCTATGGATAATTAATGCCTTTTCCAGAAGTTTCTATGAAGGAAATCCAGCGGCAATTGTAGCTCTATCCGATTTCCCCTCAGATAAAAAAATGCAAAAACTGGCAAAAGAGTTTAATCTTTCTGAAACCGCTTTCTTTTGCTTGAAAAGTCCTGATTTAGCTCAAATCAGATGGTTTTCCCCCACCCAGGAAATTTCTCTCTGTGGTCATGCAACTTTGGCAACAGCCTCAGTAATTTTTTCTCACCTTTACCCAGAGAAAGATAAGTTTAGTTTCATAACCAGTAATGGTATGATTGAGACAGAAAAATATAACCATTTAATCCAGCTAACCTTACCACTTGAGGAAATAATCCCTTTCATTACAGAGGAAAAAGTTCTGAAAGCCTTAGGGAAAACTAAGCCAGCAGAAAGTTATCTTGCTCCTGAAAGTCATAATCTTATCCTTATCTACGACAATGCAAAAAAGATTAAATCACTTAAGCCAGATTTCCTCACTTTGCTTTGTTTCAAGGATTTGCCTTTTACTGGTATCGCAGTGTCTGCTTTAGATGAAAATGGCTATGTCTGCCGTTATTTTGCTCCCTGGGAAGGTATTAATGAAGATCCTGTCACTGGTTCTGCACAAACTTATCTTGCACCTTTTTGGTCAAAAAGATTGAATAAAAAAATGTTAGCTGTGCGTCAGATCTCTTCTCGGGGTGGATCAATGGAAGTAAAAGTGCTATCATCTTACCTCCTTGTGCGTGGAACTACTTATACCTGCTTTTATGGTAATTTGAATTCTGGCTGGAGAGAATGAAAGGCTCTGAGAAAACCATTTTAACTACAAAAACTTTTCCTTGACAAAGTCTTAATAATTTAATGCTTAGAAATAAATAAAACTTAGAGGTCATCTGAATGGAAATTATAATTGAAGAGCTTAAATTCCCATCTGATGCCAATATCATTCTGGGACAGAGTCATTTTATTAAAAGCGTGGAAGACCTTTACGAAATTATGGTCAACAGCGTTCCAGGCATCAAGTTTGGTTTAGCTTTTTGCGAAGCTTCCGGACCCTGTCTTATTCGTAAAGAGGGAACTGACAATGAATTGATGGAATGTGCCATAGAAAATATGCATCGTCTGGGAGCAGGTCATTCATTTCTCATAGTTATGCAGAATGCTTTCCCTATCAATGTACTCAACGCTATCAAGAATTGTCCTGAAGTGGTAAATATCTTTTGTGCAACAGCTAATCCGGTACAGGTAATTCTGGCTAAAACAGAACAGGGAAATGGTATTCTGGGTGTAATTGATGGAAATTCACCTAAAGGTATTGAACTGGATACAGATATTACGCATAGAAAAAGATTTCTCCGGAACCTGGGATATAAACGCTAAATGAATTATCGCACCTTTATTGCCCTGGAACCTCCTAAAACTGTCTTTCTAAACCTAAAAGAGAAGCTCAATACTTTTAAATCTACTCAGGGTGTAAATTGGGTAAAAGAACAGAACTTGCACTTAACTCTACTTTTTCTGGGAGATGTAGATAGCACCAGAATTAATGAATTATCTGGTATTCTGGAACAAGCAACAGAAATAGCTGCTCCTTTCAATCTTTCCCTTCAAGGTCTGGAACTATTTCCCTATAAGGAACCAAGACTTGTCTGGGCTACCCTTTTAGAACAGGATGATTCTTTATTCCAGTGGCATAAATCTCTACTTAAAGAGATTCGTAAAGCAGGTTTTGAACCTGATATAAAACCGTTAAA
This sequence comes from Candidatus Syntrophosphaera thermopropionivorans, assembly GCF_004353895.1. Taxonomy (GTDB): domain Bacteria; phylum Cloacimonadota; class Cloacimonadia; order Cloacimonadales; family Cloacimonadaceae; genus Syntrophosphaera; species Syntrophosphaera thermopropionivorans. The sequence goes on along the minus strand of NZ_SMOG01000001.1, from coordinate 131,484 downwards.
ACTTCATATCACACTGGGACGTATTAAAACTAAACTTCCCGTTAGCAAAGAAAGAGAAATCCTGGAAAGTAAGGTAGATAAGGATTTCTTTAGCTATGATACAATCACTCTCTATCGTAGCATCTTAAAACCGGAAGGTCCAGTTTATCAAATTTTAGACCAATATAATTTATCTTAAAGGAAGATATTATGCAGGATAAAAACAAAGAAGTGGCTTTAAAGACTGCCATATCACAACTGGAAAAGAAATATGGTGTGGGCACTCTTATGCGTTTGGGAGATCAGCCCCTGCAACAAGTGGATGTTATTCCAACTGGCGCTTTTAATCTGGATATAGCTCTGGGAATTGGAGGTATTCCACGTGGACGCATAACTGAAATTTACGGTCCTGAAGCCAGTGGTAAGACTACACTTGCTTTGCATATTGCGGCAGAAGCACAAAAACTTGGTGGAATCGTCGCTTTTATTGATGCAGAACATGCTTTAGATACTGCTTATGCCAAAAATTTAGGTGTCCAAGTGGAAGACCTATTACTTTCTCAACCTGATGGAGGTGAACAAGCCCTGGAAATATGCGAAACTTTGGTTCGTAGCTCTGCCATAGATTTGGTTATAATTGATTCTGTTGCCGCTCTGGTTCCTAAAGCAGAAATTGAAGGAGATATGGGTGATAGTCATGTAGGTTTGCAAGCAAGACTTATGAGTCAGGCTCTAAGAAAACTTACCTCTATCGTGTCCAAATCCAATACTGCTGTAGTCTTTATCAATCAAACCAGAATGAAAATTGGCACCGCTGCTTTTATGAATCCAGAAACTACTTCCGGAGGTGTAGCACTCAAATTTTATGCTTCTGTTCGGATGGAAGTACGCTTTGCGGGAGCGATAAAATCAAGTGGACCGGATGCAGAAGTTATCGGTGCTAAGACCCGGGTTAAAATCGTTAAAAATAAACTTGCCCCACCTTTTAAAACAGTGGAATTTCCTATTATCTTTGGAAAAGGCATCTCCAATACTGACATTATAATGGATATGGCAATAGACCTTGGAATCATTAAGAAAAGTGGTTCCTGGCTATCCTATGGTGATTTAAAACTGGGACAGGGTATTGAAAAGACCAGGCAATATCTTAATGAAAACCCTGCTTTGTTAGAAGAAATATCTAATTTGGTGAAACAGAATGTAAAACCTGAAAAGATGTTTGAATCTCCTACAACAGATGAAACTGAGGATATCATCCAAGAATAAATATCTTGCCACCATAGAATTAGAAGATTTATCTAGGGGAATCTTACCCATTAAGCAGATATCCTCTCTCTATCCTTCTGATTATGAGGGAGAAATAAGCGAGAGTGAAGCAAATCAAATCATTAAGATGCTTGAGGATTATGCCTTTAATCTTTTAGTAAAATACTTAGCTAAAGAAGAACATAGTCAATACCAATGCGTTCTTTATCTGCAGAGAAAGGGATTTTGTTCAGAAATAGTTCAGGATGCTATCCACCGTTGTTTGGAGTTAAACTATCTTAATGACCAGCGTTTTGCCGAACTTTTAATCTCTTCCTATATAAAAAGAAAAGCCAGTAAACGAGCTATTACGGCTAAACTTTCTGCAAACCATATACCCATAAATGTCTGGAAACCTCTGTTGGAAGAACTTTATACTGAAGAAGAAAAAGCCAGTAATCTGGAAGAATTATTGAAAAAATACTATTCTACTCATTCAAATTTACCACCTGAAAAACTGAAAGAAAGAGCTTTTGGATATCTCTTTCGTAAAGGTTTTGACCCAGACGATATACGAGATGCTATAGAAAATCTTTCTTAAATATAGTCTCTTTATTTAATTATGATAGGAATGAGTATTCTGCCAGTATTCACATTCCTCTCTGGAAAGCACATAACTTTCCAGATTCCAATTAATGAGCTGTCCTTTCAATACTTCCAGAACCGGATATTCAGTGTAAAAATGACCCGCATCCACAATAGGAATTTTTGCTTCCATCAAATTATGATAGCCTACATCACCGGTTATATAGAGTTCGGCAGATTGTTCAGCTAACCTAATCAAAGAACTTCCACTACCTCCACAAACTGCTATTTTTTGAATTGAAGTGGATAAGGGTAATCCTGCTGTCCATAGTTTAGGATTGGGACATCCAAGTTTATCTTTTATCCAGGATAGTATTGCACTAAGTGTTAAAGGTTCTGGTAGAATTCCTGTCATCCCCAAGCCAAAAAGAGGTTGAGGGGTTGTTACTGGGAAATAATACAGCAAAGGCGTCTCATAAGGATGAGAGATTTTAATTGCAGAAACAACATCAAATAGCCTGGATTCCTGTACCATAAACTCCAGTTCTTCTTCTGCTACTTGCGTAAATTTATCGTCCTCTTTTGACGATATAAAAGGTCTGGCTCCTTCTAATGGTTTAAAAGTCCCTTTAATTGGATGACGAGTGGAACAATAAATATAATTGCCAACCCTTCCTCCACCGGCTTTAAAGACCGCATCTGCTACATTTTCAGTATAACCTGCAGGAACGGTAACTGAAAGATGAAACCATTTTTCGCCTTGTTCAGAGGATAAAGATTCCAGATTTTCCAAACCCAAAACTGTAGCCAGAGCATAATTAGTTCCTTGAGGTGCAACATCAAGATTGGTATGCATTGAAATTACATTTATTTGGTTCTCTACCAGGGATAATAAAAGCGGGTCGGTTATATGCTTTAAAGAATGAAATATCACTGGATGATGAGCCAGAATTATATTTGCTCCTAATTCCAGAGCTTTTTGCATTGCCTTAAAAGTTACATCCAGAGTAATAAGGACTTTTGTTACTTCCCTTTTAGAATCTCCAACTAATAAACCTATATTATCCCATTCATAAGCCTGAGAAAAAGGAGCAAATTCATTTAAACGCTGAAGTAATTCCTCTATAATCATTCTCTTATCTCCTTACATCTTATATTTTATTCTAATTATGCATATCTTCATTTAGTCAAGTCCAATATCTTTCCAGACCAATAAAGAAAATATAGAATTTAAGCAATAGATTCTGTGGTTTGTTATAAAGATGTATCTTATAAAGGATAAAGAGAGCGGTCTCTAAGTTTATAGGCATTATTTCTTTTCTTTTTTGATAAATCAATCTTTTTTAGCCTGCACTTTAAATGCGTGCAGAATTCTATTTTTCTCTGAATTGCTTATCTATCATCCAGATAAATATCTCTTTTATCATCATTTGAATTACCTTAATTGGTTAACTTTTTGTTACTTAGCCTCCTCTTGACGATTTCTTTAGTAAAAAGGTAAGCAAGAGCTAAGAGAGAGCTAAGAAAGAACTCGTAACTTATTGAAATTTATAATTATAATATGCAATGTAAATTCGTGTAATGAAGGAGAAGATGTCTTCACCTTCTGAGCTTTGCAGAAGCTTTTTGTCTCTTTATATTTTTAAGTTATAGAAATTATCATCGGTAACACTGGAAAAGCTTTACTGCTTTGCGATACAAGGATATTCTGTCCCTTAACACTAATATTTTTCATTCTATAAAACTATTTGAACTGCTATAAGTAAATAAGTAAAATAAACTAAATTTAAAATTATACTTGTCTAATCTCATAAATACATTAATTTAAATATATAAAGAAATATTTAAAGGAGAGAAAAATGAAAAAGTCAATAATACTTGCAGTACTCTTACTTGTCTCTATTGGATTATCCTTTGCTCAACCATATTTTGGTTTTCGTGGAGGATTGAATGTAACAAATGTAAAAATTACTGATGATGATAGTGATGAAGCTAAAACTGATGACCGTTACGGTTATCATGGTGGACTTTTTATGCAATATCCTTTAGGTAAATATTTCATTATTGAACCCTCTCTACTTTATTCTCAAAGGGGATATGAGAGAACCATTGAAATCCCGTTATTTGAAGATATCAAAACCAAAGTTAATATGGACTATATTGAATTGCCTCTTGCATTGAAATTTGATATCAATATCAGTGATGTTCATATTCAACCAGCAGTAGCTCCAAGAATAGGATATGCAATCGTTACTCAGTATCTGGTAAATGAGGAAGAGGCAGATTTCCCAAATGACCCTATATTATTGGATTATGGAGTTGACTTTGGCTTGGACATTACTTTTTTAAATCAGTTTCTTATCGGAGCCAGATATTCTCTCGGTTTAGCAGATATTTATGATGATGATAATGAGGATATCACTACCACTAATAATGGTCTGATGATAAGCTTAGGTGTGATGTTTTAGAAATAAGTAGAAGGAGTGTATTCTCCAATTATATCCTAAAATGTAAATAATAACAGATTCATTCTTTTCCGCGGGGATGACCTTTAAGATAGGCTTTTTTAATGTCATCCAGGGTTAGGTGAGTATAAATAGCGGTTGTTTCAAGATTGGAATGTCCGAGCATTTCTTGAAGAGCACGAAGGTCAGCTCCGCGGGAAAGGAGATGGGTGGCAAAGCTATGTCTAATAGTGTGTGGAGAATAACCTTTTTGTCGTGCAATTATTTGGAAATAATGGTGTAAAATTTTGAATAATTGTCTGTGGTCAAAATCTTTGCCACTTTTGGTGAGAAAAAGTTTATGGGAACTATATTCTTGCTTTAACTTGTCTCTCACAGGAAGATATGCTTCTATTGCTTCTATTGCTGGCTTTCCTATAGGTACGATTCTTTCTTTATTACCTTTACCTTTAACACGCACCAGAGCTCGTTTCAAGTCAATGTCATTTAGCTCTAAATCTGCCAGTTCAGAGATCCGAAGTCCAGAAGAATAGAGCAACTCCAGAATAGCACGATTTCTCACACCAAAGATGCTGGATTGATCAGGCAGATTTAGCAAAGTAAGCATTTCTTCTTCCGTAAAATAGTGTGGTAGACCCTTTTCAAACTTAGGTCTTTTAATTTTATCCATAGGATTTTTGGAAATGCGATTGGTAAGTTTTAACCAGGAGAAAAAGCTCTGTAAAGCAGCTGCTTTTCTTGCCAGACTGCGATTGCTAACTTGATGTTTATGAAGATGAAGAAACCAGTCCCGAATCATTTGTGGAGAGATTTGTTCAAGCTGGATATTACCATCTTCAAAATATCTTTCCACAAAATTATAAAATTGACTCAAATCCTTCATATAGGCAGTAATAGTGCATGGTGATTTCCCTTCACCGCGTATATATTGTTGATATAGTTCTTGTTCTGGAGTCATAAGTTTATCCCTAATATGCATTTTTTACTTGCCTGTTTGTTTGTCGAGAAAAATTTAGTTTTAGTAGAAGGAGTGATGATGAATCATTATATCGCAGATAGTGCCAGATTGGGAAAAGAAATTAAAGTGGGTGGTAATACTATAATTATGGATGATGCTGTAATCGGTAATTATTGTCAGATTGGAAATAATGTTGTTATTCATCCTGGTACTTATATTGGAGATAATGTAAGAATTGATGATAATACGGTAATAGGAAAAAAACCACTTACTTCACTTCGTAGCATTTTTAAAACCACTCAAGAATTGAAACCTGCGATTATTGGAGCTAATTCCCAGATAGGAGCAAATGTAATTATATATGCTCAGTGTGAAATAGGAGAATCCAATATGATAGCTGATCTGGCAACTATCCGGGAAAATGTAAAGATTGGAGATTTAAATATTATTGGACGGAATGTAACTATTGAAAACTATGTTCAAATCGGTTCCCGCAATAAATTGGAAACCAATTGCTATATAACTGCTTATTCAGAAATTGAGGATTACTGTTTTGTTGGACCCTGTGTTGCAACAAGTAATGATAATTATATGGCAAGAGATCCAGAACGATTCCAGCATTTTAAAGGGGTTACTATGAAACGCGGAGCACGTATCGGTGTTCATGCTACCATTCTACCCGGTATCATTATAGAAGAAGATGCTTGTGTTGCTGCTGGCTCAGTAGTAACTCATAATGTTCCTGCAGGAAAAGTGGTTCTGGGAAGTCCTGCTCGTATTTTACGCGATGTACCTGAAGCTCAACTTTTAAAGAATAATCTGGATAAATCGTGAAAGCTTTACTAATTATACCAACCTACAACGAAATAGCTAATATAAAAAATATTATTACTGCTTCGCTATCTCAATCACCTGACCTTTATATTTTAGTTATAGATGATAATTCTCCCGATGGAACAGCTAAAGCAGTGAAAGAAATGATGGAAAATGAGCCACATATCAATCTAATAGAACGTCCCAAAAAGATGGGTTTGGGTTCTGCTTATGTTCAAGGTTTTAAATATGCTTTAAATAACGACTATGATTATGTCCTGGAGATGGATGCTGATTTTTCTCATAATCCAGCGGACATACCTCGTTTATTGGAAGCAGCAAAGAAATATGATGTGGTAATTGGCTCACGCTATTGTCAAGGAGTGAACATAATCAACTGGCCCTTCCGGCGTTTACTTATCAGCTATTTTGCTTCCAAATATGTGCGTATAATTACAGGTATGCCTATCAAAGACCCGACCAGTGGCTTTAAATGTTTTCGCCGAAGGGTTTTGGAAGCAATAGATTTAGATAGCATCCTTTCCGATGGTTATGCTTTCCAGATTGAAATGAATTTCCGAGCCTGGGTTAAAGGCTTTACTATCTATGAAATCCCTATAGTATTTACGGAAAGGAGAGATGGAGTTTCCAAGATGAGTCGTCAGATTGTCTGGGAAGCAGCCTGGATGGTATGGCGCCTACAAATAATGAAGCTTTTAGGAAAAATTAAATAGCTTTGAGGTTTATTATGAAAAAAGTATGGATAACTACATTATTAATGATAGCCTTACTGTCCCTTTTTGCTCAACCGACTATTCCGAGAGTTTATGTGCAAAAACTGGTTTTAGAGGATGGGACAAATCCTTTTATAACTTGGTATAAGGACCAAACTTCCCCAGAATATCTATTTAGAGCCTGGATTTGGGAAAGACCTGATGAGATATTGAGCACTGAAACACATACCTATCATCATCTGGCAATCACACAGGTTGGAGATGGGAAGAAAGTTCCCTTTATGGTGGTTAGTCGTGTCAATTTAGGTAATTTTCCCAGTCAATGGCATGCTGGAGAGACTCTTCACCTGGAACTAACACACAAAGAAACGGGACAAAAGGTAGAATGGGATGTCTATATTCCTGAAGGAACAGCCACTATTATGCTATTAGACACTCCTCAGATTATTCCCCCCTACAAAGAAGTAAAATCCGAGAAAATAATACCTAAAACTGATAATAGCTCCGATAAGCCAAAAGAAAATAACAGCAGCTGTAGTAACTGCCCGCACTGTCATTGACGGAACTAACTAATGTTAGAACGCATTAACACACCTTTTGAGCGACCTGAAGATAAAGAATTTGATCGTGCTCTTCGTCCTCGTACTCTAAATGAATTTATCGGACAAACACATATAAAGCAGCTTCTGGATATCTCTATAAAAGCTGCAAAATTGAGGAAAGAATCTTTAGACCATATTCTTCTCTATGGTCCTCCTGGTTTAGGAAAGACCACCTTAGCAGGAATTATTGCTAATGAATTGGGAGTTAATATTACCGTAAGTAGTGGTCCTGTGATGGAAAAACCAAGTGATTTAGCTGGAATTCTCACTAATTTACAACGGCATGAGGTGCTCTTTATTGATGAAATTCACCGCCTCAGTCATATCATAGAAGAATATATCTATCCTGCAATGGAAGATTTCCAGATGGAAATTATCCTGGATAATGGTCCCAGTGCAAGAACTCTGCGTATCAGTATAGAACCTTTCACTCTTATTGGAGCGACAACTCGTGCAGGATTGCTGACTCCACCTTTAAGAGATCGGTTTGGCATCATTCTTCGTCTGGATTATTATGACCTTGATTCAATTAATCAGATTATCCGACGGTCTGCTAATATCTTAGGAATTCCAGCAGAAGATGAAGGAATTGCTGAACTTGCTCATCGTAGTAGAGGAACACCACGTATTGCAAATAGGTTATTGAGAAGAGTGCGTGATTTTGCTCAGATTATGGGAAATGGAGTTATTACTCGGGATATAGCGTTACAAGCATTGGAGATGCTACAGGTTGATAATGAAGGATTGGATGAAATGGATAAAAGATTGCTTTCTACTATAATTGAATATTATAGAGGTGGACCCGTAGGTATTAAAACTTTAGCTACAGCTGTAGGAGAAGATCCCGGAACAATTGAAGAGATTTTTGAACCTTATCTGGTTCAGCAAGGCTTCCTGGAACGAACCCCTCAAGGTAGAAAAGCAACTTATAAAGCTTATCAACATCTGGGCATAATCCCTTCAAATCCTCAGACAGAAATCTTCTAATAATTTTTACCTCACCTTCAGATTATTGTAGATGATTCCCAGAAAAGGTTATAAAGCAAATATCACCAGTAACCTGGTCAATCAGATTCTTCATCTAATCATAGGTGCTGCCACCAGTATTATTGCTTCCCGTGTCCTGGGACCTCAGGGAATGGGATATGTGGCTTATGCCATATTGATTTTCACTATACTGGGTAATTTCGGTCACTTCGGTTTAAACAACGCCGTTATCTACTTTAAAAAAAGAAAAAAAATTAATCCCACTCACCTATATAATGTAAATGTAACATTATTAATCCTATTTGCAGTAGCTATCAGTTCTGTTCTCTTAGTCCTACGAAGTAACAGATGGTTTCTAAGTGATTACAACTACCTTTATATTCTGGGTGGAATAATATATATTTTCTCAAATTTGCTTTTTACTCACTACCGTTCGTGGTTCGTAGCTGATGAACTTATTAGGGAAAGCAATCGCTTCATTATCACTGCTTTTTTTATCAAAAGTGCTATTATCATCCTACTCTGGTTGACCAGAACCTTAAATCCTCTGACCTATTTTTATGCTTCTGTCCTGGGAATGTTAATCAATGCCATATTTTTGGGAACTCATACAGGAGAAGGTTTTAGACCTGAGATAGACTTAGCTTTGCTCAAAGCAGAATATTCTTATGGTGGAATAATATTTTTAGCCGCTTGTTGTGATTATCTACATCTTAGAGTTGACCAATTGATGATAAAACAGATGCTGGGAACCAGTTTTCTGGGGGTATATTCTATTGCAGTAACTCTGGCAGAACTTATGTTTTTACTTCCCGCAAGTATCAATACCGCACTTTTAGGAAAGCTTTATAATACTGATGAAAAACAAAAATTCAGACAGGTTATGGCTCAGACATATAAGCTAACCTTCTGGATTTGTTGCTTATTAGCAGTGATTGGTATCCCCTTAAGTTTACTTATCCCCTTCTTCTATGGTAAGGCTTTTGCAGGAGCAATTATAAGCACTCAGATTCTTTTAATAGGCACTATTTTTTCCAGCTGTGCTCAAGTCTCAATGCAATATTTTTTCAGTACAGGAAAACCGCAGATACATCTTCTCACTACTTCCTGCTCTTTATTAATTAACATTGCTTTAAATTTATGGTTAATTCCCCTCAAAGGAATTACTGGTGCCGCCATCGCATCCTGCATTTCTTATTTTATCTATGGACTATTTTACTTAATCGTCTTTATAAAAAAAGAGGAGTTCTCCTTGCACGAATTATTAAGTATTTCTTTATCCGATTTAAAGCTTCTCTGGAGTTCTAAATGAAAACCGATTTATTTAATGGCTATTTTTGGTATCAAAACAAACTTTTTAACGATTTACCACCAGACTTTTTCCCGTCAGAATATAAACCTGAGACCTATACTTCCATTCTGAAAGAATTAAATGGCTGTTTCAGATTAATAGTTGAAGGTAATGATTTCCTTATTGCAGCTGTGGATAGAGTACGCTCTCTTCCTCTTTTCTTTTACCAAAAGGGAAAGGATTTATTCATTGACCCTGATGCATTTGAGCTAAAAAAACTTCTGAATAATCCTGAATTAGATAATTTAATATTTACCGAGTTTTTGCTTACTGCTCATTGCTGTCAAAATGATACTCTCTACCCTGAAATAAAACAACTGGAAGCAGGACAGTTTCTTATCTGGCACAAATCAGAAGCCAGATTGGAGCTAAGGGATTATTATATTTATCAGCATCTCTTTGAACCTATAGAGAATCCAATTGAGGCAATGGATGAGATGCACCAACATATAATTCAACGCTTGATTGATAGCGCTCACAATCGCACTTTAGTTATTCCTTTAAGCGGTGGTTATGATTCTCGTAATATAGCTTATATGCTAAAAAGAGCAGATTATAAAAATGTTATCTGTTTCACTTATGGAAAACCTTATGACGGAGATTGTAGCACTTCCCGTAAAGTAGCTAAATTTCTTAATTTTCCCTGGATTATGGTGGAAAACACACGTCCAATGTGGTATGAAGCTTTCCATAGTGAAGAAATGCTCCAATATTTCCGTTTTGGCACAAATCTGAGTTCCAGTTTTCATGTTCAGGATTGGCTTGCTGTAAAAATTCTTAAGGAAAAGGAACTTATCCCTTCAGATGCTATCTTTGTTCCAGGTCATTCTGGAGGAGCTCTTCAAGGTCAGTACCTTCCTTTAATATTTGAAAATAGAGATAAAATGACCTCAAAAGAGCTGATACAGACCATCCTAAGGCAATTTTACCATTTATGGGAATACCCCATGGAAAAATTATACAGCCTTTTTAGTGATAGAATTGGTAGCTATCTTACCATTCCCGATACGGTGCTAACTGAGATTGCTACATCAATCTATGATGAATGGGCTTGGAGACAATGGGAATCAAAATTTATCGTTAATTCTGTCCGCGTTTACGAATTCTTCAACTACGAATGGAGAATCCCACTCTGGGATAATGAGTTTATGGAGTTCTGGCAAAGAATACCTTTCTCACAGAGAACGCACCGTCAGTTACTAAAACAATATCTCCAAAAATACCAACCAATTCCTGTTCCCGCTTACCATGACTATTCTTTTACTCGAAGAATCAAAAACAAATATGCTCGCATCACCGTCGGTAATATTATGACTCTTGGCTATGGTAGATTTCTTGATTATAAAGATAGAGACGCTTATTTAAACACTAAAATTGCATCTCTGTTAGTTCCTGAACTCCATTATCCTGAATTTATTAATCCTGAGCTTCCCATTCTGAAAGCACAAATTAACGCTATTCAGGCTTTAATCTATATAAAAGAACTGGTCTCTGGTAATCTGGATAATATAACTTTAAGCAAGCAATTCTGAATAGAGCTGATAATTTTCTGGGTCAAAACAATAAAAATAGACCTCCAGCTCGCCATTTTCATAAAGGTCTTTTTTTACTGTATCAATTGCTATCCTGGCTGCTTGTTCTTTAGGAAAACCGTAAATCCCAGTGGAAATATTGGGAAAAGCTATTGATTGTATACCATATTGTCTGGCTAATTCCAGACTTCTACGATAACAGGAGGCTAAGGTCTCTGCTTCGTTAGAGTTACCTCCTCTCCAAATAGGACCTACAGTATGGATAACATATCTGGCTTTGAGATTATATCCTTTAGTAATTTTTGCCTCACCAGGATTGCAACCGCCAAGTGTTCTGCATTCTTCCAGAAGTTTTGGTCCTGCAGCACGATGGATTGCTCCATCAACTCCACCACCTCCAAGCAATGAACTATTAGCTGCATTTACGATAGCATCACCTTCAAACTTAGTTATATCCCCATAAATGAGATGAATCATAAAACTTTCCTTAAATTCCCAGTCTTTGACAGGCATCTCGTGCTGCTTCTTGTTGGGCACCCTTTTTGGTGCTGCCTTTTCCTTTACCTAATACTTCATTTTTTAAGCGAGCTTCCACGATAAAGGTTTTATTATGCTCTGGTCCTTCTTCTGCTACGGTTATATAAACTGGTGGGGGTTGATTACGAGATTGCATATATTCCTGAAGGATACTTTTGTAGTTGACCAGTTCATTACGATTGACAACACTCTCATAATCATTCATAATATTATTTTTAATGAATCTCATAGCGGCAGAAATTCCGCTATCCAGATAGATAGCACAGATAAGAGCTTCCATTGCATCACTGAGGATGGAAGGTTTTTTTGCTCCTCCAGCTTGTTGTTCTTCCTGGCTAAGAAGTAAGTATTTTCCCAGGTCTAAAGCATTAGCCTTGAGAGTGAGATAGGTCTCGGAAACAATTTTAGATTTAAGTTTGCTTAACTTTCCTTCTTGTTCTTCAGGATGTCTGTTAAATAACTCACGAGATACCCCAAAACCAAGGATGGCATCTCCTAAAAACTCCATTCTTTCAAAGGGAGAAGGAGCCTGAGACTCAGAGTAATTACGATTAAGATAAGATTTATGTGTTAGAGCAGCTTTCAAAAGATTTATATCATGGAAATTGTAATCTATCTTCTTCTGTAATTGTTTAAGGCTCTTTTCCCATTTAGGATATAGTTCTTTGATACGTTTTCCATTGATAAAGTCTATAAAACGCTGAAAGAACTTATTTACACCCTTCTCTTTACGAAGCTCTTTCATTCTTGTGGAAATTCACCTCCACAATACCTTAGCTATATTTCTTTATAATGAGAGCTGAATTATGTCCACCAAATCCCAAAGAATTGGAAAGAGCTACATTCACATTACAGTTTTGAGCTTTATTAGGAACATAATCCAAATCGCAATCTGGATCGGGATTCTCAAGATTAATCGTGGGATGAATTACCCCTGTTTCTATGGATTTAACACATGCGATTGCCTCAATAGCCGCAGCTGCTCCAAGCATATGTCCTACCATAGATTTAGTTGAACTAATCTTCAATTTATAGGCATAATCCCCAAAGCATTTCTTTAGAGAAAGAGTCTCACCTTTATCATTCAACGGAGTAGAAGTCCCATGTGCATTAACATATTGTATATCCTCAGGTTGAATTCCTGCATCTGCTATAGCTCTTTTCATTGCTTCCGCACTTCCTGAACCATCTTCAAGTGGTGCTGTGATATGGAAAGCATCATCTGTGGCTGCATAACCTACAATTTCTGCATATATCTTTGCACCTCTTGCTTTAGCATGTTCCAATTCTTCCAATACTAGAAAACCTGCCCCTTCACTCATTACAAATCCATCGCGTTCCGCATCAAAGGGACGAGAAGCTTTGGCCGGCTCATCATTTCGTGTGGAAAGAGCACGCAAAGCACAGAATCCTCCAACAGCAAAAGCAGTAACCGCAGCTTCAGTGCCGCCACTGATAATGATATCAGCATCTCCATATTGAATGGTACGAAAGGCAGTCCCTAAAGCATGGTTGGCACTGGCACAGGCACTGGAAATGCTAAAATTAATTCCTTGAAAACCGTTTTCTATGGCAATATGAGCAGCGGCAATATTGGAAATCATCTTAGGAATGAAAAAGGGACTGATTCTACGAGGACCAAGTTCATGATTCTTGATACATTCCTCTTCAAAAGTATAAATACCACCGATACCTACACCTGTAATAACTCCAATTCTCCAGTTGTCACCAGTATAGGGCATTAGACCTGCATCTTTAATTGCTTCTCTTGAAGCTACTAAAGCATACTGGGTATAAGTATCCATTTTTCGGACTTCTTTGGGATCAAAGTGTTCCTCAGGCTTGAAGTTTTTCACCTGAGCCGCAATCTTAACAGGTAAAGCGGAAGTATCAAAATTCTTGATTAAATCAACACCAGAAACTCCCTGGACTAAATTACTCCAGGTTTCTTCTATATTATTTCCTACTGGGGTTAAAGCCCCTAAACCGGTTATTACTACTCTTTTTTTCATTATTAAGACCTCTTATAAAGAAGATTAATAAACCTCATCCCCTACAAATACTTCACCCAACATTAAATAAATAAGTGTAGTGATGTAAGAAATTGAATCAATCCTGATAACCGAAGCTATCAGGATTGATTTTCAGTTGAGGTTAAGAAGCCAATTTCTCCTTCAGATAATCAATTGCTTGTCCCACAGTCTGAAGTTTGTCTTGGTCTTCCAGTGGAATAGTAATCTGGAAGGCATCTTCAAATGCCATAACAAGTTCCACTGTATCCAGGGAATCGGCACGTAAGTCTTCAATGAAGTTAGCTGAGGGAACAATCTCCGATTCTTCCACATTCAGCTTTTCCATTATGATTTGTTTAACTTTGGCTTCAATGGCTTCACTATCCATTTTTCCTCCTCTTATTTTCGTGTTCTCTTTCTTAGGGTAAAATTCATTGTCACCTCAATGCATAACCAGTCCACCATCTATAGCTATGGTCTGACCGGTTATATAAGCACTCTCTTCAGAAGCTAAGAAAAGACAAAGCTTAGCTACATCCTCAGGTTTTCCCATTTTCTGCAAAGGTATAGCTTTGGCATAGCCTTCTACTACAGATTCTGGAAGCTTTGCTGTCATCTCAGTCTCTATAAAACCTGGTGCAACAGCGTTCACTCTAATATTTCTGGATGCAAACTCTTTAGCACAACTCTTAGTAAAGGCTATGATTCCACCTTTAGAGGCAGCATAATTAGCCTGTCCTGCATTTCCCATAATTCCAATCACGCTGGCAATATTAATGATAGAACCAGATCTTGCTTTCATCATATATTTAAACACTTTCTGGGTGCAGATAAAGGTACCCGTTAGATTAATTTCCAAAACCATTCGCCATTCTTCTTCTCTCATCCGTAAAAGTAAATTATCGCGAGTGATTCCAGCATTATTAATCAAACAGTCTATTTTACCTCTTTCTTCTATAATAGCAGAAAAGACCTCATCCATTTGAGAAGAATTGGTGACATCACCTACATAACCAGAAACAGAGTATCCTTTATCTTGCAACTTCTGCATTGCTTCGTCCACCACTTGCTTATTGATGTCTATTATTACTGGATGAGCTCCTTGTCCAGCAAAGGCTTCAGCTATGGCAAAACCTATCCCGCGAGCTGCACCTGTGATGACTACAGTCATATTCTCAAAATCATATTTAACCAAGATTAAAACTCCTTATCCTTTAAAAGCGTCATCAATTGCTTTCCAATCTTCTATTTTTTCCATATTAAAAACTTTAACATCTCTGTCAATATTCTTTATCATTCCGCTTAAAACTTTCTGGGGACCAAATTCAATAAAATATCCCACTCCATCTTGGATCATTCTTCTAACACAATCCACCCATAGAACAGGAGAAATAACTTGTTTTGCCAGTTTTTCTTTGCTTATCTGTCCTGAAGTATTAGGCAAGGCATCCACATTAGAGATTAGAGGAATAGTGGCATCTTTAAAAGGAATGTTTTCCATCTCCTGAGCTAACCATAAACTGGCTTTATGAATAAGGGGGGTATGAAAAGGACCACCTACAATTAGAGGAACAACTCTTTTTGCACCTTTTGCTTTTGCCAATTCGCTTGCTTTTGCCACTCCTGATTCAGTTCCAGAAATAACCGTCTGAGCTGGGGTATTAAAATTTACTGCTTTGACTAATCCTTCTTTTTCTGCTTCCTCACATATTTCTATCACTGTCTGAGGATCCAATCCCATCACTGCTGCCATAGCAAAAGGGTTTCCTTCATTAGCTTTTATCATAAACTCACCGCGTTTATAAACCAAATGCATAGCATCATTCCAAGAAAGAGTTCCATTAGCTACCAGAGCAGTTATTTCTCCCAAAGAATGTCCTGCCACATAATCAGGACGAATAGGAGAGTGCTCCTCAAAACATTTCAATGCACAGATACTATGAAATAAAATTGCTGGTTGAGTGTAACGAGTTTCTTTCAAAACATCTTCTGGACCTTCTGCCATAATTTGTCTTAGATTAGTTTGATGTCTTGCATCAAATTCATCCAATACAGCAGCAAATTCTGGATAAGCAGAGATAAAATCCTGTGCCATTCCTACATATTGTGCACCCTGTCCCGGAAAAACAAAAGCTGTCTTCATACCTACACCTCAAAATCTTGCCAGAATAGCACCCCAGGTTAAACCTGCACCAAATGAAGTCAGAATAACGAGGTCACCCCGTCTAATCTTCTTATCCCTTATGGCTTCATCCAGAGCAATTGGTATGGTGGCTGAGGAAGTATTCGCATATTTTTCAATGTTTACTATAACCTTATTCATAGGAAAATGTAGCTTATCCGCTAAGCTTTCTATAATACGAATATTAGCTTGATGTGGAACAATCCAATCAATATCTTTAGCTTCCAATTTATTACGACGCAATAGCTCATCAACAGCAGCATACATAGAGCGAATAGCATTTTTGAAGATACGATTGCCTTCCATATAAATCGTGTGAAGATTCTTTTCAACCGTTTCTTGACTGGCAGGCATTCTTGAACCTCCTGCAGGTTGATATAAAAGGTCACTCTGGCTTCCATCAGCATACATAACTGAATCAATGATACGGGAAATATCATTTCTTTCTGTACGGGATATTATGGTTGCACCAGCACCATCACCAAAAAGGACGCAGGTACTACGGTCTTTGAAATTAGTAACCTTACTTAAAATTTCCACTCCAACAACCAGAATATTATGCTTTGTCCCATTTTCTATAAAATTTTTAGCCACATCAACGGAATAGAGAAATCCTGTGCAACCTGCAGAAAGGTCAAAACAGGGAATATTCTTCATTCCCAGCTTTTTCTGAAGTATACAAGCAGTAGAAGGGAAAGCATGATCTCCAGTAACCGTTCCTACTATAATCATATCTATGTCTCTATGTTTCAAGGGGGAAGCTTCCAATGCTCTTTGAGCAGCAATATAAGCTAAATCACTGGCAGCTTCTTCCGGTTCTGCATAGTGGCGTTCCATCATTCCTGTACGAGCGCGAATCCACTCATCGGTTGTATCCACTATCTTCTCTAAGTCAAAATTTGTAATTACTTTTTTTGGAACATAACTGCCAAAGGAAGTGAATTTCGCATTATGAATGGGCATAATTCTTTACCTCTCTCTAAAATAATCCTTGCTGTGTTGAACGAATCCAGATTGGACTGTTCTCACCGCAAAACGAATAGCATTTTTTATCGCTTTGGCATCACTACTACCATGACAAACGATACTTGTGCCATTTAGACCCAGAAGTAAGGCACCACCAAATTCGGTATGATCAAGTTTTCTCTTCAAAAAACTATAAGCAGGAAAAGATAATATTGCTCCTATTTTCGCTATCCAATCCTTTTCAAGTTGCTCCTTTAACATATCAAAAACGGCTCTAACCACACCTTCTATAGTCTTTAGCACCACATTTCCCACGAAACCATCACATACGATTACATCAAATTTACCGCTGAGTATCTCTTTGCCTTCTATATTACCGATAAAATTGAGGTCTTTCGCTGCACTTAATAGCTCATAAGCTTCACGAGTAAGTGCATTACCTTTAGTACTTTCTTCACCAATATTTAAGAGACCTACGCGGGGATTTGGTTTTTGATAACAATAGGTGAAATAAATGCTACCTAATTGAGCAAATTGAAGAAGATTTTCAGCATCACAATCAACATTAGCGCCCATATCAAGTAGAATTGCAGGCTGTTCAATGGTAGTGGGAAGAGCTGCGGCAATAGCAGGACGAGAGACTCCCTTAATTCTGCCATAGGCAAGTAAAGAGGCAGCCATAAAAGCTCCAGAATTGCCAGCACTTAATGCAGCATCAGCTTCTCCATTTTTATGTAATTCTACCGTCTTTACCATAGAAGAATCCTTCTTCATTCTAACTACCTCTGCGGCATGGTCATGCATCTCTATTCTTTCACTCGCATGATAGATTCTAATTCTGTTATGGTCATAGTAATACTTATCCAGTTCAGCTTGCAATATATGTTCATCTCCTACGAGGATTATCTCATTGCAGAGGTCTTCTTTAATTGCATGGATAGAACCTTCCACCTCAGGAAAAGGTGCTTTATCTGTGCCAAAAGCATCAACTGCTATACGCACTTCACTCCTTAATGGCTTTTATCTGCCTGCCATTATAAGTTCCACATTTCTCACAAAGATGATGTGGACGAACTGGTTCGCCACATTTTGCACAGGTAACTACTGTCGGTTCAGTTAATACTTTATGAGTTCTACGTTTATCTCTACGAGCTTTAGAAGTTTTTTTCTTTGGAACTGCCATTACTTTTTCCTTCCTTTTAAAATCTAAGAACAGTGTCTTTATCCGGGGAGATAGATAAAAAATAATTCTTCTCCCACTTTTTATTCAGGATTATGTGCTTTTGCATATCATATTTTATTTGTTTTGAACCTCATCTTAACTATATAATTTTTTGTCAATTAAAATAGCTATATCTAATTCTTTAGCCATTAAATAGAACTCTTTTTTCACTTACTCTTTCAACCAATATTCATCAGGATTTTCCACATTTTTTTCTCACTATCTCAACACTGGTGAGTTTACTCTAATATAGAAATAGCATTTAGTTTTACAATATAAATCGTATAAGCTCATAAATAATATAATTGAGTTATGTCATTTAATTATACTTTTTCTTCATACCAGAATAAACTTTTTCTCTAACAAATAACAGAGGTATAATGCTCAACCATCTTAAAATTCCTCCTATACCAAACACTACCTGTTCTGGTTCTAACCATCTATTACCCAATTTTTGGGGTGCAGGAAAGAAAACCCCGGTCAAGAGAGTGGAACACATCATTGCAATACCACCTAAAGCACCGTAAATAGCACTATAAGTCTGTTCTTTACCCTTTCCTGCGATAGCTAAAGAGAAATTGGTGGTAGCAATAGCATTTCCTGACCACATAAATCCAGAACTTAAAGCTTCAAACCATAACAGAGAAAAGTTTTGCGGTGTCAAAAAGAGCCAGAGCATTGGATTAAACCCACCTAAGGCTACGCAAATACTCATTGCTGTCTTATTACCATATCTATCAATAAATCTACCCCAAAAAGGATAAGCCAATAAAGAAGAGACAATGCTTAGGGTATTATATATTTGCAATTGGAGCATACTCATTTGCAGTTTTTTTAGCATAAAGGGTCCCCAAAAAGCACTACCTACACCAGTTGCTAACATCCACCAGATACCAAAAAATAGCAAACTCCTAAAATTTTTATTCCCAAAAGCTTCAAAAAATTTCTCGCGCAAAGCCCAATCGGATTGCATCCTATACATTCTATCTGGTTGCTTATTTAAAATAAATAGACCAATGATTCCTAAAACAGTTGCAATGATAAATACTAAAATAAGAAAGAGAGGTTGATTTTGCCTATTAAAGATAACCTCTGGATTATGGAACAATCCTGATAAAGGTCTTCCTTTTTTTTCAAATAAATCCGTGCAGTAACCAAAAAAGTATCCAGCTATCAATCCAGCAAAAGAAAGAATCTGATTTCTACGGGCAAAAAAACGACCTCTAATGTTTTGAGGAATTAAATCGCTGACCCAGGCTATCCATATATTGCCACCAATGGCTTGTAAGCTTGCACTAACAAAGAGTAAAATAAGAAGATAGATGATTCCTATCCTTCTATCAGAAAAAACCAGGCTGCTCCTATGAAAAAACTTAGAAATCTGCCAATGCCCGTAACCCAGATACAGACTTTCTTTCTTTTCTTTAATCTATGGGTTAATGCCACCCCCAAAGGTTGAAATACAGCAGAGACCTGTCCGAGGGAACTTAGTATACTAAATTGCATAGGAGTGGCACCTAAAAGTACCATAAATTTAGTGATAAAACTGCTTCCTATATTAGCCAGGTTTCCATAAATCTGAGCAAAAATACCTTCTTTGATGGAAACGCGATAAGTGCGCGAAATCAAGAACTTCTTCTGCTGTATTAAATTCTGTTTTTTAGTGTTTTTTTCTTTCTTCCTTCCCAACTTTCAAATCCCTTAAATCTTCTTTAGTTATGCGATTATTTACCACCTTGTATTTCTAAATCTATCCTTTTTGCCTGATATATTAATTTAGTATTGAAAAAAAGCATCCGTTTATTTGCTTTTTGCCCTGCATAAATGTTAAATTATCCCTGATTTGTAGAATAGATGCGAGATTAAAATTGAATCTATTGAAACCCGTTAGTTTTGCCCTAAAAAATTATACTTTATACTTATTTTTTCAACTTCAAAATTCTATCCGTTCGTACCTTAAACTTTAGCCAGCTCTTAGTTCTTTCCTGGTATCAAGTCTTAATCAAGCGTTAATCAAGTCTTTATATATTAACGCTTGATTAAGAAGTGATTAACGCTTGACTCTATCTTTGGTAAAAGATGGTGTTATATAAAAGATGAAGATAATATATTGAATAATAAGAAGATTAACTATGCTCTAAAGGGAATTTTCAAAGGAGCAATGGTGCGTTCAAAATATCCGTGCAATTTGGATATAGCGAGTCCATAATTGGTTATAGGAACTCCTCTTCTTTCTGCTTCCCGGATTCTATTATTCATCTCTTTCTGATTAAGCATACAAGCACCACAATGTATAATGAGTGCATAATCTTCCAGGTTATCAGGAAAGTCACTTCCGGCAGCTATATCAAAGTTTAAATCTTTTTGAGTATAGTTTTTCAACCAATTAGGGATTTTCATTCTACCAATATCATCTTGCTGAGGATGATGGGAACAAGCTTCTGCAATTAATATTCGGTCTCCGTCTTTTAGCTCATCAATCTTCTGACAACCTTTAATTAGTGCTTCCAAATCCCCCTTATATCTTGCGAAAAGGATAGAAAAAGTCGTCAAAGGAACTTGAGGGGGAAGCTGATTTACCACTTTCTGGATAACTTGCGAATCGGTAATAACTAAATCAGGTTCACTTTTTAAAGCTTTCAAAGCCTTGTTTAATTCAAATTCTCTCACCACTGTTGTTACTGCTCCACTATCCAGCAAATCACGTAAAACTTGCACTTGAGGAAGGATCAATCTTCCTTTTGGTGCAGAAGAATCTATAGGTGTAACCAGAATAACTCTATCTCCAGAATGAACGATATCTCTGACCAATGGTCGCTCTTCTTTGAAGTAAGAAGGTGCCAGTTCAATAATTTTTTCTTTAGCTAAAGTAATATTTTCTTTTGTTTTTGCTGAAACAGAAATCCAGGCTAAATCATTTTTCTGGCAAAATTCTATATTATTTTGATGGGGTTTTCTGAGGTCTGATTTATTAAAGATAACGAGAACCGGAAGTTTCATCTCTTTTAATCTTTGCAAAGCTTTCAATTCATTTTCCTGAAAAGGACTACCATCATTAACAAAGATTGCCATATCTGTCTTAAAAAGCACCTTATAAGCGGCTCTAATTCTCTTTTCTCCCAATTCTCCCATATCATCCAATCCTGCGGTGTCATAGAAAGTCACAGGACCCAAAGGAAGCAGTTCATAGCGTTTAGCTACGGGATCTGTAGTTGTTCCTGGGACCTCAGAAACAATAGCTATTTCCTGATTTGTTAAAGCATTTATAAGGCTGGACTTACCGGAATTGCGATTTCCCAGCAAGGTTATAATCAGTCTTTCTCCACGAGGTGTACTACTCATTTTTCCTCAACAGTAATTTATTTCTCTTTTAGAGACTAATAAATAAAATCAATCATTTGTCAAGACTCCACTTATAAGCAGTTTACTGCAGATTATCTTTTAAAAACTAATATCTTTTTCTGCTTCATAACGATTTAAAATGATAAATAGTAATGCCCTAATTTCTGATATTGCAACATAAAGCAAAATCGCTATTGACATTTTATACCTCAATTAGTAAAGGATTAAAAAAATGAAAATATAATGAAGGTAAAAGATGCCAGGGATTAGTTTAATAAAATCAAGAGAGTTAACTAACAGTCACTTAGACTCAATAGAAGAATTTCAAAGCAGTTTAAAACAAATACTACCTCATATTTCCTGTGAGATACTATTCCATAATGACGATACCATAATGATTTGTGCATAGAGGATAAAAGATTTATGCAGAAACTAGTTTTAATATTTATTTTTATATTTCTTTTTTCATTTTTGGAAGCAGAAATCATCCAAGTAGGCAATGGAACTTTGACCAATCAGAGTTTACCGATTGAAGCTTTTCGTTCTTATAGCTATTCTCAACAGGTATACCCAGCCACACTAATCAATAGAGCGGGAAATATAAGTTCTATATCTTTTCAGTACAACATAGTTAGTAATCATTTTTTACAATATAATGGGGAATGGAAAGTCTGGTTAGGTCACACTTCTCGTCAAACCTTATCCACCTTTGTTCCGATAGATAGCTTAATCCTCGTTTACGATGGAGTTTTAACTAATACAAACTTTTCTGGAGGTTTACCAGGTGAGGGTTGGTTACAAATTAATTTTACCACTCCATTCTATTTTAATAATGAAGAAAACTTACTTATCGCAGTGGATGAAAATAGTCCTGGTGGAAGTTCCACTTCCGATGAATTTCTATGCACTGCTGCTCCAGAAGTTCGTGGTATTGTCTATACAGATATAAATATTAATCCAGATCCAGCCAATCCTCCTGTTCCGCCTATAGAAAACTTTTTCTTTGCACGGAATGCCTATCCTAATGTTAAATTGGAATTTACCAGTACAGGTTATCTTCCCACTCAGCCAGTTCCTGCTAATGGTGCTACCGGAATCTCTATAAACACAGGTTTATCCTGGCAAAGTTCTGCCAGCTCTTTTGACCTGTATCTAGGGACAAGTATTGATAATTTGACCCTGCTGGCACAAAACTTAAACACTACAGAATGGTATCCCTATGAACCCTTTCAGCTTTGGCACACTTATTACTGGCAAGTCATTGCTCATCAAGGCGAAAACACCTATTCTGGTCCTATCTGGTCTTTTACCACAGCAGGGCTGGGAATTGGAGCACCTCAAAATCTTAGTGGATACTATATTTCCGGGAGAGTGGAATTAAACTGGGAACCTCCCCAAAATGGGAATCCTATTCTTTATAGGATTTACAAAAATGGGAATTTCTTTGCTGTGTCTTATAATTTATCCTATCAGGATACAGAAGTCTGTGTTGGACAGACCTATTACTATAATGTTAGAGCAGAAAATGCTATCGGTGAAATATCGGCTCCGTCCAACACGGTTACTGTCCATATCCCTGAAAACATACCTCATCTTATTCTGGAAGAAAGTTTTGAGGAATGCTCTCCTTTTAGTGGAAGTATCGCTCAATGGCAGAATCTGGATATAGATTTATCGGAAACCTGGAATTGGCAGGAAATAGATTTTCCAGGTGAAGGACAAACTCATAGCTGGATTTCCTTCTTCCCCTTATTGACTACGCCCCCATTGACTATAATACAACCTCATAGTGGCTCAGCAATGTTAGCTTCTTTAGCCAGTGTCAATCCTCCCAACAATGATTGGCTCATTTCACCTCAATTATTCTTAGGTAACAATCCCCAACTTAAGTTCTGGGCTCGTTCTCATACTTCTGACTATGGTCTGGAAAGATTGAAGGTTGTAATTTCTAACACTGATACCAATCTTTCTCATTTCCAGCCACTTCATACAGGAAACTGGATTTCAGTACCAGCAGAATGGACAGAATATACTCTTGATTTAAGGACCTGGGAAAATCAATTTGTCTATCTTGCCTTTAATTGTGTATCCTGGGATGCCCTGGCACTTTATCTGGATGATATTATCATTACAGGTGAAGGAGGTTATGTTGCAATAAATGATGAGGTTATATCTTCTTCCCGCTTCTTAGTCTATCCCAATCCAGCTCGGGGTAATTTTACTGTTTCCAGTTATAATAAAGTTCCTTTTAACATAGAGATATATGATATCAGAGGCAGGAAATTGATAAGTGTTAAGCAAGTGACTGAATTTGAAAAAAATAAGTATCTTCCAGAGCTTGCTGCGGGAATCTATCTTATAAATCTGGAATCAGCAAAAGGAAAGTTCCAGAGAAAAGCGGTTATTCTTCCTTGAAGGATAAAATGCTCTCTGTTGATATAGAAGCTTTTATTTACTCACTACTGACCGATGAGAAATTCAGAAATCAGATAGTTGCACAGCAGGAACTTGAAGCAAAAGATGCTATCTGGGCAGATTTTCCTTCGCAAAGCAATCCTTATTTACTTTCAATGCTTAGTAAAGGAGGGATAACTAAGCTCTATGCTCATCAAAAAGAAGCTATTGAAACAGCATTGAAGGGTGAGAATATGGTTGTAACTACTGGTGTAGCCAGTGGTAAAAGTCTCTGTTATCAATTCCCTATCCTGCAAACTTTGCTAACTTCTCCTAAAAGTAGAGCCTTGCTTCTTTTCCCAACTAAAGCCTTAGCTCAAGACCAGAAGCAAAAGATGCAGGAATTAATTCTGGGATTATTAAAAGAAAACCCACATATACCTTCTATTTACACAGGAATATACGATGGAGATACTGAAGTTGGGGTGCGAAGAAATATCCGAAATAAATCCCATCTAATTTTTTCCAATCCCGATATGCTACATCTGGCAATTTTACCCAATCATTCACTCTGGAGTAATTTCTTTGCCAATTTGAAATGGATAGTTCTGGATGAAGTCCATATTTATAGGGGAGTGTTCGGTTCGCATTTTGCTAATGTAATCCGTCGTTTAAAAAGGATTTGCGAATTTTATGGAAGCTCTCCTCAATTTATTTGCACTTCTGCCACTGTTGCTAATGCCAAAGAACTAACTGAAACCTTACTGGAAGAACCTGTTCATCTGGTATACAAAGACTCTTCTCCTCATAGCAAAAGGTTATTCTTCATTATAAATCCTCCTATAGTAGATTATGCTTTAGGAATCAGAAGAAGCGCTTTAATGGAATCTACTATATTAGCCAAAAATTGGTTACAGCATAAAGGGCAGGCTATCCTTTTTTGTGGTTCCAGAAGAAATGTAGAGATAATCTATCTTTACCTTATTAAAGATGAAAGTTATAAAGAAAAGATAAGAAGTTATAGAAGTGGATACTTAGCAGAACACAGAAGAGAAATAGAAAAAGATTTAAGGGAAGGGAAAATCAAACTGGTTATATCTACTAATGCCTTAGAACTGGGAATTGATATAGGTGGTTTGGATGCTGTGTTTATGAATACCTATCCTGGAACTATCGCTGCCACTCGTCAGCAAGCTGGAAGAGCAGGAAGAAAAAATAATACCGCACTTGCTATCTTGATTGCTGGAGCTAATCCTTTAGACCAATATATCTGTCAGCATCCAGAATATCTCTTTGAAAACAATCCGGAAAATGCACTTATCTCTCCTGACCATTCTGAAATACTACAGAGTCAGCTACTATGCGCAATCCAGGACCTTGCTTTGATGGAAAATGAAGGTTTTGGAAGTCTGGGCAGTGAACATATTTTCCCCTATCTTCAGGTTTTACTTCAAGAAGGAAAAATAAGAAAAGCTAATGATCGCTATATCTGTGCTCCTGAAACCTATCCCGCGGCAGAAGTGTCACTTCGCAATCTTTCCAGCCAAGTAGAGATAATCTCTAATAATGAAGTTATTGGAACAGTTGATTCTGCCAGCGCAATGTGGATGGTTCATCCACAAGCAATTTATCTGGATAAAGGTGACACCTGGCAGGTCACTAACCTTGATTTGGAGCATAATAAAGCAGAAGTCAAACCTGTTCAAGTAAACTATTTTACTCAGGCTACACGCCAAACCTTTATAGAATGCAAAAATCTTTTAAAAAAGGAAAATTGTGGAGGCTCAGATAAATACTTTGGACAGGTGACAGTAACCACAACCATTACTGGCTTTAAAAAGTTAAGATTCTTTAATCAGGAAGTTTTAGAATGGGTAGAACTGGATTTACCTCCGACTAAACTGGAAACTATTGCCTGGTGGATGGGAATTTCTCCGCAAATTGTAGATGCAGTAAAAGAACAGGGCTTATGGAATTCAGAGCCAAATGACTATGGTAAAAACTGGCAAGAGATAACTAAAGCTATCAGAAAAAGAGATGGCTATCGCTGTCAACATTGTGGTGCACTGGAAAAAGACATTCCTCATCACATTCATCATATCATTCCCTTTCGCAAATTTGACAATCCAGAAGAGGCAAATAACCCTTCTAACTTATTAACATTATGCCCAAAATGCCATCGTTTAGCTGAATTAACCGTTCAGATACAAAATGGAATTACCGC
This sequence comes from Candidatus Syntrophosphaera thermopropionivorans, assembly GCF_004353895.1. Classification (GTDB taxonomy): domain Bacteria; phylum Cloacimonadota; class Cloacimonadia; order Cloacimonadales; family Cloacimonadaceae; genus Syntrophosphaera; species Syntrophosphaera thermopropionivorans. The sequence goes on along the minus strand of NZ_SMOG01000001.1, from coordinate 105,354 downwards.
TACAGGCTATCTCTTAGTGAATCTTGCACCCTTCTTTTTGATGTGCGACCGTCAGGACCTGGATGTATTTTGTGAAGATAAGTCAGTTCTTACTCAGAATAATCCGATTATACTTATTTACGATAATATTTCAGGTGGTATTGGTCTTTCCCGTAAACTTTATGACCTCCATACCCAACTTCTGGAAGCTGCCTTAGATTTGGTGTCTCAATGTCCCTGTAAAGAAGGTTGTCCTTCCTGTGTTGGACCTGTGGCAGAAAATGGGGTTGGCGCAAAAGAATATTCTATTGCTCTTTTGCAGGAATTAATAAAAAATCTACCAGATAGATAAACTTTCTTACTGGGTAATCTGGTAGATTAAGATAATTTGTTTAATGTTATCTTTTTGCTGCTTTAGCTTCTTTTTCTTTCTTTATTTGTTGCCTCTCTTCCCAGAGTTTTTCTGCTACAGGAGCCCATCTTTGAGCTGCAAGTACGGTCTTAGAACAAAGCTCTTCCACTGGTTCCGGACCATCCAATTGAGTGGAATAAGCATTGGAATTATTCACCATTTCTATCAAAATCTCGGGATTATCTAAAAGAGGACAGGGAATTAAAGGATTGGAATTGAAAGGTTGATGTTTTTTATATTCCTGGAAAAGAGGTGCTTGTAAAGCTTCCAGAAGAGATACATTATGGATATTAACATTGGCATAATGAATAAAAGCACAGGGTTCAACATCGCCAGCAGCATTGATATGAAGATAGCTTCTGCCTCCGGCAATACAGCCATGAGCAGTTTCTCCATCATTCCAGAAATCCAGAGCAATTAACGGCTTAGTCGTTCTTATCTCTTGAACTCTTTTATACATATAAGCTCGCTGTTCTGGAGTGGCAATTAGGTCTAACTGGGCATCTTTACCAATTGGAATATAGGTAAAATTCCAGGCAAAACGACAACCCCGAGCTATCATTTCATCTACAAACTCATCAGAAGCTACACTTTCAGTATTATAATGAGTGTAACAGGTGGAATAGCCAAAGAAGAGTTTATGTTTCTTCATCAAATCCATAGCTTCTACCACTCTTTTATAACATCCCTTACCTCTTCTCATATCAGTGTTCGCTTCGTTTCCTTCAATGGAAAAAGCAAGAGTGAAATTACCTACTCTTCTGATATCTTCACATAACTGTTCATCTACTAAAGTACCATTAGTAAAAGCAAAGAAATAACAATCCTGATACTTTTCACATAAGCGAATGATATCCGTTTTGCGAATAAGAGGTTCTCCTCCTGAGAAAAGGAACCAATAGATTCCCAGTTCTCTTCCTTGCTGACAAAGAGAATCCAAAATATCATAAGAAAGATTGTGCTGTTTCCCATATTGAGCTGCCCAGCAACCGGTACAATTAAGATTACAAGCACTCGTGGGGTCTATTAACAGTGCCAGAGGAACATTGCAATTATACTTTTCTTTTATCTTATCTCGTTTAGGTCCACCTATAAAAGCAACATTAACCAGGAAACATTCTGCCAGTTTTTGAAGAGTTTTAGTGTCTACCTCCCTAAATAAATCCTCCGTAAATTTCTTCCAGACATCACTCTCACCCATCAATGTATCTGCTATAATGTCCATCACATCTGAGTATTTGTGCTTTCTATCAAGTTTTTGGACTAAAGATACTATTTTAGAAATCTTTTTAACGGGATCACTGGTCAAATATTTTACTAATTGATCCACCGCTATATGACGCATATTCTTCATAATCAGAACCTCTATTTATCTAATATATAAGAAAATATTTTGTTCTAATTAGGTTTTAAAAGAGCAGCTAAACTGCTTGCTTTTTTCTTCTATTTTATAATGTTTCCTTTCCTATATTTTAGTTTTATAAAAGAATTATGCAAACAAAATAATTAACTTACACTGCCATCTTGACCTATTAAAGGCTTATCCTAAGCAGAGTTTCTTTTCCTCATTTTCAATTATTACACTAATAAAGATAGAAAGAGGAAGCCGTCTTTCTTTATTTTAATTCAACGAAATAGAAGCATTTTTTTATTGACAAAAAAAGATAAAGGTTTATTATGTATTAAGAATAAAACGCTAAGGAGTCGTCATGAAAAAAGATTGTTTCTTGCGCATTGCCTATTGCCGGGAAGCTCTTTATGCCAGATGTTTTGATAGCATCTGGACGGACGATAAGGAGGTATTGCTACAACTTTCCGTTTTTAGCGCAACATTGAAACCTCTGTGGTCGGAAACTTACTCCAGCTAAGCGTCTGATAAGTTTCCGATGAAGGATATTTCCCAAAATCCGAAGCCCTCGGATTTTCCTTTTACCTTCAAAAAATAAAAACTACAGAGGTGAAAAATGCAAGCATTAGGCAGACAAATATTAGCAGAATTCTATGAATGCGATGAGAATATTCTGCGTGATGAAGAAGCTATTCGTAAAGCAATGTTAGAAGCTTGTGAGATAGGAAAAGCCACCGTAGTAAGTGATACATTCCATTCATTTAGCCCCTATGGTGTCAGTGGCGTGGTGGTTATTGCTGAATCTCATGTGGCTGTTCATACTTGGCCTGAATATGGATATGCTGCGGTAGATATCTTTACCTGCGGTCAAACTATTTCTCCTTGGGACCTCTTTAAGCACCTACAAAAATGCTTTAAAAGTAAGCATACCAGTAATATGGAATTGAGGAGGGGCCTTTTTGATACCGGAAATGAACCAATTAAGCATAAACCTTATTGAATAATTATGAGTTACTGGCATATAGATTATCACAGTAAATATCAAGCTCTGACTTTTGAGGTAACAGAGGTCTTGAAAAGTATCCAGAGTCCTTACCAAAAGATTGAAGTGGTAGAGACTCCCGCTTATGGGAAAGTGCTCTTATTGGATGATGATTTGATGCTGACAGAAAAGGATGAATTTGCTTATCACGAAATGCTCGTTCATCCTACAATGTTCACTCATTCCTATCCCCAAAAAATACTTATTATCGGTGGAGGTGATTGCGGAACCTTAACCCGAGTTTTACAACATAAAACGGTAGAAAAAGTAGTAATTGTAGAACTGGATGAGATGGTCACTCAAGTTTCTCAAGAATATTTTCCTCAGTTAGTTTCCTCAACTCAGGACCCGAGAGTGGAACTTATCTTCACCGATGGAATTAAGTATGTGCATAATTGCACTGATAAGTTTGATGTTATTTTAGTGGATTCTACTGATCCGATTGGACCTGCAGAAGGTCTTTTCCGCCTATCTTTCTTCCAGGATTGCCATAAAATCCTGGAAGAGGATGGCATTTTATGTCTCCAATCTGAAAGTCCCTGGATTCCTGAATTGGCAGAACTTATATCTTATGTTAATCAAGATTTAAAATCATTATTTCCGGTTGTGAAAGCTTATGGAGCTGCCATTCAAACCTATCAAGCAGGTTTCTGGCTCTTCCAGTTGGCTTCAAAAAAATATAATCCCCTTTCCAAAGAAATAGAAAATAAAATTAAAGAAGCTGATTTAAAAACTAAATACTACAATCCAAATATACATTACGGTGCTTTTAAACTACCTACTTTTGTTAATGAACTTCTCCATGAACCATCTTAAGATAACATAGAATAGTTTTATAAAGGTAAGATAACCTCTTATAACTTAAAGAAAATAAATATCTTATAAGCAAGCAGGAATTATTAGCAGTCTACCTATTTGACTGCTAATTATTTCTTGCTCTTTCTCTTTTTTCGTTTATCTTGTCCTTAAAAAGGAGATGAATATGAACGCACAAAGATTTACTATAAAAAGTCAGGATGCCCTTCAAGGAATGCAACAGATAGCAGAAGAGAATGGGCATCAAGAGATAAAAGATTTACATTTACTTGCGGCAATGCTAAAAGAAACGGAATCTTTGGTGATTCCGGTATTGCAGAAACTGGAAGTAAATACTACTGATTTGGAAAGAAAAGTTGAAGATGCCTTAAAAAAATTACCGAAGGTAAGTGGTGGTCAGATGTATCTTTCTCAGGAAGTTCTGGACATCTTACATCAAGCTGAAAGAGAAGCAGACCAGTTACAGGACGATTACATCAGTCTGGAGCATATTCTTTTAGCTTTATTAGAAAAAGGAAAAGAGGCAGCCAGATTACTTCAAAATTCTGGAGTAACTCCAGATAAACTACTTTTAGCTTTAAAAGAATTAAGGGGTAATCAGCGTGTCACTGACCAGAATCCTGAGGCAAAATATCAGGCATTAGAAAAATATGCTCGGAATCTCACCCGACTTGCTCGTCAAGATAAGTTAGATCCTGTAATAGGAAGGGATGAGGAGATTCGTCGTACCATTCAAATTCTTTCTCGCCGAAGAAAGAATAATCCTATCCTTATAGGAGAACCTGGAGTAGGTAAGACCGCTATTGTAGAGGGATTGGCAAGACGAATAGTGAATGGTGATGTACCAGAGAACTTGAAAGATAAAGAGATTCTGGAATTGGATATGGCAGCTCTTTTAGCAGGAGCAAAGTTTCGGGGTGAGTTTGAAGAGCGATTGAAAGCGGTACTTTCAGAAGTAGAAAAGTCTGAAGGTCGTATTATCCTCTTTATTGACGAGATTCATACCGTAGTAGGAGCTGGTGCAGCAGAAGGAGCTGTAGATGCTTCCAATATGCTCAAACCTGCATTAGCAAGAGGGACTTTACATTGTATAGGTGCTACTACAATTGATGAATATCGTAAACATATAGAAAAAGACCCAGCACTGGAAAGACGCTTCCAGCCTGTGATGGTTCAGGAACCCAGTGTGGAAGATACTATTTCTATTCTTCGCGGAATTAGGGAGAAATATGAGATTCATCACGGAGTACAAATTACCGATACTGCACTTGTTGCTGCTGCAGTTCTAAGCGACCGTTATATCTCCGATAGATTTCTCCCTGATAAAGCCATAGACCTCATAGATGAAGCCTGTGCCAAACTGCGTATGGAGATGGATTCTATGCCCAGTGAATTGGATGAAGTGGAGCGTAAACTTCGTCAGCTGGAAATAGAAAAATATTCTCTCGCCAAAGAAGAAGACAAGCTCTCAAAACAGCGTCTGGAAAAGATTAATGAAGAAATAGCAGAACTCACAGAAAAACGTAATACCTTGCGTCTGAGATGGGAAAATGAGAAAAAGTTATTTGAACGAACTCGTGCCTTGAGAGCAGAAATTGAATCCTTAAAATTACAGGCAGATAAAGCAGAACGTGAAGGTGACTACGAAACCACAGCAAAGTTGCGTTATGGCATCATTAAAGAAAAGGAAAAAGAATTAGCTGAGCTTATTAATCAACGAGAGAATGCCTCTGGTGACTATGAGCCCTTAATCAAAGAAAAGGTGGATGAGGAACTCATCGCTGAAATTGTCTCTAAGTGGACTAATATACCGGTGTCCAAATTGATACAAAGTGAGATGGAAAAGCTGCTCCATCTGGAAGAAATCCTTTCTCAGCGAGTAGTTGGACAAAAAGAAGGCATCACTGCTCTGGCAAATGCTATTCGTCGTTCCAGAAGTGGTTTAAGTGATACCAATCGTCCTATTGGTTCCTTCCTGTTCTTAGGACCAACAGGAGTAGGTAAGACTGAGCTGGCAAAAGCTCTGGCAGCTTACCTCTTTGATACCGAAAAGGCTATGATAAGACTGGATATGAGTGAATTTATGGAAAAGCACTCTGTTTCACGTCTTATTGGTGCTCCTCCTGGCTATGTGGGTTATGAAGAAGGAGGTTATTTAACCGAAGGAGTACGGCGAAGACCTTATTCGGTTATCCTATTTGATGAAATAGAAAAAGCTCATCCCGATGTGTTCAATATTCTTTTACAGATTCTGGATGATGGAAGATTAACTGATGGAAAAGGAAGAACGGTAGATTTCCGTCATACCATCATCATAATGACTTCCAATATTGCTTCTCAAGAGATTTACGAGGCAGAGGACCTGGAAGCATTACGACCTCATTTGATGAGTATTCTACAACAATATTTCCGTCCTGAATTCTTGAACCGTCTGGATGATATTATTATCTTCCATCGTCTTAGCCGTGAGAATATAAGAGATATTGTAAATATCCAGCTCAATCAATTGGCAGAAAGAATCAAAGAAAAAGGTATAGAACTTAGCTGGACAGATGCCCTAGTAGATTATCTGGCTACTGCTGGATATGATCCTCAATATGGTGCCCGTCCTTTGAGAAGATTGATTCAAAAAGAGGTTGAGGACCTAATGGCAAAAGCTATAATTGCTGGTCAGGTTGGACCTCAAATCAAGCTGGATTATCAGAATGGTTCTGTAGTCGTTAGCTAAAATTGATAGAGTTAAAGCCGCTTCCACAGTTAGGGAGCGGCTTTTTCTTTTTATATAAATTCCAGATTATAAATATCTCAATAGTTCACGGTCTATCACACCAGCATAAAGTTCTATATACGGTTTGACTGGACTATTATTAATCTTGGGGAAAAAGACCTCTTCTACTTGAAAGAAACCCACCGAGGCATTCATTTCCACCGTAATAGCAATAGGTTTTTCTTCCCCTTTATGAATCCGAACTCTTTGAATAGCGCTGGCAGAAGTGCGATGAATATCTCCCACACGGGGTTCACTGGAAAGCATAGCGGGAATCCTTGCCCTACCTTTTTCCATATCACTTCCATCACCAATCAATACCAGACCTGCTTCCAGAGAATGGATATGTTTTGTTGCCATATGACCAAAGATTCCCTCAATAGCGGTTGCTTTGATAGCTGTTTTGGTCATCAGCTCTTCAGGATTGTATATCTCATTTAAAATACGGTCTATAAAAGGAATAGCTAATTGAATGGAGAGAATTTCATGGGAATCTCGGGCAATAGACATACCAAGGTCGTGCAGTAAAGAGGATAAAAGCACAGCAGTTAGAGAATCTTCTGCTTTTCCAACTCCTTCCTTTTCCAGATTCATCTTGATGCCTGCTTCATTGAGTAATTTGAACATCTTAATAGCATTTAAAGTGGCTTTACGCATATGAACCGGTCCATGGTCATTATACCCCAATCTTCTGATAGCTACAATATTGGCATATTCTTGCATAGTCTGAAGTTCAGGGTCATTAAAAAGCATTTGCGCTGCTTGTAATGGCTTACCCTCTAACATTTTCAATATTCTTGTTTCCAGATTAGTTTGTTTAACTGATTTATACATACAATTTACCTTAAAACCTGTTTTTCATACGAAAAATAAGATTGGTTATGCTACTAACTACTGCTATAGCTAAAGCAATAGTCCCAGAAATTAATAGCACTTTATAAAGATTTTGAGAAGCAACTACACTATCTCCAGCTATATAGGCTTGCATTGCATAATAAAGATTGCTTCCAGGAACAAGAGGAATAATGACACAGGTGACAAACACGGAGACCGGTATCTTACTTAATCTTGCCATTATCTCTGAATAGGTACAAACGAGAAACACAGAGCAAAAGACTGAAAAAAGTAATGACTTGCTGAAATAGAGGAATATGAGATAAAAAGCCCAGGTTAGTCCTCCACCTATTGCAATTAACAGGATTTTCCAGCCCTTAAGATTTACTCTTATGGAAAATCCGAGAATGGAAAGAGCCGCCCAACAGAATTGCATTAAGGTCAAATGATCAAAAGGTCGCATTTTCACATACCCCACAGTTCAAAGAGTTTTAGCATAATACCACTACCTGCAGCAATAGCAATAGCTAAAAATATAGCTTCCACACCTCTTGCAGTTCCAGAGACCAAATCTCCGCTCATAGTGTCACGAATGGCATTAACAAAACTTAATCCAGGGACTAAGAGCATAATTCCACCAATAATTATGTTATCCAATTTTATATAGGGAACCCATATATCCAGCACTTTAGCAAAAACTACGATTAAAGCAGCTCCCAGAATATGGAGGAGAAAGTTATTTAGTTTTAAATTCCCCAGAAGTTTTAATGATAAACTTACCAGCACGCCAACAGCATAAGCAACGGCAAATTCAAGCCAACTACCTCCAAATAATAAGCAGAAACATCCACTGGTTAAACCTCCACAAAGAATTTTAAACCAGTCAGGCCAAGTTTTTTCATTTTCTATGTGTTTTAGTTCTTCCCTAAATTTATCCGCATTCCAGTAGCAAACTCCTTCTTTACAGTATTGCCTTTCCATATCGTATACCAGATGACTAATTTTGGTTATTTTCCCCAGATCTGTTTGTCTGTTTTCTATTCTTTTTATACTGGTAGTAAAAATTTCTTTACCATCTGAAACGGTAAGAAAAATCCCTGTTGGTGTAACATAGGCTTCGGTTTCAGGATATCCAAAAATACTGCAGACTTTGCACATCATAAGTTCCACTCTATTAGCCGTAGAACCATTCTGCAGCAAAATCCTGCCTATTTCCATACTAATTTCTAAAGCTTCCGTGCTGGTTATGCGATTCATTTTTCTTTAATCTCAGTATATTTTAAAACTTCTTCCGGCATTCCAAGGATTCTTGCTACATTTATGGCATTTAGAGGTGGAGCTTCATTCTTTTTCAAACGCTTAATGCTGTAATCCATAGCTTCATTAAGAATTTTTAGTCTCTCGTTTGCATCCTTAGGATTTTGAGCTTTAATTTTATCCAAATCCAATCCTGCTATACTATATTGAGTAACCTTGGGAAGCATTGTTGGTGCGGTAAAATGCGTTGCGGCGATACTCATATTTTTTGTAGTGGCAAGATATTGCAATACTGCAGAGACCAAAAGCTCACCTTCAGTAGGATTAGTACCACGAGCAAATTCATCTAAAAGAAAGAGATTTGTCCCAGACTGCTGTATAGCCTGAGTGAAAGATACCACTTCCCTTCCAAAACTACTTAAATCAGCGTTATTATCTGTCTCTGATTGATTATACCAGATGTGCTTAAATATGGGTAATTCTGCAGATTCGCAGGGAAGAGGAATACCATAGTGAAGCAAAGTGCAAAACTGACCTATGGTTTTTAAAACAGTAGTTTTCCCTCCCATATTAGGACCAGTTAGAAGAGAGACAGAACCGCTAAATTCATAATCTATAGGTTGATATTTTCTGCCCATACTTTCCAGATGTTGTTTTAGAGGAAGATTAATTGCTTTCTTAATTATAATTGCTTTCTTCCGCCAAACAACTGGTATACAACAGTTATACTTAAAAGCAAAGTTGCTCAACAGAATTTTCCATGCACCCCTTCTTAAAGATAACCAGCTTAAAAAGATATCGCTTTCCCATTCCCTGTAAATATCAGTCAGCTCTTGTAATACATAGCGTTCTTCTGCTTCTAATTTTTCCTGGAGATTACTTATTTTCTTTTTAAGTTCCAGACAATGTTCATCATCCGCTAAAGCAAAACTATAATTTGCTACATTTTCAGCAGTTAGAACAAAATAGGGAGAGTGAATTATGCGGTCAGCCAATTCCGTTTCACTTCGCGAAACGGTAAAACTATCTTTAAGATAGGGAATTTGCAATTCCTTTTTGGCTCTTTCCAGAAGCTGATTATAAGATTCTTTTAGTTCTTGCAACAATTTCAATTGCTTATTTAAAATATCCCCTATTTCATCAGAATAAGCAGAGGAAATAACAAATATAGGTAACCCAAATCCTTCAGGGTCAAGTATCTCAAAAAATTCGGTAAGATCCTTTAAATTATCAAAGAGATCCAGCCACTTTTGCTTTTCCAAAAAATAGTATAATTGATTATAGTAATAAACATATTCTTTTATTTCATATAATTGATGGACGGTTAAAATTTTAATATTTTTATGTATGGGAAACTCTAAATTAGGAATAGCCGCCAAGAGTTCCAGCAAGGTCTTCAATTTTGATTTATCTGCAGCGAGCTGTTCCATAGTTTGTTCTAAATATTTATAATGTATGGGTAAGTAATAGTTATCGTATAAATCTTCAGAATATCCGGTTAAATTATCCTTCTTAACTGATTTAAGAAATTCACCTTCCGCTTCAATCATATCCAGTATCTGAGGGACACCCAAAACTTCTTCCATCTGAGTAAGCATAAAATTCAATCTCCTCTCTAAGTTATTAAATTACTTTATGTTTTGATTTCACTCAGCTGTCAATCTTTTTGTGTAAATGGATGATAGATAGTCCCATCAGCAGTGCTAAGAATTCTCTGGGCATAAAGCTGGAAATTGTGCATCGGTTCTGGATGAGGGAAATTCCATTGATTTCTACGACTAACAGAAATCCAAACTTCTTCGGGAAGAACAGCTCTGATAAATTCTCTACTGCTGGAACTTTTGCTCCCATGGTGTGCCGCTTTTAAATAGTCAGCCTTAAGTTCTTCTGGATAATGTTCCAACATATAATATTCTGCATTGATATCAGCATCTCCAGTAAAAAGATATCGCTTACCCTGGTAATCCAATCTTACTATCAGGGAAGAACTATTGGAAGTGGCAGGATAATAGTATTTAGCAGGATGTAAAAACTTCAGTTTTGCCTCTCCAATTCTGTAACTGATGGTATCTTCAATGCAATGAATGGTAGCCTTATTCAAAAGAACAGATTTTTCCCATTCTTTCCATCGTTCATCTGACATAGTTTCATCGGTTACAGCAATATTCTTTACTTTTAAACTACTTACTATATCAGGAAAACCACCAGAATGGTCAGAATCCAAATGAGTTAAAATGAGCCAATCTATCTCTTTTATATTTTTATGATTCAGCCAGGGTAGCAACTTTTGTGAAGCCCAGCTTTGATCTGAAGTTCTGTAGTGTGGTCCCGTATCAATCATAATCTTTTGTCCTTCATTCAGAGAGACTAAGATACAATCTCCAGTGCCACAATTGAAAATATAGATACCTCTATCTGCTGAATGATGTAATTGAGGAATAATGATTAATGCTATACCAAATAAACAGATAACAAGTTTTTGCCAGCGTATTTCCAGTTTTTTGAGCATAGAAAGTCCACCAATAACTAAAAGTATACATCCAGCTAATTGTAATCCTGTAATCCAGCGATTTTGCAGATAGAAAGGCATACTGGCAACAAACTCAGTCCACCGATTAAAGATATAAAGGAAAAAACGATAGGAATTAATCAGGGAAGCAGAAAGTATATTTCCTGCCGGAATCATTAGAATAAGAAAACTTAATATTAAAATAACTCCAGAAAGAGGAATTCCTAATATATTACCAATTATACCATTTAGCGAAGCAGTGCCAAAATAATAAAGAGTTAAAGGCATTACCGACAGACCAACAACCAGATTCATTAGCAATAAATTAAAGAATCCATTCATTTTATTGCGTATATTCGCTGCTGGTAAATCCTTTTCTTTTATCCATTCAATGTGCGGTAGACCAAGTATTATCACACCCACACAAAGAAAAGAAAGCTGTAATCCTATATCAAATAATTGTTCAGGATTTATAGCAGTAATTATTAACAAACTTAATGCCAGAAGTTGTGCACCACCAAGAGGAATATTTCTCCAGCGTGCAATTATCATCAAGCCTATCATCAAAATAGAACGTAAAACTGGTGGTGCCCAGTAATTTAATGCAGCGTAAAAGATTATCAAAATGAGAAAGACAGTTTCCGCAATTTTTGGTGGAAAGAAAGCACGCAAAAATATCATACATACTGCATAAATAAACCAGATATGCAATCCACTAACTACTATCAAATGAATCATTCCACTTCTGGTTAAATCATCCCGGTATTTACCTTTAGCAGAAGTATCCGAAAAAAGTAATGCTTTAGCGAACTCAGCTTCATCTCCCAATTTATTTTCCAGGTTAGCAAGCAATTTTGTCCGCCATAATGCTATAGGGAATATAGACTTAGTTGTTTTTTCCAATTTTAAACTTTGCCTGATATAAGCACGAGGAAGAGAGGGATACATATCTAAAACATCATCACTTTGTGCTGGAATGATTTCCAATAATGCTGAATATTCCTGTCCTGGGGTTAATTTATAATCGCTGCATAAAAGTAGCTTTTCCCTTATCCTAATTCCAGCAACTTCATCTAATCTTATCTTATAGAGATTAGTTTTGGATGATATTAAATTGGTAACTAAAAATCTTGAATCTTGCTGGATATGAGACCTGGTTTTAAATACTTCTTCTAAAACAGAAGGTTGCTGAGCAATTGTCCATCGCATTCCACCTAAAAGCAGACAAATTCCAAGTATCAGATATATACGCGCAGATTTTAAAAAAATAGCCAGGATAAAAATTACCAGAGCTATAATTGCTTGCCAGATAAAGGGAATAGCTATTGCCCGGGATAAAGCAATACCTACACACCACAAAATAACAGGAAGTAATAGAGGTGCAGGTTTTTCATGCTGAAGCATTTCTATTTAATCCCAAAAACAATTGTAAAATAACCTATCAAAAAATCCATTTCAGAACTGCACCTAAAAAGTTATCTCTCTGTATGTTAAAGAAATAAAACATTTACTTATCCTCATAGATGTTCTTTCTCTTTCCTAAAGTTTGATAATTTTAATTTAATTTTATTTCTTATTATAATCTGTCAATAAAATTTGCGATCTGCATTATAAATCCAATTAGGAAAATTGCCTCATTATGTCTTAACAATCATATTTGAAAATATATATTATTATATCTATTTTGATAGTACACTAAATATATTATTACTAAAGACTTACTACATCCTCACTTTTATTAGCTAATTAAAATCTACCTTATAGGTAACTTATGTCCACTTTCGGACATGAGCTGGACATGAGTTGGACATAAGCTGGACATAAACTCTACATAACCTGGACATTTATTATTTATTTAGAGGGAGTAATTAAATAATTTGCAGTGGAATATAAAGAATAGAGTTAATTATAAGTTCTCACCCAAATTTTCAAATTGATATCATGTGTCACAGAGGTCTTAATGGTTTATAGGGTGCAGATTTAGATAGGACTGGCTTTAGACTGTATCACAGTGGTTTTTGGACTTTTTTGGAAGTATCACGATTCTATCAAATTTTGTCTTCATTTCTATAACTCCTTTAATGTATTTTGTGTCAACTTATTTAGGACACCACAGTGAGAACGCATAGATCTCTTAGGAGATCCTCTAACACTTCCTTAACGGGACTAAAGAAACTTTAGGGAAAAGTTTAAGAAATGTAATTGGTGGTTGTTGGTGAGGGTAATTATTTTATTTTGATTATTTTAGCAATTACTTTCTCTTTACCTGAGGATACTTTCACGAAGTAAATTCCAGAGCTTGTGTTTCTTTCTGTAGTATCTTTGCCATTCCAAGTAAATTGCATATCCTGAAGAGGATATCCATTAAAAATAGTTTGAACTACCTGTCCTTTAAGGTTGTAGATTTTAATATTCATTAACTTTTCTGGATCGGCATTTATCACAGTGAAAGTTGTTTCATTTACAAAGGGATTAGGATAATTTGGCAATAATCTAAGTCCTGTTACTGGTGGTATTGGAATATCAGGTTTGGTCGATTCCTGAAAAAGGTTAGTAAAGACATAATCAATCAAATCTTGGGCAGATGACGCCTGCATATTGTAGAGAGGGAAACTTAAACATAATACCTGACCTTCTCCATAGTAGCGATGAATACCTACACTTTTTCCGTTTAAGGTGCCCTGGTTGCTTTCTGGGCTATAATCGGAACCATACAGATAAATACTCTCTTCCGGATTTACCGGTTCCATTCCCTCCACGCCAAAGATATGACTATGCCAGGAGGATATGGTTTTTAAACTGTCAACTTGGAGAGCAGGATAATTTTCATTGTTAGGAATTGCATATTTAAAACGGCTCTGCACATTGTAATTTACTCCTCCGATGCCCAAAACCTCATTGATAAAACTGTCTTCAGAAAAGGATGCCGGATATCCCGCAATCAATTCAAATGCCTTACTCGGATAATAGACAGTGAAAAATATATTTCCTCCCAACCGAATATATTCCCCTAGAATATCACGAATTTCGTAAGGATAGGTATTATCGCCAATATCATTGCCATGCCACAAAATAGATGAATAGATACCGATATCTGCCAATTTCAGGGTTCCGGTTTGTTCTTCCAGGTCCAATAGGGAGACCTTTTCATAATTCTTTAAAAGATCATTGTAAAAATTATCTACTGCCTCATCAGTCGGTTGAAAAGGAGTTGTCCCGCTGAAATTCTTGCTCTCGTCTATCACATAAATACCTCTATCCAAGGAAACCATTCTACTTGCCAAAGGTGAAGAGAAGGGACTTTGATTTCCCTCCGAATCATTGGCAGTAAGGCGATAGTAATAATATTCCTCATTACTTTTTACATCCGTATCGGTATAAGAAGTATCAGGGACAGGAACAGTAGCAATCATTGTTTCCGTTGTGTTTGAACCCAGAGAACGATAGATACTATAGCTTGCTATATCCAATTCCGAATTGGGTTGCCAAGTAATAGTTATAGAATGTCTATCTGGAAAATCGGCAATTAAATTTGGCGCTGCAGGAACCGAAAAAGGTGTGCCGCTTCCATATTTACGGATACTTGTTAAGCCGTCATCATTTACATTACAAACAGCTATGTAATAAGATTGCCCTTCCTCAAGTCCGCTAATAATACATTGGTTTTCATTTATATATTGCCAAAAAGTCATTGAATCGATTTCTGTTCCATAATACACTGCATATTTAGTTACTTCCGGATCGGAAGAACTATCCCATATCGCCAGTAAAGAGTTTCCTGTTCCGGGATTATAAACTTGAATATTATTCACCGGAAAGGGCTGATTAGCAAATATAACAGTAGCAGCAGTAGCTGCCCGAACTATTTCACTGGCATACTGAAAATCCAGATAATCAATCAAATCATCACTGCTATGGAGATAGGGATTGAGATAGCGTTCAAAGAAAAATACGGCATTAAAGCCGTTTTTTGAAAAGATACCGCTATCGGAACCCATATCCGTCTCTCCCAAAACCGGTTGATAAGAACTATATTGTTGGGCGATTCTTATTGTTTCATAACTATATTCTTCAGAACCTTGATAAGGCATAACCCGAAACTCTTGGCTGGTCTGCAAATTATTCGCTATCATATCCAGATTGAGCATCACTCTTATTTCCTGATTCGCATTGATGGCGTAATTGCAATACGCTTCAGAACCCCAACCATTACCTTCTTCAGCACTAAAAGCGATAAAACGAATGGAAAATTTTGGCTGATATCCTATCGCCATCATCACCCTGGCAATTTCTAATACACCTGCCGTGCCACTGGCATTATCATCTGCACCGGGAGCAAAGACATAAAAATCGGAATTGGCAGAATATGAATCATAATGTCCTCCTACTATGATATAAAGATCCGGATATAAATATCCAGGAATAGTGGCAATAACATTATATTGAGTAGTATTATTATGCTGATATTCCTGCATCCAAGTATTGGTAAAACCATAACTTTCAAATTGACCTTTCAACCAATTTGCAACCTCTAAATGATTATCTGCCAGAGCATAACGGGTTTGATAATCCTGCAGGTGTTGAACATAAGCTCTTAAAGTATCAGCATTCACCAAGGAAATTAAATCTAAAATATCTGACTGCGGGTCCGACAACTGAGCGAACAGGAAACAGATTGCTAAAATGAAAGCCAGTAAAAAGCAAGTCTTTTTCATTGTTTCTCCTATACAGTATATTTACCCGAAAAAAGTCCTCTTTTTATTTGATTTATTCTTCTCGTTAGGAAAGTGTCATACACCGGAATAATATGGTTTTTTAGCCAGTTTATCCATTTGCCGTAACTATTTTTCTTCATAGAGTTATTTAGATATTCTAAAACTTATTTGTCAATTAAAATATAGTTAAACATACTTTCCCTAACTAAATCTATTGTAATGTATCAGTGAACTTCAAATCGTATCACCGAAAATTTCAAACTTATATCACTGAAAACTTCAAATGGGTTCTGCATATCAATAATAAAACTTGGGAAACACTGTCAGCATACCACATATCATATCAGAGGGCATTCTATGTAGGGTCTGTAGGCTATGACCATAATCGGATTTGGGTGTCTCCAAGTCAAGTTTGAATATCTTTCATCTTTCTTCTGGATAAAGAGTATCAGGAGCTGCTTCACATCATCCTGACCAACGAGTGCGATGTTTTCCTCTATATAACCGTTGTTAAACTCAATGTGAACAGAGTCACTATTATGATCAGGATCAGTCAGGTCTATACCACAACTAATCCTTTCTACAAGCTTCTTGCCCTCGCCAAATAGAACCCAGCCAAAGATAAAACTCAGCAGAAACGGGTTAATGAACTGGATAGATGTTGATTATCGCTTCTTTTCGATCCTGCAGATCAACTCTTCCAACAATCTGATCATCTCCTTGTAGTCTCAATATTCCCAGGCATCATCGACTCTGGTTTTGATCTCATCTTCGGTCATCTTCTCTGACTGCAATCAAGGCTCTCGGAACTGATTCCACCAGCTTTTGTAGTGGTATTCACCAGCATAGGGATCGGGCTTGGTAGGCTCTTTATCAAAGCCACTCTTGGTCATCTCGATTACCTTCATTGTTGTCCCTAACTTAAATGTGCCTGATTGCTTGGTTAATACTTCTACTGGTTGCTCCATCCCCTCGTCATGTTGCAGAATAAGTTGGCTGCCAGATTTCACTATCTCCTCCAGCGTTACTTGGCTTTAGCGATTCTTGTTTTGGGTAGTCATCTTGATCTCTTTCTCAGTTACCCGACTTTTAATTTATGGGTGCTACTCTCCACCCCTTGCAAAGGTGGTCAGATACTTTCCGCTCAATATGATAAGAAAGATATATGTCTCAATAAACAATCAGATTGAATGAGCACCTATCATAATCGCAAGTCATACAATGCAATACGAAATACGATTGAAAAAATCGTGATATCGCTGACCAGCAAAAACGCCGATTTGAAAAATATTTGATACAATTTGAAAAAATAAGTGAGAACGCATATAAATAAAAGAAGAGAATAGAGAGGAATTTGTCAAAAAACTTGACAGAAATCTTAGATTGAAATTTTTTGATATTTTAGACGCGAGGTAGAGCAGCTGGTAGCTCGTCGGGCTCATAACCCGAAGGTCGAAGGTTCGAATCCTTCCCTCGCTACCATTTTTTAACACCGGTATAATTACCGGGTTTTTTCTCTTTAACATATAATCGGGCGGTGTAGCTCAGCTGGTTAGAGCGTCGGAATCATAATCCGCAGGTCCGGGGTTCAAATCCCTGCACCGCTACCAAAAAATGCGCCAGTAGCTCAGCAGGATAGAGCAGCAGCCTTCTAAGCTGCGGGTCGGGGGTTCGAATCCCTTCTGGCGTGCCATCTTAATAGATACTTAAAATTATCTTTACGGTGGGTGTAGTTCAACTGGCAGAGCACCGGATTGTGGTTCCGGGCGTTGTGGGTTCGATCCCCATCACCCACCCCATTCTTTAGTATGTCAACATCAGATAAATACTTCTTAGGAATAGATATTGGCGCATCCAGTGTCAAATATGGATGGGGGAATAGTAAAGTAGGTTTACAGTATTTCAATAAAAAAGAACTCAGCACCAAAACCCTTCCATTCTTGAAAAATATTATCTCCGAGATTCTAAATTTTGCTTCTGATAATCCTATCTGGCAAAAAATCAAAGCTATTGGTATTGGGACTCCAGGAACAATAGACCAGAATATTCATCAAATAGTTGGAGTAAATCCTAATCTACCTTTTCTGGTAAATTTAAATATAGAGAATCTAATTCCTGAAAATATAAAGATTCCCGTTTATTGGGATAATGACGCTAATTTGATGTGTTTTGCTGAAGCTTGGCTCAGGGATTTTAAATGTGATATTGTAGGAATAACTATTGGAAGTGGTATTGGATGTGGATTTGTTCAAAAAGATAGAATATTTCACGGTTCTCATGGTTATGCCATGGAACTGGGACATATATGTATAATACCTGGTGGAGAATTATGTTCTTGTGGTAGAAAAGGTTGTGTTGAAGCATATTCCTCTGTGGACGGTCTGAAAAGAAGAATAAGTCTACTGGAAATACCTTTCTCCAAAACAGAATCTTCCTTAAATGTTAAAGATTTGCTCTACCTATCAGCAATAGACTCTAAGGCTAAGCAAATTTTAGAGGAAGGATTATATATTCTGGCACAGGGTATTACCAACCTTATTGTGCTTCTCGACCCCGAAATTATTGTCATAGGAGGAGGTGCAATGGAAGGTTCTCTATATGATTGGAAAAAACTTCAGAAACAAATTATAGATTTTATGCCCGCGATAAATGCTGAACATACCAAAATTGAAAAAGCTTTGGCAGGAAATAAAGCAGGTGTCTTGGGTGCTATCATTCTGGCAGAATCTATTAATAAATTTGTTTCGGAATGAAATATGCATATATTATATTTGTGAATATTAGAGGAGAGTGAAAAAATGAAAAAGATATTATTTGTCATAGCAATGGGTCTTTTAATGCTGACTATGTTGTCAGCAAAAGAGATGAAAGATTATACAGAAATAGTGATTGATCCCAATCCTATGGATAATTTTACCAATATAACCGTAAGTTTTAGTAGTCCCGTTGAGGTTCAAATAAGTATTGAAACTGGCAGTGGTAAGGTGATTAAAACACTTTATAGTGGTATGATAAAAAATTATCTTCGTATTGGTTGGGATAGAATTGGGGATGATGGCTCTTACACACCCTCTGGTGAATATTATTTAGTAGTTCGTTATAACCAGAGATTTACTTCTATAAAGAAGACAATGATACTCAGGTAACGAAATAGAAATAGAGAAATTTACTTACCCAATAATCCAAAAGCGTAAGCTTTAATTTTTTTGCAACTAACTTAGTTCTGCATTATCTTTTTAATTGTATTATTATCTATAAATCAATAGGTTAGAATATTGTACACCTCTTTTAGATAAGTTATTTCTTGACAGATTTTGAGAGTTCTAATTTTATAATATTCAGATGGGAAATTGTTTTTTTAATTTAAGAACAAATTCCCTTGATGGTATAAATGATTCGTTATTCTTATAAATATACAGAAAGCGGAAAGTTATAATATTGGAATAGTATGAAGTTATTCACAAATGTCTCTCTTCCGACATCCTCGGCAGCTTTTAAACGGGTTAATGTCCTGTTTAATGAAACTATAATCAAAATTTCCAGTGATGAAATCCAATCAGATGAGTTAACCGAGATTATAGATCTTAAAGGAAAAATATTACTTCCAGGAGCAGTTGATGCCCATAGTCATATTATAACTGAAAAAGACGCTGAAAAAAACCTTGCTCATATCACTAAGTCCGCATTATTAGGTGGATGGACAACTTTTGCTGAACTGAGTTACTTTAATCCAAAGCCCATTTTCCACTTAGAAGATATTAAATACTGGCAAGATCTGATAGAAAAGAATTCCTTTTTGGATATGGCACTTTGGGGAAATGTTAATATTGCCTCCTATCCTTATCACGCTGAAGCAGCTCAAGAATTATGGTCTCAGGGAATAGTAGGTTTTGCACTTTTACATCCTTCTCCCAATAAACACATTCCTACTATATCTCTTCCAGAAATAATGGACCTTTTTCTGGATATTTACGAATCTGATACTCTCTTTGCTTTTCAAGGTTATGATTTTGAAGATGACCAGGAATTCTCATTCCAATCCCAGGATAATGCTATAAAGAAACTTTTACGACGCATTCAAGAAAATCCTATCCATCTCCCTTATATTTCATATTATCCTACCTTGGAATTTTTGAACAGTATCTATAAACGCACAGATATCTCTTATGCCCTAAATATTGCAGATTTGATGAAGTTTTTCTCTGGCATTGACCTTGGTCAAGAGATTGAGCTGGACGACCCGGAACATCAACTTTTTGAACTTTTACGCACCAATAAAATCTATATGCTTTCCAATAATGTTGAAGCTTCATCTGTTCCTGAAAATGTGAGTTTAGCTTTTCGGGGTACAACGGAAAAATTGTTACCCTATTCCTATCTCTGGACACTCTCAGAACTATGGAAAAAGCGAAAGGTTCCACTGGCTACGGTGATAAAAATGACTAGTGAAAATTCAGCTAAGAGATTGGGACTATATCCCACTAAAGGTTGTATAGCAGCTGGTTCAGATGCTGATTTTGTGATTTATAACCCGGAAAAAGAAACTCTGTTTAAGGCACCTGATGGCAGTATAAATAAATTGGAAGGAAGCATAGAAGAGGTATATCTAAGAGGAAATAGAGTGGTTCAAAAAGGGAAAGCAGCAACTGCCAGTGGTTCTTTTCTCTTTCGTAGAAATTCCCCTAAGAGACGATATAATACCACTTCCTGGATTTAAAAAATATATTAACTGGAGGATAAATGGAAAATCTGGAATACCTGAAAAGCCTGCTGGACATACATCCTGAGCTCCAATATGAGATTATTGAACAATACTGGACAACGGATTTCCTGCGCTTTTATCATAGCCAGACCAATTACAACATCAGCAAGGAAACAACCACGCTGAGTGCAACTATCTACAAGGGTAAAAAATCATTTAACTTTATGCTGGATAATGCAACTTCTGAAAAACTTGATAATGCTGTCCACAATGCCCTGGCAATAATAGATAAATTGCCCGAAGACCCTTATTTTGTAGACTTGGAGAATGACAAAACCCTGGCAAAACCAAGAGAAGTAAAAAACAATATTGAAGCAATCCCCTTAAAATTGAAAACAGAAATCTTATCAAGAATTGCACAAGCTGTTGCACCACATAATTTTGATATATTTGGCTCCTTTGTCTGTAACTATCAAAAATACAGACTCATTAACAGCAATGGATTAGATAAAACCAGTGAGAATTCTCCTTATTATCTGGAAGTTAAAGCTGTTCATAATAAGTCTCAAGTGACCGTGATAGAAGCATTTGGGGGAGAAGACTTTCAATATTTCCGGGAACAGAACTTTATTGAACATTTATTACAAAAAATTGGCTATTGTTTTAACGATATTGTGGACATTGAGCCAGGAACTTATGATGTCATTCTTGCTCCACGCTGTCTGGGTGAATTTGCTCAATACCTTACCTATGGTATGCATGCACGCTCTTTAGACCAGCACAGCAGTTTCTTTGAAGGAAAACTCAATCAAAAGGTATTTCCCGAATGGATTAGTATCTGTGATGACCCGGATGACCCGGAAATAATTCATAAGGATTACGGTTCTAATGGCCATATCTATCGTTATCTTTCTCTGGTGGACAATGGAATATTCCGTAATTTTATGTGTGATAACTATTATTCACACAAGACAGGACTTCCTAAAAACGGAAATACCGGCTCTTGTTTAAAAATTGAGGCAGGAGACAAGACTCTGGATGAAATGATAGGTAGCGTCAAACATGGACTGTTTATATCCAGTCTTCACTATATGAATTTTATCAATCCTAAAGAAACCTCTATAACTGGTTTAACCAGAGATGGAACATTTCTTATTGAAAATGGGAAGATTACTAAAGTAGTAAATAACCTTCGTTTCACGGAAAAAGTTGCCCGTATCTTTGAACATATCCAGGCTCTGGAAAATCGCAGTCATCCTGTTCCTTTTTCTGGAAATTACGAAATCTTTGATATTGAAACGGTGAAATCTCCCCATGCTTTAGTGCGAGATTTCAATATATCTTCATCTACTAAAACAATCTGAGGGTAATAAAATGGAACAAATAATAAAACAAACCATACAAAAATTATCGCTTCCCGAAATCACTTTTGCTGATGTACGTATCACTCGCACAGATAATGAAGGCATCTTTTTCCAGAATGGCTTTCTCAGAGGTTATAGTACCAACCTTGATTCTATTGCTCTGGGTATTAGAGTGTTGATAAATGGTTGCTGGGGCTTTGCTGGAACCAGAGATTTAAGTAATGCTTCCATAGATAAAGCTATCCATACTGCTATCTCTAATGCCCATTTTGGAAGCCTTTTCCAGAAAACTAAAGTAGAATTCCCTCCTCTTTCTCCTGTCCAAGCGGAATATGAACATCATCCTGAACAAGATCCTTTTAAAATGGCAAAAGAGGAAAAGATTGATTACCTTCAGAGATTGGCGGAAGCTATTAAACCACAGGAAAAGATTGTACATTCTATCATTTATGCAGCTTTTATGCGTCAGGAAAAATACTATGCTAATAGTGAAGGCACCTATGCTCATTACACTTTTTATAATACCCTTCCTATGATGTCAGTCTTAGCTTCAGATGGAGCTCAAGTGCAATCTCGCACTTGGCCTGGACATATGGGTGCTGGAAGAGCTGGATTTGAGATATTCCATAAACATAAATTTGAAGAAAACACTGAACGCATAATCAAAGAAGCCACTGACTTACTGTCTGCTCCCACTATTGAAGAAGATAAAGCAGATATCATTATTGGAAGTGGTCATCTTGCTCTCCAATTACATGAATCCGTAGGACATGCCACAGAAGCAGATCGTATCTTTGGTATGGAGATATCTTATGCCGGTAAAACCTTCATTAAGCCTGAAATGATTGGCTCTTTCCAGTATGCTTCTCCAGTAGTGAATATCTTCAGTGATAGCACAGACCCTCGTGGAATGGGCTATCATCCTGTTGATGATGAGGGAGTTCCAGGAAAGAAAGTGGATATAATCAAAAATGGAATCCTGGTAAATCAGCAAACTTCGCGTCAGATAGCTCCTCTACTTGGTCTGGAACCTTCTTCTAATATGAGAGCTTCCTATGGAGATGATTTCCCCTTGGTGCGGATGACTAATTTCTGTCTTGCTCCTGGAAAAGGCACTTTAGATGAGTTAATCCAGGACACTGAACACGGTTATTTACTTGATTTCACCAAAACCTGGAGTATAGATGATAATCGTAATAACTTCCAGTTTACCACAGAAATAGGATACAAAATTGAAAACGGAAAGATAGTGGGAATTGTTAAAGAACCAACCTATTTTGGAATCACTAAGGAATTCTGGAATTCCTGTGATCGTGTTTGTGGTCCTGAAGAATGGGATTATCAAAGCACCTTCAATTGTGGTAAAGGAGAACCCGGACAATCAATGCAATTATCTCATGGAGTTGCTCCTGCTAGATTCAGAAACATTAATGTTCGGGTAAAAATATAAGAGCAGAATCAGCTTTCTGCTGCTTCATAATTAACCTGCAGAAAGAAACACTATATAAAAAAATGGTGCGTCGTAAAGTTTTATCTTACGACGCACCTTTTATTTAGATTTCACTTTAGAGAGGTTAAAAGCTATGGTCAGTTATTTTTAAAAATTTTTTCCTATCTTGATTATTTACAATTTTTGCCACAACCTAAATGATTTGCATCTGCATTAGGACATCTATCTACATTGGGAGAAAATTTTCCATCACGAGAACCTAAACCCATACCACTTCCGGGAAATAGATTTTGCATTTTAGTTTTCTGCTCTGGAGTTAACTCTTTCATAATCTGTTCTCTCAATTCAATCAGGTTATTAGCTCGGATGCGTTTTTTCTCATAAAGCTGGCTATTAAGTATTTTTGCAGTGGTGTAATCTTCCTCTTTCAAAGCTTTATGCAGATCAAGCTGAAGGTTCCTAATTTCTGCATTAATTGTATTCATTGCTTTTCTATGATTAAGTTGCAATTCATCCAGCTTCTTTTTCTGTGCCTCGGTTAAGTTAAGCTCTTTAAGTGATTTATTGAACCTAACCTGCTCAGACCGAGGATTTAATTCTAAAGTGGCATTCATTTGAGAAGTTTTGTTACTTTTAACCATTGAAGGTGGCATAGTTTTAGCTGTATCTTTAGCCCAGATTATGCCTATTAACATTAAAGCGATTAGTGTGATAATAAAGGTCTTTTTCATTTTACTTTTCTCCTTTGATTATTTTTTTCTCCCTGAGTGTCCAGTCTTACCATTTTTGATGAAAAATGTTCTTTTGCTTCTTGAGCACTCATAGTTTTCCGCCATTCCAGCATTTTATAGCCCATAGCTCTTTCCATCTTGCTTTGAGCTTCCACCGATTTTTCAATTATGGCTTTGACTTTTGCCTCATCTACTGGGTCTTTAGATAGCTCTTCCATCAATTCCTTTTTAGTTTTAATGAAACTATCACGCAAGGCTACAATCTGAGGGTCAAATCTATCCGGTGGAGCAAATCTTCCCTTATTATTAGGTGGAGGTCCATCTGGAGGTCTTTGATAATGATGCTCTATATGATTGTGCCGAAATACATTCATAACTATCAAACCACCAATAATTCCGGCATTAAGAAAAAGCGATATAAGTAAAAGAATAGTCAACACGCGTTTACTCATTTATAATCCTCACTTATTTGGTAAAATAAATCTTCCATCAAGGTGCTTTCTCCAAAGACTACCAGATTCAAACTATCCGTCTGTGATACTTGATTGCTGTAGATTACGGAAGCATTATCTGGAAGAGGGTTAACCCTAATATAAGCAGTTTTCCCTAATGCCCAACCTCCTATCAAACTTAAAACTATTGCTATAAGAGCAGGAATGGTTTGCCATCTAACAATATATCTATTCAACATTCTTTTCCGCTCATGCTTAACCGTTTCTTCCAGAATGCTATTATGCAACCAGGAAGGAAATTCACGAACAGGAAAGGTGCTTAATAATTGCTGTAATTTCCTGGCTTCCGCTTCATATTTACGGCATTGGGGACAATTTTCCAGATGCAGCTTTAGAGCTTTTCCTTTCTCTTTTGGAAGTTCATTATCAAGCTTTAATTCTATCAGAAACTGAGCTTTACTGCATCTCACGGTTGCCTCTTTACAAATTTCATTCTTTTAATCTTTTTCATAACTCTATACCCTTCCTTCCATTCTATCCTTCATTAATTTTTTCCGCAGTCGTTTCTTAGCTCTTACCAATAATGATTCTACAGCTTTTACACTTATGCCCAATTTTTCTGCTATTTCTTTATAGCTAAGTTTATCAAAGTATTGCAGTTGAATAACACTGGCTAATCGGGGTGGAAGTTCTTTAATGGCTGAATGAAGTAAGGAATAATCTTTCTCATTAACCTTATTGCTGCGATCTTGCATTTGTTCAAAGGATTGAGGCTCAAAATTAACATAACGATTCTTCTGTTTCAGATAGGTCATACTTTTATTATGAGCAATGCGATACAGATAGGAAAGAGCAGTAGATTCATCTATATTATCAATATGTTCGTAAAAGGATAGAAAGACCATTTGCGCAACATCATTAGCATCGCTTTCATCCCCTAAAAGGGAAAGCAAATAGTTATATATCCTTTTCTCATTAGCTTTTAAGAATTCTGGGAACTGCTCTTTTTTCATTATATTACCTTATAATTTTTAGCCAAAAAGGGATTAGACCCTTCAAATTATCCTTTAGAAATGATGTCAAGATATTTGGTCTCTTGCACTTTCTCTTTTTATTTGCTATTTATCTTAAGTTTGAATAGGTTAGCCTGGAAAAAGTTCAGCTTAGCACATTAGGTCTCATTAAGGTAACTGCGGTTTTCTTCCTGGTAATTATCTTTCCCTCAATCAATAGGTTATTTTATTGACTATTCGTTAGAAAATTATTTTCCCCTCCTTTCTATTTCTTTCCTGTTTCTTAGCAAAAGAGCTAAGAAAGAGCCAAGAGAGAGCCAATAAAAAAAGAAAAGTGTTATACATTTGATAATATAAAGCTGAATGTTTTTGAACAACACTAATAATTATATATCTATCGCAAATTGTTACTATTATCCTGGTTTATTTAAAAGGAAGGGTGAATTTTTCTCTTGGACAATGATGCTATTCCGGTTACTATTTTGCTATAAGAGGAGGTTGATAAAATGAAGATATTAGTGCTTTTTTATTCCACCTATGGACATATCTATGAAATGGCAAAAGCAGAAGCAGAGGGAGCACAGAGTGTTCCTGGAACGGAAGTGATTTTAAGAAGGGTGCCAGAAACTTTGTCCCCTGAGATTTTAGAAAGGATGCAAGCAACGGAAGCTCAAAAGAAATTTGAACATATTCCCGTAGCAGATGTTCAAGATTTAGCTGACGCAGATGCGATTATCTTTGGCACTCCCACTCGTTTTGGTAATATGTCAGCTCAAATGAAGACTTTTCTTGATGCCACAGGACAGCTCTGGGCTCGTCATTCTTTAGTAGGAAAAGTTGGTGCTGTTTTTACCAGTACAAACACTCAACATGGAGGGCAGGAATCAACTATCTTGAGCTTTATGATAACCTTACTTCATCATGGGATGATTATAGCAGGCTTGCCCTATACTTTTGATGGTCAAACCACAATGGATGAAATTGTTGGTGGCTCTCCTTATGGAGCTTCTACCATTGTAAGAGGGGATAATTCTCATATGCCTTCTCCCATAGAATTGGATGGTGCTCGTTATCAAGGAAGATATGTTGCCCAGTTAACTGCTAAGCTTAGAAGCTGATTGTTATTGACACAAATTCAGGCTCCTTATTAAATGTTTTATGATAAGGAGCTTTTTTATGCGTCGGTTCATCTTTTTTATACTCTTCCTTCTTTCCGTCAGTATATTCTTTGCTGACACCTCGGGAATTCTTTCTACTGCAGAGATAGCACAATTGGTTGATATGCTTGATTCTGCAGGATTAACTTCTAATTCTTTAAAGTTTGAAAAGGACTGGGATTTAAGCACTAAATATAAATTAAACTGGCAGTTAAATCAATTACAGAATCCCTGGTTAGCTCTGGAAGACATACAGCATATTAAAGAATTGTGTGATTCCTCAGAAAGTGGTGAATTGGAACAATTGCTTCGTGAATTAGGAGGCATTGCTTTCAATCTCAATCCTTATCAATTTACTACGCTTTATCCCTCGGCTAAATCAGTTTATAATAGCCAGTTAAAAAAAGAAGTACAAAAGCCTGAAGATATATTTAAATGGCTGGATGCACATCTAAAGAATTTTAAAGAGGAATTTAATCAAGTTACACGCGATGTGAATAGAAACAGGCTTATGGAATTCCAAAGTTACTGGTTGTGGCAGTTCATTGAAGCAGAAGATACTCTTACCTATAAATCCTACTTTGCCCAAAAGAATCTTCCTGAATATAGCAAACTAAATATAGAGAAGCTGGAAAAGGAATTCTCCCGTTTGCATTTTGACCTGCTTTTACAATCTGGAATAAAATTTCTCGCTCTTTCTGACGCTTTAGCTGAACATTGCAACACCTTGAAGTTTAATAATAAAAGCCCCATCATTAAGCGAACAGATTCTGGTTATATGATTATTGGAACTAAGGCAGATGATGTCTATAAGGATAAAAAACTTTCTCCTATTTGTTTTTTGCTTGACCCAGCGGGAAATGACCGTTATGAAATTGAGCTTAAAACCAGTCTGGATAATCCCTTTTATATCTTTATTGACCTTCAAGGAAATGACCTGTATAGAAATCCTGATATTGCTTCTATGTTTTGCAGTGAATATGGTTTTGGTTATTCACTGGATTTAAGTGGAGATGATATTTATCAGACGGGCGATTTTTCTTTTGCTTCTTTTACAGGGATAAATCTTCATCAAGATAAATCTGGCGATGATTTCTATCAAAGTGGTCTATTCTCTCAGGGAGCAGCAATGTTTGGCTTGGCAGCTATAATTGATTTTGAAGGCAATGATAGCTATAAAGCCACTTGCATGGCACAAGGTTTCGGCAGCACTTATGGTACAGGTGCAATTCTGGATTTTTCCGGAGCAGATGTCTATTATCTGGGAGGAAAATATTTTCACGAACCGCTAATGCCTCTGGATTATCTAACCTTGGGACAAGGTATGGGTTTTGGTCTCCGTCCTGATATGGCAGGAGGGTTAGGTTTACTTTTTGATAGTAAGGGCAATGATAAATATCTGGGTGGAGTTTATGCTCAAGGTTCAGGTTACTGGTATGCAACAGGTCTATTGATTGATATATCTGGAAATGATGTCTATAATACAGTCTACTATCCTCAAGGTTCTGGTATTCATCTTGCCTGTGGTTTCTTACTTGATGAATCTGGCGATGATGCTTACTATAGTAGAAATGGACCTGGACAGGGTGCAGGTCACGATTGGGCTTTAGGTATCTTTATAGATAGTTCGGGAAATGATGCTTATTCCATTCCTGGTGGAAATGGTCTCGGATTAACTAATTCTGTGGGAATTTTTATTGATAAATGTGGTGATGACCGCTATGAACGGCAATATCCACAAAATTACGGCTATGCCAATTACTCTCGTAGCACTGGTGGAATAGGTCTATTTCTTGATGCAGGTGGAACTGATACCTATCCAGACACTCTAAAGGCTAATAATAGCAGCTGGTATAGTGGAACCTATGGTATAGGTCGGGATATAGAATTGAATAGAACAACTAAAACTGAAATAGAAAAGCTGTCTGAAGAAGCACCATTACCTAAAGAAACAGATAAAATAGAAGAAATATTTGCCGCTGCTTCAGAATGGGAAGTTGGTTCTGCCGTTAAAAGAGTTCAAAAAGGTCGTGAAATCTTGGTTCAACGAGCAGATGAAGCTATCCCCTTTATTATCTCTAATAAAATTAATACTCAATCTTCACTTGAATACCGTGCTCTGGAAACTCTGGCAGCTAAATCTCCAAAATTTATCCAGGAACTATATAAAGTGATAGATATAGAAGATAGTTTAGCAGCAAAGAATGCACTCTCTCTAATTGCTGAAACGGGAGATACCTTGCTCTTAGATTATGTTGAGAGACTTCTAAATCAGAAAAAATATGAAACTACCTGTATTTCCGTTTTGGGTGCTATAAATAGTGAAAAAAGTGTGAATCTGCTTAAAAACTATATCCATCATCCCAGTGAGAGATTTCGTTATCTTGCCGCCAGGTCCTTAAAACAGATTAAACATCCCTCTGCTCGGGAAGCATTAATGCTGATGAAAGACGACACTTCGTTCTTAGTTCAAGCTTTGCTTCGTAATCTCCCTCCAGAAATAAATTGATGATCAAGGAAAAAGAAGAATTCATTCAATTTTTGCAAGAACTTAAGCTTTCAGATATAGATACGATTATTTCCAGATTTGAAAAGTATTATCAGTTACTAATTGAATATAATCAACATATCAATTTGTTTTCTCGTGCCACTCCTGTTTCTAACCTGTGGACTCACCATTTTCTTGACAGTCTTCTTCCTTTAAAAGTTATTGATTTTTCAAATAAGAAAATAATGGATTTTGGTTCGGGTGGTGGTTTACCAGGAATTCCAGTTAAACTGGCGGTTCCTTCTTGCAAGATGGTGCTCATAGATTCTATTCATAAAAGAGTAAGAGCCACCAGTGAAATGATTCTTAAAATGGAGTTATCTGATTGTGAATCAATATGTAGTCGTCTGGAAGATTATGATACGGATGAAAAATTTGATTACCTGCTCTGCCGTGCGGTAAAAATGGAAAAACGCTACTTTGGACCAATAAAAAGATTGCTTAAACCAGAAGGAATGATGCTTCTTTATAAGGCTAAGGATTATAGTGATATAGCTGCCTTAAACCCGAGAGAGCTAATAAAAGAAGATTTATCCTATGGTAGACGTGTTATTTATGCTCTTGCACCATCTATGCTCAGATAATAAAAACTAAATATAATATACTATGGCTAAAATAATTACAATAGTTAACCAAAAGGGAGGAGTGGGAAAAACCACTACTGCCGTTAATCTTGCTGCTGGATTGGCAGTGCTGGAAAAAAAGACCTTACTGGTAGATTTTGATCCTCAGGGTAATGCCACCAGTGGAGTAGGTATAGATAAAGATAACCTTTCTTTGCAAATCTATGATGCTTTAATTGGTAAAGTCCCTATCACGGAGACAGTTCTTCCTACGGAAACAGATAATCTCTGGTGTGTCCCTGGAAACATAGACCTCACTGGAGCAGAAATTGAACTGGTTCATGAATTTGCCAGAGAACAAAAACTAAGAGAAGCCCTCCAACCTGTTTTAAATCAATACGAATATATCATCATAGATTGTCCTCCTTCTCTTGGACTTTTAACCGTAAATGCTTTAACCGCTGCAACAGACCTCTTAGTTCCTATCCAGTGTGAATATTATGCTTTGGAAGGCGTCAGTCAGCTACTTTCCACTATCCGATTGATTCAGAAAAATATAAATCCGAGTGTCAATATCATTGGCGTTCTTTTAACGATGTTTGACCGGAGAGTAAATCTTTCCTTACAAGTAGCCAAAGAGGTGCGACACTATTTTAAAGAGAAGGTTTTCCGCACAATTATTCCGCGTAACATCAAGCTAACCGAAGCTCCCAGTTTTGGTAAACCTATATTTTTATATGATATCCGCTCTCCTGGGGCTATGAGTTATCTCAATCTTGCCACCGAAATTATTGAAAGGACACAGGAATGAAAGAACATCTTGGACGAGGCTTAAGTGCTTTAATTCCCGATAAAGAGGAAAGAGAAGACCTCAAGGCTCATTTGAGTACCCTACCTATTGAGCGAATAAAGCGCAATCCCTTACAGCCAAGACTGGTGATAGACGATGAAAGCTTGATGGAACTGGCAGAATCTATTAAAGCTAATGGTATCATCCAGCCGATAATTGTGAATAAAACTGCCGGTTCAGATTATGAACTCATAGCTGGAGAACGCAGATTACAGGCAGCAAAACTGGCAGGACTGGACTCGGTTCCAGTAGTTATACGTAGTGTAGATAAAAAAGAACAGCTCCAACTTGCTATAGTGGAAAACATTCAGAGAAAAGATTTAGACCCTATAGAAGAAGCCCGTGCCTATCAAACTCTGGTAGAAGATTTCTCTCTCACTCATCAAGAAATAGCTCAAATTGTAGGTAAAGACCGTCCCACTATCTCTAATTGTATCAGATTGCTTAAACTACCAGTAGAAATCCAAGCTCTGGTCTCGGAAGGGAAACTTAGTTCAGGTCATGCACGTGCCATCTTAAGTATTGACCCTGAATATCAACTTTTATTTGCTCAACATATTATCAAGTATCATTTAACTGTTCGCCAGGCAGAAGAAAAAGCTAAGACTTTTGTGCCTCAACAGGAAAAGCCGAAATCTCAAGAAACCAATCCAGAGATATTGAAAAGTCTGGAAAAGGATTTACATAAAATTCTGGGGTTGAAAGTTAAAGTGAAAGAACGAGGTGGAAAGGGAAAAATTACCCTTGAATATTCTTCTCCAGAAGAACTTAAACATTTAAAAGAACTATTAAACACTCTCCGGAGGGATTGATATGCAGCGCATAATTGTCACGGGTGGTGCAGGTTTTATTGGTGCTAATTATATTCATCATCTATTTGAAAACCCAGATTTCATTGGTTATGTTCTCAATATAGATAAACTTACCTATGCGGGAAATCTGGAAAGTTTAAAGGACATTGAAAAGAAATATCCCAATCGCTATTTCTTTGAACAGGTTGATATCGCTGATACAGATAAAATAGCTTCTATCTTTGAACAATTTCAGCCAGACACTATCGTTAATTTTGCTGCTGAATCTCATGTAGATAGGTCTATTGATAGTCCTATGGAGTTTATAAATACAAACATTGTCGGAACTGCCGTGCTTTTGGAGAATGCTTTGCGTTACTGGCAAAAATTAGATAAAGAAACTCAGAAGAAATTCCGCTTCCATCATATTTCTACAGATGAAGTCTTTGGTTCTTTAGGAGAAGAAGGATTGTTCACAGAAAGCACTCCCTATGACCCTTCTTCACCCTATTCTGCTTCCAAAGCAAGTTCTGACCATCTGGTTAGAGCCTGGCACCGCACCTATGGACTTCCTGTTACTATTTCTAACTGTTCCAATAATTATGGACCTTATCAATTCCCAGAAAAACTTATTCCTCTGATGATTCTTAATTGTCTTGACCACAAACCTTTACCTGTTTATGGTCAGGGCTTAAATGTAAGAGATTGGCTGTATGTGCGAGACCATTGTGAAGCTATTAATTATATCATCCAACAGGGAACTCCAGGTCAAACTTATAATATCGGAGGACATAACGAGATGAGGAATATAGACATTGTAAACCTTATCTGTGAGCTTCTGGATGAACTGCATCCTTCATCTGAGTTGAAATCCTATAAACAATTGATAACTTATGTAACAGACCGCCCTGGACACGATTTACGTTATGCTATAGATTCAACTAAAATCCAGAAAGAATTAGGCTGGACTCCTAAAGAAACTTTTAATACTGGAATTCGTAAAACAGTTATCTGGTATCTGGAAAATCAAGACTGGTGGAAAAACATTCAAAATAAGAAATATCAACAACAAAGATTGGGACTGGGAAGAAATAATAAATCAACCATCTGAAATTCTCATTAAAGCTTTCTGGGTTCAGGCACTGTATTATTTTTTATATCTTCTCTGACTTTTTCCCAGACAGAATCCTTCCCGGAAAAATAATCTTCAGCTTTAATCTCTAACCAGACATCTGGATAAAGACTGTCTGAGGGATCTCTGGTATAATCCGGACGACGAAAATATTTATGAGAAACTCCACATGGAATAGCTGTATAGGGTAAAGTGAAGGATAAAATATCTCCAAAACAAGAAGGTTTCCCACCTGTGGGTGTTCCATAAATAGTGGCTAATCCATTATCCTGACACATAGTGGCAAACATTACGGCAGAACTAAAGGTTTTGTTTCCCGTTAGAATAATAATTTTCCCATCAAAAAGAGGAGTTAGCATATTAGTTTCTTTTAAAGAGCCTATTTGCTGATTACAATATTCTTCCGTTGATACTTTTTTTACTCCATTGTCCATATCTTTGATAACATAGGGCAAAATAAAATCTTCTATTTCTCTATTCAATTCTTCTGAAAGAATCTTTTTTATATCCTCTAAATCCATATCATAATCCTTAAACATCAATTCGCTGATACATAAATCACAGGTAAAGGTAGCTAAAGAATCTGGTAACTTACAATAGGAAAGAAGAATATCTCCCATTAAAGAATTACCACCAAAGTTATTTCGTAAATCAATGACCAGATTATGTAATTTAAGACTGTCAATGGTACTAAAAGTTTGAACTAAAAAAGACTTCCAGTTGGAAAACTCATCTTTGGAATTATCGCTCTTGGTATCTGAAAAGTGGTTAAACTGAAGATAATATATATCATCTGCAGTTAATGCTTTCCCCCAATAATTAACCATCTTATATTGTGTGAGATCGCTAAATGAAACTATACTCCAATTACAATTTTCTACTTCTTTCAGGATAAGTTCTTTTTTTTGTCCTTCTTTTTCTACCACCAAATGCAAATCATTATCCTCAACTGCCAGATCTAATAATTTTAGATTGGAAGAATAACGCATAACATCCCCGGCACACTCACGAAACCAATAGATATTTTCGCCTCCGCAGAGGGTCATCAAAGTAGACATAAACTCCTCTGCATCTTTCCCATTTATGCTGACTATTTTACTTCCTATATTATCAGCTAATTCTTTCATCGTTCCATTAATATACCAGCTATCATTCAACCAGCATACTGCAATAGGATAAAATAGAGTTTCCTTCTGGTAATAAAAAGGACCGGTATGAGCATCACCTAAAAGATGAGAAAACTGTTTTAATTTGGCTAAAAAATGGAGGGTATCTGTTTCCGTGGCTAATTCTTCTATTATAAGATTGACTTGCTTATTAAACTCTGGCTCGGGTAAATTGGCATAGATATTGGGATGCGATTCTCGCAAGGTCTTTTGAAAAAAGTCAAAGTCTTGTTGAAAGATGTTATATGAGAGCTCAGCAGATATAGATTCAGTGGTAGCATTAAGAATGCCGATAAAAAGAAATACTATCACTAACCACCAACATAATTGGATTTTCATAGTATGGATTAGTCCTTTAATTTTTTACAGTAGTTCTAAGTTCTTTTGATAAAGATAGATAATTTATCCTATCAATCAGGGATTACTTACCACATAGTTTGCTACGGCTATTTCACTTGGATTCCAGTTTTGCCTGAAAGCTCTGGCTTTAAGAGTTACTTCACCTGTTTGGGATATAGTAAATCCTTCTGAATAATGTATGGAATTCTGGGTAGGTTCTGTCCCATCAAGAGTGTAGTATATCTGTGCTTCATAAGTTGGGCATACAATAGTTATAATTGTTTCTGTAGTGATATTTCCACCTACTGGAGAAATAATAGGAGTTGCCACAGTATTATAATAAGATACAAAATATGTGGCAGTAGAAACATTACTGGGATCAAATCCTTCTTTATATGCTCTGGCTTTAATGGTGGCTGAATTAGCACCCTCTGGAAAGAAATTCGGAATAATTAGCGGTCTATCATATAAAACATCATTTTGCGTGGGATCAGAACCATTAACCGTATAATATATGGATGCTCCATACTCAGGACAGGTAATATAGATAGCTTGACCAGCTAAATAAGTCCCGCTTCCTGGATTAAATATCGGTGCATCCAGTTGAATTAGTTCTGTCGTTTTTTTAGAGCAAGATAACGAAAATAACACCAAGACTAATATAAGAATAAAGCGAGGATTCTTCATAATTCACCTCTTTCACTTTTTCATTTATCTCATAATAAAATTCTATTCTGTGCCATTCATTAAAGCAATTGCCCTTTATATCTATTCTTATCTTTCTGTCAATTTATTTTCTACCAGGTCTTTTCTCTCTATTGAAATAATCTTCCTTGACACATAAGGTAAAATCAATCCTTGAATAATAAATATTATGTCTAAGTTAGATAATAAAACCGTTTTCTACGATGTTTATTAAATATACTGATAACTTGAGGATTTATTATGGCAGTAACAAAATATGATGTTAAATGCTATGGATTTTTGTTGGATTATCTGGAAAAAAATGACCCAGCTGATGAAATTGAAGTTATATCTCGATTATCTTATGAAAAAGAATGGGATTCCATACCGCTTGAGCTAAAGCAAAAAATTCTTGAGATAGATAAAATCATCCTGGATAAATATGCTTCTAATTTCAATTATCTACTTTGGAAGAGGTTCATTCAAATTCTAAAAAGCCACCAATAAAGATATTTTACTACCTCCTTCCCTTAATTTTAAAATTTGAACTTTCTGCCTGATAACTTTTCTTCCCTTCATATTATGGAAGAGTTAATCAAAAATCCCTATCTTTATAATTTCAAATCTATTAGCTCATTAATGAATACACCTCTTCCTAATTGAGATTAAATTAATTTAAAATTTCTTTAATTTACTTTATGATAATTGGATAGAATTCTGACCAGGGATTTTTATAAAACCAAGATTCAAGTTTTAATAATATTATTTTTCATAACTTATAGATTATGAAACCCTGTAATTATAAATAGTTAAATGATTTAGCCACTTGACAAGAACTTCCACCTTAGAAAAGCTATCCACAGTAAAAATTAAAGGATGAGTTTGAAGTGAATGAAGTGGGAATTGAATGTGGAAAATGTGTGGATAACTAAATCTAAAGAAAACTACAAATTGAACTTAAATTATAGTTATCTTATTGATTAGCAATAAATAAAGAATCGGGTTTAGGCTGAGGACAAGCCTCTCCTGATTTTGTGGATAAATAAATTTTTTTAGCTTTAGGATGGTAAGATGGATCAGGATATTTGGCAGAATATTTTAGATAAGTTAGAGGAGAATATCAATCCACAGAGCTTTAGAACCTGGTTTTCTGAGACAAAGTTGGTGGATATTTCGGATAATGAACTTGTAGTCAAGGTTCCAACGCAATTTGCGGCAAATTATTTAAATCAAAACTATACTGATACTTTAGGAGAGATTGCTTATGCCTTGTATAAGCAACATTATAAGATAAAGTTTATTTCTCCTCCTCATTATGTGAAAAACAATCCTAATCAAACCGCTGGCTATTCGGATAATCGGGTTATGGTCAATACCAAGCTCAATGAACGTTTTAGTTTTGAAGAATTTGTGGTGGGACGAAACAATAATTTTGCCTATTCTGCTGCTAAAGCAGTAGCTGAAGCTCCAGGATACACCTATAATCCTCTTTTTATTTATGGAGAAAGTGGAATGGGGAAAACGCATTTAATGCAAGCCGTAGGAAATTATGTTGTAAAAGAGGGACGTAATTGTTCTATCTATTACACCACCAGTGAAGAATTTACAAATGAGATGATAGAATCTATTCGTGCCAACAAGATGCCTGAATTTCGTTCCAAATACCGTAAAGTAGATTTACTTCTTGTTGATGATGTGCATTTTCTTTCCAAAAAAGAAGGTACTCAAGAGGAATTTTTCCACACTTTTAATGCTCTATTTGACAATCGTAAACAGATAGTTTTAACCTCTGACCGTCCTCCAAAAGATATACCAGATTTAGAAAAAAGACTGGTAACCAGGTTTGAAAGTGGTCTACTTTGCGATTTGAAGAATCCTGATTTTGAAACTCGGGTGGCTATCCTTCATAAAAAAGCAGAACCGGAAAATATTGTTCTCCGTGATGAGGTGTTCTCTTTCATTGCTGAATCCATTACTTCCAGTGTCCGTGCTCTGGAAGGTTCTCTAATCCGTATTTTAGCCTATGCATCTTACAATAATCATAATCCTGAAGAATTAGATGTGGAAACAGTCCGTTCTATTCTTAGCGATATGATATCTGAACAACATAAAAAAATCACACTTGATACCATTACCCAAGAAGTCTGTCTGGCTTATAATATTACAATGCCACAAATTGTTGATAAAACCAGAAGACAGCAAATTTCTTATCCACGGCAAATTGCTATGTATCTGGCAAATCTGCTCATACCACAGCTCTCTCTAAAAGAGATTGCAGAGTATTATAAAAGAAAAGACCATACCACAGTTATTCATGCTAAAAGAATGATTGAAAACCGCTTTCGTGAAGATATAAATTTCCGGTCCCATATTGAGCAACTAATCAAAAATATAAAGTCATAACCTTAAAATTATGTGGATAAGTGGATAATTCCGGTGGATTAATGTGGATAAGCTAGTATATAAGATATGTCTTACCTGGCAGAGTGGAAAAAACTTAACTTTGTATGAACTTACCCACTACTTATCCCCAAAAAATCTCTAAAGATATTATGCTTTATTTCAATAAGATAAAAAAAGACTTGACCCTTTATCCACTTATTCACATTGCCTACTTAAACTACTATAAAAGAAAATCTATTTTAATAAATTAGGTAATATATGAAAACTATTCATCTTCAGAAAATGAGATTACTCCTCGTAGCAACCTTATTTCTGGCAATTATATTGGGAGGTTGCATTAATGACCCTAATCCAACCGGAAATAACTGGTCTAATGTAAGACCTATGTCTTTTACTACACCTTTAGATATAGTAGCTGGCTACAGTTTTCCTGGTAGTGGTTCTATAAAAGGAACAGAAACCAGTTTAGTCTGTGGAAATTATAATGGTATAGAATCCGTAGCTTTTGTGCGTTTTACAGGTTTACCTTCCGTGGGAACATTTCATATACCAGAAGCTTACCAGGATTCTACCTATCTTAATCTCGTGCTTACGAGAAAATTTTCAGAATCTCGTAATCCTGTTGAAGTTATGATTTATAAACTAAATCAAAGCTGGGCAGCAGATAGCACTAATCTTATCCAGGATTCCAATTTAAGTTTAATTACTCCTCAATCATATACTATCACTGATTCTATTAGCTCAGCTGGAACTCAAATTAAAATACCTATTCCTGTAGCAGCTTTAGAACAATGGACTTCTGAAGCTGATTCTCTGGGATTGACTCTGGCTATAAAAACTGGAGAAAATTCATATATAGAATTTAAATCATTGGAATCAGGTTCTGGACCAAAACTCCATTTTCTTTATAGAACCACAGGTGAGAATCCTACAGAAAAGAAATATGAACAATACTGCAACAAGGATAGTTATCGGATAGATGAAGAAACTGCACCTATAATAACCAATCAATGGATATTAAGCAATATACCACCTTCCAGAATATATTTATACTTCCCTATGAACTTTTCTTTATTTCAAGATACAGAGGGAAATCCACTTAATGAGATTCAACTTAAGAGAACTACTATCAATCATGCAGAACTTATCTTGTATGTTAAAGAAAATCCCTATTATGGAACCTCTACTCAATACAGATTAAGAGCTGATAGAGTGAATGATTCACTGGATATAAATACTGCTGTAGCTGTCTTAGATGAACAGGTTGCTTCTGGGATTATCACTCAATCTTATATCCGAGGAGATAGTTTAGTAGTTAATGTAACTCCTTTAATTCAAGCTTATACTTCTGGAGATAAAATGAATTATGGAATTGTTATCCGTTCTATGCAAGAATTAATTAACTACGGAAAGATAGAATTATGGCATTTCAATGATAGTAGCACTCCTGCAGAAAAACAGCCTAAACTAAGAGTTACTTACACTCCACCCTTTCTCTAAAGTATGAAAAGATTTTTAATTGCAGCAATAATGGTATTTATCCTCTGCTCAAGTTGTGAATTAAAAAAAGAAAAGGAAGAATTCACTCCACTGGCAGAAGTTAATGGAGAAGTTCTTACTTTAGAAGCATTTCGTTCTCTTTACACAGATGAACAATGGAATAAATTAAGTGAAACTCAAAAAAGAAAAGAGATAGAAAACTGGGTTAATCTTACCATTCTGGCTCAAGAAGCGGATAAAGAAAAAATTAGTGAAGAAAATGCAACAAAACTGCGTATAGATTATGCCGTAAAGAAAGTTAAAGCTAATGCTTTGCTTGCCCGAAAACTGGCTAATTTAACTATCAGTGAAGAAGAAATGTTTAATTATTATCGCTTACATCAAGCTGATTTTACTAAAAAACTGATGGAATATAACATTCAAAGGATACTCTGCCCAGATGAAAATGCTGCAAAAAACCTGTTAACTAAAATTAAAACCGGTGAATACGATTTTAATCTCGCAGTTTTAGAAAACTCTTTAGAAGAATTAAAATATAAACAAGGAAGAATGGGATTTGTCTCTGCTAATAGTCCTGATTCACTGTTCTGGAAAGCAGCGCATAAGCTTAAAATTAACGAACCAGGCATAGTTACTGTTAATGGAAAAACTTATATCATTCGCTACACTGAACAAAGAGAAGGAACGCAAGAAGCCACTTTTGTAGACTATCGTAATGAAATCTATGAACTACTGCTAAAAGAAAAAAAACAACAAGTCTACAACGATTTAGTACGTGAACTCAAAATGAAAAATAACAATATCTACTACTATTACTAATCTCTATAATAAAAAGGAATATAATGAAAAAATTAATCCTTATACTACTAACTTCATTCCTCATCTTCTCACTTTCAGCTGAGCTGGTTGACCGTATTGTCGCAAAAGTGGGATCAGATATTATCCTATTAAGTGATGTTTATAAAATGATGTATCAGATGCAACTGGCTGGGATACCAAAAGAACAGATTTCTATGGATATGGCTTTACGTGAAATAATTGAACAAAAGGTTATCTCTCAAAAAGCTAAAGAATTAAACATCAAAGTTGATGACGATAAAATTAAAAGATATGCTCAAAACTATCTTCAGGAATTAAAATCTCAATATCCTTCTCCTCAAGAGTTCCAAGCTGCATTAGCGCAAGAAAATCTCACTGAAGCTGAATTATTAGAATACTTCATTGAAGAAATTAAAAATAATGCTATGACTCAGCAATTGATAGACTTATATGTGAGCTCACAGGTATCGGTTACGGAAGATGAGATGCGTGAATTCTATAATACAACTAAGGACTCAATGGCTGTGAAACCTACCACCTGGGAAACAGGAATGATAAAGTATAAAATTACTGCAAGTAAAGCCACTGAAGATTCTGTGTATAAGCAAATGCAGGACATTAAAAAGAGATTAGATGCAGGAGCAGATTTTGCTACTTTAGCCAGGGAGGTTAGTGAATGCCCAAGTAAAGTTAGAGGCGGTGATTTAGGCTATTTCAGCAGGGGTATGATGCTAAAACCTATAGAAGATGCAGCTTTCTCTATGGATATAGGAGAAATATCTGGGATAATCCGAAGTGAAAATGGCTATCATATTCTGAAACTTACTGATAAAAGAAGAGATGAGGTGCGAGCCAGTCATATCCTCAAATTGGTTCAACCTACAAAATCTGATACCTTAGCTGCCTATGCCATTATGGAAAGAATTCGTGAACTTTATGAAAGTGGACAAAGTTCTTTCTCAGACCTTGCCTTACAGTATTCTACTGACCCTGATGTTACCAAAAACAAAGGCATTATAGGAGAGCTTACAGAAAATGAATTTCCTGAACCCTTTAAAAACTACATTCTTTCTACTCCGGTGGGGAAAATGACCCCTGTCCTGGAAAAAGACGGAACCCTGTATATTTTTGTCCGGCTTAAAGAAATTCCTCCTCGTGTTTTCACCTATGATGAAGTTAAAGATAAACTTTACACTTATCTTTACCAGTATAAGTTACAATCTGCTTATAATAAATGGATAGATAAATTAATAAAAGAAACTTATGTTGAAATACTTGAAAAATGAAATCTAAATCTCTATCTGTAGAGACCTTCCTGGCTTCAGTTTTCGGAGTTGGATTTATTCCTTATGCTCCCGGAACCTATGGCTCTATTGTAGCAGCAGCTATCTATCTCTTGCTTCCTCAAATGCTATTTTCCGGTAAAGGATGGCTCTGGTATACTGGATTTCTTGTCATCTTGATTGCTTTAGCTGTATGGTTAAGTTCTAAAGCAGAAAAAAAGCTTGGACCTGATGCACCTCAAATAGTGATTGACGAGGTATGCGGATTTTTTCTAAGTGTATTACTATTACCGAAATCATTTCTAATGGCTGTATATGCTCTTGTTATTTTTAGGGCTTTGGATATTGCCAAGCCCTTTCCCATAAAGATTTCACAAAAACTGCCCAGGGGTTGGGGTATTGTTATAGATGACCTCATTGCAGGAGTCTATACTAATATCCTGATTCATTTCATAAAACTTATAGCGCCAAAATTCTTTGGCTAAAAAGGAGAAAAAAATGATATATACTCTACTTCAAGCTGCTACTAACAGCGCACAAGCAAAACAGAGTTCCGGAGCAAGCGGAATGAGCACTCTAATTATTCTAATTCTGCTATTTGTAGTGATGTATTTTCTGATGATTATGCCGCAACAAAAAAAGCAAAAAGAGCTGCAAAAAATGCTGGATAGTTTGAAAGAAAATGACAAAGTTGTTACCACTTCCGGAATTTATGGTCGTATCGTTTCTATCAAACCAGACAAGAATACCGTTGTCTTGGAAATAGATGATAACAACCATGTTAGAATTGAAATCCAGAAGGGTGCAATTGCCAGTATAGTTAGCTCTGCTGAAAAAGCTAATGCCTAATATATCTAATGTCGCGTAAACCTAAGTTATTACCAATCCATATTTATGGTGATAAGGTCCTCAGACTTAAGTCCGAAGAAGTGCAAAAAATTGATGAAAACTTATTGCAATTTGCTGAGGACCTTATCGCTACAATGTATCAATGGGATGGAGTTGGACTTTCTGCACCTCAAGTTGGCGTTAGCAAAAGAATTATCGTGATTGATCCTCAAATAAAGGATAACCCTAAAAAACACTCTCCGATGGTTATGATTAACCCTGTTATTGAAGAAAGTAGTGGTGAAACTGAAACCGAAGAAGGGTGCATCAGTATTCCTGATATCTATGCTAAAGTGGTTAGACCTTCAAATATAACCGTCTCTTATACAGATTTACAAAATGAACGACACAGAATTAATCTTTCTGGATATGCAGCCGTTATCGTTCAGCATGAATATGACCATCTGGAAGGAATCCTGTTTATTGACCATCTAAGTACTATTGCCAGGTTGAAAATAAGAAATAAATTGAAAGAATTGCAGAAAAATACGGTGGATGGGATTAATATCCGTTGTGAAGAATAGAAGAGGCTAATATCCGATGAAAATTGTCTTTGCTGGTAGCTCTGAATTTGGCATTCCTGCTTTAAAAAAACTAAAAGAAAAACATCAATTACTTCTAATTATCAGCCAACCAGATAGACCCGCAGGACGAAACCAAAGAATTAAACCCTGTCCTATAGCACGTTTTGCACGGGAACAAGGCTGGGAATTGTATCAACCGGAAAACATCAATTCTCCTGAAAGTGTGGATAAAATTAGCAAGTTATATCCTGAACTTCTGGTCACTGCTTCCTATGCCTCTTTAATAAAAAAAGAACTTAGACAGATTCCTACTTTTGGAGCGATTAATCTTCATCCATCTTTACTTCCTAAATATCGTGGTCCTACTCCTATTCAAACTGCCCTTCTTAATGGAGACCATAAAA
Source organism: Candidatus Syntrophosphaera thermopropionivorans (assembly GCF_004353895.1). GTDB lineage: Bacteria > Cloacimonadota > Cloacimonadia > Cloacimonadales > Cloacimonadaceae > Syntrophosphaera > Syntrophosphaera thermopropionivorans. Next base: position 62,912 of record NZ_SMOG01000001.1, on the reverse strand, counting down.
CAGGAACCACTATTTTCAGGTTAACTTCTCGTCTTGACGCAGGTCCTATCTTAGCCCAAAGAGAATTGGTTATCCTACCAGAAGATAACTATGGTTCCTTAAAAGAAAAACTGGCTAATATCTCTGCTGAGCTATTGATTGAAATAATTCCTGCTATTAAAGATAATAGTCTAACAGAACGACCTCAAGACGAAAATCTGGCTTCTTATACCCATAAATTTAGTAAAAAAGATTTATGGATAAACTGGGATAATAAAATTAAAAATATCTTTAACCAGATACGTGCCTTTTCTCCTTCACCAGGTGCAAGAACATCTATACATAATACTAACCTTAAAATCCTTCAAGCTGAGATTTATGACTCATCAAAAAATGATAAGCCCGGAACTATTGCAGGATTTATTAAAAATAAAGGTATATTAGTTAATTGCCAGGATGGACAACTTTTAATCACCAGAATACAGGCTGAAGGTAAAAAAGTTATGTCTGCCTGGGCTTTTCAATTGGGAGCAAGACTTTCTGCGGGGGAAAGCTTTGTCCCATTTAATCAAATCTTTATGGAAAATTCTTTTAGGGAGGAATTATGAAAGACCAGGACCTTTACCTCTCAGTTATAAAGTTTCCCGCTTTTGTAAGCATCAGTCTATTAATTATTAGTGCTGTCTTTCTTATTATATTGTTCAATGTGTTTGCTCAACCTTTACTGGCTAATTGGGTTAGAATTTTGTTTATTATACTATTAGCAATACTCATTTTCGTCGTATTAGGCTGGATGATTACCCTTTTCTCTACTCATACCAGATTAAAACCAAAATGGCTGCAAAAGCTTAGTAAATGGATGCTTTTTAACATTTATTATCCCTTAGCTAAAGGTTTAGCTCATATCACATTCTCATCTAAAAAGAATCTGATTGAATCGTTCTTATACTTCAATAATGAAATAGTTCTAACTGACCAAAAAGATATCCGAAACACAAATATTCTCGTTCTGCTACCTCATTGTCTTCAGAAAGAAGATTGCACTATTCGCATTACTAATGATATCATAAAATGTGAAGAATGCGGAGGCTGTGATATAGCTAAAATTAAGAAGCTTATAACAGAACATAATGTTGATGCAGCAGTGGCTACAGGAGGTTTTTTAGAACATAAAATGATAGAAGAAAAGAAACCTGAAGTTATTGTTGCCATTGCTACTGCTAAAGAACTGGTGAATAGCCTGAGAGACAACTGGAATTATCCCGTTTATGCAGTATTAAATGAACAATCTACGACTTCCAATGAAAAAAATCCGGTAAATATATCTTTCATTGCATTTGCCATTAAACAGTTTAAATAGGAAGACCTATGAAAACCTCTCGCATTATTATTATTGCTTTAGTGGTCCTTATTCTTAATGCTGGCATCACTTTAGTTCTCATAAATCAGAAAGAAGCTAAAACTCCTGCTACTACTACAACTATGGTAAACCCTTCACATAATCAACGCCATAATGAGATTACTTCTGCAGTTCAAGCAGTTGAACCTGCTGTTGTTAGCGTTAATGTGACAAAAACGCAGTTAGTGAGACCAGGTTTTGGGTTCAGCATCTTTGATTTCTTTGGAGATATTCCTATTCAGAGACAGGTGGTAAGTATAGGAAGTGGTGTTATCTATGATGCAAATGGTTATATTATTACCAATGCTCATGTAATAGAAGGTGCAACCGAAATCAAAGTTGTGCTCCCAGATAAGCGAGAATTTATTGCTAATGTAGTTGGTGTAGATAACACTTACGATGTGGCTAAATTGAAAATAGATGGCAATAATTTTCCTTATGCCAAACTCGGAACCGCCAAAGAATTACTTATTGGTGAATGGGCTATTGCCTTGGGAAATCCTTATGGATTTATGATGAGTGACCCCAAACCATCGGTTTCAGTTGGTGTTATTTCTGCTCTAAATAGAAGTTTCCAGCCTCAGGATGGTCATAGATACATAAATATGATTCAGACTGATGCTGCTATCAATCCTGGTAATAGCGGTGGTCCACTGGTAAATGTTAAAGGTGAAGTTATTGGCATTAATACCTTTATCGTTTCTGGAACAGGAGATAATGTCGGACTTGGATTCGCTATACCCATAGATAGAGTTAAATCTATAATCAAAATCCTATAACTGGATAGCTTCTTTCTAAAATTTACTTAAACTGAATTAGTTCATAACTCAGTAGTAAGAAACTCAATTAAATTTGCGCAAGCAAGAAAAATATTTTTCTTGTCAGGATAATAATTTCACATATTATATCTTTAAGCTCACGGGAAAATGAGATGTCCACTGCTACTGAAAAGTAGGGGAGGAAAGTCCGGACACCAAAGGGCAGGATACTTCCTAACAGGAAGCTGCAGTAATGCAGAGCGAGCTCCACAGAAATAAACCGCCTGAAATAGTTATTTTATAAATATCTATTTCAGGTAAGGGTGAAATGGTGGTGTAAGAGACCACCGGAAATCCTGGTGACAGGATTTGCCAGGAAAGCCTTATCCGGTGCAATGCCAAATAGGGAAGCCAAGAAGTGTTGCCCGCACGATTATGGCTTCCGGGTAGGCAGCTAAAGTCCATTCGTGAGAATGGATGTAGAGGAATGGACATCAACCTCCTGATAGAAGGAGGTACAGAATCCGGCTTATTATTTTCCCGTGAGTTTTCCTCTTTTTAAATTAATATCTTTCCCTAAACCATACTACCAACTGTAAAGCAAATCCTACCTTCTTTAGAACCAATAGCTTATGCAATATAAATCCAACCAATTATTTTTTTCCTCTTGATGGGTTGCTTATGTCCAGCTCATGTCCAGCTTATGTCCAACTTATGTCCGATTTGGACATAATCTTTACATCAGTAATGGATGAACTGCCAAGAAAGAAGAAATAAAATTGCAGAGATGTTTTTATAATTTGTTATAACGGTAAAAAACTATAATTATACCTTTTCAAAATTATCGGAATAAATCATATTATAAAAGCTTAAAAAAGTTATATATGGCTAAAACATAAAAGATATTTTCTTGAGGTTAGGGTAGAAACCAGCAGAAAAAAACTTGACAGATTACGATATCTATAGAAAAGAAGAATATAATAAAAAAGAGGATAAAATGATGTGGATAGTTAAATTATTTCATTCTATCTGGCAGATGATACTACTCTGGTCTTTCGTCTGTCGTTCCTATTTTATCCGTCTTTTTGCTAAAAATCCAATTAAACGCCGCTGGTTACAGATTAAAAATATGAGCAATTCTTCTCGAAAATTTCTTCGTGCTTTCCATGTCAAACTTAGAGTAAAGAATCAGGAAGTGCTTCAACAACTTAAAGATAACAACTATCTGCTGGTAGCTAATCATTCATCTTTATTAGATATATTTTTGCTTGGTGCAGTTGACAATTATGTATTTATCACCTCCACCGAAATGAGTGAAACTCCTATTATTGGTAATATTATCCGTCTTGGCGGTTGTCTTTATACTGACCGGAAAAATAAATTAAATCTCCCTCAAGAAATCAAACGCTTCACTGATGTGTTAAAAAAAGGTTTTAAAGTCGTGCTATTTCCGGAAAAACCTGGCACTGATGGAACAAAAGTCAATGAATTTCGTCCCTCCCTCTTTCAGACTGCCGTAGATGCTGCCTGCACTGTCGTTCCTGTTTGTATTCGTTATCTGAAACTGGATGGGAAACCAATTAATGGTAAAAATCGTTTCGTCGTTTTCTGGTCTAAGAGCATTAATTATTTAAAATACTACTGGAATCTGCTGGCACATAAAATGGAAGTAGAAATCAATTTCTTAGAACCAATAGAGTTTGACCCTAATCGTGATAGAAGCGAACTCTGTCAATTAACCTATGAAAAAGTAAGCAACACCTTTGAAAGCTATGAAAATTGTGTTGCAGGTTCATAATATTTGGAGAAAATGCTAATGGCAAATAATAATAATAAATTACAGTTAGGACCTATTAACTATATAATCTTAGGAATCGCTGTCATTTTGCTAATTGTAGGCTACTTTATAATGGCAGGAAATGAAATCGTTATCTCTCCTGTAATACTTACTATCGCATATGGCGTTCTAATTCCACTGGGGCTGCTCTATAAGAGTAAACCTAAGGAATGAACCAACAGCTACTTACTGATGAGACTGCAGCCAAACTAAAACGGTTTCAGCTACTCGCTAAAACTACCGTTGAAGGTTTTTTGGTTGGGCTGCATAAATCCCCCTATCACGGTTTCAGTGTTGAATTCTCCGACCATAGAGAATATAATATTGGTGACCCTATTAAAAATATTGATTGGAAAATTGTAGCTAAAACCGATAGATACTATGTGAAACGCTTTGAAGAAGAGACCAATCTACGCTGCTATATTCTTTTAGACCACAGTCGTTCAATGTTCTATGGCTCTGGTGAAAACACTAAAATTGACTATGCTTGCCGACTTGCTGCCTCTCTGTCCTGGTTGATGATAGGTCAAAAAGATGCCGCAGGATTAATTACCTTCAATAATGAAATCACTAAGCTACTTCCCCCCAAAGCATATAGAGGATACCTCCCTCAAATTTTTAGGATACTGGCTGAATTGGAACCTAAGGATTCCACCAATCTTCTGGAAAACTTACATAAAATTGCTGATACTATCCGTAAAAGAAGCTTAATAATACTGATTTCTGACCTTTTGGATGAACCTGAAAATATAATGGATGGACTAAAGCACTTTAAATCTCATCATCATGAAGTATTGGTGTTCCATATAACTGATATACAAGAAGATAATTTTAAATTTCACGGAGAAACTGAATTCATTGATAGCGAAACGCAAGAAAAAATTACCGTCAATCCTTGGCAAATAAGACCCGATTATCTGCTTAATTATCAAGAACATATCCAGAAACTTAAGGCTGGATGTCATCAATATCAAATTGAATATAATCCGGTTAGCACTGCTACTCCTATAGAAGACCTGCTGTTGAAATATCTTTTAATGCGAAGAAAAGGATAAATGAATGGAGTCTGTAAGAACTATTCCCCAAAAACAGATATATAAAGCTATAATTGAAGCAATCGGGCAGATATATTGTCAATCTACTCCAGAAACTAAATCTTTGCTAAACCAAGCCTTAGCCATTGAAGAAGATGATGTGGCAAAAGATATGCTTCAAGCTATGCTATTAAATGAAGAACTTGCTGCTAAAGAACAACTTCCTATATGTCAGGATACTGGCATAGTAATTGTTTTTGCCGATATTGGAACAGAAACTAAAATTGAAAATGGAACACTTTATTCTATAGTATCAGAAGCAGTTAATGATGCTTGGGGAAAATACTACCTTAGAGATTCTATCGCTGAAGAACCATTAAGGTATTTCTCTAACCCTCAAAAAAAATCAAAATACTATTCGCAACCCGTCATCTTACATTTATCCGAAATATTAGGAAATAAATTGGAACTACATATATCCTTAAAAGGTGGTGGAGCTGAAAATTGCAGCACCCTTAAAATGTTTAATCCTACAGCAACCTTAACAGAAATTGAAGATTTTATTATAGACACTGTTGTTTCTGCGGGTGGAAAACCCTGTCCTCCTGTTTTTGTAGGTATTGGAATTGGAGGAGATTTTGAACAATGTGCTATTCTTGCTAAAAGAGCGTTAATGATTCCTCTCCCTGATTCTGAGAAAAAACCTGAATACCTCCAGATGGAAAAAAGAATCCTAAATAAGATTAATCAAAAAGGCAAAGGTGTACAGGGATTTGGAGGTAAAACCACTGCTCTAAAAGTAAATATATTATCTCAACCCTGCCATATTGCTTCTTTACCTATAGCAGTTAATATTGATTGTCATGCTCATCGTTGTATCTCCATATCTGTCTGAATAATAATAAGATAAGAGAATAAATATGAGAGTAATAAAAATTAATCTTCCTTTGCAACCACAACAGAAAAAAGAACTCAAAGTTAGAGATAAAATTATGCTTTCAGGAGAATTATATACAGCAAGAGATCAAGCTCATATTAGATTAACTCAAATGATAAAAGAAGGGAAACCATTACCTTTCGATTTGTTAAATAGTGCACTCTTTTATTGCGGACCTGCTCCTATTCCACCTGGAAAAGTATGTGGTGCCATAGGACCAACAACCTCAGCCAGAATGGATAAATATACTCCTTTATTACTGGAGAATGGTTTAAGAGTAATGATAGGTAAGGGAGAAAGGTCTAAAGATGTCACAGAAGAGATATCTAAATACGATGCAGTATATTTTATTTGTGTAGGTGGAATATCAGCCTTATTAGCTCAATCCGTGGTTTCATGTGAAACATTTTGTTGGAAGGAATTGGACGCTGAGGCTATTTATCGTCTTGTAGTAAAGGACTTTCCCTGTTATGTAGCTATTATTTAACGGTTATTCATCATATTCTTTCAGGTAGAATTATGATTCGTTATATCCCACCCTTCATCCTTTCTCAATATGAAAAAGACAATGTTCAAGGCAAAATGCAAGCTTTTGTCCTGCTCGGGGATATCATAGGCTTTACTACCATAAATGATGAATTACAAAAAAAAGGAAAAGAAGGTGCTGAAGAAGTTAGCCACTTAATAACTAATATCTTTAGTGAACCATTAAATATCATAGAAAAATATGGGGGGTTCTTATCTAATTTCGCTGGAGATGCTTTTTATGCTATTTTTCCTGGTGCTCAGCCAGAAAATATTATGGCTGCTTTACACTATATTCAATCCTTTCTAAGAAACCAATATCAAAAACAAAGACTTTTAAATAAATCTCCGGTAAAAATGAGAATTAGAATCGGTTATGGTACGGTTCAATGGATGATATTCTCCAATGATATCCAGATGGAGTATGTCTTCTTTGGCGATGCAATAGAAGAGGTTCAAAGTTTAAATAAAGGTCAAACCACTTGTAGATATTCTACCTCGGCTTTACAGAAACTAATCTCTTCAAGATTAGTGGATGATAAGGGAAAAATAAGTCGGGACTTCAATCCAGAAAAGGTAAAAGAAAATATAATTAATTATCCTTATCAGAAAGAGACTGAATACAAATTCCTTCATTATCGTTTGCATAATATCCATCCAGAGAATGAAATCAGAACCATTATCAGCAATTACACCCGGATACCTTTTACAGCAGATTTGGATATCTGCAGTATAATAGCCAATCTGGAAATCTTCTATCAATATTCTGGATCCTTTGTAGATAAATTATCGGTTACAAATAATTCTCTTTGCATTTTATCCTACTATGGAATGCCCCGAAATGAAGGAAAAAAGCTCAGTCAGGTCTTTCAACTTATCCTGGAAAGAGTTCATAAGTATCCCTTTATAAGTCAGGCAATATCAATGGGACCTTGTTTTACTGGCTTTGTTGGAGGAGAACATATCCGTGAATATACTGCCTTAGGTCATCCCGTAAATTTGGCTGCAAGACTATCGGGGAAAAGTAAAAAGGGGGAGATTTTAACTGATATAACACTAAAAAAGGAATTAGAAAGGAATTTTGACTTTGAATTTGTTGGTAATCTTTCTTTAAAGGGTTTGGAAAAAAGGATTCCCTGTTATAAATTAAAGGAATTGCAACCATCTGTTCCTGAGCTAAGAACGGTATTTGTAGGACGACAAAATGAATTAAAAAGTATACAGAGGATTATCTCCAAGTCAATAGCTGAACATCATAATTTCTTTATTTATATTGCAGGTGAAGCTGGAATTGGGAAAACCAGATTAGCGACAGAAGTGATTAACTCCTGCCAAGATAAGAACATACGAATCTTTCATATTATGTGTAGCATTACCAATTCCCGACCATTGGAACCTATGAGGCAGATATTTCAACAACTTTTCCTTATCAAGGATAATCAGCAGAATGCATCTTCAAGCTTTCATCAGAGTTGGTTAAATTGGTCTAAAAACGAAAAGAAATGGAAGGAGGATGAAGAAATGATAGGGGGTCTATTAGGTTATGTAGGTAAAGATTCCCATTTTTATAACCTACCTCCAGACTTAAGATTGAGTAAACTTTATCAATCTGCGTTAAAAGTTCTTCAGGAAGAGACAAAAAGGAATCCTATTATATTTCATATTGATGATTTACATTGGATGGATGAACAATCTCGTAATTTCTTCCATATTTTGGGAAAATCAGATATAAAAGATACAGGTATTTTAGCAACCACTCGTTATATTGAAAATGATAGGCTACCAATTTTGAATATGGATAATTTTAGCTTTTATCGTTTTGACCTTGCTCCTTTAAGTAAAAATTATTCCTGGCAGCTCTATAAATCAATGATGAATCTGGATGATGTGCCAGCTGATTTGAAACAGGAACTTCTGCAGAAGGATACAGGAAATCCCTTTATTATTGAACAGATGGCATCTTATTTATTAGAAAGTGGTGTGCTTGAGAATAGTGCGGACTATCTAAATATCCTGGGGAAAGATAATTCTTTTGATGTCAATGACATAATTGGTTTTCGCATAGACCGTTTACCTTTTTCAGTGCGTGAATGTATCTATAATGCCAGTGTTCTGGGTATGAAATTTAATCTGAAAGTATTAAGTCAGATGCTAAAAAGAGATATCCGGCAAGACCTTTTAATAGGCACACAAAACCGTATCTGGAAAAGCCTTGAGAGAGATTTTTATATCTTCACTCATATCCTTTTGCAGGAAGCTGCTTATAATAGAATGTTTAGTGATAAGCTAAAAAGTTTACATCTAAAAGCGGCTCAATCTATGGAAGAAGTATTCGCTCAAAATATAAGTGAATACTCCGAAGAAATAGCAAAACACTATGAAAAAGCTGGAGAAATCATCAAAGCCTCCGATTATTATGATAAAGCAGGAGATTATTACTGGGATAATAGTTATTTTGAATTGGCTGAAAAGTGCTTTCTAAAAGCGGTTGAATTAGCTGGAAAATCTTTTGGTACAGATAATATGAATTATGGAGAAAATGTATTTCATCTCGCTCTCTTCTATCATTATATGCAAAGGATGGAAGAGGCAGAAAAACTTTATGATACTGTGATGAATATTGCTTTAGCCATATATGGAGAAGATAGTCTTAAGTTAAGTCCTTATATTAATAACTTGGGAAGGTTCTATAAAGATGTTGGACGCTATGAAGAAAGTGAAAGATTGCTTCTCCAATCACTGGAATTAGAGAAGAAACATGAGCCTGATTCTTCCAATGTGGCTGATAGAATTAATAATCTGGGACATTTATATTCACTGCAAAATCTTAATGATAAAGCCACGGAAATGTATCAACAAGCCTATGATATAATGAACCGAAATTATGACCCCTATCATTTCTTTACTGCCACCGTTTGTAATAACTTAGGGATGAGTTTTGCGGAGTCTGGAAAGATAGAAGAGGCAGAAAAACTTCTACAAAGAGCGGTTGAAATTGGCAAAAAGATATATGGTGAAAATCATCCTCAAATAGTTATTTACTTCAAAAATCTGGCATCTATTTTTATGGACCAACAAAGATGGAATGAAGCTGAAGCATTGTTACATAAGTGCTTAACTATTGATCGTAAATACTTTGGGAAATATCATAATGCCACACTTTATATAGTTAAAGCACTGGAAAAATTCTATAATAAAATAGGTAATAAACGAAAAGCTAGATACTACTCTAAATGGCTGCAAGAAGCCAATGAGCTAAGTCCGTAACGACATCATTCTTTAACTCCAATTCTGGCACATTGATTATATATAGGGCATTGATTGCATTTGGGTTTTCTTGGAGTGCAAAGATTCTGACCAAAAGCCACTACATAGGAATTGAAAGTTAACCAGTATCGTTCCGGTAGAATCTTTCTCAATTCCATCTCTGTTTCATAAGGGGTCTTTGTTTGAACATATCCCCAGCGATTACATATTCTATGAACATGCACATCCACACAAATAGCCGGAAGTGAGAAGGCTATGGCTCTCACAAGATTAGCAGTCTTTCTTCCTACTCCAGGTAACTGTAGAAGTTCATCTATTTCTGAAGGAATTTTTCCTCCAAATTTCTCTTTCAAGACTGACGGCAACTGTTTCAAATACTTAGTTTTGGCATTATGAAATCCTACTTGATGAATGATAGAATCAAGTTCCTCAGCACTAATCTTTTCCAGGTCATCTATATTCTTTACCTTTTCAAATAGCTTCTTTGCTGCTTGCGAGGTGGTCTCATCTTTTGTTCTTGCACTAAGGATAGTAGTAACCAGAACCTTAAATGGATCTTTGGTCTGAATCTGTATCTGGTCAACTACAGGAGTTCTAACTTGCGTAAAGTGCTTTTCCAATTCAGCCATCACAGTATCAATATCAAAATTATTCATAAAATTTAATCCGCTTTATTTATTATAAAATAGAGTTAAAAATATGTTGCAGGATATAGAAACTGATAGATATTGTCAATAAGAAGGAGATAAAGATGTGTGGTAGATTTGCCCAAGTTATAAAATATGACCAGTTACAAAGGCTGGAAAAAGAACTAAAATTGAATAGGGAAAGTGACCAGTTAACGATTAATTTTAATGTAGCACCAACTCAACCTGTGGGAGCAGCAGTGAGCCAGGATAGCGGAAGGTACATTGGCACTTTTCGGTGGGGTTTAATTCCTTCCTGGAGTCAGGAACTTCCTAAGTTTGATTTGATAAATATCCGTTCCGATTCCTTAATTTCGAAACCTTCATTCAAGAGGGGCTTACAATATCGCAGATGTCTGATTCCAGCTAATGGTTTTTATGAATGGCGTAAGACAGATAAACAACCATTTTTTATTCATTCAGCCCAGGATGACTTTATTTATATGGCAGGAATCTACGATGTCTGGCAAAGTCCTGAGGGAAGTTATGTCCCCTCTTTAGCCATAATAACTACGGATGCCAATCAGGTAATGCTTCCTATTCATAATAGGATGCCTGTTTTGCTATTTGCAGATGACCGTTTAACCTGGCTGGAGCATACAATTAAAGACATAAATAAGTTTATTCCCCTACTGAAAGCTCCACCAGATGATTTAATTTCTATGTATCCAGTTAGTAGAGTGGTAAACAATCCTCAAAACAATTCTGAAGAGTGTATCCGTCCAATATATATCACCCAGTAATTCAAGCTTTATCAATCTTAGAAATAACGAATTAAAATATAGACTGAACTGATTATCAAAGAAAGTATAGTATATGCCACACTTACTTTGGTAAATTCCATAAATGAGATATTAATCCCGTTCTTTTTAGTAATTCCAATTGCTACCACATTGGAAGAGGCACCAATAAGTGTCCCATTTCCACCTAAACAAGTTCCCAAAGACATTGACCACCAAATAGGATCCATAAGATTAGGTTGACTTATTACAGTGCCAATTTGCTTAATTAAGGGAATCATTGTTGCCACAAAGGGAACATTGTCAATAAAGGCAGAAAGAATACCTGAAAGCCAGAGTATAGCCATAGAAGTTGGACGTGCTTGATTATGGGTTAGTTCCAGAACTTTATGTGCTAATAAACTAATAAATCCGGTTTGAACTAAGCCTTCAACTATGATAAATAATCCCACAAAGAAAAAGAGTGTAACCCAGTCTACTTCATGAACCATTATATGCTCAATATCATTTCGTTGGCCTACCAGGATTAAGAATAATCCAGCAGACATAGAGATAGATGCTGTTCCTATTTTCAAAGTACTTTCTAAGGCAAGAAGAACAAGCATAACGGCAACGGTTATTAAAGATATTTTGAGCATTCTTTTATCTTTAATCAATCCCTCTTCTTTATAACTCATCATCCTGGCTCTATTTTCTCTACTCACTTTCAATTTGCCATGATACATAACCCACATTAAACCAAGACAGGCAATCGTAGCCAGAATGATTGCTGGAGTTAGATTAAAAATGAAATCAAGGAAATCATAATCCGTGGCACTTCCAATAATTATATTTGGAGGGTCACCAATCATAGTAGCAGCTCCACCCATATTGGAAGCAACCACCATCGTGATTATATAAGGAACTGGGGTTATTTTTAGTTCATTGCAAATCAATAAAATTATCGGAATTAAAATCATTATAGAGGTAACGCTTCCCAGAAAAGCAGAGGAGAAAGCTGTTACCACAAACATCAACATCATAATCAGTAACGGATTTCCACGCGCAAGTTTAGCGGTTTTGATAGCAATATACATAAAAATTCCTGTTCTCCGTAATACCGCAATAACCAGCATCATTCCGATTAAAAAGAAAATTACATTCCAATCTATAGCTCTAAGAGCAATATCCTGGCTTAGAATACCTGTTAGAATAAGCAAGAATGCTCCTATCAATGAAGCAAGCATCTTGTTTATTACTTCTGTGATTATTAATATATAGGTACCGATAAAGATACCTACTGCTATTAACATACTGACTGTTGCACTCATGCTTTTATAACCTTCCTGAAAATATCCATAGCTGTAATAATACCAACTAAACGTCCGTTATCTACCACGCAAAAATACCTTTTGTTATCTTTAAGCATATGATACACAGTCTCTACAATGGAGGCATCAGAAGAGAGCACTCGTGTATTTTTTTGCATTATCTCTCCTGCTTTAACTATTTCCTCTTTTTCAAATAAACTTTCCAGTGGCTCATAAGACCTCAAAAAAGCTACATTATCTATCATCATTAGATAGTCTGGCATTCCAACTTTTAGAATATTCAGAATATTAATCTCTCCCAGATATCTACCTTCATTATCTACAACAGGAATGCAGGAAATATTATGTACATTCATAAGACTATCTACTTTACTTAAAAGAGTATCAGGAGTGACACAGATAGGATTTTTTACCATCAAATCGGAAACACAAAGTTCCTGTCCTACTTTTATCCTGCATTGTCGTAAATAGTTAACTACTGCATAACCATCATTAAAGGAGCGTAATTGAGTCATCATCTCTTCATCTTCGGATATTTTAAGTAAAGCCGCCACAATATTTAAATATATCTTAGAAGAAGTCTTATCCGTAAAAATCATTACAATCCAGTCAACCTTTATGCCATCGTAATTCAGAGGATTCTGTAAAAAGGTCATTCCGATAAGTGTGTCTGCTAATCCATCCAGACGAATATGAGGTATAGCAATACCTGAAGGATAAACCATCGGAGCTTCCTTCTCTCTTTCCAGTATTAACTCAAGAAGTGTTTCTCCACAATTAGGTACAATATCTGATCTTAACTGACAGATACGATTTATAATATCTTTATAGACCTCTTCCCGAGTTAGAATTCTTTGCTCATAAACTATAGTACTGGGCTCCAGAAAATCTGCTAATAACATAAATTAGCCTCACTTTAGTCAAAATTTATTCTTAACTAATGTATTATATCTTTAGGTCAAGTTCTTTTATTTTCAATCTTCTTTTAAGTTATATTTTATAAATTGAAATTATGTTTATTATTCTCATTAGTGATTATATTCTAATCAAAGTTATATTTTCCTTGCCAGAAAGGATAGATTCTTTTAAGCAGTAAAGGAAATAAGGAAAATAATCTATGCTCAGCAATCAAGAAAACAAAAAAATCTGTTTTATAGCTGTTAATAGTGCTTGGTATCAAAGCAATCCTGCTTTATACTATTTACGCAATGCCTTAGAAGGTCTTCCTTATCATTTTGAAATATATGAATTTATTCCTGATGAACCACTTTTTGATGTACTGAGCACCATAGTTAGTTCTAAAGCCGACATCTTATGTTTTTCTGCCTATATCTGGAATCAATTGTATCTAAAGCTTCTAATCCCTGAAATTAAGAAACTTCTTCCAGAAACTAAAATCGTCATTGGAGGTCCTTCTGCTCTTGGTGAAGATTATAAATTGAACGATTCTGATTTTATAGTTAAAGGAGCAGGAGAAGGAGTTTTTCGTTATTTAGCGGAGAATAATTTTTCTCTGGAAGGAGGAATATATGAGGTTCCAGCTCCATCGTTAAATACACTTCCCTTTCTTTATAAAGAAGAAGATAGGGCTGCACTGGAAGGAAAATTGGTCTATTATGAATGCTCGCGGGGTTGTCCTTTCCATTGTATTTACTGTCTTTCCGCAAGAGATAACAGAAAAGAACTACGTTTTAATCCTGAAAGCTCAGAAGATAGAACAAGATTATACGATGAAATGGAGCAGCTTTTAACTTTAAAGCCACGAACCGTGAAATTTGTAGACCGTTGCTTTAACTTAAATCCTGATTTAGCTCATCTTATCTGGGATTATGTCATTCAAATGCAAGCAGATTGTGAGTTTCATTTTGAAATTTTTCCCGAACTTTTAAAAGAAGAAGACCTCACTCTATTAGCTAAAGCTCCTGCTCATAGGATTCGTCTGGAAGCAGGAGTTCAGACAGTCAATCCTGATATTGCGAAAGCTTGTGGTAGAAGCTCTAATTGGGAGAAAGCAAAAAAATCCTTAGCTTTCTTATGCGAGAAAACTCAGGTTCAGCTTCATACTGACCTGTTAGCAGGTTTACCAGGACAGTCAATGGCATCGGTGTTGCATTCTCTTGATGAATTGGCATCTATCTTTCCTGATGAAATACAGTTAGGTAGCTTAAAAATATTGCCTGATACACCAATGTATGATTTGGCAAAGCAAAAACATTATCTCTGGCTGGATACTCCTTTATGGCAGGTACTAAGAACTGATACCCTTTCTTTTGCAGAGCTTTCTACTTTAAATGCCCTCAGTAAGATACTAAATCTTTACTGGAATAAGAAAGAGTTTAACTCTGAATGGAGAACTTTGCTTGATTCGGGGAAAAAGGCTTCTCAGCTGGCACTTTCTTTACTTGCTTATCACCAAGAAAATCATATACCTTTACATAGCATTTCGCGTCAGGAGCGTTATAATATCTTTGCCATGGTTTCAAATCTCTGAGTTCCAGGTTCAAGTTTAGAATTTTAAGTTTCAAACTTTTGAATAAGTTACAATAAAGATTAACTGATAATACATCAATATATTATAAGATTAAAATAAGAAACAAGGAGTCATAAAAATGAATAAATACCTACTATTACTACTATTGTTGCCTGTAATGATTTTTGCTCAACCCTGGCAACAGGATAATGCGATTTTTAATCCCAGTGGTATTCCCAGTTTACCCTTTTCTCAACCTCGTTTTGTAGACCTTGATGCTGATGGAGATATGGATTTCTTTCTGGGAAACACTAATAGTGCACCTTTATATATCTGTAATATTGGCACAGCAACTTCTCCTCATTTTGTTATTGGCGATAACCTTTTAGCCAATATATCCTTTATTGATGCGGAATTAGCAGTTTGTGCAGATATGAATGCAGATGGGAAGTTAGATTTAATTACCGGTGGTTATACCGGTCTGCATCTATTTCTCAATACGGGAACAATTCAATCACCTGTTTATACAGAGCAGCTGGGTTATTTTTCCACTCTGGAAGTGGGAAATAATCCCGTGCCCGATGTTGCTGATGTAGATGGTGATGGCGATTTGGATTTAGTGGTCGGTTTAAGTGAAGATGGAGCTGTGCGAGTCTATTTTAATACTGGTACTGCTTCCAATGGTATTTTTCAGGAAGAATCAATGCAACTAATAGGAGATGTTGGTCTTTATGCTTATCCTGTTTTTTGTGATTTGGATAATGATGGTGATCAGGATATACTTTGTGGCAGAGATGCGCATGGTTTTGTCTATTATCAAAATAATGGAACTATCTCATCTCCCTTATGGGAAAATAATTCTGCCCTCTTTAGTGGCTTAGGGAATTCTACTTATTGGAATTCTCCAGACCTGGTGGATTTAGATGGAGATGGGGATTTTGACCTGATTTTCGGAACTGCAGATGGACCCTTAAAGTATTATGTGAATAATGGAACTCCATCTTCTCCTCAATGGCAAGAGAATACTAATCTTTTTGGTGGTGTTATAGATGCTGGTGGAGCGAGTTCTCCTGTCCTGTTTGATTTTGACGGTGATGGAGATTTAGATTTGATTTGTGGGACACAGCTGGGAGATATAAAATTTTATAAAAATATAGGAAATCCCTATGCTCCAGCGTGGCAAGAAGATAGCTCTTATTTTTCCAGTATAGACCATTCCATTTATTCAGCTATAACTCTTGGAGATGTTGATGCTGATGGACTGCCGGATGCCATAGTAGGTGATTTGAGTGGGAATCTTTATTTCCATAAAAATACCGGAACCGGTTTTATTCAGGTGAATAATGTCCTCCCCCCTATTTCTGTTGGTGGCTGGAGTGTACCTCGCTTAATTGATATGGATTCAGATGGAGACCTGGATTTGGCAGTTGGCAATGAAGCAGGGAATATTTATTATTATCAAAATAATGGTTCGCCAGAATTACCTCAATGGACTTTAGTTAGCGGATTTTTTGGCAATATAGATGTTGGCTCAGACTGTTCTCCCACTTTTGGTGACCTGGATGAAAATGGAAGATTGGACCTATTGGCAGGTGATTTGTTCGGTTCACTACATTGTTATCTATATCAAAATCATAACTGGGTTAATAATACAGAATTATTTGCTGGTATAGAAACGAATCAAAACGCGGCTCCTGCTCTGGCAGATCTTGACCATGATGGAGACCTTGATCTCGTTTTAGGTGATTATGATGGGACTTTCAAATTTTATCGTAATCTAAAATATTCACCTGCAGTTTTAAATCCTCCACTAAATTTATTAGCTAATACGGATGAACCTGTTACTATTAGCTGGGAGGAGCCTCAAGGAAGTACCTCTCCTCTGGAACATTACAACATCTATCTGGATAATGAGTTCGTAGATTCAACGACCTTTACATTCTACTCTTTCTTTAATTGGGATTTTACCGTGGCTCATATAGTGAAAGTAACCGCTCAGTATGTGGCAGGAGAATCAGTGCCAGCTATAATAGAAATTCCTGCCACTCCTCTTAATGATGAATACCAATCTATCGGTATTATTAGCATTTACCCAAATCCAGTTACCGATATAACTAATATTAATTTAACCCTGAAATCTGAAGATAAAGCCACGGTGTCAATCTACAATCTCAAAGGTCAACAAATAATTGGCTGGGAAGTTGTATCAAAAGGAAATCATAACCTCATATGGAATGGAAAAGATAAGCAGGGTAAACCAGTTGCAAACGGAATCTATCTATTGAATGTAAAAACTCCTCAAAACACTATAACCCGTAAGATATCTTTAATAAAATAGGATTACTGAAACATTGTTAACAGGAGTTCTAACTCTTAGAGAATAAATGAAAAAACCGTGAAGAGCACCGGGCGGTGTCTTCACGGTATCGGAGGGCATTCTATGTAGGATAGTTCTATTAAATTTAGGCTATTTATTTGTCAAGTTTATTTTTTATTTTTCCCCTAAATTTTTTCTCCTATAACTATCTTATAGCATACTAATTATTATATTTATGAATCAGTTAAGCTGATTATTTTGTTTGCTGGAAAAGTTATTATTCTTTCAAATAAATCAATACAAAAATAGGATCTGGAAGATTAATTAGTTTTTGAATGATTTTAAATTTATAAGTGTGATTCTCTTAGCTTATCCCTGGTATCAAGTGTTAATCATATCTTAATCAAGCGTTAATAATTAAAGACTTAATTAACGCTTGATTAAGACTTGATGCAAGATTTTATAAAAGTTTTAGATTAAAGCTTAGAAAAAAGAAAAAGGCAGGATTAGCCTGCCTTTATAATTGTTTAATATAATGATATGCAGTGGATTAACTTAGCTGTTTAATCACTGCTCTACCAGGATAAATTGCTGCCGAACCCAGTTCTTCCTCAATGCGAAGTAGTTGATTATATTTTTCTATGCGTTCACTTCTGGAAAGAGAACCAGTTTTAATCATTCCCGTGTTCATAGCCACCGCGAGGTCAGCAATAAAAGTATCGCAAGTTTCACCGCTACGATGACTTACCACACAAGTCCAGCCAGCTTTATGTGCAGTTTGAATTGCCTCAATGGTCTCACTAACTGTTCCAATTTGATTTAGTTTGATAAGGACACTGTTAGCAGCATTTTCGGCAATACCACGTTTAATTATAGCAGGATTGGTCACAAAAAGGTCGTCACCTACGAGTTGAATTTTATTTCCGAGTTTTTGGGTAAGAATAATCCAGTTCTCCCAGTCGTTTTCTGCTAATCCATCTTCCAGGCTGATAATAGGATATTTCTGGACAAGATTGATGTAATAGTCAATCATATCTGAAGAGGAGAATGTCTTTCCTTCAAACAGATATTTACCATCTTTCCAGAAACTGGAAGCTGCAACATCAAGAGCAATATAGACATCTTTTCCTGGTTGATAACCTGCGGCAACGATTGCTTCCATAATAACCTTAAGAGCTTCTTCATTGTCTTTAAGGTTTGGAGCAAAACCTCCTTCGTCACCTACACCGGTGAATAGACCCTGTTTTTTGAGGATACCCTTTAAAGCGTGAAAGATTTCAGCATTCATCTGTAAGGCTTGATGGAAGGAATTAGCGCCCAATGGCATAATCATAAATTCCTGAATATCAATATTGTTATCAGCATGAACTCCGCCATTTAAGATATTGCTCAACGGAACAGGCAGTGTTTTTGCACCCACTCCACCTAAATACCTATAAAGTGGAAGGTCCAGTTCAATAGCACTTGCTCTGGCAACAGCCATAGAAACAGCCAGAATTGCATTAGCTCCAAGTTTGCTTTTATTGGGCGTCCCATCCAGATTTAGCATCACCGAATCTATTTCTTCTTGGTGAGTTGCTTCAATATTTAGCAGAGCAGGAGCAATGATAGAATTGATGTTTTCCACGGCTTTTAAGACACCTTTCCCGTCATATCTTTTTTTATCGCCATCTCGCAATTCTATAGCTTCTCTTTCTCCAGTGGATGCTCCACTTGGAACAGCAGCACGTGTAAAAACACCACTATCCAGCATCACATCTGCTTCCACAGTTGGATTCCCTCTTGAATCCAGTATTTCTCTTCCTTTAATGTAGACGATTTCAGACACTTCTATCTCCTTTGTATTTTATTTATGAAAAAGTTCCTCCATTGTTTTTAGGGAACCAAGCATAGCTGTGGCTTCATAAGGGACCACTACAGTCTTATCACCCTGTTTAACGATTTCCTGGAAAGCAGTGATATATTTAAGAGCAATCTGATATTGAGCGGGGTCAGTTCCGGTATTTTTCACTGCTTCTGCAATCAATTCAATAGATTTACGTTCTGCATCAGCCACCAGCAATTTTGCCTGTGCTTCACCATCTGCTCGGGCAATTTTAGCAAGTTTTTCACCTTCAGCCACTCGCACTTGATATTCTCGTTCACCATCAGCTTGTAGGATTTTAGCTCTTTTATCCCGTTCTGCCCTCATTTCTTTTTCCATAGCAGTGCGGATTTCTTCTGGAGGTAGAATTTCTTGCAGCTCTACCCTATTGACCTTTACTCCCCATTTATCCGTTGCTTCATCCAGAATGTCCCTTAACTTGGCATTTATGATATCTCTTGAGGTGAGAGTGTAGTCCAGAGTTAATTCACCAATTATATTACGCAATGAGGTTTGAGTGAGCTTTTCAATGGCTTCAGGTAAATTACTGATTTCATAAACAGCTTTATAAGGGTCTGTTACCTGAAAATAAAGAAGAGCATTGATCGTGATAGAAACATTATCCTTGGTAATAACATTTTGACGAGGAAAATCATATACCGTTTCTCTCAGGTCAATTCTATTTTCTAATCTTTGGGTGACTACCATGTTTCCTCTATAATCCTCGCGGGTGTATCGCCAATGAATAGGACGAATCTTATCAATGATTGGGATAATAATATGTATACCAGAATCTAAAGTCCGATAATATTTACCTAAACGTTCCACAATGACTACTTCAGCTTGTCGTACAACTATTATTCCCCTGGAAATTAAAACTATAATAAAGATAGCGACAAGTATGCCAATTAAAGTACCAGCCATTTTTTTCTCCTTCTTTTTAAAGAGTTAATGAAAATACACTAATATAATAATCAGTATTTTGACAAGAAGAAACCCTTTTTTCTCTGAAAGAAAGATACTTTTCCCGATTAAATCAAGTATATTATAGATAAATCAGAATTAATGGTGATTAAAAAATATGATAATATTCATACAATCTGGGATATAATAACTTATTCTATGACAATAAAATCCATTTTTAGAGTGTGATAAGCAGCGACAATACATAGCCTAATCTTAAAAACTTCTAAGCTTGGTCTATATGCTGGTGCTCAGGTTTTTATGCTAAGAAATAAAAATTATGAGCCTAATCTGTTTGTTGCAGTTGGAGATTCATTTTATATACTGAGTAGAAGGATTTCTAAATAAATAACTGTTAAAATAATATAAAGAAATGCGTATAACCAATTTCTGAAATTTAGTTAAAGTTAAAATCTATTCACCAAAGGGCATAAAAACATTTTAAAGATCAGGTATCTGGAGATTGCACTTGACAAATAATAGTTAACAGGACAATTAAATCATAATTATATAAAATTTATCTTGAGATAAAAGAATTTGAATGAGATGCGGATTGATATATTAATAAGTTATGAGTTTATAATGGTTTTAAAGTATCAAGTTTCAGACAAAGAAAATTCTTTCTCAATACTTTTAAGGGAACTGCAATAGAAATATTGGATTAATAATGCATTTAGGTTGCATGGGTGAACAATCATTTTGGATATATAAATAAATAAGGAGTAAAAATGCAAGTTACCAGATTGGAACAGATTCTGGACCTCATCAAGCCACTACCACGTAAACGTTTAGTAGCTGCCTGGGGAGTTGATCCACACACTATATGTGCTGTCTATCAAGCGGTAGATATGGATTTGATAGAAGGTACATTAGTAGGAGATGAAAAACAAATATATCAGGTCTGCGAGACTGAACAGATAGACCCATCCCGGTTTAAGATTGTTCACTCTGAGTCAGATATTGAAGCTGCGGCAAAAGCAGTAGATTTGATTAATGCTGGAGAGGGTGATTTTTTGCTAAAAGGATTACTTAGCACGGATCGTTATATGAAGGCTATCCTCCATAAAGAGAAAGGGTTAATGGATAAAGGTGCCATTCTTTCCCATGTAACCGTAGCAGAAATTCCTACTTATCACAAGCTTCTAATCTTTGGAGATGTAGCTATAATTCCACTACCTGACCTCAATCAGAAAATTGCTATTACCAATTATCTAATCAAAATAGCTCATTATCTGGGTATTGAGAATCCTAAAGTAGGTATCCAGGCTGCTTCCGAACAAGTTTTACCTAAAATCCCTTCCTGTTCTGAAGGAGCAATGATAGCCAAAATGGCACAACGTGGTCAGATTAAAGGTGCAATCGTGGAAGGACCTTTAGGATTTGATTTAATTGTGGATAAAGAAAGTGCTCAAATTAAGAAGGTTCAAAGTGAAGTTTGTGGTGATGCGGATTGTATTCTGTTTCCTAATATTGAAGCAGGGAACACTTTTTATAAATCCGTAGTCAAGTTGATGAATGGTGAACTTTGTGCAGTAGTTATGGGAGCAAGGGTTCCCTGTGTTCTCACTTCTCGTGGCGACAGTGAAAAATCCAAGCTTTACTCTATTGCTCTGGCATCCCTTTTATCAGGAGAAAAACAGTGAAAGAGCCCATCCGTTCTCTGGAAGAGTTAGCCAATTATGTCCGCTCCACAGGAAAACGCACCCGAATTGCAGTTGCCCGAGCAGAAGATCCAAATACTATAGCCTCTATAGGGAAAGCGGTTAATGAAGGATTTGTAGAGGGTATATTAGTTGGTTCTAAACCCAAAATAGAAGAACTCTGTAAAGCTGAGCAAATAAATCCAGCAATCTTTCGCGTGATTGATACCAGAGATGAGGAAGAAGCAGTGGCTGAATCTGTAAGGATGGTTCGTGATGATGAAGCTGATGTTTTAATGAAAGGGTTAGTGGGCACGGATAAATTTCTTAAAGCGGTTCTGGATAAAGAAAAAGGGTTATTACCTGAAAAAGCCATAATGAGTTATGTTTGTGCTTTGCAATTGCCTGGCTATCATAAGCTTCTCTTTATAAGTGATACTGCGGTCATACCTTATCCCGATATTAATCAGAAGATAGCAATGATAAATTATAGTGTAGCAATGGCACAGCGTTTTGGAATAGAAAAGCCAAAAGTGGCTTTGATTTCAGCTACGGAAAAGGTTTCTGATAATATTCCGCATACGCTGGAATATGCTGAACTCTGTAAGATGGTAGAACGAGGTCAGATAAAAAATTGTGTCCTGGATGGACCTCTGGATATCTTTCTTGCCTGCGATCCTCAAGCAAGTATAATCAAAGGAGTCAGTTCTCCTCTTGCTGGAGATGCTGATGTGCTCATCTTTCCCAGTTTGGAGAGTGCCAATAGTTTTTATAAAGGATTGATGCTGTTTGCTAAGGGAGAACTGGCAGGTTTGATTCAAGGTACTATAAAACCAGTAATTGTTATGAGTAGAAGCGAAAGCGCCGCTTCTAAGTTTTATTGTATAGCACTATCATGTTTAATGGGAGGTGAAATATGATTATAGCAATCGCCAGTGACCATGCTGGATTTGAACTCAAGGGAGCAATTAAAAGTCATTTTCCCGAACACGAGTTTCAAGATTATGGCACTTATTCGGTAGATGCTATGGACTATCCCGATACAGCATTACCAGCAGCCCGAGCAGTAGCAGAAGGAAAAGCAGAGAGAGGAATCTTAATCTGTGGAACAGGAATAGGAATGAGCATAGTTGCTAATAAGATTAAAGGAATCCGTGCTGCTGTATGTATGAATGCTGATCTGGCAAGGCTTTCCAGAATGCATAATGATGCCAATGTCCTCTGTTTAGCTGGAAGATTTATAGCGGTACATTATGCTCTGGTAATTGTAAATACCTGGTTAACTACTTCATTTGAGGGAGGTAGGCATCAGATTAGGGTGGATAAAATTAAAGAAATAGAAGGAGAAAGGCAGTGAAACATATCCAAGAGCAAGACCCGGAACTTTATGCTGCAATGACGGGAGAATTAAACCGGGAGAGGGAAAATCTGGAACTAATAGCCTCAGAGAATTTTACTTCATTGGCAGTTCTGGAAGCACAGGGTAGTGTGCTAACCAATAAATATGCTGAAGGCTATCCCTATCGCTGGAGCAAAAAGACCGGGAAAATCAATTATAACCTTTATGGTCGTTATTATGGAGGTTGTGAATATATTGATGAAGTAGAAAGATTGGCTATAGAAAGAGCTAAACAACTTTTTGGTGCAGAGCATGCCAATGTTCAACCTCATAGCGGTTCTCAGGCAAATATGGCAGCTTATTTTACTCTGGTTAACCCTGGAGATACCGTTATGGCTCTGGAATTATCGCATGGTGGTCATCTAACTCATGGTCACCCTCTTTCCTTTAGTGGACAATTCTATAACATTGTTCCTTATCAAGTTAGCAAAGAAACAGAGGAACTTGATTATGATGAGTTAGCTCGTCTGGCGGAAGAACATAAGCCTAAGATGATTCTTGCGGGAGCTTCAGCTTATCCACGAAAGATGGATTTTGCTAAGTTTCGTGAGATTGCTGATTTAGTAGGTGCTAAGTTAATGGTAGATATGGCTCATATTGCTGGTTTAGTGGCAGCAGGGTTGCATATGAATCCTGTTCCTTATGCTGATGTAGTAACTTCTACCACTCATAAGACTTTAAGAGGACCCCGAGCAGGACTTATTCTCTGTAAAGAAGAGTTTGCTAAAGAGATTGATTCAAAAGTATTTCCTGGCGTTCAAGGTGGACCACTGATGCATGTAATTGCTGGAAAAGCAGCTGCTTTTAATGAAGCATTACAGCCTGAATTCAAAGTTTATCAGCAACATATTATTGATAATGCTCAAGCGCTGGCTACTGCTTTAATCGCTAATGGTTTTAGCTTGGTTTCAGGTGGCACGGATACTCATCTAATGCTAATTAATCTTGGTTCAGAAGAAGAAGGTGGACCTAGCGGTAAGAAAATGGAAGAGGCTTTGGATAAAGCAGGAATAACAGCTAATAAGAATACTGTTCCGTTTGAGACTCGCAGTCCTTTTGTTGCCAGTGGTATTCGTTTGGGCACTCCAGCAGTAACTACGCGTGGTATGGGAATAGAAGAGATGAAACAGATTGCCGATTTCATTCAAAGAGTGAGAGAACATATTGAAGATGAAGAATATCTAACTAATATGAAATCAGAGGTGCGAGCACTTACCGCACGATTTCCTCTTTATCCCGAATTGGGATAAACCAGATAAAATTAACCGCCTCCAGATATTACCAGTGGTTTTTACTGAAGGCGGTTTTTCTATGCTAAATAAGGAGAGGATAAGCTACATTTGCCTTATTTTAACATTAACATTTTGTGGGTCTGACGATAATCTCCAGCTTGCATACGGCAGAAATATATTCCACTGGCAAGGGGACGATGGTTATTATCCAGACCATCAAAGACAATTTTATAGTTTCCAGCGGTCTTGACTTCATTTACTAAGGTTCTAACCAGCTGTCCTTTAACATTAAATATTTCAATGCTAACGGGAGCAGTATTCTTTACACTGTAAGCAATGGTGGTTGAAGGGTTAAATGGATTGGGGAAATTACCTTTAAGCTCTGTAACCGCAGGCAATAAGGGATCATCGTTAGAGACAACCATTCCCTTTCCAACCAGTTGCACCATTATAACAGGATTCACTGGGTCATCAGTATTAATCTGCATCGTAGAATTATAAGTCAAAGTATCCACAGGAGTAAAGTTAAGATTAAAGCCCAGATAGGATTGAACGGGAACTACAATATTGATAGCAAATCCAGGATATCCATTTCCCTGATAAACAGCAAAAGGTGGAGCTACCTGAACAGTACCGATTAACACGGCATCCCCGTTATTATTAACAGTGAAAGTGCGTTGAGCAATTTGACCTATGGGAACAACGCCAAAATCTACTACCATGGTATCAATAGCTATAACCGGTGTTCCAATAATTGTTCCACTGGAGGGGAAAATAATATCATCAATCCAGGCACAATCACTACCTGAAGAGATACCACTATCTTTTGAATAAGACCAGGTGAAAGTATTCTGTCCTGCTTGAACATCAAAGGAGACTTGACTCCAATTATCTGAAGTGCCAGACCACTGACTGCGAACTACATTATTGATAGAAAAACGGAGATAGTCATAATTCAGTTCACTGGAGACCTTCTTCCAGAAGCTAATTGTCCCATCTACCGGGCAATTTAGGGTAACACTCATTGAAGTAGTCTGATTATGATTGATAGTGGCAGATTTAGCAGAATGTGTGCTATTATAACTGGTATTATCTATAGTCCAGTTCCCATTGGAAAATTGCCAATTAAAGCCAGAGAAATTGGTTTCAAAGTTTTCCATTAATAAACCTACGGTTATAGGATAATTCTGAACAGAACTATAATCTCCAGCAAAAAGCATCGCTGTTAATAGTAAGTTTGTTCCTTGAGCAACCTGTGAACTCAGGGTAATATAATAGGTTATTTGGCATTGTTCTCCAGCCGCTAAAGCAGAAAAGGAATCGTCCATAGGTTCAATTACATTCATTCCTCCGACGATTGCCAGAGCTGTAGAAATGTTATTTGCCTGAGCATGTCCAGTATTAGTCACGGGAAGACATATAGTAACGCTTTCACCAGGATCTAAAACACTATTATTATTACCAAGATAATCCTCAATAATTAATCCTTCCCAGGTAAATGCGGGAGCATTAAGCACCAGATTACGGTCATATTCATAACTTTCATCAGCAACGGTAGCAATAATATGAATAGAAGCAGTATGTTGGTCGGGAACATTGCTTGCTACCTGTATAGTTAATCCATTGACCGTTCCACCGATGCTATTGGCAGCAATATCAGGAATGTTTTCGGTTCCATTAATAATAGTTAGATAAGGGTCTTCAGTCTGAATGGAAACAGTAGGATTAATGGCAATGTCATTCCCTACATTACTAAACATCAGATTCAAAGTTATTAATTCTCCATATTCTGGGATATTATTGTTATTATCCGTCACCATCATATCTGCAACTACCAAATACGGTCCACTAGCAGGAAGCACTTGGATAGTGTCCAGATAGGTTACTTTATTAAAAGCAGAGATAGTCAAAGTCAAATCCATAGGTTCCAGGGGAGGATTTTCCAGAGTCAAATTAATATCTCCATTGGCATCAGCATATCCTGTAGCATATACGGTTCCAGCACTATAAAGGGTAACTTTTGCACCAGGAATTGTATTAACTGGGAAGGTATTCATACCAATGAAAAGGATAGGGGTATAAGTGGCTGTAATAGGTTGCGGATCCTTGGAACGAACCATAAGAGAACAATCACCAAAGATATTCCAGGTCAAAAACATACTGATTCCATCCTGACCATAAACCTCAATCATTTTGGAGGAGCCGTTATAGAATAGACCTCCCATAGTATGTTTCTGTTCTGCTACTAAAAGATCTACAGTTTCATCTTGAGCACGCATAGGAGGATTCCAGCTTTGATTTATGGAGCTACCATAAAATCCTATAGCCCCTGCGGGAGCATTAGTTGCTTCATTAATTGATCGTAACCAAGCTTCAGCAAAACAGGTTTGACTTACAAAGTTTCCATTTACACAAGCAACGCTCTGAATAAAAGGAAGCATATAATCATTTACCAGTGCATTTACATGTGTATTGCTAAAACCAGTGGTAACCCAGGAAGTATCAGAACCGTGACCAGTATAATTGATAAATCCTCTTCCTTGGTTAAGGTTTGTGCTGACTTGAGCAGCTGTAGCACCCATAGATTGATATAGCTGGTCAACGCTTAAATAACCATAATTAAGAAGATCAGTTCGGATATTTTCCTGATGTTGCTGATCACTTTCACCCATATCACCTTGAGAACCACCTCCCTGGTTGGAAGCTATTCCCATAGCTCTTTGAATCCATTGACTTCCCGCTTGAATATCTCTTTCATAGTGAACTGAACGAGTTATTTGAGTTTCCATTTCAGCTACCGTTTGAGCAGAAAATCTACCCACATAAATATCAGGATAACTGTCAGATCCTGCCAGAAGTGAATAGGATGGATCAGAACCTCCACCACCAGAGGTAAGAGTGGGAACTTGAGGAGCATCACCAAAAATTTGCACGAACATCAAGCCATCATTTAAGTTATACTGGTTTTGAATGTAAGTCTTTATCTGTGTGGCAGTAGGTCCAGCAACAGTGACATCAACTACATCTACTCTATAGCCATTTTGACGCTTCCAATCAATCCAGGGTTGCATTACATTATCAAACATAGAGTTCTTAATAGCCAGGATTCTTCCCTGCTCTGCCAGAGAAGGATATTTAGCTTGATTGAAGTTCAGAAACATATTTTCATAAAGTGGTGCAAACTCTTGAGCATAGGAAGTTTTAACAACTGATAAGGAGTTAGTTAAATCAGTGCCATTAACCTCAAGAGCAACTGTCAGTTTGGTATAGATACGTAAAGTTTGAGTGGTAGGATAATAAACAAATGGCTGAAAACGGACGGTTATTCCTCTGTAATCACGGAGGATGAACGGTTCTGTTAAATAAGAAAGATTCTCAGGCCAGAATTCGTTACCGGAATAAAAATCGGCAAAATAATATGGAACCATTTCGGGATTTATATCACGGGTAAGATTACCCTTGGAAGGAGCAACTGGCAAAATCATTTCTACATATTCACTATTAAGGATGCTTAGTTCCATTTTAGCGGTGTTTGGTATAATAACACTTCTTGCTAAAACAGGAACCTGCGGATATCCAGCTTCAAGGGTTAAACCTTCCTTTTTAAGGCTAATCAAATTCCAGGTGTTTCCATCTATATCTACTGGTTCAGCATTGAAATGACCGAGCGTAAGTTGCATTACCATATGTTCTGGATTACTATCCAATAATTGGATGTGATTATCATAACTGCTAACAGTTATTTCCCTGGCAGTTAAAGCAAAAGTCAGGGTTAATAGGAGGGTTATTATAAGTAATATTTTCTTCATTTTTACTCCATTGACTTTATAAAAAAACTCTTTAGTTATGAGCCAAGAGGTAAAAGAGGGAGACTACATTTAAATATTAGTCTCCCTCTTTAAGTTTTATTTCATTAGCATCATTTTCTTAGTATTAGTGTAACCTTTAGCTTCCATCCTATAGAGATAAATACCGCTGGCAACACTTCTTCCTTGATTATCTTTTCCATTCCAGACAATCTGATGTCTTCCGGCAGGTAGTTCAGTATCTACAAGTTGTCTGACTAACTGTCCTTTCAAATTATAGATATTAATACGAACTTTACCTGATTCTTTCAGAGAGAAATTGATAGCGGTTTCAGGATTAAAGGGATTCGGATAATTTCCTTCCAGAGAAGTAACCACCGGAATAGTTGCAGGATCATTATTAGGTACAGTAGTAATGTGAATCGGAATAATAATTGGGGAATTATTAATATCATTGGAAGTGATTATAAGTTCTAAATCAAGATTCACAGCGGTTTCGGGTGCAGTGTAGGTTAAAGTGTAGATTCTTGCTTCACCCACGGGAATGCTAAAATTATGATCGTTTTCCACGGGAAATCCATTGTATAAAAGATTCATAACGGAAGGATAAGATATAGTTCCAGTAAGTTCCACCGTGCCCACATTGTTGATAACAATATCTGCTGAAACCTGATCGTTAGGATGAAGTTCTAAGAAACTAAATTCTGTCTGAGGCACATAAATTATAGCAATTTCACCACTGGCAGAGATTGGGAAGGTAATATCATCAATCCAGGCACAATCACTTCCAGAAGATACTGAGCTATCTTTGGAATAGGTCCATTTGAAAGTGTGAGGACCGGTTGTAACTGGATAAGAAAATTGAGCCCAGGGTAGGGTTCCGCTCCAGGAACCTTTTTCTTCTCCATCAATGCTAAAGCGTAAGAAGTCATAATTGAGTTCAGAAGATACCTTGCGCCAGAACTTGATATTACCTGCAGAACTAACATTTAATGTAACAGAAAGTTCAGTACTTGCACTATGTCCTATTGCTCCAGATTTTGCTACATAATTTCCAGAATGTGCATTGGCAGGATCATTTACCACCGTCCAGGGTATAGGACTGTTATTTACCCAGGGATAAGCACTAAAATCTCCCGTTTCAAAACCGTCTCCATATACTCCAATAGGTAAAAGTATGCAATGATTTATATTTATTTGTCCAGCAGAAATGGAAAGGCTTATAGGCACAATAATTCCATCTGGAATATCAGGAGCAAGAGTAACGGTAAAGTTAATTGGGATATTTACACCAGCTGCCATAGTTGGCAATACAAAGTAATTACTGCTAAGAGTGACAAAAGGATTATTTACCAGGATAATTAGGGTTCCACTATCTGTATTCATATGTCCAACATTGGTGATGGTTATCCCTATAGATATATTTTCGCCAGGTTCAAAGAAGCCATCACCATCAGGATCAAAGAGAATAGGATCGCCAAATTGTAGCTTTGGAGCATTTACCACAATGCTACGCGTGGTGGTCCAGGTGTTAGTTCCATCAGAAACAATAATATCAAAGGGGACGGATGTTTGATCTGGGATATAAATACTAATAAGTACGCTAAATAAACCTTCCAGAGAGATGGTCTGATCAGGAAGAATATCCGGGAGTGTTGCGGTTCCGTCTAAAATAGTTACATAAGGACAAGTAGTAGAAAGGGTAGCAGTAAGGTTAGCAGCAGGTTGAACGCCAACATTATGGAATGTTAAATTCATACTGATGGTTTCACCAGCTTCTGCTATTGCATTAGCATTAGGATCGTTTACTGTAATTTGGCTTACCGTTACATATGGTCCCACATTTGGAATAACTTGAATATTGGCAATCATTGGTCTACGTAAGGAACGAGTTAATACTAACTGAGCTGTACCAGGTTCGGTAAAGGGAGTGAAATTAAGTGTTAAATTACCGGAGGCATCAGTTAAACCAACTCCATGTAATTCATTATTCATTGAAATTGCTACATATGTATAGGGATCAGCAGTTATATCTAAAGAACCAAGTCCTAAGAAGAGAGTAGCTGGAGGGACAAAACTGTTTTGAGCAGGGATGCCCAAATAAGGAATCAAACTCGGATCACCCATATTGGAATATATTTCCCAATAATAGTTGATTCGTGGACTATTCGCTTGGACTACTGCCATATTTCCCATAAATATAATAGCACCAACACTATTTCCCCAATCTTCAAAAGGTTCATTATGATCATGAAACATTGCATCATAAGCTCCAGTATGACCTGGGACAAAAGGTGAACCTGTTCCTACGATAGGTGGTTTGTAACCAACTCCCCAATAATAATCTTCATCCCAATAGGTACTATTAGTCCCGCCAATATAAGAAACGGCTCCTTTATTTTCTGCTCTTAACCAGGCTTCTCCAAAACAGACACCGGTATCAAAGGCATTGGTAAGACAGCAATTTCCTACCACTACTGGATATTCATTTACATTTTGAAGGCTATTAATATTGGCAATAGTGAAAGAAGGACTATACCAAGAAGTTTCACTTCCATGAGCAGTATAATTGGCATAGCCAACTCCATTGGATATATCATTAATTATGGAAGAAGAGGCATTCTGAGAGGCAGGATATAAATAAGTATGAGAGTTAATACCATGTGCAGCATTAAAATAGTTGTTTACTCCATAATTAATCTGACCGTTAGCATGCGTAGGTGACCAGTTTGCATCAACACCAGCAATCATTACGACTTCACTTAAATAGGCATCGCTGGGCATAGTATACATTTCATGCATTAAAGTTTTATTAACCTGATTGGTTACTTCCGCTTCCGTTGTAGCAGAGAATCTTCCAAAATACATCTCAGGTATAAAATCAGTTCCTTGCAAGCGAACATAGGTTAAATCAGTAACATGTCCACCAGGACTGGCAGA
The DNA here is from genome assembly GCF_004353895.1 of Candidatus Syntrophosphaera thermopropionivorans. Classification (GTDB taxonomy): domain Bacteria; phylum Cloacimonadota; class Cloacimonadia; order Cloacimonadales; family Cloacimonadaceae; genus Syntrophosphaera; species Syntrophosphaera thermopropionivorans. The sequence continues at coordinate 31,809 of NZ_SMOG01000001.1, read as the reverse complement.
AGCGGAGTTTGCTGGAACTTGTGCCACATCGCCAACAATCAATAAATAGGTCGGTGCAGGATTTTCAGTAGTAGCAGAATCCCAGATATTTTGAATATAATTCTTAATGGAAGTAGTGGTTGTTCCAGTTTGTGTAGTTGTTGCCACAATCACATTGTACCCTTCCTGGGTTTTCCAGTTTACAAATGGCTGTAAAGCATTCACAAAATTAGGAGGAGTAATAATTAAATAACTCATAGGATAACGATTCAGACTTGCCCGATTAGAATCTGGATTCATCAGGATGGTTTTAAGCATAGAATCAAAAACTGGAGAATAAGTCTTGGCTCTTAATTCATTGGTTGAAACTAAGTCTGGATGAAGAAATTGGACATTAACCTCAGCACTATAAATTACTTCAATTTCGCCCGTCCCTGGATTGTAACGAACGGGTGTAAAATCCAGAGCATAAAGATGGTAGCCTCTCATATAACCTAAATCAGTAACCTGAATAGAGGGGAAATCTGTCCAGTTTTGACTTTGATAAAATTCCCGGTTAACGATGAATGGAAGAGTTGCCGGGTCAACGCTTTTAGATACAGGTTCCTGTCTTGGAATTATGGGATTATTTATTCCTTCAGATTTCAGGTCTATATTCTTACGCAAAACTGAGTTCATACTTGCCTGAACATCAGATCCTTCAGGAACACTGAAAATCTGACGCAAAAGGGGAAGCTTGGGAAGACCTATGGTATTGGTGGCAGCATAATCAGCTACCCATAAGTCGGTAAATAAACCTTCCGAGGTCTGTATTTCCTGAAAATCAAGCTTTTCTATACTGTAGCTAACACTCAATCCATAATCATTACTATTAGTTACTACCGCAGCGGTAGGAGTGTTGCTCACCTTAATGGAACCTTGAGCGGCAAAAACAAATGTCACCAAACTCAAGATTAGGATGATTAATAAATGCTTTTTCATTCTATCTCCTTATTTATTATATATCTACTAAGTTAATTAAATTATCATGCAAATTAAATTCCCAAAGTAGAGGAAAATTGGTCTCAATAGAATACTCTTAAAATAAAATAGAGATTATGTCAATTGAATTATTTGTTTTTTTTCCTATAAAAATGTTGTGGATTAAACCAGAAAGATGTTTAGATATAAATCCAATCTATCATACCACTTTATTTGTTGCTTCGTATCACCATAACTTATGCAAGTTCAGATATTATTTTTGTGGTATAATTAAGAAAAATTAATTTAATGACCACAAAAAATTCCGTAACTATCTGTCTCTTATCTACTTCTTGACAAAATTGGTAAGAGAGAGCTAAGAGAGAGCTAAGGAAGAAATTATTATCCATTATAAATTAGTAAGATATAAAAATCAGCTTGTCTGTTATTTTTTGCAGTAAGAAAAAGAGATTTTGGTATTGACATAATAGGGCAATCAGTTTTTAAAGAAAAAATGAAATGATTTATGTATCTATTTTGCTTCTTTAGCAGTTAGTAGATATATGATGGGGACTTGAAAAATGTTAGAAAAAATACTCCGTAAAATGTTTGGTGATAAAAACACCCGTGATTTAAATAAATATTTACCACAAGTTCAGCTCATAAACCAGATTTATGAAGGTTTAGCGCAGTATGATGATGACCAGTTGCGAGAAAGAGTAGCAGAAATAAAACAGGAAATAGCTGAAAAGCTAAGTGATTTGAGAGAAAAACTGGAAGAACTGGAAATTCGTTATCGTGAAGAAGAAGATGAAGCGGAACGTAACAGGATAGATATTCAAATTGATGAGACCAAAAAAGCACTTAAGACTTTAACTAAATCCACCTTAGATGATTATTTACCAGAAGTTTATGCTATCGTAAAAGATACCTGTCGTAGACTGGTTGGGAAAACTTTTATGGTGCGAGGGCATGAAGTTGTATGGGATATGGTTCCTTTTGATGTGCAATTAATAGGAGCAATGGTTTTGCATGATGGCAAGATAGCTGAAATGGCAACGGGAGAAGGTAAAACTTTAGTTGCCACTTTGCCTCTATTTCTTAATGCCTTAGTAGGAAGAGGAGCTCATTTAGTTACGGTTAATGATTATCTTGCTGCTCGTGATGCTGAATGGATGTCTCCCATATTTAATTTTCATAATCTAACCGTAGGTTGCATCACAACCGATATGGATTTTGATTCCCGGAAAAAAGCTTACCAAAGTGATGTCACCTATGGAATGAATAGTGAATTTGGTTTTGACTATCTTCGTGATAATATGGCGGTTATACCTGAACAATTAGTGCAACGAGATTTCTATTATGCCATTGTGGATGAAGTAGATAGCATTCTTATTGATGAGGCAAGAACACCTTTGATTATCAGTGGACCTATTGCTCAGGATAAAAATTTTTACCAGGAACTTCGCCCTCAAATAAATCAATTAGTTCAAGCACAAAACACACTGGTACAGAAAGTTTTATCTGAGATTAGGGAAGATCTTAGAGAAGATAATCCGAATTCTGATATAGAAAGATTGGGAAGAAATCTATTGTTAGTTCAAAGGGCTGCACCACGAAATAAAGCTTTTACCAAGATAATGCAGGACCCCAAACTAAAAAAGCTGGTCAATGATGTAGAAGGTATTTACTTGCGTGACAAGAAGCTGCCAGAACTGGATGACAATCTGTACTATGTGGTAGATGAACATCAAAACACGGTAGACCTATGTGAAAAGGGCAGAGATTTCCTATCTAAACACGACAAAAATCTGTTTGTAGTAGAAAGCCTGGATGAAATTTTAAATAGCATAGATGAAGATGAGAGTTTGACCGAAGAGGAAAAACTAAAGAAAAAAGCCCGAGAAACCAACCGGTTTATGGATAAAAGTGAGAAACTCCACAATATCAATCAACTTTTAAAAGCTTATACCCTTTTTGAAAAAGATGTAGAATATGTGGTTGTAGATAATCGGGTGGTCATTGTAGATGAATTTACCGGAAGATTAATGCCAGGAAGAAGGTATTCTGATGGTCTTCATCAAGCTCTGGAAGCCAAAGAAAATGTAGAAATAGAAGCAGGCACTCAGACTTTTGCTACAATAACTTTGCAGAATTACTTTAGAAAATATGAAAGATTAGCAGGTATGACTGGTACTGCAGCAACGGAAGAAGCTGAATTTGTAGAGATTTATAATCTTCCTGTAATAACGATACCAACCAATGTTCCTGTTACCCGAATTGACCATGAAGATGTAATCTATATGACTAAAAATGAGAAATATCAGGCTTTGATTGATGAGGTTATTTACTGGCACAATCTGAATAAGCCTGTCTTAGTGGGTACAGTAAGTGTGGAAGTTTCGGAAACTATCAGTCGTATGCTAAAACGTCGTAATATTCCTCATAATGTTTTAAATGCTCGTCAACATCAAAGAGAAGCTGAGATTATAGCTTTAGCAGGACAACCTGGTGCAGTTACCATAGCTACCAATATGGCTGGTCGTGGGACTGATATCAAACTTGGACCGGGGGTGGTGACTAAAAGTATTGAAGAATATAGGGGTATAGACCCTTCCATAACACCAGAATATCCTTATGGCTTGCCTTTAGATGGACTTCATGTAATTGGTAGTGAAAGACATGAGAGTAGAAGAATAGACCGTCAATTACGTGGAAGAGCAGGACGTCAAGGGGACCCTGGCACTTCAAGGTTTTATTTATCTCTGGAAGATGACCTTCTTCGTCTTTTTGGTTCAGAAAGAATTGCGCCAATGATGACCAGAATGGGAATGAAACCTGGTGATGCCATCAGACATCCCTGGATGACAAAAACGGTGGAAAGAGCTCAAAAGAGAGTGGAAGAAAATAACTTTGAGATTCGTCGTAATCTTTTAAAATATGATGAAGTGATGAATCAACAAAGAGAGGTTATCTATTCTTATCGTAGAAGTGTTTTGAAAGGATATTCACTAAAGCGTGAAGTTCAAGAGATGATTGAAGAGACAATAGACAGGATTATCTCGGAAAATATTTCCTTTGATAGTTCCCCAGATGAATGGAATCTGGCAAGGCTTACTCAATGGTTCAAATCTGCCTTAAATGTAGCCATAGAGCCAGAAGACCTGGAATCAGACCATCTAAGTGAACCTCTTTTAAGGAATACTTTAAAAGAGCTGATTTTGCAAGCCTATGAAAAGAAAGAAGTACAAGTGGGTTCCGAATCAATGCGAGAAATTGAACGCCGTTGTCTTTTGGAAGTAGTTGATGAAGAATGGCGCGACCATCTGCATGAAATGGACCTCCTTAAAGAAGGAGTATATCTTCGTGCTTATGCAGAAAAAGACCCCCTGATAGAATATAAAAGAGAAAGTTTTAAACTTTTTCAAAATCTTATTTCTCGCATTCAGGAAAATGTAACCAAAAAAGTGTTTACCACCTATATTCTGACTCAAGAACAAGTCCAGAATATGATGAAAGACTCCAAATTGCAACATGAAAATGTTAGTGCATTCCTGAAATCTCAAGAATTGAGACCTGGTCAACAGAATATGAGTGAACCACCTAATTTTTCTGAGCCAGATGCTGGGGTTGTAAAACAAAAACCCATTCGTGTAGCTCAGCATGTTGGTAGAAATGATCCCTGTCCCTGTGGAAGTGGGAAAAAATATAAGAAATGCTGTGGACGTTTTGAAAACGACGAATAAATAAAAAAGTTGGAAAAGGAACCTAATGCCTAAAAATCTAATCATTGTAGAATCGCCTGCTAAAGCTAATACTATTTCTAAGTTTTTAGAACATAAATATGATGTTAAAGCCTCAATGGGTCATATAAGAGATTTACCAGAAAATGAACTGGGAGTTGATATAGCCCATAACTTTCGTCCAGTTTACAGGATAGATAAGAAGAAAAGTAAGGTTATCAATGAACTAAAAGAAGCAGCTAAGGATGCCAATACTATATATTTAGCTAGTGACCATGATAGAGAAGGAGAAGCCATAGCTTGGCATTTGACCAAAGTTCTGGAGAAAGAACTAGGCGGTAAGGAAGTTTTTCGTATTGTATTCAATGAAATTACCTCCCGAGCTATTCAAGATGCAATTAAAAATCCTACTACCATAGATATGGCTAAAGTGGATGCACAACAAGCAAGAAGAGTGCTTGATCGTATTGTAGGTTATACAGTTTCACCTTTATTATGGAAGGTCATTGCAAAGAAACTAAGTGCTGGAAGAGTGCAAAGTGTGGCGTTAAGATTAATCTGTGAAAGAGAAGAAGAAATCCAGAACTTTGTACCCAAAGAATACTGGAAATTAGAAGCAAAATTCCATAGGGATAATCTTCCTCCTTTTAAGGCAGCTCTGGAAAAATGGGAAAATAAGAAAATAGATATTCCGGATGCGGCTACGGCACAAAAGTTGATAGAAGAGATAGATGCTTCCCCAGCAGTTATTTCCGATTTAAAGAGAAACACTCATAAGCTGGAACCTCTACCTCCTTTTATTACCAGTACACTTCAACAAGAAGCATCCAAGATTCTGGGTTTTTCCTCGGAAAAGACAATGAAAATAGCTCAAGAATTGTATGAAGGAGTGGACCTTAAAGGGGAAAGAACAGGTCTTATTACCTATATGCGTACGGATAGTCTACGCATTGCTGATGAGGCAATAGAAAATTGTAGAAAATTGGTAAAAGAGCGATTTGGTAAAGAGTTTATCAATCCTGCACCCCGAGTATATAAAAATAAATCTACTGCTCAGGATGCCCATGAAGCTATAAGACCCACCAATACTTTTTATACCCCAGAAAGTGTAGCAGAAAATCTCACCAAAGACCAGTTAAAATTATATACTCTAATCTGGCAGAGATTTGTAGCAACTCAGATGAAACCTGCTAAGTTGCTAAGAACCAAGGTGGAAGTCACTGTGGGAAAGGCAATTTTCAGTGCTAATGGAAATGTAGTAGAAGATGAGGCATTTTTGAAGGTTTATCCTTATATGAAGATAATATCTGGGGAAGCCATAGATTCTGCTTATGAGAAAGGAGACAACCTTGAATATGGGAAAATTGAATCTTCTCAGCATTTTACCACTCCACCTCCAAGATATACAGAGGCTTCTTTAATTAAGGAACTGGAAGCAAAAGGCATTGGAAGACCTTCCACTTATGCTACTATTATCAGTACAATCCGGAAAAGAAGATATGTTGGTATGGAAAAGAAGAACTTTTTCCCAACCAAATTAGGCATTGATGTAAATCGTTTTCTGGTATCTAATTTTGATGATATCTTCAATGTAGGATTCACTGCCGATATGGAAACAAAACTGGATGAAGTGGAAGAAAATAAAGTAATCTGGCATGAGCTGGTAAAAAACTATTATGAGGAACTGATGAATCTATTAAATAAAGTTGATGTGAAGAAATCTAAACAGGAATTCATTGAAGAAACAGATATTGTGTGTGATGTATGTAAAGAAGGAAAGATGGTAATCAGGCATTCCAAAAATGGCGAATTTCTTTCCTGTAGTCGTTTTCCTGCCTGTAAAAATACCAAAAAATTCATTCGTGATGATAAAGGGAACATTGTTATTGTAGAACCACAAACCCTGGAAGAGAAATGCCCTAAATGTGGAAGTCCTCTGATAGAACGCAAGGGAAAATATGGTGAATTCATTGCTTGTAGCAACTATCCTAAATGTAAGTATTCCAGAAATAAGACAACAGGAGTTACCTGTCCAGAATGTGGTAAAGGCGAACTAATTCAAAGACGCAATAAAAAAGGAAATATCTTCTATTCCTGCAATCGTTATCCCGAATGTAAATTTATCAGTTCTTATAAACCCCTTCCTATCTCTTGTCCGGAATGTGGAAATCCTTATCTGGTGGAGAAAAAGACCAGAGAAGGTGATAGTTATAAAGAATGCCCTAAATGCAAGAGCAGGATGGAATAATAAAACTAAAAGATAGATACTTTTAGCTGAATCCTAATCCTGTATTTTTTAGAAGATAAGAGAGACTTTTCACCATATAAAGAAAAATTAGCTTCTTTAAATTTTAAGCTAGTAGTAATGGAAATGGCTGTTTCTTCAGAGCTGCACATACTGTAATATTCAGGACTAATTTCATCTGCTATATAAAAGTTATGTGGACTTTGCCAGCTGGTATACCCCAATCTCATTTCCCAGATTGACTTTTTATAACCCAGAAAATATTGGAAATGGTAGGTATTTTTGGTGTAATCCTCTTTATTTTGGAGAGTATAGGAAAATTCAAATTGCTGAAACAAATAGGTTGTTATTGGTAAATGACCAGTAGTCTGGATTCTATAATGTTCAGGTATAGTAGAAATATAAGTAGAATCAATCCAGGTGATTAACTCTCGGTCATACTGATAGAAGTTCAATTTCCAGCGAGTACCTCTTTTATTATAAGCAAGAGAAGAAATGAATCTGGAAAAAGGCTCTCCAGAAAAAGCAGGACCTATATTAATACTATAATGTATCTGTAAATTTGTATTAGTGAGAACATTCCACTTCAAATCACAGTTTATCTCTTTTCGGTCGGTATTATGATTTAAAATAGAAGCTGAAAGAGCATAGGGAAATTGATGGTAGATAGTGTTTTGAGCATAGGATAGAGTCTGGCTGAATGATTTCAAATGATAATTCCAGGATAGAATAGTGCTAAGTTGATGATTAGCATATGATAATTCTGTACTTATCTGATTATTAGGTAATTTTAAGGCTGCATAAAGACTGTAAGCATTAAGATTGGATACTAAAAGGGAATCGTTAAAAGCTCTATCATATTGCTGTCTATAAAGTAATCCAGCAATCTGAAAAGAGTTATTTACCCAGGCTACAGAAGTGCCATAAATATTTTCCTGAGTATGAGATAAATTATCTGAATTAGTGGTTGGTAAGCTTGTTATTCTTTCATCTTTTAACCTGGCTACTCTATTCTGGACCGAAGCAAATGCCAGGGTTTGCAATGAGTTACCTTGATAGATAAAAGCTGCACCTGAAGGAGTGTATGTAGAAGGAGAAGTTGGCATATAAAGCTTAAAAGGAGAATCTGGTAACTTGCGAGAACCAGTCCCGCAAACTAACCCTCTTCCAAAACGAACTCTATAGGAACCCAAAACCAAATTTACTCTATCCGTTTTAAGATTAAGATGAAGTCCCCAATCATTATTTCCTGTATCTATATTATACCGATTATTTAATAGCAATATTCCCTGAGGAATTTCATATTGTAGACTGTTCAGACAGTAATTATTCGTATCTTGAAGATAGAGACGAGTGCTAACATTAAGCGGCTTTTCAAGCTCCATCAGTTCCTGATAATAGTTATTCCAGGCAGAATCTACTAAAGCAGGAGTATCCAGTTCAATTAATTCATCATAGTATTGGGAATAAAGTAAAAAAGTTAAAGATAACAGGAAAGAGATGACAACAAAGCTTTTCACCAGTTGAAACCAAGGTCAAGGCTATGAGAAAGATTTAGTTCTGGATGGGTTCTGATGGCATAGGTAAGCTCTCCCCGTTTAATCTTTAATTTAATTCCCATACCCAATTGTGAAGGTGTATTTTGCCAGGATACCAGCAAAGAAAGAGGTTCGTTCAGCTTAATAGAAGTAGCAATCCGATAGTTATCTTCATAATTTGGAACATAAACATAACTGCCAGCACCATAAACCTCATCTATGATTTTAACCATAGCTGAGATATGCCATTCTTCATCCGATGAAGTTAAATGTAAAGATTTGATTTCAGCACCATATTCGGGACATGAATAGGTTAACGCAATATTACTCAACCAGGTGTGATAACTATTACCAGTACTGATTTTTTCATACTGAAGATGTTCAGTATAACCAAGTGTTAGATTCTTGTAGTGAAAAGCCAGACCTAAAAAGTAATCCTGATTACGATAGTCACCCTGATCCAGATGAGCAATACCAGTACTTAAAATAAAAGGATTAAACTGAGTGGCAGTATTTAAGCAATATACTGTACAATCAGTCATACCGAATGGAATATGTGCAGAAAAAGCTATACCAGTGTTAGAAATATTGGGAGAAAGAGCAAAATCAGCGATAGAATTTGAGAGAATAGTTATGCCAGATAAGGCGTTTGTGGAAGCAGTATCCAGAGTTATGATAGCATTTAAGGTGGGAAATAATAAAAGAATGAGGAGAAAGCTACCTACCTTTAAATGCATAAAAGCCTCTTATCGTTATGAATCAGAACATTTTCAAACCAAGCACTGTTCCGTTTCAGGGTCAAAATAATGAGCTTTAAACATATTTAAGCTAATAGTTAGCTTTTCATTCATTTTGGGAAGTTCTTTAGGTTCCAAGCGAGCGATGAAATTGTGATGAGAAGTAGCCAGAACTACATGATATTCACTTCCCAGAGGTTCTACTAAGTCACAGATGGTTTCTATTTGCTGAGGGAATTCTGCCATTGAATCATAGCGTGCATCATATATATCTTCTGGTCTAATTCCCATTATAATGGGTTTATTGACATAGGAGATAAGCAGTTTTTGATGTTCAGGATATATCTGAACTTTAAAGTCTTCACTTGAGAAGAGCAGATTTGAATTATCACTTTCCACTCTACCTTCCACCATATTAATAGCAGGAGAACCGATAAAACCAGCAACAAAAATATTAGCAGGATGGTTGTAAATATTAAGAGGGGTATCAATCTGCTGGATGATGCCATCTTTCATAACCGCTATACGATTAGCCATAGTCATTGCTTCCACCTGGTCATGTGTCACATAAATCATTGTATTAGCCAGTTGTTTATGTAGTTTAACGATTTCAGAACGCATTGCCACTCTGAGCTTTGCATCCAGGTTAGAAAGAGGTTCATCAAAGAGAAAAACCTTGGGATTACGGACAATAGCACGCCCTAAAGCTACACGCTGACGCTGTCCCCCTGAAAGTTGACCTGGTTTGCGTTTCAGCAAATCCTGAATACCTAAAAGCTCCGCTGCATGCTGAACCTTCTTTTTGATAACCTGTTTATCTTCACCTCTAAGCTTTAAGGCAAAAGCCATATTATCAAAGACGGTCATATGAGGATAAAGGGCATAATTCTGAAACACCATAGCAATGTCTCTATCCTTAGGGGGGACATCATTGACCAGTTTATCGCCTATCCAGATATTACCGCTGGTAATTTCTTCTAAACCAGCAATCATTCTCAAGATAGTACTTTTCCCGCAACCGGATGGTCCCACTAACACTAAAAATTCTTTGTCTTCCGCTTCAAAACTTACATCTTTAACGGCATGAACATTATTATCATATATTTTATTAAGATTTTGAACAAGTACTCTTGCCATTACTACTCCTTCAATAAATCAATATTTTATATAAGATAAGCTGTCAAGCAGGAATTTTATTCTGTGAAACAAACTACTGTATTCCGTCCTGCTTCTTTTGCGGTATAAAGTGCCTTATCCGCCTTTTCTATATAGGAATTTAAGGCAGTGTCATTTAAACAAGCAAAGCAATTGCAAACGCAACCAGTACTGATAGTAATATGAAACTTATTCTCCTGATAGATAAATTCATAATTCTCTATTTTAGCACGAAATTCTTCCATCAGTTTCAACATATTCTCTTTCTTTATATCAAATAGAACTAAGAGAAATTCCTCACCTCCATAGCGAATAATAACATCACTTTTTCTGAAAAAACTCAACAATAACTCAGCAAGGGTTTGGAGTACATAATCTCCTGCCAGATGTCCATAAATATCGTTTACTTGTTTAAAATGGTCAATATCAAGTATGGCAAAACTAATAGGTACTTTATGACGAACAGCTAATTGGAAAGTATGATAAAGATTATTATGCAGATAGTGCCTATTTTTCAAACCAGTGAGATGGTCTGTTATAGAAAGAGCTTCCACCTGATGATACAGGTCACTTATCAAAAGGTAATTCTTGTGCAAAGTATCAACATAGGTGCTATTTTGTAAATTAATTTGATTAGCCAGAGAGATAACCTTTTTTTCCAGATAGGGCATAATTTGCACCATCTGTTCTGGGGAAAGATTTTCTCTCAAAAATTGAGATAAATTTTGCAGAGCCAGCCAGCTCTTATGTAGATAGTAAGTGGAATGATGATATGCTCTGATAGATTTAGGGAAGTTTTGTTCCACTCCCGAATAATAATTCCCGGCGAAAAAATATAGATATTGCAACTGTTCAAAAGACATATAGGAAGAAGGTAGGGACAGCAAAATGTGAACATATCTTATTTTTTCTTCTGGTTTAATCAAATGATTCTCCAGGGTAACCAACTCATTCAGTATAAATGCGGAAAGCAGAGTTTTATTATACTTCCAATCACTTGAATAGGTTTGCAGCACTTTTTTCTTTAAAGAGGCATTTTTCCCCCAGGGAATCATTTTTTGCCATTGGAGGATTAAATGGAGAGCAGTTTCGCTTCCATCTTCTTGATAGTATTTATAGATTAACTTAAGCCAGAGCTCAGTAAAATCCAATCTTTTGTTTTTCAGAATAAGTAATCTGGCAAGAGTGAGATTATAAATTAAATGAAAAAAAGATGTGGTTATAGAAATATCTTCTTTTAGTTGTTTTAATAGTGAGTAAGCAGTATCACTATCTTCCAATTGAGCAAGAAGATAAGATAGCTGCAAGGGAATAAAGTTATCAGATTGATAAAAAGGATTGTCATTAGCTGAACTGGATATGGTCTCTTTGAGATGATGAGGGATAGGATTCTCTAAAGATAAAGGAAAATAGTTTAAAAGCTCAAAAAAATCCGTCCATCTGGAAGGCTTTAAAAATTGTTCATCTTGAAGAAGTATTATTAACTGTTCTATAAGAGCAGCAGAGAAATAGCGAAATCTGGTTAAAGAAGGTTCTTTTTTAGTTTTATCTGGAACATAAAAATGAAGCAGTTGATTAATTATATCCTGAGATTGACTGGCTTGGGAACAGCAGAGTAATAAAGACAGTTGCTTTCTTAGCTCTCTTTCTTCCTGTGCTGAAAATAGTGGAACTTTCTGGTTAGCCATAACCCTATTTTTTTATAATAGATTTAGTTACAGGAAACTTAGATGATTTTTTACCAGTCTGTTGATCTTGCTTGAGACTATCATTAGTGGCTTCTTTGAAGATAAAAACTGTCTCATCAGATTTTATTAAGCCGTGCTCTTCTCTTGCTACTTCTTCTGCTGCTTCTGGATCGGTCTTTAATCGGTAGTTATAATTAGCAAGACTGTCATTTTGTGCTTTTAATGCGTTATACTGTTGTTCCATACGGTTTATTTTTCGTTTAAGCTTCCATTTTTTATAAAAACTATTATTTCCCCAGAAAAGAATCCAGCTTAACAACAATAAAATAAGCAGAACATAGATGAAATTGAGGAACCGTCTATTTTTGTTACTTTGTTTTTTCATTATCCCACCATCTTTGCTAATAAAGTCTTATGAATATCTATTGCCTCATAGGGACACATCTCATGACAGCAGAGGCATTTGATGCATTTCTTTCTATCTATAACAGGAAAGTTTATCTTATCTGGAGGAGAGATAGCTTTAGCAGGACAACTTTTTACGCAAATGCTACATTTTTGACAACGGGATGCTATTATCGGACGACGGTCATATAAGCGTTGAAAAGGATAACGAACTATCCTGGGGACATAACGCAAAAACTTATTGCTCATTTTAACCGTTCGGATATCCACATCTGGCAATTTGAAATCCTGGAAGCTGGTAGGAATCTGGATATCAGAGATTAACTGTCCATCTTTATGTAAAGCATCCCAGAGATAAGGCACATCCTTTAACTTAAAACCCATCAGTTTTGAAGCTACATAATCCAGAGAGGATATACTTTTAGAGCCCAGAAGCAATCCAAATTTACGAACTCTTCCAGCTGAAGGTCCTGGTCCATCCATTCCCAAAATACCATCAATAAAACTATAAGATATGTATTCTTTGGTTAATTGATAGATTGCTACTAACAATCTACAAAAATCATTGGTGTTGGGATAAAGTCTATGATAATCACTTTTAGCCAAACCAGGTACCAATCCAAAAAGGTTTTTCAGAGCTCCAGTGAAACCGACTAAACTATGAGTTTTAAGTTTACCAATGTTGATGATTATTCCAAAATTCCAGAGAATATCAGAGATTTTGACCGATATATCTTCATAGATTAATTCTCTATAGCCTGTAGTGGAAAGATTGAGCAGTCTTACTGGATAACGTTCCGCTAAATCCTGTAATCCACAAGTCTGCCACACCTTTTCAACATTAGCTGTTCCCCCTGGACTATCTCCAATCCATACTTCTTTGCCCAAATCCAGAAAATAGAGAATGAGAGCTTCTAACAGAGCAGGATGAGTGGTCACAGCTCTTTCAGGAGGAAAAGCGCCCAGAAGATTTGGTTTTAATAAAACTTTTTTACTATGTTTCCAGTGAGAATTAAATTCTTGATTAAGAAATTCATCCACTGCTTCTTGCAGAGGAGGCAAATTATAATCATCTAAACGCCGAATTTGAACCTTAGTCATTTACCAAAATAAAGGAAATCTTTCCTTTGAAAAGCACTAAAATACAAATCTACAGAGAGGCTTATCTGACTTACTGGTGCAGTGTTAGCTACATTCACCAATCCAGAAAGATTGACATTGACATCTTTATGATGCCAGCTAAATCCTCCAGTTAGAATATGTTGAGTATTCTTTTTCACCGTTCCACCAGGAAGAATTTTATCCCACCAAATAGAAATCGTATCTGATGCAGCATCAGGAAGTAAATAATCTCCATGCCAGACTTCTGGATGATAGATATAACCCAGACGATAGGTATATTGTTCAATCGTCTTTTCTGCACCTAAGTGAAAAGTATAACGATCCTTAAATTCATCACATATAGCACTACATTGCTCATATTCCAGTTCTGCTGCCAGCTGAGTTCCATTATGCTTATAGGCTACTCCTCCGGAAACATTTAAAGGAAGTTTTGTATCGTATATAACATATTTAAGATCCCAGTTAGTTTTTTGAGGAGGAACCAGAGTTAACCCAGTGTTTATATTCTCTCCTGTATAAAGAAAGCCAAACTGAGGGCGCAGAAGATATTTGGTGTCCCTGACTCTATCAAAAGTGCGAAGAAAGGTCACATCTCCAAGATAGTAAAACTGATTATGTAGATTTACTCCAAAGTGAAATTGGTCTTTATGATAAGCAGCATTAGCAGTGAACTGATGCAAATTAAAAGTAGGATAGCGCACAATCAAGCTCATTCCCATATTCGTTGCCACGCTAAAATCTTCCATCCTGACCGTTTTGGGCATTGAATAGAGAAATCCATAACTGATATGGTCATTCACAGAACTTCCGACAGCAAAGATACCAAAAGGAACAGGTGAGGTCAATCTATCATTAGCAGTCATATTATAGCCTGTGCTGGTATCCTGAGCAGCATAAAAATCTACTTTAATAGAGGGTTTGGCTAACAGTTCCAGATGAAGAGCAGGTTTATCAGGTAGATAGGCTGCTGGATTCAAAAGCGCATTATCCATACCTCCAGGAATAGTTATTCCAGTATAGCCACGACCCATAGCGCTGGTAGATACGTAGTTTCGGGTGAAACTATCAAAGATAGGAGTGATAAACTGGGGTTGCGGAAACTCTAATGGTTGAGCAAAAATACATCCTATCCCCAATAATAAAAGTAATAAGCAACCTTTTTTCATTTTATACCTTCTCTTTATTTATTAACTATGGTTTGACGACGATCCTGTCCGACTGAGACAATTTTTACAGGCAATTTAAGCAGGTCTTGAATTGCCTCAAGATATTGTTTTGCTTCTTTCGGTAAAGTATCCCATTTCTGCATTTTACTGATATCTATATCCCATCCAGGAAGTGTAAGATATTCAGGTTGAATCTCTTTTAATTCTATCGGATGAGTAACAAAGCCAGGTAGTTTTTGATTATGTTTAAGATAGGATGTGCATATCTTTAACTCGGGAAGACCAGTTAATACATCCAATAAAGTTATGGCTAAACTATCTATGCCATTTAAAGAGGCACTATATTGAGCAGCTACAGCATCAAACCAACCAATACGACGGGGACGTCCAGTAGTTGAACCAAATTCATTTCCTTTTTGCCGAATCTGATCTGCCAGCGGTCCTTCTATTTCAGTTGGGAAAGGTCCTGCTCCAACTCTGGTAGTATAAGCTTTAAAGACACCTAAAATATTATCTAACCAGCGAGGAGGGAAACCAGTTCCTATACAAACACCTCCCGAAACGGTATGAGAAGAGGTGACAAAAGGATAAGTGCCATAGATTAAATCCAGAAGAGTTCCCTGAGCTCCTTCAAAAAGTATGCTTTTCCCTTCTCTATACCAATTCCTTAGCATTTGGTCAGTCTGGGCTATATATGGTTGAAAAAACTTTCCCACTTCCAGAAGAGATTCTAACTCTTCTTTGCGCTCAGAAGCAGAAAGAGTTATCTGATGGTATTTATAAAAGTTATCCAGCCTCTGCTCTAACCATTCTGGATAGCGTAAATCTCCTATTCGTAATGCACATCTGGCAGCTTGGTCAGAATAAGCAGGTCCAATTCCTTTTCCCGTAGTTCCAATTTTTCCTGCTCCCAGATTTTCTTCAGATTTCTGGTCCAATTGTCTGTGTAAAGATAAAACCAATCCTGCTCGGTCATCAATAAATAATCTATTAGTAAAATCTATTCCTTGTGCTATTAGTGATTCCATTTCGTCCCTTAACCCATAAGGATCAATCACTGTTCCCGCGCCAATTACACATTTTGTTTCAGGATAAAGAATCCCAGAAGGTACTGTATGGAATATATATTTTTTATCTTCAAGCACAATAGTATGCCCAGCATTAGCTCCACCTTGAAAACGAGCAACCACATCAGCTTCTGCACCAATAAAATCTACTATCTTTGCCTTTCCTTCATCACCCCACATACATCCCAGAATGGTTATAGAACTCATAAACTGCTCCTTTATCAATACTTCTCTTTTTTTCTATAATTCTATTCTGTCAAACTATTTCTTGTCTGGTACGTTATCTAAAGCTGATTAAAATGAAAAATGAATAGTATATAAAGGTACCCTTTATGGTATTCAAAGGTAATGTTATTCAAAGATGATGGTATACAAAGGTAATGGTATGCTAAGCTAATGGTATGCAAAGGTCCTCCTTTGCATCAAGTCCTCAAGATTATGATTTATCGCTAAGACCACAGTTGCGTGATTAGCTTATGAAATTATTTATAAAACTACATTTTGAAGTTATCTCACCTTCAATTTTTTCCCGATATGCTTTTAGCTGATGACGCTTGGTGCAGATGAGGACATCTGCACACCATTGGCATCTATACCCCAGAAATATCTGAATACCATAAGAATGAGCACCCTAAGCATATCAGCATGATAGAGATATTCTTATACCAGGCAAATTAACAAGCCAGGGAAGACTTTGCCCACTAAGGAAATCAAATTAGCTGGAACATTAACATCATAAAAAGAGTGAAACTCTTTCTGTCTTATGAAGATGGAATATTTGCAACATCAACCTAATATTTCTATAATAATTGGTATATTTTAATTGACAGTTTTATGCATATAAACTTTTAAATAATATTGTAAATATACAAAAGAGGAGAAAGATAATGAAGCGATTCATTTTAATTTTATTGATGGGGGTAATCATAGGTTTTGCTTTTGCAGGTATTGATGAATACTATACCTTCAATGCCACAAATGGGACCTACACTCCCATCACGGGAACAAATGCAGGTATTTCCTCTGATGATGCTATTTCCTCAGCTATTCCTATTGAATTTACCTTCCCCTATGGAGAAAATAGCTATACAGAGATTAAAATCTCATCAAATGGCTGGATTGGTTTAGGTACTTCTCAGACGAGTAGTAACTTGAGTAATAATTTAACTTCTACCACTATTGTTCCCGTCATTGCACCCCTATGGGATGACTGCAGCCTGGCAGCAGGTACTTGTGAATATCTACTTTCCGGCACAGCTCCTAATCGCATTTTTACCATTCAATATACTAACCTGAGGTGGAACTATAGTTCAACTTTATCCCCTTTTTTCAACTTACAGGTTAGATTATATGAAAATGGTAAAATTGACTTTGTCTATGGCTCAGCCGAAGGAACACCAAATAACCCTTCTGCCTCCATTGGTATCAATATGCTTCCTGGAGGTTCAGGCTGGTTCTATAGTGTGACACCAGGTACTCCGGCTACTGCTTCTACTACTACTGCAAATAATGCTGTTAATGTATGGCCCGGTGAAGGAACTGTTTATGAGTTTAATCCCGTAGTAGCTGTTCCGAATGATTTAGCAGCTCTTTCTATTACTGGAAACACCACTCCTACTGCAGGTCAGAGTTATAATTACATCGTAACTGTTCGTAATCGGGGTAGTAATGCTCAATCAACTTATCAAGTTAAATTATTATTAGACACTCAGGAAGTTGGTTCGGTAAATGGAACTACCATTCAACCTAGTGAAATTTTAACCTATACTATTCCCTGGACACCTACTACAGCAGGTCCTGGTGTCCTTTATGGTAAGGTAGTCTTACCCGGAGATCAAAATCCTAATAACGATCAAACTCCTCCTCTTAATATTGCTGTCCAACCAGAAGGCGTACAAGCAGTAACCATAGGTGCAGGAGATCAAACAGCTCGTATCCCAATGGATTTCTTCTATAAGAATTCACTTTTTGAATGTCTTTATTATTCTGATGAACTTGGTTTTACCAGTGGAACCATAACTTCTTTAGCTTTCTACAATCAGTTTGCTGATTCTCCGGCAAACGGAGCAACCAAGATCTGGTTAGGTTCAACTAATTTAGCAGATTTGAGTGCTGGTTGGATACCTTCCACACAATTAACTCTGGTGTTTGACGGTAATGTTACTTATCCAGAAGGAACTAATACCATCACTATACCCTTACAGACTCCTTATATGCATACTCCTGGAAATCTGGTAATGATGGTCCAAAGACCTATGGATACTCAGTATTATTCTTCATCCGATTATTTCTTAGCTCAGACGGTAGGCTCTAATAGGGCACGAAAAGTTCAGAGTGATAGTACCACCTATGATCCTGCCAATCCTCCAGCAAGTGCAACTGTGTCCGGTCAATTCCCTAAGACTACCATTTTCTACACGGGACAAGCAATTGTAAATGATTTAGGATGCTTGAGTATCAGTGGTCCTCCCAATACCAGTGTGGGCGCAGTTACCCCCTATATCATACAAGTAAAGAATAATGGAACCGCAACCCAGACTAACTATACGGTCAAATTAATGAAAGAAGACGGAATTCTGCTTAATTCTGTAGCAGGAACAGCTATTGCTTCTCTACAGACTCTGGATTTCACTATTCCCTGGACTCCCACCGAATCTGGTACTACTTATATTTATGGTGAAGTATCCTTAACTGGAGATGAAATAGCTGCAAATAATCAGAGCTCTAATTTAAATGTACTGGTGTATCCTCAAGGTACGATAGGCGTAACAATAGGCACAGGAACCAGCACCGGTCGTATGCCAGTAGATATGTACTATAAGAACTCCCTCTTTGAAACCGTATATCTTGCTTCAGAAATCAATGTAGGAGGTTTGCTTACCGATATCCAATTTTATAATAACTTTGTGACTAATCTACCTAATATGCCAACTAATATCTGGATAGGAGAGACCACTCAGACTGACCTTGCAGCTGGATGGATACCCTCAACTCAATTGACTTCTGTATTCAGTGACAATGTGGATTATCCCAGCGGGCAGAATGATATCTTGATCCATCTCACCAACCCTTATCCTTATGGTGGAGGAAACCTGGTAGTAATGGTTGAGCGTCCTATGGATACTCAATATTATAGCTCCTCAGATCTCTTTCGCACTCAAACTGGAACAGTTGCAAATAGGACTCGCAATGTCTTTAGTGATACGGTAGATTATGATCCTTCCAATCCTCCTACAGCTACACCGACAGCTACTTTTCCCAAGACAACTTTGATGTTTATCACTTCGGGTTTAGGATCTATCACGGGTACAGTTTACGGACCAGGTAATATTCCGCTGGAAGGAGCAACGGTCGTGGTTCTTGGAACTACCTTATCCTGCACTACCAGTTCTACGGGAACTTTCACATTTCCTTATGTCCAGGTGGGAACGCATCAGGTTAAAGCAAGTAAATTTGGTTATAATGATGCTACCAATACCGTTAATGTAGTAGAAAATGAGACGGTGACCACTAACTTTGTGCTCACTCCATTGCCTCAGGTAACAGTTATTGGAAGGATTGTAGGAAGTGACCAACCTACGGTAGGACTTGCTGATGCCTCCATAAATCTTACGGGTTATGCGAATTATCAGGTTACTACTAATGCTTCTGGTCAGTTTACTATTAATAATGTATATGCGAATCACACTTATAGCTATCTTGCCTCTTGTTCTGGATATCAGAATGCAACGGGAACGGTGGATGTCGGTTCAACTAATGTAAATATGGGAGATATAGTTCTTAATGAACTTGCTTATCCTCCAACCCAGGTAATAGCCACAGAAATTCCAACCCAAAACCATGTTTCTATAGCCTGGCGTAGTCCTTCTTCAACAAATATCTCTGGAGTGGATGATTTTGAGCTCAATGATGGTGGATGGGTACCTTCTTCTAATTGGTCTAATCCTTTAGGTGATTGGGAATGGACAAATACCTACGATGTAGCAAACTGGGTACCGGAATATACCGGAACTAATGTAATTCCACCCCCCACTTGCTATTCTGGGACAGGAATGTGGGGCACTAAAATTTACACCAACTATACCAATTCCGGGGGCTTCAATTATCTCACCAAGACTTTTAATCTGGCTGGTATTCTCAATCCTGAACTTCGTTTCTGGAGTTGGGAGAATGTCTTTGGTGATTTTGATTTCTGTCAAGTAGCGGTTAATGGGACAGTAATCTGGGGTCCTTCCTGGGATTACACCAATACCCAATGGCAAGAAAGAGTGGTTGACCTCAGTTCCTATGCTGGTCTGTCCGAAGTAGAAATCCAGTTCCAAATGTATGCTACTACGGTAGTCAATTATGCGGGTTGGTATATTGATGATGTATATGTCGGTCCTGCTCAAGGGAAGGTAATAAATTCGCCTGTTTGTTCTGTTCCTTTTGAAATGAGAGGTCTATCAGAAAGGGAAGCGGCAGCGTTCGCTGAAAAAGAAGCTTCTAATAGAGCAAGAATGCGGGAGAGTGGAATATCCAGAATTGAGATGTCGCGATCTTTTGTACAGGATAGGATATTATTGGGCTATAAAGTCTGGCGTCTCTTACAGGGACAGGAAAACAATGAAAGTTCCTGGATTTTATTAACGGATACAGCTATTCAGGATACTACATTTATTGATACAGGCTGGTCTAACTTACCTGATGGTACTTATAAATGGGCAGTAAAATCTGTCTATAGCAATAATGTCCAATCTGAAGCAGCTTTTTCCAATACTTTAATTAAAGTAACTTATATTGGCACTATTGCTGGAGTAGTACGTAATACCTCTAATGCTCCCATAGCAGGAGCTATTGTTTCCTGTGGGAATGTAACTGCTATTACCAATACCAGTGGAGCCTACAGTATGTTAGTTCAAACTGGAACTCATACAGTATCCGTTTTTGCTTCAGGATATCTACCTGCTATTCAAGAGAATGTAGTTGTAGTAACTGGACAGACAACTACGGTTAATTTTGTATTGAACGAAAGTATATTAATTTTCCAGGATGGTTTTGAAAGTTATGCCAATTTTGCTCTTAGCTTTGCACCCTGGACACTGATAGATGTAGACCAGAGCAATACTGTGGGAATACAGAATGTTACTTTTCCCAATTCTGGTTCTCCAATGGCATACATTATCTTTGTACCTTCCGCTACCACTCCTCCTTTGACCGGAGCCAATCCTCATAGTGGCATCAAGGAAGCAGCTTCTTTTGCCAGCATTAATCCACCTAATAATGATTGGTTAATCAGTCCTCTTTTACATTATCCTGTAGAATTGAAGTTCTGGGCACGCTCCTATACCAATCAATATGGATTAGAAAGATTTAAAGTGGGAGTCTCTACGAGTGGGACAAATCCTTCTGATTTTATTATTATCAGTGGAGACAACCCAGTAGAAGCACCGGTAGCCTGGACGGAATACACCTATCCTCTTACCAATTATATGAACAGTGATGTCTATCTGGGAATCCAGTGTGTCTCTGATGATGCCTTTATTTTCCTGGTAGATGATGTGATGGTTAGAAGTGTAACACCAGTAGATGATGAGAATATTCCTGTTCTGGCAACAGAATTGTTTAATAACTATCCTAATCCGTTCAATCCAGAGACCACTATTCGCTACAGTGTGAAAGAGACCAGTCCTGTGACCATAGAGGTCTACAACTTGAAGGGACAGCTGGTACGTACTCTGGTGAATGAGGTCCAAACTCCAGGTCATTATTCAGTAGTCTGGAATGGACGAGATAATCATAATCAGCCTGTAGCCAGTGGTGTATATCTGTATAAGATGAGCAGTGGTAAATATAGCAGTACTAAGAAGATGATCCTGATGAAGTAAAAAACTTCTTTATCAAAAAGAATAAAAGCCCTGACAGAGTACCAAGTTTCGGTTTGTCAGGGCTTATTTATTATAGACTTTAAGTTTATTTCTATGATTGTATTCGTGCACAATTTAAACTTGCCAGCGCTTATTTATAACTTAGTATAGACTTTAGGTCTATATTATGATTGTATTAGTAAGATTTAAATTTGTCAGAGCCTATAATAAAAGTTGAGAAATATCCTTAACTTCAAAATGTTATATAAATTGGTAATGGTATACAAAGGAATAGTATGAAAAAGTTATAGTATGCAAAGGTTATGGTATGCAAAGGTCCTTCTTTGCATAATGTCCTAATGACTTTCACTTTATCGCAAGCTCACAAGTGCGTGATTAACTTATAAAATTACTTATAAAACCACATGTAAAAGTTATCCCGCCTTCAATTTCTTTCAAATAAGTGTAAAGGTTATACTGCTTGGTGCAGATGAAGACATCTGCACACTATTACTTATCCCGCTTTCAATTTCTTTCGGATATGTTTTTAGCTGATTTTGCATGATGCAGATGAGGACATCTTCACACCGATTGATGATAATGAACCCTAAAAATTAATATATAAATGGTAAAAGAAATGAAAAGGATAAAGAAATCTTTAATCAGAGAGAGTTATGCTCTTCTAAAAGATAATTCCTATCCTTTTCATTTCTATAATTAAGGTAAGATCAAGGTATGTTCAATCTTTCCCTTTTTTATGAAATAGAGCCTATCTCATATGCTTATTTCATCAGTAGCAGTTTTTGGGGTTGGCTATTAAAGTTACCTGCTTTCATCTGATAGAAATAGATTCCGCTGGGAGCACGAGAACCATTCTGCATGCGTCCATCCCAAACAATATTATAATTTCCTGGTGCTCTGTTATCATTTACCAATTTACGGATTAATTCACCTCGGGCATTATAAATACGTATTTCCACTGGTACCTGTTCTTTTACTGAGTAATGAATAGAGGTAGAGTTCTGGAAAGGATTAGGATAACAGGATTTCAGTTCTGTGATTAATCCCGGTATATTCGGGTCATAATTGGATACAACAGTAACACTAACTGTAACTGGTGCAGATTCTCCAGTGGGATAAGTTGCTGTAACACCGTATAAATAATTGCCTGCAGTAAGTCCAGTATCAGTGTAACTGGTAATAGAAGGGTCGGTTATCGTATAGATAAGGTTGTCATCTCTATAGATTTTATACCCAGTTTCACCAGCTCCGGGTGCAGTCCAGCTAAGAATTACATCATAATTGGAGACTTCAGCCGTTAGATTAACCACAGGTTGATAAGTTGGAATTGCAGGTATTGCTGTGATTATCTGTATACTTGAAGTATGTATATCGTTTTCATAAACCGCAGATACAAAGTACTTATATTCTTGTCCGTTGATTAAACCTGAATCGGTATAGGAGGTTTGAGAAGCAAGAAGAGATACAAGAGGATAGGCATCTCGCCAGATAATATAGGAAACAGGAAGTAATGTTCCTGCTGGAGGAGTCCAATTTAACAGGATTGCACTATCCAGTGGATTTGCAGTTAGGTTAGTAGGAGGTAGATATTCTTCCGAGTCAAAGCGATTTTCCAGGATGCCTCTTCCACGAGTAGCGATATATACCTGATTGGTACTGCTGCCCCAGGCTATTTGCCAGATCGTGGCATTAGCTTCAAGATTCTGGGTTATAGAGGTAGCGGTAGTTCCCTCATTAGTGCTATAACTAACTCCATTATCCTTTCCTGAAACAACCTGTTGACCTGGTCCGGCTAAAACGCTCCAACTGAAACCAGTCATTCCAGTTAAAGAGTAGGTAGCTCCATTATCGGTTGATTTAAAAACTCCTGAGTTTGTGGAAGCATAAATAATTTGTGGCTGATCTCCCAAAATTGGTCTGATAGAGACCATAGGTTGATAAGTGGTACTTTCTAATCCGGTAGTAGGAACGAAATTAGCACCTCCATCGTCAGAATACCAAACTGCAGTAGCACTTCCCTGGAAACATAAGAAGAGACGTAAGTTTCCATCAGGAGCTTTTCCCAATTTTAAACGAGGTGCGTATCCAAAATATCCGCCACCTGAAGTGTTAAAGGTTTGACCACCATCTGTAGTATATTTAATTTCACCGGAAGCAGAGCCAAGCCAAAAAATATTTGGGTTAGTAGGATGGACTTCGCAGGCAGAAACCTGAGTACCCTGGAAATACACATAAGACCAGGTGTTTCCTCCATCCATAGAAGTGTAAGCACCATCCAAAGTTCCAACCAACATTCTGCCAGAATGATAGAATTGGTGATTGGTCGGTTGCAATTCATAAACCATCCAATTGTTCAACCCGTTTACTTTATGTTCCCAGGTTAGACCATTATCAGTGCTGCAATAGAGACCACTTCCTTCAGTTCCACCCCAGAGTTCATTAGTATCAGCATAATAAGCCAGACCGTGTACCAGGGCGAGATTGATCCCTGTATGAGAGGGAACTATAGGTTGTTGATAACCTGTGACGCGAAATATTCCACCCCAGTGTCCAAAAAGTGCTCCAGCACTGGTAGAAGTAGCTGCTTGCCAGGTAGATTGAACAACTGGATGAGGTGTAACTTGCCAGGTTAAACCCTGGTCATTGCTTTCAAAAATTCCCCCAGCATTAGAGGAGGCAAAATATGAACCATTGAATTCTGTAACATTGCGAAAAGTGCCACCCAGCACATTAGTCCAGTTTAATCCTCCATCAGTAGTTCTGTATATTCCATTTGCGTGAGCTATTAAGCAGAAAAGGCTATCAGTAGGAGAAGCATACATACCCCATCCATCTCCTGCTGGACCAAAATTAGTCCAGGTTTGACCGTTATCTACACTGGTCAACACCGAAGAAGTGGAACTTCCCATTACTACATACATTCTTTGAGGATTGTTTTCGTGCCAGGCAAAATGACGCATAAAACCAGAGTTTACACCAACAGAATTGAAGGTTGCACCTCCATCATTAGAAACTAAAAAACCGACATTACCGGATTTTCCCATTACAATTACATTACCATTATTAGCTTGGACACCTAAACCTAAAATATAAGATGAAGATTGTCCAGCGGCTTGCCAGGTTATTCCATAATCTGTGCTTTTATAAAGTCCATTGCGAGCTCCAGCATAAAATACTCCAGGTTGTGAGGGAGAAGAAGCTATTGCATTATAAGCTTTACGGGGTAAAGTGGTGGGAAGCCAGTTTATTCCGCCATCAATACTGTAATAAACTCCACCTTCAACTGCAGTTAAACTTGAACCACTGGCAGCAAAAACACGGTTGGGATTAGTGGGATCAGTGGTGAGGTAACGAATATTTCCTCCCCAGGGTCCTGTTCCACTCCAGGAATTGACATCCTTTGCTCCTATGTCAATATTTTCTGGAGTAGATGGTTCAAAATAATTAGAATTGGCAAAGCCAGGAATGGTTTCGCCAGTATCAGGACAAAACATAGTTGCTGATAAATTAAATATCAGCATTATCAACGACAGCAGGATGGTCATTGATTTTTTCATCTTTTATCTCCTTTTAATTATGATTTAAAATAAAATTGTTTCATCTTTTTTAGATTAGAACTCAGTGGGGTTGAACCTATCTTAGACATTAAAGTTTTTTTTAAAAGAGTATTAAAATAAGGCAATTTAATTTTTCTACTTTGAAAAAGTTGATTTTCTAAATTATATATGCAAGAAAGAAGCCAATCTTAGGAAAAACATATTTTTGAAGAGAAAAACCAGAACATTGTTGGGAACGGGCTATTAAATTTGCAATTTACTAATGAAATCAAACAAATACTTTGACAAAAATCATAATATTATAAAAGTGAAAAAAAGGATTTATGTTTTGGAGGTATAATGCCTGACAAAGCCAATAATAGAAAAAAAGAAGCAAATAAACCTGCTCCAGCTAAGAAAACAAATAATATGGAAATGAAAGAAGGTCATTCCATAGGAATCGTTGAACTGTTAATTTTCATAATTTTAGCGGGAGTTATCTTCATCTTTATCTTTGGGATGAAGCAGATGCAGGAAGAGAAAGAAAAAGAACTATTAGCAGAAAAGAAATTTGAACAGGTGTTGCCTAATTTTACCCTTATTAGTAACTTAGCTAAGGAATATCAAAAGAATGATCCCTTTGCCTCCTGGCCTTCAATGATAGAAGAAATTATTGACCCCGCTAAGGTCAATACTCCCGAATTTAAATTCAGCTTTCAAGAAAATGGAACGGTTATTATGACTACTACTAAAGAGTTTGGCAAAGAAGGAATTAAAGTTACCTACGACATAGCAAAAAACACCTATGATATAGAAGACCCAAATCCGGAAGTGAAACCTACCATCAAAGAAGATTGGATTTATCAATAATACTAACCCGATAAAATTTTTTAAAGAAATTCTTAGTCAACCTTCTTATTTTGGGGGGTTGATTTTTGTCCTTCGTGGGGAAAAGTGAATTTATAGAAACCTCACTTCTTCTATATATTAAGAATTTTTTGAAATATAAACTAATAGCTTGAGGGACAAAATATCTATTGACAATTCAAGATATAGGCTTAAATTGAAAATATGAAAAAACTTATACCTATTCTATTAGTCTTTATAATTCTCAGTTCCTGTAATCTTTTTGATTTACGGGAAGCTGAAACTCCAGCCAAACCTCCATCCTGGAATAGTTATATGACTAGCTGGGATTTATGTTTACAGAATCTGGAGTATTGCTATGAAGATAGTAGAAATGCGGTTAAATATATAAGTCTTTTTACAGAAGATTTTAACTTTCGTTTTGCTGCCCAGGATGTTAATGATTATAACTTTCCTGTCAGCTGGAATGCTCAACAGGAGCAGGATATGCTGCTTAATCTATTTGCCTGGACGGATAGTGTTCAAGTAAATTTACAGGAGATTGTTTCTCAACCAGATGACATAACTGCTACAGAAGCTAAAATCTATCGGAAATATGAGCTAATACGTTATCCTTCTGATAAATCTATCCCACAACAATATCAAGGAGAGCTTGAGCTTCATTTTATTAAATCTGGTGCCTACTGGTATATTCGCAAATGGTTTGATTATAGAGTGGCAAGCTATCCAACCTGGGGGAAATTGAAATATGACTTCTCCCAATAGAGTATTATCTCTTTTATTGTTATCAGTATTATTATTACTGACCAGTTGCTGGAATCCCTTTAGACCTCGTATGGAAGACCATTCTGATACCACTATTCAAAATCGCACCCCTCAAGAAGTGCTGGAGAATCTGGAATTATCCTATAAAGAGCGAAACATAAATATATACCAAGAATTGCTTTCTGAAGATTTCCGCTTTGAATTAATATCTTCAGAAGTTAATCAGATCGGTGTGGATGTTAATAATGATGGTTTAAGGGATGATTGGTGGGGCTATGACCAGGAGATATTATATACTAAAAATCTTTTTACTACGGGGTCTTCAGATGGTTCAATGCCTCCTCCAGATGAGTTGCAATTACATCTTCAGATACCACCTGAAAGTAGCTGGGAAATAGACCCTCAGGTAGGACACGAAGACTGGGTGATTATCCCTTGTATGTTCGATTTAAAACTTAGTTATTATGCTTCCAATTCTATGATTACCGCCAGTGGAGTAGCTCGTTTTTACCTTAAACCAATGAATAATAGATGGTATCTAGCAATTTGGAGGGATGAATCCAATCTGTAAAACGAGAGGGAAGAATTCTTTCCCTGGATTATGGAGAAAAAAGGATAGGTCTGGCTTTATCTGATCCTTCGCGCATTCTTGCAATTCCTTTTAAAGTTTTAGAAAATAAAGGATTTGAGCATTTAGTATCCGAGATTGAATCTATTATAAATGAATATGGGGTGACCTTGGTGTTAATAGGAATGCCTTATGCTATTGAAGGTGGAGACACTCCAAAGACAGTTGAAACCAAAAATTTTATGTCTAAACTGTCCAAACATCTTACCATCACAGTTCAATCCTGGGATGAAAGGTATAGTACCGATGAGGCAATTAAGGAATTGATTAAAATGGGTTATGATTGGAAAGAGCGCCGCCAGCTTCAGGATGCAATGGCAGCGGCTATGATATTAAAAAGCTATCTGGAAAATCAATGAAACAACTTAAAAATTTATCTCGGTATCTATGGATTCTAATTTTAGCTATCCTTCTTGTTTTAGTGATAGTTTTGCTCTGGAATATATATGCTCCCATATCTTCAGAAGAAATGCTGCTCAAAATAAATATGGGCGATACTGCTGCCACCATTGCAGAAAAATTAGAGCAGAATGGAATAATCAGGAGTAAATTTCTTTTTCGCACTCTTGCTTCTATGAGAGGCACGGATAAGCATCTTATTGCGGGAACTTACACTCTTGGCGGGAAACATAACCTTTTGCAAACCTTAAAAATGCTGGAAGAAGGAAATGTTACCGCAGTTAGAGTGACTATTCCTGAGGGGTTCTCTTTATATCAAACCCTGCACAGATTAGAAAGAAGTGGATTAGCCAGTTATGAAGACCTCTATAAAGCAGCAACTAATCCGGAATTCGTCTTTCAACTTACTGGTTTCAAAGTCAAATCTCTGGAAGGATTTCTCTATCCGGATACCTATGCTTTTGATCCAGATGTTACAGTTCAGGAAATTTTATCAACGATGACGCGGAATTTCTTTGATACTTTAAAGAAAGCAAAGATAGACCCTTATGCTATAGATAATTTTTATGATATATTGATTCTGGCAAGCATCGTGGAGAAAGAAAGTAATTATCCTGAAGAGAGACAACTGGTAGCGGGAGTTATTTATAACCGTCTAAAAGCAGGAATGAAGCTGGCATCCTGTCCTACAGTAAATTACATTCTGGAACAACAAGGTATAAAAAAGAAAGTCCTGTCTTTTGAAGATACCAGAATCCCTTCGCCTTATAATACTTATATAAATTATGGACTTCCTCCAACACCTATATGCAATCCATCACTTTCATCTATTATGGCTGCATTGAATCCTGCTCAGACTGATTATTATTATTTTGTTTCGGATAGAGATGGGCGGAACGATTTTTCCCGGACTGCAGAGGAACATTTAGCGAAAACTAAGAAATATCGCAGAAAAGAGTGGGAATAAAAAAAACCAGTCAAATGACTGGGTTTAAAATGGCTGGGATGGAAGGAGTTGAACCCTCACATACGGATCCAGAGTCCGCTGTCCTACCATTAGACGACATCCCATAAAAAAATCTGGCTGGGCAGGGAGGATTCGAACCCCCGAATGGCGGGACCAAAACCCGCTGCCTTACCGCTTGGCGACTGCCCAACAAATTCTGGCGGAGAGGGTGGGATTTGAACCCACGGTGAGCTTTTGACCCACACACGCTTAGCAGGCGTGCACCTTAAACCTGCTCGGTCACCTCTCCATTTAAAAAACACTATATTTACTGGCGGAGGATGAGGGACTCGAACCCCCATGGGTAAAACCCGGCGGTTTTCAAGACCGCTGCCTTACCAATTAGGACTAATCCTCCCTCACCATTTTTATCTCTTCATCTTAAACAGCCTTTTTTGTCAATCAGTTTCTTTCCGTTGTTTATTAAAATATTTTCACTTAAATTTATCAGTTTGACTTTTAAAGAACTGTTTAATTTGTTTCTCTCTTACTGCAAAAAAGTGAAACAGGTGGTTTTTCCTTCTTTAAAGTTGATTATTCTGTCCTTATAAATGTCTGCCACAGTTTCTTCAGGACTGTGTTCAGCAATGACTGTTCCTTCGGGATTAAGTAAATCCCTGTCAAAAATAAGTTCCAGAGTGGGATTCAGTAATCTTTTATTATAAGGAGGGTCCAGAAAGATTACATCCCATTTTTCTTCCGTGCTTCTGAGAAAAGCAAAGACATTCTTTCTCCAGATATGACAAAAATCACTACATCCTAAATTCTGAACATTTTTGAGGATAACCGTTAAAGCTGGAATAGCAAATTCTACAAAATCTACCCAGATAGCACCACGAGAAAGAGCTTCAAGTCCAAAATAACCCGTTCCCGCATAGAGGTCTAAAACTCTTTTGTCCGTATAATCCTGATAGACACTGAATACCAGTTCACGATTGAAAGCAGAAGTGGGACGAGTAGTGTGACCTTCAACTGTTTGAAGGGGGCGACCCTTATATTTACCTGTTATAATACGCATTTTTACTTCTTTGCCTTTTTAGAAGAGGATGAAGAAAGCACCCATTTAATCGTCATCTGTTCCCAGGCTTTTTCAAAGTCAGGACAGGTTATTATTTTAACATCGGCTCTTTGCTTGCAGTGTTTAGCGCATTTTTCACAGAGCTTGTTATATTTTTGCTCCTTTTTTGGGGTCATTAAGAATTTAATTTAGAGCCCTGCATCTCCAGAATGATTGACACTATATCGCTGAGACTTACTTCAGTCAGCTTTTGCTCTTTGTTAAATTTAGAAAGTAGAGCCATCAGGAGGTCTTGAATAGTGTATTCAGTAATCTCATTTTCCGGTTCCATTAGATTAAGTTGAGCTTGTTGTTCTATTTCTTCCAGTATCTGGGAGAGAATCTTAACATTGTCCTCATCTTCCAGCTCTAAATAATCCTCATCTTCTTCAATATATACTTCAGTAGTCAGCGAACCCTCTTGTAATTTTTCCCTTGCCTGGCACATATTTTCAAAACCCTGATGGTCAAGAATCTTGAAATAGGCTAATTCTTCGGGAGTGAAAAGCTGCTCTATCCTGGGATCATAACGATTGTTAGGATTATTCACAATGCGAGAATGCATCTCTTCTATATGTTCCTGTATAGCAGGAGATTTGTCCGTTTGATAGATAAGTTCATAAATTGCTAACGCTTCATAAAACTGTTTTTGCTCCTCAAAAAGTTTCGCCAGAGTTAGCGTGGGTGTCCAACTTGGATTATTGGTCTTCATACCTTCTTCCTTATCTAAAATATAGTTCATAAAGGTTAAACTGCCAATTTATGTCAATGAAAACCTTATCCTGTATTCCAGAATAAGAGCTTTAATTGAAATATTTTAAACTGAGACTGGCTATTTTATATTTTTGAATTCAAGTGATAAAAGCTGAGAACAGGACTTGTAATCCAGGAAATCAGCTTTCCAGATTAAGAAAATTGGGGTATCTTATACAATTCTGAGTATTAATTCCAGATTAAAGCTCTGGTTATCAGGGGATTACCATAATTGATAACTAAATCTAAGGTGGGACTTATCAATGCTTTTCCTGCATATGGATTAAGTGCTAAGTTACAAACATCCAGAGCATTATGGAAAATATCAATATAAGCCCTCATAGTAACAGATTCCGGTATTTTTTGCTGGTATATTTTATTTAACTTCAGTTCCCATGCCAGATAACAGCGATTAAAACTTATCTTATCACCTCTATCCCATATTATAGTTACCGGGTTATCATTATGTTTAGTGAAGACCAAGTTAATTTCAGGATTCACAGGTAAAAGGTTTGATATACCTGTTTCAGGTAAGTCTTCTTTTGTTCCTTTTGTCGGTAAATTAAAGAATAGAATCCGTTCAAAAAGAAAAAACCAGAAGGGTATATTGCCTGGTCGTTTGAACCTATTTAAATTAATTAAGCAAGGATTCGTTTTTCAAAATCAAGCTCTTCCCCTGATTCAGGAATAGCTATGATTTTGACTTCTGGACTGTAAGGTATAGCTGAGTAATTAAAATTTGGTCTTAATGCTATGGATTTTATGGGCCATTGGGAGTCTTTTATATTTCATTATTATAGAATTCATATCCGGGAACTTCTGGTAACAACCCCGCTTCAATAGCTTGT
The DNA here is from genome assembly GCF_004353895.1 of Candidatus Syntrophosphaera thermopropionivorans. GTDB lineage: Bacteria > Cloacimonadota > Cloacimonadia > Cloacimonadales > Cloacimonadaceae > Syntrophosphaera > Syntrophosphaera thermopropionivorans. The sequence continues at coordinate 278 of NZ_SMOG01000001.1, read as the reverse complement.
TTAACGGTTCTGCAGGAAAGGTTATTTTCTATAATGTCTTCACGGGTCAGAGTGGTAAGGTCAATAAGGGTGCTATTTTCCGTGAGAGGAATCCCATTAAGAGAGTAGGTTTTTGCCATATTCCACATCAATTTAGTGAAGGCATTATACCAGTTATTGAGAGGATGTTCCCGATATTCTTTCATAGAGTTATAAGCATTGATATAGTTAGTGAGGTCCTGTCGGTATCCTGGAGAGGGAGATAATCTCTTCATATTTTTTGCGATATCGGCATAGAG